>JAFWPB010000008.1 GCA_017545245.1 Clostridiales bacterium
AAAAGAAAAAGCCGAAGGGAAAGTGCTTTTGGAGCGGAAGGAATACCTCTAAAACTCGGATCTCCGACTTATGAGCTTCTCAAAAGCTGCAAAAAAGCGAGGCGTCTCAATGTGATTTGCATCATTTTGAGACAGCCCCTTCTGTCAGAGCTCTTCTTTATTGGGTCTTTTCCAGAATGTCCAGTGAAAGCCTTTTCCATAACCGATCTTCTCATAGAACGGATCGGCGCCACCGGTCATATGTGTCGCGCCAAGAGCCTTCATGTGACGATAGTGAAGTGTAAGTGCTGATGCCGCGAGACCTTTTCTTCTATGGTCCGGATGCGTACAGAGCGGCTCCATATAGGCCAGGTGATTTTCCGGAACCCACCACATGCCGGCATAACAGACGTATTCGCCGTTACTGTCTTCGATGATGACATCGTAATCATGTGTCTGATGCAAAGACAGGTCCCGGGCAGACTCTAAGAAGGCGTGGTACTGTTTGGCCGGTGTCCAGTCGTCCGAATCATCTTCCTTATCCCAGTCGACAAACTCGCCTCTTTCCGAATGGCCGAATCCGTACCAGCAGAGCCTGGCCAGTTTCAGAATATCCACTTTATCCGGCTCGACGAACCGGTAGCCTTCGGGAAGCTCATAACTTAGTTCGTTTCCAAAATCGAATACTCTGTCTTCGTACTCAAATACCTGTTTGTACCCACGCTTCTCAGCGGCTTTCTTAAGGCATTCCTGTCCACCGAAAAGAATAAACTGCTGTTGGTCATCGAAGTTCGGCATTTTCGCGATCGCGTAGTCGATCATCTCGTCCGCGAGGAACTCATAGCCTTTTCGGATATTGAAGAAAATGTTCGTCACCGGATCTTCGTAAAAAACCAGTGCCACGACCTTATCTCCGTCAAACCACAGTCTGTCGAGATCCGTGTACGACTTGTCCATCCAGTTGGAATGCATGGCATATTCGAAGAAAGGAGCCGCCACACCATTGTCCGCGCCCTTCTCATACATATCGGTCAGAAAATCCCATATAAGAGCGAGATCTTCCGATAATTGAAACTGTTTCGTTGTAATGCTCATATTCGTAACTCCTCGGAAATACAGGTTGCAGTTTCATTATAGCAGTGCAGATCTTTGAAGGACTATAGACGGATGGTATAATGACCTTGATCAAGGGTGTTCCTGGGTCGATAATGGTTAATTAGTTAGCAGAAAAAAAAATGAACGCAAGGGATTCAAACAAGAATATGTTTACGGTAGATGATCTAATCTATAACATGCATCATTTTGAAGAGGAAAATTTTGAGAGATTTGATGAAATATATGCTGAAGTATGTTCAGGTGATTTTTCTATAGAAAAGGATGCCGTTATCAGAATATGCAGGAATTTCAAAGTGCCTTTTGAGGAGGTTCATCCGCATCAGTATGACAAAGCAGTCGAAATAACATATCTCATAATCGATAAGATTGGTAAAGAGGAAGGATTCAGACAATTGATAGAAGGTTTATCTGAATTAGGCGAAGCTGAAAAAGAGCATGTCTTTTTGTATATGAATATGTTGATGTTCAGTTATGGTAAAAGTGATCTGGAATTATTCAGATTATTACTCGAAAAATGGGAGAACAATGAAGTCATTTGGCAGGCAATTAATCAGGTGTGCCAAATAAACAGTAAACGTTTAGATGCGGCAAGAGAAGTTTTTAGTAAGTAATATTTTAATATAAAGCACTGATTTGATACAATCCAAGATATATAACTGTATAGAACCGATTTACAACAGTATTAAAATGGGGATAACAATATGAAACTAAAATCAAACTGGGTATACTCCTATAAAAAGGGAATCCGGGATCCTCTGGTATCAATTTCTCATTATCTCGACAACAACAAGTTGTTCTTCGTTTTGGAATACGGTTCATTTCCGTGGACGTCTCTTCTTTTGGAATTGGACCTTAACACCCAGGAATGCAAAACTCTTTTTGAGGTCAAACACATTGTCAGAAACTTTGTTTTTGAAGATGACCGATTCTATTTCACCGCCATGAACAGTTACGTCTACTGTATCGGCAAAGATGGAGCTCTGATTTGGCAGACCGAGATCAGGAAGGGAAACCCGTCATTTTATATAACGATCGATGGTAACAGACTTTATGCATCAAACCATGCGAAATTCTGTCTGGACAAAAACTCCGGCGAGATAATCTGGGAAAGCGATGATTACAGCAAGAAAACCAACTGCAATCTGCTCATTCATGAGAACCTTGTTATCAGTGGAGAACTTGGCGGGCAGGTTTTTGCACTAGACAAATTTACCGGCGAACCTGTGTGGGATTTTGGAGATGACGAGTGGATCAATGAATGTCTCATGCTGGACAATGGTCATTTACTGGTAAGCCACAATCAGGGAAAGTTCATCATCTTGGATCCATTGAGCGGCAATTTCATTAAGGAGATTCCTGCCAAGGACCGTCTGTATCAGAAGACAGTTTTTGATGGCAACAGAATGTATGTCGGCGATACCAACGATGCCATGGGCAGCACGTCGGGAAATCTGACCTGTTATGAAGTCTCCGGTGACGATTTTAAAGAAGTGTTTTCCTTTACCACAGGTGGTGGAATCTCGACACCTGCCCTGATCGATGGAAACAGATTGTTTTTCGCGTCTGAAGACGAATATTTCTATTGCCTTGATAAAAGCACTGGAGAAGAGCTCATGCCCAAGAAGAAAACGAAAGGAAAATGCCTCGACATCGTTATCCGTGGTGATGAAGTTGTTGTTCTGAGCAACAAGGGACAGGTAGAACACTTTTCCGTGCTTTAACGTGCAATCTTGGTATAAAAAAGTGCTAGAGCAATATAATTTAATTACTGCTTCGATCCACTGATGCATGAGAACAACTGCTTATGATTAACGCGACAGGCACGATAGAGTGGGAGTGATCGTCGCGGATGCATTTTACCGGCGCGGTACTCCGCGCTTCGCTTGTGCGTAATGCGCCGGTAAAATGATACTCTCCTCCTGTGGGGAGTCTTCGAAAAACTTCTCTCCTGCGTGGGTGTCAAGTATTTCATATGACTGAATAAAGACCGGCTGAGGATAACCTTGGCCGGTCTTTTCTATTTTATGCTGCACGATGTCGAACGATCTTAATAAACCGGTATATGAAAAGAGCTGCCAGAAGGGCATCGAATATAAGGATCGCGATTCCACCCCAGAGCTTTTCCTTGAGAATAGAAACTCCAACAAATCCGATAAGGAGAATGGCGGCTGTAAGGACTAAGAGAAGAAAGACAGCACATAGTATTCTGATCGGCATCGGGACTTTCTTGCTTTTTGACAGCCCAATCGTCCCCTCGATCACTAAACTAAATACAGCTTCAATCAATAGTTCCATAATGACACCTCTTCGACTTAGTCTTTATGGTTTCATATTACAAGATGAATTTAAAGTCTTCGCCAAGTAACAATAAAGATTGTCTAAAGCGACAAGCCGGATCGAGTGGGATTAAGATACAAAGTTCTTTTCACTATTGCTATGTAAAAAGATCACTGTATCTTCTCGTCATCTCCATCACTACATCGATCACTCTGCGCCGGATCTCTTCGGGATAGATGACTGCTTTTTCTACGATGGACTCCACCTCACTATATCCAAACGTAAAGTGGAGATTCTCTCCATACATTTTTTCAGAGATCTCCAGTTGTTCTTCAAAAGAATCACAGAAAGTCTTCGGTTTCACTTTCGAGATCAGATCCAGTGGATCTCTTCCCATCGGATAATCCATACTGGTATCGGAAAGGAGACTTGCTCCGTTGTCAAAGATCGGCGCTAGCCGGAAGTCTCCGGTCCCGTTCGTTAACACAGCAATATTGTGTGTATGTCTATCTTCGTTCAGGAACAATGCATCCAAAGTGATGAGCTTGCTCATATAGATTCCGAAGTCCTTGAGTCCGGTAGTTCTCTCAACCTGTTCCACAAGGATCTTCAGTCGCTCCTTATGATCCGCTGTGCCATATATGATCTCGTTTAATCCTGTTCCGTATGTATCTTTAAAGAGCCGCTCCAGCGTGATCAGATTCCAGCCGTCTGTGAAGTCTTTGCTCTTGCATGCGCGAAAAACACTGCCATTATATTCGATCTCTTCCAGCTCATAATCCACATACTCGTCCGGATGAAGATCAGAAAACGCAAGGAGTTTCGATATCACATATTCAGAAAGACCTTCATACCCCATATAGTCGGTCTTATACCAGATCCCGTCTAAACAGAATTTCAGCTGATTGCCTTTCGAAGACTGTCGGTTAAAATTCTGCATATCCGCATCACTTAGCCGGATCAATTCTCTCACCTCTCTATCCTTATCCAGAATTTATCTTCTGCCATTCTGCCTTCTGTCTTTTCAATGATCAGGATCGGATCGTAAAAAGGGATCCCCAGGCGCTTCAATTCCAGCTTGATCTTATCCCGCGTCTCCGGGAAGCAGCGTGATTTCAAGAATTCCTCATAATCTTCAAACTCCGGTTCCGTATTTTTACCAAAAGCGCGGAACAGCGGATCGTCGATATAGTTTCTGATCTTTACGATTCTTTTCGGTTCGTCCACGTCGATGACCGTGCATACCATATCTTCATACATATACCACAAACGCAGCTTTAAACGGGTTTTCGGCGCTTCCAGTTTCTCTGCAAATTCAGGATGTCTCCGAAGGATCTCCACCAGTGTAACGATTGGTCCTTTTATCGGTTCATCCTTCATTTCCCAGTTCTCGACAGTTCTCTTCGAAGAGTTCACAAATACAGCAAACTCCTTCTGTGTCATATTCAGAAGCTTCCGGACCTGTCTCAGATCTTCTCCGGTAACCGATTCATTCAATACATATTTATTGTCCATGAGCATCCCTCCTGGACTCATTAAACCACATATTTTGATGTATTTCAACGGATGTCTACCACATTATTTGTGGTTTTATTACACACAATCCTGTTTTTTTAAACGTATCAGGCAGGTCTGGCCTGTTTTCCGTCTGCCCCTCAAGTGATAGAATAGAGAAGAATCAGTTGTAAAGCAGACGTTTGGTTACAAGCACGGAACAAAGGGTGGAAAAATGGGCTTTAAGAATATTCCAGGTATGAGCAACACAGAATCTTCAGGAAGTGCAACGACAGGTGTTGGAGATTTCTCTTCAGAAACACCGACTATGTCCTACAACATTATGTGTGTGCTGGGATTCATCATCTCACTGTCCGTCATTATTCTCTTATTCTGTTTTTTCACGTTTTTCGGCATGTCCTCCGCGATTCTTCCGGTAGTTTTGTGTCTCCTTGATATTGCCGCACTGATCGTATCGATCATCGGATTATCGACTTGCAATAAAGACAAACACCTTGGTTTCGGATTGGGTATTGCGGGCCTGATCCTCTCCATCATCGGCATCCTTGCTTGCATCATTATCTTGATCCTTATGATCGCACTGGCCACAGTTATAATGAGTGGTGGTCTTTTTTCCTCTCCCCCCACGATATAGGAGGCAACATGAATAAAGAATGGTCCGAAATGAATAAGAAGATGCAGACCCTGATTGGAAAAGAAACGTCTTTCCCAGAAGGAATCGATGCGCTCATCGAACTGAGAGAATCACTCTTTGAACAGATTACATCAATTGCGAAAAACTACCCGGCAGAGGCATTTTATCAGATGCCTTTTGCAGGAGCGGAAGGATATCACAGTAAGACCCTGGTCTACTCGATGTGGCATATCTTCCGAATCGAGGATATCGTGGCGCATGAACTGATCGGGAAAGACACGCAGGTGCTCTTTGCAGGAAACTGGCAAAAGAAGACGAAGAGCCCGATCATCACGACGGGAAATGAACTTCACGACGAGGGGCTCGTTTCTTTTTCCCGGGAACTGGACACGAAGGCTGTGTTCGAGTACTGCCGTGCCGTGAAGGACGCCTCGGATGGGATTCTCCGCAAGTTGACGTATGCGGATCTGAAGAGAACATTTACAGACGAAGATAAAAAACGGATCCTCGATAGTGGCAGCGTAAGCACGGATGAGAGCGCTGTGTGGCTGATCGATTACTGGTGCGATAAAGATCTGAAGGGTCTTCTGAAGATGCCTTTCAGCCGGCATTGGATCATGCATATTGAGGCGATGTGCCGCATAAAGAACAAGCTCTGCCATAAGGCGAAAAAGGGCGTCGATCAGATCGCCTACTGCGGTCTTTCGTGCGCCCACTGCTTCCTGAAAGACTATTGCGGTTCGTGCAGAACACCGTACAACACCTGCTCGTATGCGACATGTTCACCGGACGGGGTGTGTCCGAATGCCGCGTGCTGTAAAGAGAAAGGCCTCGACGGATGCTACGAATGTGACGATATCCGGGAATGTAAGCGCGGCTTCTATTCTCTCGGAAAAGAAGTCCATGCCATCAAATCGATGTCGCTTTTTATCTCCCGGCACGGGAAGAGAGAACTTCAGACAGTGCTTGAGAATCTCCATAAGAAGCAGGTATTCGAAAAGGTTCAGGAAGTCCTCGGTGACGACATAGATCAGGGCCTTCAGATCCTGGAGGAAAACAGATAAAGATGAACTGACTAAGAGGAGGTAACCCTTATCGGCATCATCTGAAATCAGAGGATGGAAAAATCGATATGATTCGCCAAGTTCTCAAGATCCGTTCTGCTCATGGACTTAACATCTGCTGAAAATCAAGTAAGACATTAACGGCTACAAAACTATCATCAAGATCCGCCAGGATCAGTGCTTTTATCGATCACTTTGTATCAGCCACGCTCCTGTACGACTGCTTTACTCCGCTTTTGAATGATCTTGATCACTTCATCCACAGTTCTGTCACCTGTGAAATAACCAGGTGCTTCTTCCTCTATGATCATCATGGCAGTAGGATCCGATGAACAGGATTCCCGAATACCCTCTATCACTTTCAAAAGCGCCTCAATATGTTTCTCGTCCATATGAACAGATTCCATAGGCAACCACCGTGCCATATTCGAATCTGTCTCAGTCATTTTCCATCTGATTCGATCGGATTCGAAGCTTAGATCTACAAGGTCGTCAAAAGCTGTTCGATTGATAGGCATTCCGCCACTCCTTATAGCATGTACCAGTTGATTTTTCTCTTCAAACATGCAACGAAGAAAATCCCACGCCTCATCTTTGAATTGAGAAGTCTGGGAAATGGCGATCGATGAACTTATTTCCGCTTTCGCCCCATTTCCGTCTACACTGGGATTTCCGACAAGGCATACATTCCCGTCACAATAATGGTAGAGATCGGCAAACTGTTGCGGATCATGAAATGATGCACTCATAGCAACAAGTGTGCCTGCAACAAACATCTGCGCGTCGAACAAAAGAGAATCATCGTATATCAACTCGGCCTCAAGATCCACATTGGTTTTCGGTATTCCATAGTCCTTCACCATTCTCAGGATTTCCCGGAATTCAGGAACATCAAAATTGACTATCCTCTTATCATAGTTCAGTAAATGGCTGGTTGCGCCATTCATCAGCGTCTCCAGGAGTTCACTCTGTGTTACATTGCCCATCAGTCTGACGCCCTGCGGGAGATCCTGCTCCAGATTCCGGAACTCTTCGTATGTCCAACCGATTCTTTCTCCGGAATATTCCTTGTTAGCCAGCATTCCGGTAACCGAAAAACTAAGAGGCATCTGATAAAGTTTTCCATCACGCTCACACGCCCTCAGTATATTATCAAAAAATAATTTTCGATCCAGCGGCTTACTACCATCAATCAAAGTATTCAGATCCACCAGTGCTCTTTCTGTATTAAACTGTGAAAAAGAACCGAAGTTCAGAAGAATATCAGGTCCATCCCCGGACAGGATATCAAGATAGATCTGATCCACAATACTCGATTCTTCATTGGTCTTGAGAGCTTTCAGTGCAGACCAAGAAGACATCATCTCTGAACCCGTTGAGGCGTATAAGTCTTCTCCTGCATAGTCCAGAATAACAATACGTGTCTTCTTTCCCGGATCCGTATTGTATGTATTGATCAGCTTCAAGAAGTCTCCTTCCGGTGTACCAAGCGAGGTCAGATAAATAATGCTCTTCCCTGCATTGGGGTTTTTCTCCAACCGATGCAGATGCATTAAGTATAAGGAAGTAGATCCGCCTCTACCAATATATCCAAAAGATTCTGTACCACGCGTTTCACGTAACACATATATATCGTTATCTGAAGCAAAGTATGTGCTTGAACTCTCAATACCGGTATATACGCAGTCTGTATCACTCCAAGACAGGATCGTCTGCGGATCTTGTCCGGTAAGCAGGTCGTATTTTTTTATCCCGTTTCCCAGTGTGGCATACACTCCATTTTGCCAAGGCATCAATAGTTCTCCATGCACACGACAGGTCAACTCCAGTTTTTCCCCGATCTTTTTTCCGGTAGACGGATCAAGTTCAAACATGTACGTGGTTGGTGTAGCATACGGATCAATTGGATTTCCAGTCAAAAAATATACATAGAACTTCTCTCCTATCCGGAAAAACTTGACAGTATTGCTGCCGAATCCGAGTCTTTCTTCACTCAAAAGTTTTCCATTCGCATCATAAAGAAGAACTGAAGAGGAATCATAAGAAAAATCATAACAGAAAAAACTACCATTTTCCAAAAACAGCATATTTGTCCACGAGATAGTTCTGTCCAAAACAACTTCATTCGTAAGTTCTCCATCCGGAGAAATATCATAAAGAACAGAAGAACCATACATATATGTAGATTCTTCATAAGGTGTTAGCAATATCTTCGCCTTACCGGAAGTATCTTCTGCCATTCCTACAACGTCGGTTCCGGAAGTAAAAACGTTAAACTTTTTTAGTTTCCCGTCCAGTCCGAAGACAGCCAGACCGTCTCGCGAATAGCTTCTAACCTCGTCAAGAAGTTGCTTATATTCTTCAAGATTCGAAGAATTGTAATGAAAATTGTTGTATCTCTCTTGCAGTTCCAGCGGCTGAACATATTCTTCTTGGACAGATGCTACAACACAGTCTGAAAAAACTTTCGAATCCATGATTGAACGATGATCCAGATCTCTTCCATCAGGATCTCCAAAATCCAGTTCAAATTCCTCGCAAGTGAAATACGGATCCGTCTCCTGTACTACTCTGTTTCTAGGTTCTCGTTTTTTCTTATTACAACCTGCAATCGGCAGGACCATAGCTATACATAAACAAGCGGATAGTACACGAAGTGTTAGCTTTTTCATCTATCACTGCCTCCTTGAGTGCATCAAAGAAAGAAACCAAAGGGGATTAGGATAGGCTTGGAAAGGATATCCTAATCTGTTACTCGTAGTGTAACAGATGCTTTCAGTATATCACGGCAGGCACGATCGAGTGGAAGTAATTGAGCGGATGGTGAAAAAGCGACAAGAGAAAATGTGCTATAATACTTGTGAAATCTATGTTGCAGCAGGAATCAGGTATGGCGAATTTTACGGAAAAAGCAATTAAGGAGACATTCCTTTCTCTGTTATCGGAAAGACCGCTCAGTCAGATCACAGTGAAGGATATTGTCGAAAAATGCGGTGTGAACCGGAATTCTTTCTACTACCATTTCCGGGATATGAAAGCTTTGCTCGAAAGTATCGTGAAGGAAGATGTGGACCAAATCATGGCGGAACATCCGACTATCGATTCCTTGGAATCCGCATTTGCCACGACTATCGACTTTGCCGAGAAGAACCGTATGATCATCCAGCATATTTATAACTCTGTTAACCGCGATGTTTTCGAACAGAATCTGTGGAAGGTCTGTGAATATGTGATCGCCACCTTCGGGGCAACTGCATTCGCAGGGACACCGGTCAGTGCTTTTGACAAAGAAGCCATATCCGAATACTATACCTGCCAGCTCTTCGGTGTCGCTGTCTTCTGGCTTCGGAGCGGGACGAAGAGTGACATTCACGAAAAAATATCTAGGATCTGTGAACTTCAGAGAGGCATTATCGAGGAAACCATCCAGAGAAGTTTAGACAGATAAGCCCTTTTGCCTAAAAATTCGACATCTGACAACTCGTGTATGAAAACCGTACACGAGTCTTTTTTTGTCCGTTGTGATTGATTCTTCGGGTCGGTAATATGAACACGTTCTTCAAGGATGATGAATTAAAGGAGGCTTTATATGAGTGTAATCGAAGTGGAACACTTGACGAAAGACTATGGATTTGGACGCGGTGTCTTTGATGTATCTTTTCATGTGGATGAAGGCGAGGTCTTCGGATTTCTCGGACCAAACGGTGCGGGAAAATCTACGACGATCCGTCATCTGATGGGCTTTTCCAAGCCGGGTGACGGACACACGCGGATATTCGGAAAAGAAACGTTTGCCAGATATGACCAGATCCTGAAAAATGTCGGGTATATCCCCGGCGAGATTGCGCTTCCGGCCGGACTTACCGGATGGGAATTTCTTCGTATGATGCATCATGGAAAAGATGAAACGAAAATGAGAGAACTTCTGGATCTGTTTGAACTGGATCCGTCCGGAGAGACAAAGCGGATGAGTCTTGGCGTGAAAAGAAAGCTGGCTGTGGTTTCGGCGTTCATGAATGACCCGGATGTGCTAATCCTGGATGAACCGACAAGCGGTCTGGATCCGGTGATGCAGAATGTCTTTATTGACTACATCCGAAATGAGAAAAAGAAAGGAAAAACGATTCTTCTTTCCAGCCATATTTTCTCAGAAGTCGATGCAACCTGTGATCGGATCGCGATCATCAAGGATGGAAAGATCGTATCGGATTTTGTAGCAGATGATCTGCGTCATGCATCCCAGAAAAACTACAGTCTCACCTTTTCCCGTCCTATTGATTTCGAAGGATTCCTAAGTACCTGCGAAGAAGGAAAAAAAATCTCGATCCTGGAAACGTCCCGCAAGGATCTGAAAGTGATTGTTTCTGTAAACGATGCGGACATCAATGAACTGGTCAGTAGACTTTGTGACTTCCCGGTATGCGGGTTCGTGCATCTGAAAGAGACCCTCGAGGATTACTTCATGAAATATTACAAAGAAGAAAAAGACTTTGGAGGTGCTTTTGCAAAATGACTGCTGTGATAGAACTAAAGAAACTGACAAAAGATTACGGGCAGAGCCGGGGCATCTTCGATATCGATCTTTCCATTGACGAAGGAGAGATGGTGGGATTCGCCGGAACGAATGGAAGCGGCAAGACCACGACGATTCGAAACATCATGGGCTTTTTGGAACCGACATCCGGTCATGCGTATGTATATGGCAAAGAGGCCTGGAAGCATTCGAGCGAATATGTGAAGGATATCGGTTATGTCCCCGGCGAGATTGCTTTTCCGGATCTCCCGACGGGTACGGCTTTCCTGAAAAGCCAGGCGAGTTTTCTGGGCGTGAAGGACATGTCATACGCGGAAAAAATGATTGAGAAGCTTCAGCTGGATCCGCGTGCTCCCCTGAAGAGGATGAGTAAGGGTATGAAACAGAAGACGGCCATCGTAGCGGCTCTGATGGCGGATCCGAGAATACTGATCCTGGACGAACCGACAACAGGTCTGGATCCGCTGATGCGGGATGCCTTCCTCGACATCATCAAAGAAGAACATGCACGTGGAAAGACGATCTTCATGAGCAGCCACATGTTCGAAGAACTGGAAACGACATGCCAGCGGGTCGCTCTGATATCAAACGGCAGGATCGTGGATATCGCAGATATGGATGCGATCCGGAATCCTACGAAGAGACAATATAAGGTCGAGTTCAAGAAAAAAGACGAATACGAGCGATTCAAGACTTCATCCTATGAGATCGTACGAGATCAGGAGAAGCATCTTCAGGTCACGGTATCTCTTCCAGGTTCGGAACTGAACAGGCTTTTCCACGATCTGAAAGGGAGCGATGTCCGCTTTATCTCGGAGGTACAGTATAACCTCGACAAGTATTTCCGTTCGAAACTTTTTGCAGAAACCGACAAGGAGGAAAAATAAATGTTCAGTAAATCTCTTTTCAAACAATCCTGTAAAGCCAATGGTATCATGTGGCTGATCATAACTTTTGCGGTATGTTTTATGCTTTCCTGCGTGATGCTGATCTCAGGCCGCGGTGATATCAGTAAGACGAAGGATGCGATCCAGAATACGATCATCGAACAGGAGACCGAGTCTTCCATCGAGAAGCGTGCACTGAATTACTATGAAATCAGTAATTCCGCTCTGCAATACTTCGACAGTGTTTTCGGTGAAGAATATGTTGCGGTATATAAAGAGGCATTAAGTGGAGGGTTTCCCGAAGACCAGGCAGCTCAATCTGCGCAGATGGGTGCATATAAAAACACCATGGAAAAGATCGAAAACGAGTATTATCCGGGTGTAGTTCAGTCGTTAGGTTATACGAAGGATTCCACAGAAGATCAGGAAATTAAAGGTGTGATCTTCTATACTCTGAACCCGATGAATGAAGACGGAAGTTTCATGTTCGACAGTTTCTATCAGGAACACGGAGAGACGCCTCTTCACTACAGTGATCTTATTCCGGGAATGTCGGATGCGTCACACTCCGAAGCCCGTGACAAATACGCCATGCAGGCAGCCTCTGTTTTTCTTGCCGGAAACATGACTAAAGAAGAATCCATACAGCAGGCACTGGATTCCTTGGCGGAATATGGTGTGACAAGACAGCAGTATGATGAATTCGGTTTTTCGGACTATGCTCACATCAAATCGATTTCCGAACAGGTGATCGTCAGTTACCGTGCCGATATTTCGTATCGTCTCGATAATCTGAAAGACGGAGAAACAGAAGATACCGTCAAAGAAGAAGTAACAGCCAAGGAATGCAACAGCCTTCTTGCCAATCTTCCTCAGGAAGTATCCGAGGCTCTGGATGAGATCGGGCAGATGGATATGTACGGTATCCTGATCGGATCGATCTTTTATAAGATGGCAGGTCTTCTTCTGCCGATCATCTACATGATCATGACATCCAATGCACTGATCGCAGGTCAGGTGGACAGCGGTTCCATGGCATATGTACTGGCCACTTCCGTAAAGCGCCGTACAGTTACCTTTACTCAAAGTGTATATCTGGTTGGTTCGCTGCTCCTGATGTTTATCCTGACAAGCGTAACGAGTGTGATCTGTCTGAACATTGTCGATGTCACGACGAATCTTACATGGAAAAAACTTCTCCTTATGAATGCCGGTGCTTTTCTCGTCATGTTTGCACTGAGCGGCATATGCTTCCTGAGTTCCTGCTGGTTCAACAGAAGCAAGAATGCTATGGCCATCGGCGGTGGTCTTTCGATGTTCTTCCTGGTAGCGACGATGCTTGGTCTTTTCGGATCCCCGATCCTTCCGTCCATTATCCGTATGGATGCACTGGATTACTTTAACTACGTATCCGTGATCACTCTTTTCGACCCGATCGCGATCCTCGACGGAACAAACGGATTCCTGCCAAAATACCTGATCCTTCTGGCTATCGGACTCATTTGCTACATTATCGGTTCCGTGCACTTCAGAAAAAAGGATCTCCCGTTATAAAGCACTTGCACTTTTAATGGAGAGCGGGGGTCAAAGATGTTCTCACAGAACATCTTTGACTCCCGTTTCCGCCTCCCGCATGATCGTTTCCACATCCGTACCATAGATATCGAGACCCACGGCTGTCAGGAGTTTCACTTCCTTAATACCATAAAAATTCTCGGCCAGTGCTTTTACATAACCAAAGCCAAACTCATATGGTACCAGCGCACCGCCGGCCGTCGTGACATAGTAAAGCTTCTCAGCCTTACAAAGCGGGATCGGCAGGCCATCGTCCGAATAATCGAACGTCGTACCCATCGCATTGATCTGCTCGAAGTATTGTTTGAGAGAGCTTGGAAACGACAGGTCCCAGTATGGTGCCGCGACCACGATCGTATCCGCTGACTTGAACTGCATCGCCAGATTGAAGATCGGATCATCCCACTGTTTCTCCGCAATCAGGGCATCCCTCTTCTGCAGGAACGCCTCATCCACGACCGGAAAATCGACTTCGGAAAGCACCACTTCCGTTATCTCCCCGTCCAGTTCTTTCAGAAGCGCATCCGTCAGGCGCTTCGTACGTGAATCTGTTCTCACACATGCATTGATCAGCAAAATCATAGGCGTCTCCTTCCAAGAGGTATCTGATTGCTTTTTAAACTCTTGCATATCCGTATCCAAGAATTGGATCGGTTATGGCTCAATCAAACCACAAATTCATCGAATATTCAACCAAGGGCAGCCACACCTGCGCAGTTTATATATTCTGCAAATCCCGCAAGTACTACGGAAGCGCTACAATATACAGAAAGAAAAGCAGGAATCATCTTCTACACACTCAAATATACCGCCAGATGGTAATGCCGGTCTTCCCTTTTTTCGTGGTGCGTTCTTCGCCGTGGTATTCCAGTTTCCCATATCCACGGACGGAAACTATACTGTTTTCCTTAAGAATGGTCTCCGGGTTATGGCATATTTGTCCGTTAAGCGTGACTTTCTCCATATCGAAAAGCGCTTTTGCATCGGTGCGGGACAGATGATATACCTTCGCAAGGATGGCATCGAGTCTGGGAGACGTTACCGTGATGTTCTCTTCTTTCCGTTTCGGAAGATAGTTCTCCGGGACGTCTTCAACCAATTTGCAGCTAACAGCAGTGTGCTTGACCCGATCAAGATCACGGCAGAAAACATCAGCTACTTTCTCGAGCACAAAGCAATATGCAGAATTGTTCTGAACCAGGATATCTCCGACCATGTCGCGTTCAATCCCAAGATTTAGAATCGCGCCGAGGAAATCACGATGGGTCAGCGTCTCGGCAAACTTCGCCTGTTTAGGTTCGATGAGAAGGACTCTGATTGGAAAGTCTTCGTCATAGGAGAGATCCTCCGGATTTCCGAAACGGACGATGACCCGTTCACTGTTCTCCATACCACCCCAGATCTTCATCTCACTTTCAGATGCCACCTCAAAAGCGAGACTCGCCGTCTCGCCCGAATGAAAACTCGAATAGGTATAATAGCCGGACTGACGGGCACGTTCTGCCAATTCGGAAAAGCGTTTCAGATTTTGCTGCTGATGTTCATTCATCAGAAAACCTCTCCTTATTTCTGAACAAGATATCCGCCATCAGCGAATACTTTCGTACCGATTATATAATCTGATATGTCGGATAACAAGAATTGGCCTTGCTTCTGTTTTAAACATGATCAAGAGAATATGCTGAAAAACTCATCAGGATGTCTTTCTGGATGGTATAATTACCTTATCTGTGGGAAACCTTAGATCGTACAATTTTTGAGGCAAGGAAAAAGTATATTACGGAGGGGATAGGATGGTTGATAAGTTCGTTGCTTTCTTAGAACAAAGCGGATGGAGAATCACCAAAAATGAAAACAGAGGAGATATTTCTTCAAACGGGATCTTAAAGAAGTATTCCAATCTCCCTGCCGAATCTGTTGAATTAATCGAGAAATATAGTTGCATTAGTTCAGCAGATGACACGACATGGTTTCTTTGCATTAATGACTATGATTCTGAATCAGATGTTGCTTTTACATGGAACGAATTCGAGAAAATGAGTTTGGAAGCCGCTGAGGGAGATGCCGGATGGCAGAAAGAAATTGAAGAATGGTGGCAGGATAAACTCCCCATCCTTATGTCCGTCGGAAGCGGATATTCTTATTATGCGATTGATACCGGTAATGGTGGTAAGATAATAAATGGCTATGAACCGGAATTCGAGGAAACTGATGTAGTTGCCGAGAATTTTGGTGATTTCATGGAAAAAGTCATAAACGGGGAAATTGGATTATAAATTTCTCACAGTTTAACGATCCAGGCCTCGGAGCAAAATCCGACAGGTATGATTGTGTTTTATTAAACTAGAGCAGGAATTTCTGTGGCCGCTTTATTGCCTCTGCACTCCACCGAGCCCCCAGTTTTCATTCGCGGGTTCGTGGATGACAATAAACACATCTGTCGCGGCAATTTGAAGTCGTTCCACAAGCGAAGAAGTAAGATGCTCGATCAAGTGTTTTTTCTGAAGAGGCGTGCGTCCCGGGAATAACGTGATCTCGATGATCATGAAATGCTCGGTTTTGCCCGGCGCAGTCTCGAAGTTTTCCGGTTCGATTTCCACGATTCGCTGGAAGCGGTCCCAGTCTTCGGTGCCAAGCGTGGCCATCAGGCTTTCGTGGACGCAGTCGAGCAGCGTTCTTCGGAATTCGGGCGAGTGGCCCTTGATCATTTCGATTCTAACGAGCGGCATAGGCGGTCTCCTTTGTGTGACTTTCCTCTATTTTACGTCCAAAGTTTCGTGATGAACATAGGCGAAGCATCAGTGCTTTTCACGAAGCCACAGTTCTCGTAGAAGTGCACTTCTTGTCAACTGTTCCGTGGTGCTTACTTTACTTCGCTGACATATTTGTCTACACGGTCGTTAATGAAGCGGATCACGTCGTCTATTGTCTTATCGCCCGCGTAGAACGCTGCCAGTTCTTCATTGACGATGTTTCTGATTTCTCTATCATCCATGTAGTACACAGAGAGCGTCGAGAGCATATTGTAAAACTTCTGCTGCATGGTATCTGTGGCTTTTTTAAACCCCATAGTTTTGAGCTGGCTCTTACTAAAAAGCCCGTATTCCATCTCATGATCGTAGACCTCGTTATAGTACTCTGCAATCAAAGAAATCTCTTTTTTCATGATATCACATGTCGAATATGTACTATATATTTTCCCGTTAATATATTCCGGCGATGAGTAGATCATCAATGTGTCTGTTTCCGACTTTTCCAATGAAAGCTTGAACCGGACAGAATCGTACCAAGGATCATCTTTCCCCACCGGGATGCTGGTTTCTCTTTTGAATGTTTTTCTGCAGGAGGACATCACTCCTGAAGCATGCAAAAGACTAAGTCCGATAGAAATGATACGTGTCGATTTTCTCATATGCCACCTCAAATGTCATATTCATCGCGCATCTTTCAGACTATATAACTACACTATTCCTAACCCCAATTGCCAATTTTAGTCTATCATCTTACATCAAGAAAAATGACTCTCCTGTCACTTTTTATCAATTCATTGTGCCTATAATCTACATGAGTGAATGAAATATCGGCCGAGGAGTTTGACATAATTATCTAAACTCATTAAGAATGAGATGGAAAGGATATAACAGATGAAGATTTGGAACAAAGTAGTTGTGCTTCTTGTTGGGACGGCGGTATTTATGTGTGGTTGCTCTTCAGCAAATAATAAGAAAACGGAGAGTACCGGCAACAGTCAGACAGAATCTACGAGTAGTGCCAGTAGTAAGACAGAAACTACAATCAGTTCCAGTAGTCAGACAGAAGCTACGAGCAGTACAACAGAGGAAGCAGCTCATCCCATATCCAAAATTGCTTATTTGCGCGATCTGATCGAACAGATGAACGAATCTGATAAGCTTATGGAACAGCAGGGACTTCACGCTTTGAAAACAATATGCTTCGTCGATTTTACGCAGGATGAGGATCCATATGAACCGATCGAAACGATTAAGATAGACAAAAACAATCTGAAAGCTACTGCGGTTATCAGAATAGAAGAAGGCGACTTTGATGGTCATTCGGATTTTGAGATAGATGCCATCATGACAATTAACGGTAAAGTCGTGGATTTCAGTCTTGATGATAAAAGCAGCAAAGATGGGGTCCTGAGCACAACCATGCAAACTAATGAGGATTATATCCTCCAAGTTAGTGCGGATAATCTTCCGGTTGAAAAAGGGGAAAATGAGATCTCATTGATAACAATCGGTTATTCCGGGAGCCGTGACATGTATATTTCTTCTCAGTCCAGCTCTGTGCGTTTTTCATCAGACCATGAAGAAAGCGGAAATGTTATAGAGGTCTGTCCCGAAGAGAATATCAACATAATCACATATCAGGACAAAAACAAGGCAAATGGTGCTTCCTATTTTATTATGCCTGAGGAACAACTCAATTTTGAGTCTGACCATTACGGATATGTGAAAGTGACGACATTGCCCTCCCCCACCATGCATTTTCAAATCGATAATATGAGTACTGAGGGGCTTATCGGAAACCGTGGCGGATTGCTTCTGTTTTTTGTTGACGGTAAACTTCAGCCGGTATGGAATGGATTATATATTGGAGAGATCTCATTAAAGGAAAGTGATCTCGTAAAAGAGATCGTTATCGCTTCGGAATTCAAATCGGGTGAAGAGCATAATATCGCCTGGTACTACGTAGAGACTCATGGGGTATCTGAATGGCCGGTCAACACTTGGTATTCATCACATGTGGAAATCAAAGACGACAGTCACGATTGAGTTCGAATAATACCGAGTGGCTTTCCGGTTATAAAAGAAGCAAACAAAGACCGACTGGGAAATGAAGTGAAGGGTTTGTCTCAAAATGCTCTGTTTCATTGAAGTCCTGATTTCGGCCATATATTAGAGAAGTGGGTAAATACCTGAAGTCTTTTAGGGTCGGCCGCGGCGCTAGTGCTTTTCGAGCAGTGGGATAGGGGCGATAAGTCGTAAACGTCGAAATTACAGAAAACGACTTACAAATCGCGCCATTTTGGAATTCTTTTTTTGAGAAAGTAAGTCAGAAATCGGCAATTTTCATTTTCCGACTTAAAATCACTGAAAAACAGGCCAAAAAAGCAGTCGGAAAACGGTTTTTTTCAATTTCCGACTTACGCGGCGTTAAAATAGTAAGTCGCAAACGGCCAAATTCGGATCTCCGACTTATGAGCTTCTCAAAAGTTGCAAAAATGAGGCGTCTCAATGTGATTTGCATCATTTTGAGACAGCCTCTTCACTTCAAAAACCTTAGCCGGTCTTTTCTATATCTTACTTCACTGATAACTGCGTTATTCTGAAGCCGATGTTTTTGCGGACATTTTCATGAGGAAGTCTTCCAGGGTCTAGCTTTTCCAAGCCAGCCGTGGCTTTCCCAATACTCTTTCTCTACCGGTGAGGAGCCCATGTTCTTCTTCTGAAGAAAGCCCATGAGATTGAACATAAACTTGGTCTTTAAACCCACGCGAGGCTTCGAACATGCAGAAAGTTTTTTTGCCAGACGAGTCGTCGCCTTATCGATCCGAGCTTTGGTCTTATCGTTGATTCCATCCCAGTTCATGGCGTGAACGGGCAGACCGAACTTGGAAATAGACGGGATGCCGAGGTTGAAAAGCGAGTCCTCCACTTCTTTCATGGAGTGCTTCGCAGAGGAGCCGGCAGCAGTCGACACAACAGCAGCGCGCTTACTGAACATCACGGCTTTCGGGCGATGAACCATCCAGTTATCGAAGGTCAGCTCGAAGAAAGATTTCAGCGCGGCAGAAATGTGCATGCAGTACACCGGCGTGGAGCAGATGATCACGTCTGCCTCTTCCAGTTTCTGGAAAATTGCGTGCTTGGCCTCGTAGTAAGGACACTTTGTGTCGTCTTCGATACAGTTGTAGCAGCCTTTGCAGAAATAGGGCAGATCGCGCGGGAAGAAAAACTCCGTGATATCGTTGGTGCCCTGTATCTTGTCAGCCACCTGTCGGGCGATATGGTAGGTGCTTCCTTTGTGATCTTGTCCGTGTAAAAGTACGATCTTCATTATTTCTTTCTCCCATATATTTTGTTGAATTGACGTATGTGTTCCGCCAATGTTTTCAGTGCTTCTTCTTCTCGTTTGGAATCCCGGTCGCAGATGCTCAGCAGCAGGAAGATCGGGGCGTAGAACTGAAGCGTCATAATGTCGACTTTGTCAGTCTTAAGAAGGCCTTGCTGCGTCAGCATGCCAAGGACAGCTCCTTGGTACGACAGCGGTTCATCGACATAGATCTTGTCGTAGAGTCTTGCCAGTTCCGGGTTATTGAATTGCTCGATGGTCATCATTTTGCGGAAGCGGCTGGAATACTCGTCGTGCAGGAAATACTGGAAAAGCATGGTGCCGACTTCGACAAGTTTGTCTTCTGTAATGTTCTGGAAAAACGGTGCATCGTCTTGTGCGTTTTCGCCGCCGAAATTCATGAGGCTGGTCTGGGCGCGGTATCGTTCATTCATCTCTTCCAGCACACCTTCAAAAATCGCCTGCTTACTCTTGAAGTGCTTATATAGCGAAGGGGCTTTGATCCCCACCTTCTCCGCAATCTCGCCGACAAACACATTGGCGTATCCCTTCTGCGCAAAGAGTGACAACGCCTCGTCCAGGATCCGGTGTTTCGTGTCGAGAGGGGCCGCAGGCTGCGGAATCGCGCTTTGCTTTGCATGCGGCTTTGCGGTATTCGTGGCGGACGGATTCGTATTCGGCTTCTGCTTGCTCATGGTGATCTCCTTATTACATATCGCGTTACATTATTACTTGTTGCAATGCGTCATTCTTTTCGTTGGCTAATTCTGATTAGCCGCATTATAGGCTAATTATAATTAGCTGTCAACTGTATTCCATTCACAAGAAAAAAGGCCTCACCTGGACGGATGCGGCCTTGCCTTATGCTTTTTGTGACACACTTTTTAGCGTGATTTCAGAGCGTCAACCTTACAAATGGAATCTTCTTCGGAATTCTTCTGCCACGGCTCTTCCACGGAAAATAACGGCCCCCGCAAAAAGAATGACGCTGACCATCAGGCAGACAGCCCAGGCCAGAGGCATCTTAGATCCTACAAAGAAAATGATCAGACTTGGCACGACACCCATAAAAAGTCCGGTAAGAAGATACGACATAGTGTTGCCGTTTTTATCTATCAACGCCAGCACGAAATTCGCAATGATCGTCGCCGCCAGAGCACTTGGAACCACCAGATTGACCGTTATCTTCATAAAGCCTAAATAGTGTGCCGTAACACACCACATCGCAATCGTAATCAACACCATCGTGGTCACCTTGCCGGCCGATCCAGTATCAGGCTTAAACTGGCGCATGATTCCAAACTCAATTCCCATAAGCCACATGGCCAGAAGCAGACTCCAGTGCAGATCCGGATAGCCCGGAAGCCGAAGTCCGACCATAAAATCGAGACCAATTCCGACAATCAAGAAACCCCAAACGAGAAGCAGCTGAATCTTGTAAAACAGAGACCGTTTTTTCTGTGCCTCAAATTCAGGATAACAAGGCGCCTCCGCGGTCCCCGTCATTTTGCTCTGGCACAACGGACATTTCACAAGATCTCCCTCTATTCCGACATTGCAATAAGGGCATCGTCTCATTTGATCACCTCCGTTGCACATACGGTGATATCCGCTCCGGACGCAGAAAGGAACCGCACAAAATTCTTCACAACACCGGTATTCATATACGCCGAGGAAACCCCGAGTGTCAGATTGTCTCCATATCCAAACATGGTAGAGAAGATCGTGTTCGTACTGCAAAAGCCACTGTAATTTTCGATACGCTCACCAAGTGATTTCGGTGGCTTTTGTACCCCCATGTTCGAAAAAGTCATGGACACTTTCAAGTTGGATTTTTTCGTAAAATGCTGTACCACCCACTGCTTAATAGATAGCGGTACCACTCTGACCAGAGCCACATGCTCTATTGTTTCGAAATTGTCCATCTGCTTTTTGACATTCTCCTCGGTCAGCTGGTCCTTAAGAGACGCATCAAATTCCACAGCCAGCTCGTCCAACGAGATTTCGCGGTCAAAGACATGCGTCACATTAACACTGTTAAAAAAGTTACGGGCAGTCTTTGAAGGAAAATAATTCCGAAGATTTACAGGCAGAGATATGGTCACTGGAAGATGTAGTTTCCGAGGAGGCATTTCTTCACGGATCGCCATCATCCAGAGCGCCCCCAGGTAGCTCGTAAGTGAAACCTTCAGTTCTTTTGCCCTGGGAAGAATCTGTGATGTCGACAGATGAATCTCAAAAAACTGCAATTGATGGTAAGGAAGTTTCAATCCTCCAATGTGATACGCCTTCTTGCGTGCCGGTCCGTGGGAGAGGTTTTTACTTCCAAAGAACTGGCGGTAACTATCCTGGCTGAGGTCTCCTTCTGAGGCGCCGGAGTGAATGGTCACGTCCGTGTACTCACCGGGGTACTTTCTTTTTAGATAATCCAGCACAATGATATTCAGAAACTCCATGGCTCCTGTACCATCTGCCAGAACATGAGAGATATCCAGATTGATCCGCTTTCCGAAATAGGTCACCTGATAGTGAAGCATGGTTTTTGACGGAACATAGAGAAGTGGACAGATTCGATCGTCCTCCTTTTTTACCACAGGCATAAGATCGGTATCTTCCATGTAATGCCAGAAGACCCCGCGTCTTATTCTCACCTGCACCTGCGGACGGTCTTCGATCGCCGAAATCACTGCCTGCTGCAGAAGCTCTGGGTCCACTTCTTCCTTCAACGTACAGCTTAGGCGAAACGAGCGTGTATCCCGCTTTCCGATCGTGGCCAGAAAGACTTTTGATACGTTGTCAATTCTGTACCAATTAGCACTCCCCATAGATCTCATGCGACACATGCATGGAAAGCCGCTTCATCGCCCTGCGGGTCATGGAGCCGGGCATCAGCTGGTACACGTGCCATCCTTTCTCTTCAATATCAAGTTCGGCCTTTCCTCCGGCTTGATCTATCCGTTCTTTAAGTCTAATACTGTCATCCAGTAAGATTCCGTTTCTACCGGCCATAATGAAAACCGGCGGGAAATGTTCAAAACTCCCGAACAGCGGACTGAAAGATGCATCTTTCGGGTCCTTTTCACCCAAGTATGCCCTGGCAGAATTCATTACAAACTCTTTCGTAAGGATCGGATCAATGTCCTGATTGGCTTCATAAGAGCCAGCAGTTCCTGTCATATCAGTCCACGGGCTGAATAAAAGAAGCTGCCGCGGCGCAGGCTTTCCTTCCGAAATCAATCTCTGCGTTAGACAAAGTGCCATATTCCCGCCGGCCGAATCACCGGCCAGAAGCACATGATCCGCCTTCGCTGCATTTTCTGAAATATAAGTCCACACAGCATCCGCATCCTCTGCTGCCGCCGGATAAGGATGCTCCGGTGCCAACCGGTAATCGAACGAATAGACTTTGAATCCTGTTGCCAAAGCAAGCTTTGCAGAGAGATTCCCCGCATAACCAAGTCCACCACTGACGTAGCCGCCGCCGTGGCAGTATAGTATCACATAATCGTCATGGGGAGAGGAAACAGGCCGAAACTCCTCGCAGCCAATATTGCCGACACAGAATTTTCTCCTTTTTAGCTTGCCTTTTGGAGTCGCAAGGCGTCCCCCTAACTCGGCAAATTTCCTATGACGTTCGACCTCCTCTTCTGAAAACGTCTTTCCGGTCATAAAATTCACGGTCTTCACAGTTTTGACCAATGGATTTTTCATTGCCGTTGACTTTCCTCCGTTTCAAAATAATCGTTTCCCAAATCCGATTATATCAGAAAAGAAGCTTGAAAATCTGGCATGAGAGAAAACATCGCCTTTTTCCTGGGCATCAGCCATGGATTTTCATTTTTATGGCTTTTGTCGCCATGGACGTATTGATGTAATTATCCAGGGCGTAACATCCGCGGTCTTCGTAAAAACCGGCGATCACAAATCCGGCATCAATCTGGCCCTGAATCTGGTTTTCGACCGGATGTCCCCAGGAATACCCTTCTGCCTCTGCGAGTTCTTTTACCTTCGGATCATCGAGATGATCAATATCCGCGTAGGGGATCGAATACTTCAATTCCAGTTCGCCTCTTTCGAGTTTTGCCGGATCGAAAATATACTCGAGCGGCGTACCGAATCCGGAAATCAGGATCCCGCCATTTTTCAGGACTCGGGCACACTCTCTCCATACCGGAAGGATGTCATTTACATAGTTATTGGACCAGGGGTGGACGATGATGTCGAAGGATTCGTCTTCGAACATCGGCAGTTCCTGCATATTTCCCTGCACAGTATGGATCGTAAGTCCGTCCCGCTCCGCCGCCAGCAGATCTTTTTCCAGTTGTCTGGTACTGTTGTCAAAGACTGTCACGTCTGCGCCTGTTGCGGCAAGGACCGGTCCCTGCTGGCCACCGCCACTTGCAAGGCAAAGGATCTTTTTTCCTTTCATCTCTTCCGGGAACCAGTTCCTCGGCACACGCTTTACCGGGGTAACAAAAATGGACCAGTTTCCTTTCTTCGCTTCTGCAATCTCTTCTTCTGATACCGGGATCGACCATTGGTCATTGTTCTCTGAGCGTTTATCCCATGCACGCTCATTATCTTTAATGTATTGTTCGTTACTCATTTATCTCTCCTTGATCCGGATCACAGGAATCCTTTCTTCCTGCTGTGTTTTCTTCTACCAAAATCATAACATAGCTACTGTGAGTCTCTCCATATCCTGCAAGTATATTCATCGACAAGTACAATCATTTTAGGGCGCTTTTTGACCAAAGATTGACCCAAAACTGCCATGATTGCAGAATAAAACTATCCACAGATTTTCAATATTTGGGAGATTATTCAAGGCTTTAGAGCAGTGCGCGTCTGAAAAGAGCCATAGACGGTTGGTATACAGTTTCAGATTGTCCCTCTAACTATTCCGTACCGATCACAGATCTCCTGGAACTCCGGACATCCTGCGAAAGATTTCATGACATCCACGCGATCCGTGCCGTCATTTAACAATCCCCGCCAGTACGTGAATCCATCGACATCCGGGTCACGTCCCATGAACGTCGTATACAGACGTATCAGGTATTCTTCATTCGTGGTCTTCAATCCGGTAAACTCCGGAAGCGTGAAAAACATACTTGCTGCCTGATATCCGGTAGCCTCAAGATTCGTCAGTGCCAAACTCCAGTATTTCAGACCGCTTTCTTCCGGCTCACGGCCGAGGCACTCAGTGTAAAGACGTGTTGCAAACTTGACCGCGTTCTTCGAAGCGAACTCCGCTTTCGCAGTTGGCGCTCCCGACTTGACTCCGTAGGTTGCGCAGACATTACACCACTCGGTAGAGTCGATGAATCCGTTAATGACATTTTCCTTCGTCATTCTTCCGTTCTTCAGTTCTCCTAACCAGAATACTTTACCATTTGCTTCGGATGCACGATCAAAGAATGTGAGATACAAAGTCTCAACAAAGTCTTCGTCAGTCAGACCGCGGTTCAGGAACTCCTCTGCCTCGATCAGGAAGAAGTGCGCACAGTCACCACCGGTCCGGGTTCCATTTTCGATCTCATTTATCCAAAATGCTTTTCCTTCCGGCTCAGACTCACGGTCGAGTGCAATCGTATACAGGCGCTCTACAAAGTCTGCAACGGAGGCTTCATTCTTCGGATCCGGCGTGGGCGTTGGAACACCTGGCTTTGGTGTAGAAGTCGGCTTGCCTGGCACTCTCGTAGGAGTCGGTTTACCCGGCGCAGTTGTAGGAGTCGGCTTGCCCGGCTTCGGAGTGGCTGTTGGCTGCCCCGGAGCTTTTGTAGGAACACCCGGCTTCGGTGTAGAAGTCGCCTTTCCTGGCACCTTTGTCGGCGTAGCCTTTTTCGTTGGTGATGGTGTCACCTTCTTAGTAGGAACAGGCGTACTGGCTTTGGTTGGAACCGGTGTTGCTTTTCCCGTAGGAACAGGTGTTGTCTTCCTTGTCGGTACAGGAGTCGCTTTTTTAGTTGGGACTGGTGTTGCCGATTTTGTTGGCTTCGGCGTGGGAGTATCACGTTTGGGTGTAGGTGTCTGCGTAGGTGTTGGTGTGCCAGAGCCCGGTTCAACCTCGCGTGGCCATTCGGAAATCGCTTTTACTGACGGAGTCCACGAAGGGCTCTTTTCACCATTTTTCAACAAGATACAAGCCACGGTAATTGTCGTGGTTTTCGTATCGGAAAGATGAATCGCAAGTTTTCTGTACTCATCATTTTTCGTCGCACCCGACACTTGAAGGGATGTCGGAAGCGGCTCTGCATTCATCTTGGTGAGTTTTCCGCCCTCACTGAGAAGTCCTACCCATAATCTGTCCGAACCAACAGTTACAATAGCACTTCTTCCATCTCCAGCAACATCGATCTGTCCCATCGTGTGAGCAAACCAGTATATGTCACCCGGTTTATCAAGAGAGATCTCATCCTGGATAACAACACATTCTTTATCCTTTATCATTTTGAGGCCGCGGATCACGCTTTTTGCGCCACTCGGTGTATAAGCGTCCGTTAAGTCTGTAATGGCATAGGCTGTATTTCCGCTTTTGTATCCGGTGATGAGACAGTTTGCTCCCTCACGCTGGTCGATCTCCTCTGTCGGATTGATGACAAGTGTATTGTGCCCTTCTGCCTTTATGCGGTAAGAACGCTGGCGGTTTTCAAGCTTATAGTTCTCATTTCCCAGATCCGTAAAAAAGCGCGATTCGTTTGCTTCGATATAGAACGAGCCAAGGTCATAATGCCCATGATACGTATAATTGTTTTCACCGACATGAAGTGCTGTTACCATGCCGCTCTTGTCCCATGTGTTCCGGAAGCTTGCATTGGCTGCTCCGACAGCTCCCCAGTCCGTATCCTTACTACTGCTCTGACTGGTTTGTTTGCTCTCGTCGATCCATAAGACATCCAGATAATTGAACTCAGGATCTATGCTTATGTTCTTAAGACGGATCGCGGAATATTCAGGGGAATCAAGCTGTTCGCCAAGCCACAGGAAAACGGCCCAGCCTGTATTCCGGCTGTCACGGTCATCACCGAAACTGAACGATTTCGGAGTGTTGGAACTCATGTAACGTACAAATTCGACAGATTTGCGGATGCCCTCATAATCAGCAAGACCATAGTCCGTTCCTGTTGCACTCTTCAGTGCGGAAGACTGCAGGCCAAGATAATATGTGGCGTAATCCCAATATCCCAGCCCTTCAATGTATGTTCCATCCGTGACACTGTATGCACGGCGGACAAAGGAATACGCTCTTTTGAAACCGTAGGTAAGTACTTTGGAAGCAACATCTCTTGCATCCGATTCATCTCCAATAGCAAGTGCGGCAAGATTTGTGCCACCGGTGCACACAAGCTGCCAGTTGTCTCCTTTTTTATCTTGATACCATTTGTACGTGCGCTTGCGATCTTCAGGTGTATTGGTATAATCCTCCATAACCTGATTCAATCCTTTTTTAATCAGGTTTGTCCGTAGAAGGGTCCTCTGCTCAGAAGTCATCCAGTTATAAAGCCAGTCATAGCCGTACGCAAAGGCTGTACACATTTCAGCAGTATCTAAGAAATGTTTCGGACTCCAGTCCTGGAACTTACACGCTGCTTCAAGTTCCTGGTAGCAACGCTTGGCATATTTTTCGTCACCGAAAATATTGTAAGAAAGAGCAAGTGCAGCGACGTGGCGCTGAATGGATTTTGATGTTTCAAGAAGGTGAGCATCGCCATAGGCGTTATACACGGGAAGAGATACTTCTCTGACGATTCTGTCTGCTTCCGCACGAAGCTCTTCAAGAAGAATTGCCGTTACCGAATCGTCTCCTATGTGGGATCTCAGGCTTTTTATCTTTTCCTCTGTCATGATGATTCTCGGGTGAGCATTCATACCGCTCTTTTCAATCAGTTGACTGATGACTTGATCACCATCAACGAAACTTCCGTACTCTCCCGATTCAGAACCATCCTGCGCCAATACGCAAAACGGCATCATACCAATAATCATTACTAATGCAAGCAGAATGCTTAACAGGTGTTTTTTCATGCGATACCTCTTTTTTACACTCGTTAATATTCCCCCGCAGACCGATTATAACAGAAAAGCAGCCGGATATCCTCCAAACTGCTTTATATTTTTTTCTTTTTTCGTTTCAATTCGAAGTGCAAGGTTTCACTTCACTCTCATATGAATCTGACAAAAAGTCCCAGTGCCGCAGCCTGCACGAGTACGCCCATCCACGGGCGGAGTTTTTTCTGATTTGAAATCTGTTCCATTTATTTTTCTCTTCTTTCATTTTACGAAGCCACGCATTAAGTCACTCGTGGATCCGCCTCTCTTTTTTCAGTTTCAGGATCTTGTAGCCCATTCCGAAGATCGCGACAAGACCGGCTGCGGCAAGTGCCCATGCCCACCCGGCAACGATGCCGTTAATAAAGCGTAAAGAGGTGTGTCCGCGCAGGCACGACGATGTATTAATCATCGCACCAAAAACCAGGAGCGGCATCGCAAAAACGCAGTACCAGAAGATTCTTCTGTGATACGAGATCTTCGAATCGAGATCCGAATGAAACTCCAACTCTGCCGGATCACCTGAACTCTCGAACCGGAAATATGCGCAGCAGAATCCTGCGACATGCACACACCCGATCAACTCGATCCCCATCTCCGAAAGGAAACGGAAATACTCTTCGTTCTTCTCCGAAAAGCTCATGCCCTTCAGGAAAAGCACTTTCACTTTGTACTTTCCAGGTTCGCATTTTTCGAATTCATAGCGGAACTTGCCGGGGCGGGAAAGAATATAACCTTCGTCCGCCATATTGTTGAGCCAGATCTCTTCTTTGTCGAGATTCCATACTGCATACATTTTGTGCACTACCTTAGTCATTTCTCTTCACCCATTATCTTTCTGCCGTTTTCCACCAGTTCGGAAAGTCGCGCCAGTTCTTCTTTCAGCACATCGCGACCCGCTTCCGTGATGATATATTCTTTCTTTCTGCTCTGCGGATTCTCCGGAAGCGCATCGATCCACTTCTTGTCCAGAAGTGTATTGATCGCACCGTAAAGCGTTCCCGCCGCAAGCTTCACACGTCCGTGCGAAAGCGTTTCCACATTCTGTATGATGCCGTATCCGTGAAGCGGATTCTGAAGGGATAGCAGGATATAGAAGACTGCTTCCGTCAATGCAAACTGACCCATACATTTCTCTCCTTTCAATCTATCGGTCTCCGTTATATCGGTTCCCGATATATTCTGGAGCTATTATATCGGCTGCCGATATAGTTGTCAATACCAAGGCAGAAAAAATGCCCCGCCGTGAAAAATCACAACGGGACAGTTTCTTTATCAGAAGAACGGTTTTCGCAGATGCTTTTCAGGCCGAAAAGATCCGGTGCATTATTTCATCAATTCTAAAAGTTCTGCCTTTTTGTCTGCGATGGAGGAAATATACGGTGCATAGTCAACGTCACTCTTCGTTCTAAGGAGTTCTGTTATCTCGCAAACAGGGTCATATATAGGCGTTAAGGAAAGGTTTCCTAATACACCTTTCAGTGTGTGCGCGGCTTCAAATGCTTTATCAAAGTCTTTAGCCAAGATCGATTCTTCAAGCAGATTGAAGTTTTTATCTTCAAGAACTTTTCCAATCAGTCTGAAGTAAAATGCTTCATTGCCCATGCAGCGTGCAAGAGCATCATCCGTATTTGCGCCAAAAGATTTAAGTGCATCTATAGTCAGCATGGCTTTCTCCTTTCCTATCAGGAAATACTCTCTTGAAGCTTCTTCTCGAATTCCTCAGCCGGGAGAGGCTTGGAGAAATAGTATCCCTGGATGATTGCACAACCGAGTTTCTTGAGTGCCAGATACTGCTCTTCTGTTTCGACACCTTCTGCAATGACGGGCACACCAAGATATTCTGCAATGTCGATCACGATACTGATCATTCGCGTGTCATTCTGTTTTTCAAATGCGTTTCTGATGAACTTCATATCAAGTTTCAGGGCATCGATAGGAAGTTCGGAGATCATATTCAGAGAGGAATAGCCGGAACCGAAATCATCCATTTCAATGAAGAATCCATGCTCTCTTAACTGGGATACTCTGTCCACGATCTGGCTTGAATCCCTGACATACGCAGATTCGGTGATCTCAAGATAGAGATCTTTCGGAGAAATGCTTGTATCCTTCACGATCTTTTCGAACGTATTTACCAATTCCGGATCGTACATTTCCGCACGGGAAAGATTTACGGATACGGGAACGGGTCTTCCGAAGCGCTCTTTCCATTCCGTGATTTTCTCGGCAGATCTTCTCCATACATATTCGTCTAACTGAGCGATGAGGCCGTTACCTTCAAACAATGGTATAAAGGCACCCGGTGAAATCATTCCAAGTGTAGGATGGAACCATCGGACCAGAGCCTCGGCACTGGATAAGACCGGTTTGTCTCCTCTAATATCGTACTTCGGCTGGAAGAATACTTTGAACTGCTTCTCCTCCAGTGCTTTTGGAAACTCATCCACAAGTTGTTCCGAAAAGAGTTCTTCTTTCAAAAGTGCCTCGTCAAAAGTGCTGACAAAGGTGGAATAGTTGTTACGGATTTTGTCGGCAGCTATTTTCGCACGGATGAAGCGGGAGTGAATATCGAGTTTCTTATCACACGAAGCATAGACACCGGCACGAAGCTTAATCGTGGTGGACATACCAACACAGCCGGAAGAAATCTTCTCGATGATATTGGAATAGTCATCACGGTGATGACAGTATACCAGGAACGTGTCTGCAGTCATCCGGCATAGAACGCAATTCGAAGAAGAGAAAACATTTCTAAGACTGTCGGCAACGCTTCTGAGTATCTCCGAAACTTTGCTCATTCCGAAACGCTCACTCAGGATATGGAAGTGGTTGACGTCTACGCAGACCGCATCCATGTCAGATGCAGGATGAAACTTGTCGAACTGATCAACATAACGGTAAAAATATTCGCTCGTAAAAAGCCCCGTAAGCTCATCTCTTTCTGTTGCGCTGATGATCTGACGGTCTTCTGCAAGTTCTATGGAGCGTGAGATTCTGGCCTTGATTACATCCGGTTCCGGATATGGCTTCGGAATAAAATCTGCGGCACCTTTACGAAGGCTTTCGACTTCAGATTCCTGATCTGAGGTCAGAACGATTACTGGAATGCTCCGGCTATCAGGGTCTTCTTTCAATCTGGAGAGAAGATCAAGACCTGAAAGCTTCGGCATCATAAGATCCAGAAGTATGAGCGAGAGTGTATTGCAGTTCTGCTTGATCAGGTCGTATGCCATTTCGCCGTCTTCGGCTTTGAGAACATTGTAATCGTCACACAGGATATTCTCGAGCATTTCACGGTTAATGAATTCATCATCAGCGACCAAAATTTGTCTTTTTCCGTCTACATAGTTGTCAGTTGAACGTTTCAATATCTGCCTCCTTCATCAGTTTCAAAATATCTGTCAAATAAGGCTTTCCAAAGGTTAGCCTCATTATATCATAGTAAAAGTATCTTGATAAAGGCATCGTCCGGAGCCATGGAAGCAGATGCCCTGGAAAAGAATTCCAGATACTTTTACTGGCCAAAAGTGCCGTATGCGGCAACAGCTTCGTCGATCGTCATTTCACCGGTTGCGACCGCAAAAACAGCCTGTCTTAACTGTTTGACGGCATCCTCTGCTAATCCGAATTCTTCGGGCGACAGGATCCGGGATTCCGGAATAGCACCAAATGCAGCGTACATAGTATTGAATGACAGATCCTTGGTCGGAGACATCAGCCCTTTCTTCTGCGCCATCGCACTCAGTTCCTCTGATGTGATCAGGAAGCGCATGAATTCATTGGCCATGTTCAGGTTCTGGCTGTTCTTGTTGACAGAGAACTGCAGATTCGGCATATCAAGGAAAGTGGCGCCATCATCGGACATGGGAATCGGAACAAACGTGTATGTAAAAGGAGCAGCGATAAATGCTTCGGAACGGCTTTCGCGTTTTGCCGTGCCGGAAACAGTATCTCCTGATGCAGTCATCATTGGTACATCACCTTCGAAAAAGCGAAGGATAACAGCATCATAGTTGTTTTCGATCTCATTGCAGGAAGTAAGATCCACGCACCCATCCGCGAGGAACTGGGAAATCTTCTCAAGCGTAGGACGTATACATTCTCCCGCAGAAGGATCTAAGGTATTGAGTTTTTCAACAGCCCCGGCATTCTTTGCTATGGTTGAATAGAAATACGGATTCGCCGCCAACGTAAAAAGCGATGTGGTTTCTTCTTTGGAAAATCCCATCATCGGGTTTTTATACCCCTTTTGGCGGAATGCAGCACACACATCCACCAGCTCTTTGTACGTTGTTGGTACACTCAGGCCTTCTTTTTCAAAAAGACTCTTGTTCACAAGCATACCGTAGGTATTTGAGAAGACCGGCACCATCGGCAATGTCCCGTCATCCGTTTTCAGAATGATATTGCTTCGTATACTGTCCAGGTTGAGACCCAGTGCCGGATCCGCCAGGTTCTCAGCATGCTCGATGGAAGAACGATACTGCTCGCGTCCGTACATCCAGGCGTAATTAACATAGATGTCCGGAGCATCGTTTCCGTCCAGAACCGTACCGATCATGTTGTTATAGTCATCGATCTTCGTGTACATCAGTTTCACATTGGGATAATACTCGTTGAAACGGTCAAATTCAGCTTCGAGCGCCTCGAAATTATCGTAACCACCGGCAACATTGATGTGACAGCTGATGGATGTATCCAGAGCCGGCTTGAACCCCACCTCCGGCTCCGCTTCTTTCTTCTTTTTGCTGCATGCGGGCAACCCCAGAATCATTACGCCCGCTAAAAAAGCACTTACTATCTTCTTCATACCATTACCTTCCCTCCCGTATTCTCCGTATCTCCTTAATCACCAGCTTTATATCGACAGGCTTGGCAATATGCCCATTCATACCTGCGTTCAAACATTCTGAAACATTTTCAGAGAAAGCATCTGCCGTCATGGCAACGATTGGAATCGAAGCCGTCCGAGGATTCTCTGATTTTCGGATCGCCCGGGTTGCATCGAGGCCGTTCATCTCCGGCATCTGTATATCCATGAAGACCAGATCATACCGGCCTTCTTCCGCCGCCTGCACCATATCCACACAGACCCTTCCGTTTTCGGCGCGGTCGGTGGTGATTCCGAACATATCAAGCATGGCGGAAATGATCTCCCAGTTAATATCGTTATCCTCGGCAACAAGAATATGCATACCCTGAAGGTCAGAGTAATCATCCTCCGGTTCTATGGATCTGGACTCTTTACCCATGAGGTCATTGATCTTATCGTAGATCGTGGAACGGAAAAGCGGCTTACTGACGAATCCGTTCGCGCCGGCATCCTTCGCACTGTCCTCAATATCCGACCAGTCATAGGCGGAAATAAGCAGGATCGGTGTTTCAGCTCCGATCTCCGAGCGGATGCGCTTGATGGTAGCAACGCCATCAATTTCAGGCATTTTCCAATCGACGATGATCACATTGTAATCTTTTCCGGAAAGATGTCTGTGTTCGATCATGCCGATCGCTTCCAGACCGCTTCGTGCCTGTTCTGCCATGGCACCGAGAGAGGTAAGTGTATCCACTGCCGTCTGCAGCATGACCTCATCGTCATCAACGATCAGAACGTCAATCGGATCAAGTTTCATGTCTTCTCGTTGTCTGTCGGCAACAAGGATATCCAGTACGACTTTGAAAGTAGTTCCTTTTCCCAGTTCACTCTGGCATTCGATCGTTCCACCCATCAGTTCAACCATCTGCTTGGTAATGGAAAGACCAAGGCCTGTTCCTTGAATGCTGTTGACACGGCTGTCGACCTGTCTGGAGAACGGCTCATACATGGTCGCCATATATTCTTCGCTCATGCCAATGCCCGTATCCTCTACCACATAGGTCAGTCGTACACGCTCAGGATCCGGACTTGTTTCCTCGCGCATATCTACACTTATCCGGCCTCCGGGTTCCGTGTACTTGATGGCATTGGAAAGGATATTTATATAGATCTGGTTCAGACGGAGCTGGTCAGCATACAGGTATTCTTTTTCCATCTGGTTAATATGGAAACTGAATTCGAGATTCTTTTCCTTGATCATCGGATGGGAAATATTAACCAGGTTTTCGACCGTTTCTACGATGGAGAATGTCAGCGGACTGAGTTTCAGTTTTCCGCTTTCAACCTTCGAGATATCCAGAATGTCGTTGATCAGTGTCAGAAGGTGATTGCTGGCAAGACTGATTTTTCGGAGATTCTCCTTTGTTACATCAGGATCTTCAATATTTTTCTCGGCGATCGTCGTAAGGCCGATGATGGCGTTCATTGGTGTTCGTATGTCATGGGACATAGTAGAGAGGAAATCGGTCTTTGCCTTGTTTGCGGATTCCGCTTCACGGGCCGTGACTTGAAGACGCTTGTTCAGGAAAAGCATATGGAACATGTCCAATACGAAAAGGATCAGCAAGCCTGCAGAGAGAACTCCAAACAAAAGCCAGTTTTCTTTTTCCACCTGAAGATCATTTGCCGGCACATAGCCCAGAAGTGTCCAGCCGGAAGCCGCATCGACAGGAGTATAGGCAACGATACATTCCTGATTGTGGGAATCGAACATCGTGATAGAACCTGTCGAGGAAGTGATCTTTTCGAATAACTGATTCGCTGATTGGGGATCCGATGAGTTATAAGACTTGTAGAACTCGAAAAAACTGGAGTTTTTAAAACTGTATCCCTTGAGGATATAATCTCCGTCGGAATCGATCATGGATAATTCCGCATTTTCAAGTTCAGTCTGCAGGAAGACCCATTTCTGTTCCAGTTCCACGATAGGAAGGACTCTCAGAAGGACCGCATCATAGGAGGTTTTGCTCTCCGGATTAAAAAGCGTGATCATGTTGCAGAAAGCCAGAGACTGCTCTCCGTTCATCGGATTGGTGTATGCGCGGGTAATGTTGATCGACTCTCCAACCTCATCGATCCAGTTCACGTCATTTAAAAGATCCACACGTTTATAGGAGACATCAAATTCATCGGCCGTCCCTTGCTTCGGACGGGTAGAAAGGCCTGTAAGTGTTTCAAGAGAAATCAGATGCGCCGAAGCATTTTGAAGTACATGCGATGCACGGATATATTCCGTGGCCTCTTCCATAGTCATGTTTCCGTTGTTGATATAGCGCGTCCAGACATCGCAGATCCTCTGCTCACCTGTCATATAATTCTCCGTCACCTGCTCCATGGTGATCGTCGTGTCTACAAAGTGCTCGATCTGGCGCTGATAGGAATCGCGGTTTTTGTATCTGGAATAGAAAACAACAAAGATCAAGATCGCAGAGATAATGATCACGTTGATAGCGATAATTAGAAATTTCCTTGTGTTCTGATTCTTCATATAAGCCTATTCCCATTCTCGTTCTCGATGTTCTATCTTCCAGACTAACAGCAAGATATACTCGTATTATATAAAATTTTATTATCATTTGCTTTATGCATTTGTTACTAAAAAGGAAACTCTGGGAAAGCTCATATAAAAAAGTCCGTCTGAACATGTAGTTCGGACGGACTTTCTTGTCTTTTAGTTCATGTGGATCTCACTTCTTTTTGATCGGGATCCATAGCTCGCAGATGAGTCCCGGACGGCCTTTGGCGTCGTCGAAGTAGAGCTCATAGTCGGTCTCCTCTTCTGCCTCATAACCACTCTGCGGAAGGAATTCTTTATAGAACTTTTCCCATGTCTCGCCAATCACATCTGGGTTTTCGCCGATGCAGTCGAATACGACATACGTTCCAGGCTTCACGTCCCAGATCTGGAAACCCTTGTCCTCCAGTGCTTTTGCATCGAAATCAGGAGTATTCTCATCGATCAGGATGCCGATGCCGTATTTAAATGTTGTCGAACCTTCCGGCGTCGGCGTGCAGAGACCATAAAGGTCACGGTTGCCGTCTTCCTTGAGCATCCAGATTGGACCAAGCAGCTGATTCTGATTGCATTCGCCCCAGAAATCCGGGATTTCGTGGTTGTCCTCGTCGTTAATGATCTCTGTCTTGAATGTTCTTGTCAGTGCGATAAACTTCTTTGCTTCCGTTTGTACGATACGATAATCCATACTCTTACCTCCATCAACAGTGAGTCTGATATTCAGGGGACTGAAAAGTACAAGTTTTCCGCAACCTTCGCGGGCAGTTTTCGGTGCGATACCATGGAATCTCGTGAACGCTTTCGTGAAGCTTTCCGGCGTTTCATAACCATACTTCAGCGCAATGTCCGTGATCCTTCCATCGGTCTCAACAATCTCCCGGCCTGCCAGTGAGAGTCTTCTGTTTCGGATGTATGCATTTGCCGTAATTCCGGTAAGGAAGCTGAATGCCCTGTGAAACTCGTAGGCTGAAGTGTGCACGTGCTTCGCTACGTCTTCATAGTTGATCTCCTCAAGGAGATGGTCCTCCATATAGGTAATCGCTTCCTGCATTGCTGCGATCCATTCCATACTTGCGTCCTCCTGTTGATGCTATTGTACAGAAGATTCTTTTACGGTACATTTCCTTTCTTGCGAAGATCTGTCAGTTTTCATTGTATCGAAGAAAAGCTACATGTCGATATATTGAAGATATGAATTTACAAACTAATTCATGTAACAGAGGATCCGTTCTTTCTTCATATCATTGCACAGACGAAGATCCATCTTCGAAACATCGTAGACCTGAATGATGTCTTCCAAATCCTGAAGTTTCGGATCAAAGTCCGTGAGAAGATTCGGAAGTCCTTCAATCAGTTCCGGATTAAAGACAAGGGTCTTCTCATTTTCAAACAATGCGTTATAGAGGATGCCCGCTTCCACAAGATCCTGGAAAAAGTGGCTGCCGTACGACAGCTCGGGATTATATCCGGCTCTCGAGTCGGCGATCTCGCATATGCATTCAAATTCGCTTATATCCGAGAAAAGCGCTGGCACACCAAGTTCTGGTGACGAGGTACCGATGCGTCCCGGTGTCAAAAGAAGCATCTTCTTATTCTTTTCACGCATCGCCCAGTTGACGATACCAAGTGCTTTTCCAACGCTGTACTTATCTTTGTAAGGCGTCGTATAGTACTTGACCGGATCGATGGAAACGACCATGTCGATCTTTTCCAGACGCGACAAGCCCATGGATGATCCCTGGCATTCGAAGAGGATCTTCTCCTTCTCCACATTCTCCGGAAGCGTCATCTCTTCCGCATCCTGGTAAACCTGAAGGGGACGGCACTGCAGGAGGTTGATCACATAATCCCCATCCTCGGAAAGGTTGATCGTAAACTCCGTATCGACGGGGTAATGATACTCAGTCTGGATCGCATGCAGGATTTCCTGCATCTGCTTCATGAGCTCCTCTTTATCAACGATACCTTTGCAGGAGACAAATTCGATATCCCGCGCCTGTCCCCTCTCCCGGAACATTCTTTCCGTGATGGTGTCGTGCTCGAAAAGAAGTCTCTTCATGAAGTCCGGAAGGAATGGTTTCACCTTATCCGGATCGACCTGTTCGAGCTGTCTCGAAGTACGGTTCATGAGTTCCATTTTTCTCTGCGAATGCTGGTGTTTCTCCACTGAATCCTTCATGGGCTGGGCCTTCGGTTTATCCAGGCTGACAAGCCGAGGATAGGATCCTTCGGTACGGTCCACGGCGGAAGTACCAAGACCCATGACAAGCCGAAGCATACCTGCATTCGGATCCAGATCACCCATAAAGCGATACGGACTGAAAGAATAGCCGACACCCGCTACGCAAGGCATGTAGAATTCGCCATAGTACGAGCCGGACACACGCATCACAAGAAGTGCCATCTGCTCGTCCCTCTTCTGAAGGCCACGTCTGCTTCTGTAGTCCAGTGCTGACTTACTCATAGTGCTTGCATACACCGTGCGGATCGCATTCTCGAGTTCTTCGAGACGCTGGTCCATGTCTCCCGAGTTAGAGCAGAATACGGACTCATATTTTCCGGCAAAAGCATTGCCGAATCCATCTTCCAGGATAGAACTGGAACGCACAATGATCGGATCCTGTCCGTAGTATTCCAGAAGTTTCACCAGCTGTTCTTCCATCTCTCTGCTGAACTTACCGGTATGAAGTCTTTCGGCAAATTCATCGGCAAGCGAGAAGTATTCTTCTTCGCTTCTCTGACGGATACGGAGATCCCAGAATTTGTTTTCTACTATGAAGGAATAGAAGACATCCGAGCCGATATAGAACGAGTCGTGTGGTTCGAATTTCCGATAGATTCTCGGACACTTGTTCTCGACGATTTTCCGTGCAAGAAGCATGCCGGTAGCTTTGCCTCCGATCATGCCGGTACCGATCATTCTCTTTTTCACGGCAAAATAATCCTTCGGAGTAAAGTTTGCCTTGATCATCTCGCGGATACGTTCATCTCGTGACAACATGATGTTGCACATGCGATGGCACTGCTCCGTCACATCCATTCCATTCTCGTACATCATCTCGGACATGTTGAAAAAACGGTCCCAGCTGTCCATGTTTCCACGGTCCACGGAAGAGGCATTATTCCCAAGGACCTGGTAAAAATGACTGGCCAGCACACCATCCAGGATCGGCTTGAATTCACCGGTCTTCGGCACATACAGATGCGGCAGGAACATCGTCTCGGAATAGCGGTTCCACACTTTATCCGGTCTGACATAAACGTTCTCATTGTCAGCATAGACATCCAGGAAAAGCTGGGTGGTATCACGAATCTTCGCAATTGCTTGAAATGAGTGTTTGCCACGAATCAGCGGGAAGAAAGCGACGGTATCCAGGATGAAAAGATACGGGCAGGTCACCTGAAAGAAATTACCCATCATAAGGTCGGTCGCCCATGCCGTCTGAAGTTCGGACAGGCAGTCAAACACATAGAATGCATCTCTTCCTTCTCTCGTAATGTGCTCACGGATCTCCACCGTGAAGTTCTCGAAACGGTGGTTGAGTTCCACATTTATGATCTTCAGCCCTTCCTGTTCTTCCAGAAGAGGTTCGTGTGTAGCAAAGCGGAAGTAGATAAGATTTCTCCCATCGGCGATAGCCTGCTTCACATATGGTTTCATGAAAAGTTTGAACTGCTCCAGTTCATCAACTCGCCACACCACATTGTCACCCAGACGGATGTTGTCAAAGTGTGTGTCCATCTGCGGGATTCCCGATAGTACTCTATCAAAAGCTGCCATGAAGAACTCCTCCCTGCCGGATCCCGCTTTTACGCAAAACAAAAAGGCAAAAGCTCCATATCCGGCGCCTTTGCCTTTTCTTTATTCTACAACGTTGTCCCGAGGTTTTCCAGTACCTCATTCCGAAGACTCATTTACACGGTGATTTCTACATGATTCCCTTCGACACCGACAATGCAGGACTCGTAGTAGCCGTCTCCGGTCGTTCTCGGTCCACGGAGCACTTCGTACCCATCTTCTCTCAGGATCTTCGTCAGTTCATCAACACGTTCTTTGCTTCCTACGGAAAAAGCAATGTGCTCGTAGCCTGTCCGCTCCTGTTCTTTGGAAGGATCCAGAACTCCCGGCTTGCTCATGACTTCAAGACGCGCCCCATTTCCAAAAGTGATGAAGTAGGATCGAAATCCGGTCTTCTCATTATGGTAGCCATCATTCGAAACTCCGCCAAGATATTTCACGAAAAAGTCTCTTCCCTTTTCGACATCATTTACGAAAAGCGCTACATGCTCGATAAAACTATCCGTTGAACAGAGTGATTCTATCGTCTTCTCATAGCCACCTTCGATCAGCGTGACCTTTTCACCCGCATTTGAAAAGCCCTTGATAAACTCCCGATTACACTCCATCAGCCATTCCTTCGTGCAGTCCGAATCATCCATACGATTCTCGACATCAGATGCATGAGATGTGATTGCATCGAAATGCGAATCGATATACGTATCGCTCAACGCAAGGCATATAAAACGAATCTCGGAAAGATACTCTTCCTCGAAATCCTTCCGCCAGTCAAACGGAATATAGCAGCCTTCAACGATAAGGTTCTGTTTATTCTCGATTGCAGTCTTGATCATCTCTCTTTCGATCGGCCAGAGATAGTCTGTCAGCTTATCGTCATCCATCGGCGTAAGCTCTGTGTTTCCGCTTCGGATCAGACCCATCTTAAGATGGTCCACCGAAAGATAGGGATACTTATATTGCTCCAGCATTCTCTGTGCAAGAACGGTTTTTCCGGTATGGGATGCACCGGTAATCAATATGACCATATTCACCTCTCCGATAATCTATTCCAGATCTTTACTTCATGATTCACAATCTTATCGTACCACTTTTCCATCCCCGTGAAACGTCCGACAGAAACTGATTTCATCACAGAGGGCGGTGCCGATTACTATACCGGAAAGATCAAGTGGGAGCGATAGTTACTCTTTAATCTATGCCATATTCCTGGCAGAGCTTTCTGAACTCTTCGCTGTTACCGAAGAATTCCAAAACACTCTGACGTGTCTGATTCCCATTCTCGATCTGCGTGCTCCAGTAAATTAATTCATTGGCCATCGGATCTCTTCCCATGAAAGTCTCGTAGAGTCTTGCGACATATTCCATATCCGACGTCTTCTGGTCCAGGAACTCCTTGCACGTGAAGAACTCTCTTGCTAAAGAGTATCCTGTCTTTTCCAGATTAGTCAGAGTCAGGGACCAGTATTCGACTCCATCGGGATCCGGATCACGGTTCAGGCAGCATGTATAAAGACGTGTCGCAAAATCGATTGCATTCTTTGATGCAATCTCCGCCTTCGCATTCGGTGCGCCGGACTTTACGCCATAAGCAGCACATACATTGCACCATTCTGTAGAATCGATAAAGCCATTGATCACATCTTCCCTGCTCATTCTTCTACTCTCCAGTTCGCCGACCCAGAAAGCTTTCCCGGCCGGTTCGGATTCGCGGTCAAAGAATGTTTTGTAAAGCACTTCTACAAAGTCATCCTGGCTCAGTCCACGGTTAAGGAACTCTTCCGCCTCGATCAGGAAGAAGTGCGCGCAATCGCCGCCAGTCCGGTTTCCACTTTCAATCTCATTGACCCAGAACTCTTTACCGGCAGGCTCGGATTCACGGTCGAGTGCAATCGTATAAAGTCTCTCAATGAAGTCTCCGATCGTGGGTACCTCAGTCGGGGCCGGCGTGATCGATGGTGTAACTATCGGTGTGTTTGAAGGAACAGGTATTGCCGTTGGTTTCACGGTACCTGTCGGAACCGGTGTGGCTGTCGTTACCGGCACGACTTTGGGTGTCGGTGTACTTCCCTTTGTCGGAAGCGGCGTACTTGTCGGAGTTGCCCCTGTTTTCTTTGTCGGAACCGGCGTGGAACTAGCAGTCTTAGAAGGCACCGGTGTGACAGTCGCTTTCGATCCCGGAGTGGTCTTCACTGTCGGTTTTGGTGTAGCCTTCTTGGTTGGCGCAGGCATAGAAGTGACAGTCACAGCCGGGGTAGGCGTAACGGTGCCTTTCGGTCCTGGCGTCGCGGTGGTCGTCGGTCTTGGTGTCGCCTTCTTGGTTGGAGTAAGCGTCGCTTTTAAAGTAGGAACCGGTGTCGCCGCCTTGGTTGGCGTCAGGTTCAGCGTGCCTTGAACGTCATGAATGATTTCCACAACATCTTGATCTATGTTCTTTTCATCGATCGTCAGATTGGAATTTACCGGTGTTTTTCTGAAAACGATTTTCAGCAGCCAGTCCGGTTCTTTTTCCGCATGCTTATATCCTGACAGAAGCGTGCCGCTGGTTTTGTTGATCTTACAGTTATCGAAAAGGATCAGACTGTCTTTTTTCGCCGCTGATGTTATGTACATGAAAGTATTTCCAGTATGCGTGATCTCACAATTACTGAAAACGATATTGGCATTTCCAATGGAATATGTCCATGCTCCCAACTCCATGAAACGGTCGTATGTGGAATTGATCTTGCATCCTTCGAAAACAAGTGATTCTTCAGCATTTCCTACACATGGGATCATGGTAAAATCATCGAATGTGCAGTTTTTGAATGTACCTGACTTCAGTCCGTAATTCTTGAACTCGGTTTTTCCTTTAAAATGGCAGTTTTCAAAGACTCTGACTACATTGTCGATGTTACTGAAGTTAAACTGGCTGACTACCCCGTCCGCACCAATCGTACAATCATAAAAATAGAGGTTATTCCCTATCGCATGTGTGGGCACTAAAGTACAATTCTTAAAGGTTGCATTGGAACCTGCAAACCACGGGAAAACACAATCCTCGTAGGTGACTTTTTTTGCTACCGCACCAACCCAAGTGTTTGTATTCATGTCCGCTTCCGGGTTCTGATTATAGATGGTACAGTTCTTTACCTTAAATTCAACACAATCCTTTTCGGAACTGTATATGGCCGAAAAATTGATCGCACCACAGTTATTGTTATAGACCCGTCCGTATGCTCCTTTATCTTTGAAACCTAATCTCCAGTACAAAGCTGAGCAGCCATCGTTAATATTCCGGACCACAGCACCGATCACCCGGTTCCGTATTTCGATCCGATGGTTTTTGTTTCCTTCGAAAACATGGTTATAGCCGATATTGTCAACAAGAGTACAGGTGTTCGTCGCTGCTTTTTCCAACACCTGATTATTCATGTAGTACACATCCTGGCATTCTTCCTGACCATCTTCAAAATCGACCTCACAAGGTGTAATACTCGTTCCGCATCTTGTGTATTTGCAATTATGGACCAAAAGATTGGTGACTGCAGTTGGAGCAAGCGCCGTCGTTCTTGTATCAATAAAGTGAATGTTGTTTATTTCGAAGTAATCTGTATTCTGCTGTGCATATATATGAATACTCTGCACCTGATCTGCATACGGGAACTGCGTTCCGAGAAGTGTCACTCTTGCAAACTTCGCGTTATCTACGATCTTCATTTTCCGGAACTGGTATCCGGTTACTGTCTCGAGGAAATTCCGGTTGGCATCATAGAAGGATACATAAATGACCGGAGAATCTCCTAATTGTCCTTTATATCCGGCTGGATGCCCGACATACATATATCGGTCGGCTTCATCGACATTAAGCACAGGAGTAAGATCCATCATAGAACTGGTACTGCAGTTCGCGGAAGCCTGTTCTTTTCCATTCACGATGATCGATCTGGAAAAATCCGTCATGGTAATGTTCGCACCAAGATATTGATGATACATCGTAAGCAGCGTATGGCCGGTCGTATTCTTTACTGTCAGGTCCGATATCGAACAGTACTTTCCACCTTCAATGAAGATGGTATTGATTCCTTCTCCCCGGCCCTTAGATTCCAAGTCAAGAGCCTTTCTTTCGAAGCGGTCACCTTCCAGAGTACCATTGATCAGATGTGCATCTACGGCGTTCACCATACAAACAACGGACGCGGCGCTTTCATGGTCGATCGTATCCATCTTGAAGGTACTTCCATTCATATCCACAGTGAAATGGGAAGGAATGGAAATACAGTTCTTTCTGGCATTATCGCCATTGATACGATATGTACCTTTGAGAAGAATGATTTTCCTGTATCCCGCTGCCTGCTTATCTGCAAAAAGCTGGGACAGACCGTCTCTTGTGTTGATCAGATCATCAGCATTTTTACTGTCATTATTCTTGATCTTATATTTCGTAAGATCTCCCTGCGTCATGGTATATATCTGGGCCTGGGAGATGTTGTATGTGGAAGGATTCACTACCCATAACTCGTTATAGAGTTTATGGGATTTCAGACCTGTTTTCGGATCTACAGCCTGCAGGGTAAACTGATGCATGCCTTCACTGAGTTTTCCTATCGTTAACGTATAGTCACCCAAAGGAATACTGTTGATCGTCTTCTTGACTCCGTCCACTTCATAAAGGAGATTCATTCTCACGGAAGTATCGTTCTTCAAGTATTCAGACTGTTCATAGTCCGTGATATAAAGCGGGATCTTGATCGTATCATCGGTCGTCGGCTTCGGATCAAAGTAGTAAGTCGAGATATACGGCACCTTAAAATTCGGATCGATATCTTTCGCCGTAATCGTACTTTCAGGAATCGCATTTGCAGTGATCAACTGTGAATCGATCTTCGTTTCTTCGAAGGCCAGTGCTTTTCCCGTATTGGGAAAGAAGATATTTACCATCAGGATAGCAGATAAAAAAAGCGCACGTTTAGACAGAAGTTTCCTAGTCTTCATCATCATTGTTACATCCCCTCCAATATTATCCAATAAAAGGCATGTCTCAATTCATGTCCAATACGACAATCCATTCCCCCGAAGACAATATGGATAGTCTAAAACATCAGAAACGACTATTTTTACTTATCTCATACTTTTTTTGCGAGAAACTTACGTCACTTTTTAGCGAAGGAGTTCATCTGTAGCGATTTTCTTTTCCCAGTCAAAAGAAACTTCGACGCCGGACATGCATGCGATCGAGGCAAGTCCATGTGCAGACGCCCAAAGTTTCAGGATATCTACTTCCTGCTCCTCTTTGGTCCTTGGGATCTTATTCTCACTTAGGTATTTCAGATAGGTCTCTTTGAGAAGCACGAACGGCGGATAGTCTTCCTCGTAGACTTTGCCAGGTTGAATGTGTGCTACGACATTCTGGCCGCTGAAAAGGAACTTGAAATAGTCCGGCCGGCGCAGGAAAAAAGCCACATAGTTCCTGCCCATGTCGACAAGTGCTTTTTCCGCAGAAGGCGCTTCATTTACGGCCTTCTCCAGTTCTTCCATGAACTGGCCGGTAACATGTGCTTTGATTGCTTCAATCAGCGCATCCTTGTCTTTGAAATGCGAGTAAGGAGCGGCATGGGACACTTCGCACAAAGCGGCGACTTTGCGCAGAGAAAGATTCTCTTCGCCGCTTTCGTTGATGATCTTCACGCCGGCATCGATCAATGCCTGCCGCAGATTTCCATGATGGTAATGGTCACTCATCCGATGTCATCTCCTTTATGTTCCTAAGTATACCACACGTCACTTCCGGGTTTTCCCATAGCGGGCTGTGCGCGGCTTCCGGGATCAGGCAGAACTCCTTCGCGGGTGCCTGAAGGATCGAGCAGTAGTCCTGCACTAGCTCCCACGGGCAGTTATAGTCATACTGTCCGCTTATGAAATACGCCGGGATCGAGAGCTGCGGGATCTCGACCCTGTAATCGAAATTCTCGGTCTCTTTTGAAACCGGAGCACTCTGATACATCTTCAGACCACGGATATAGTTGATCTTCTCTTTGACCGTATAGCACTTTGCAAAAACAATTGGAAGGATGATTCCTTCAAACTCTGTCTTGTTCCAGATCGTTCCGCCACCGGCATCGTGGACCAGATCTACATAATCGATCCATGTCGCGGTACACTTCACCTTGCCATCCATCTGATGCTCCACCATACCCTCAAGCTTTTTCAATGCGCTGTTATCGTTTCTACTGGTGAAGACATCCTTCATGAAATCATACATCAGAGTGTCCCGATCCGTGGAATCCGTCACGGTCTGCGCCATATTGATCAGCGCAGCATAATCTTCCGGATACTCCTTCGCCGCGCGGAGGGCAATATGTGTTCCACCGGAAAATCCCATGAGATAGATCTTCTTTTTTCCAAATCTTTCCTTGAGATACTGTGTGACGGCATGGGTATCTTTCAGAAGGTTTTCCATCGTGATACTGTCCTTATCGATATCACTGTCATAGGCAATACCCATTCCGCGATAGTCCCAGTACACCACAGTGAAGTCTTCTTCGAGGCGCATGTCCTTGTACTTGTCCGTGTAGACATAATCATCGGAACCGGGGCCGCTTGACACAAGAAGCAGTACCGGATTATCCGAATTAACACTGTTAATAAAGAAGCCATTTGGGGCTCCGTTGACTTCCATCACGAATTTTTCCGACAGGCTCTTCTCCCCGTCATATTTTCTTATCGTACCCGGGCTCAGGATCACCCAGACAATGAACAACAGCGCGATTATTCCCAGAAGGATTCCTGCTATGATCAACATTTTCTTTCCCGCCTTCTTCATAAGCATCTGCTCCAATCTTTACACTGTAAAGTTATTATAGCATCAATCTTTACAGTGTCAAGTTATACTTTTGTCATGTTTTTTCGGAGAAGGCTGGCAGGCTCTTTCGAAGAACCGTTCCACTAAAAAAGGGGCTGTCTCAAAATGTTCTGTTTCATTGAAGCCATGATTCCGGCCATATATTAGAGAAGTGGGCAAATGCCTGAATCCCTTTGGGGGTCGGCTACGCGCTAGTGCTTTTCGAGCAGTGGGATAGGGGCGATAAGCAGGCAGGCGCGGTGCTAGTGCTTTTTGAGCGGTATGATGGGGCAGATAAGTCGCGAATGTCGAAATTGCAAAAAACGACTTACAAATCGCGCCATTTTGGAATTCTTTTTTTGAGAAAGTAAGTCGGAAATCGGCAATTTTCATTTTCCGACTTAAAATCACTGAAAAACAGGCAAAAAAAGCAGTCGGAA
>JAFWPB010000067.1 GCA_017545245.1 Clostridiales bacterium
AAGCCGGTTGAGAAGAAGGCTGTTCCTGAGTTCATCGAGAAGGTTGTTAACGTAATGAACAGACAGGAAGGTAACAAGCTCCCTGTATCTACATTCGTAGGTATGGAAGACGGTACTTTCCCGCAGGGTACAGCTGCTTACGAAAAGCGCGGTACTGCTGTTGATATTCCGGTTTGGGACGCTTCCAAGTGTATCCAGTGTAACCAGTGCTCCATCGTTTGCCCGCACGCTGCAATCCGTCCGTTCCTCCTCACAGAGGAAGAGGCTGCTAACGCTCCGTTCGAGACAAAGGACGGCATGAAGGGTTACGAGCAGTACAAGTTCCGCATTCAGGTTTCCGCTATGGACTGCCTCTCCTGCGGTATCTGCGTAGAGTCCTGTATCGCTAAGGAAAAGGCTATCACGATGGTTCCGCTTAAGGATAACCTTAAGGAAGCTGATAACTGGGATTACTGTGTTGCTCTGTCTCATAAGGACAACCCGATGAACAAGGCTAGCATCAAGGGTTCTCAGTTCGAGCAGCCGCTCCTCGAGTTCTCCGGTGCATGCGCTGGCTGCGGTGAGACACCTTACGTTAAGCTCCTCACACAGCTCTTCGGTGACAGAATGCAGATCTCCAATGCTACAGGCTGTTCCTCTATCTGGGGTGGTTCTGCTCCGTCTATGCCGTACACAACAAACTACAGAGGCTTTGGTCCTGCTTGGGGTAACTCCCTCTTCGAAGATAACGCTGAGCATGGTCTCGGTATGTTCCTCGGTTACAAGCAGCTGAGATCCAGAGCTAAGTCCCTCGTTGAGGAGACAGTTGCTGCTACATCTTCTGAAGACCTCAAGGCTGCTGCACAGGCTTGGATCGACGGATTCAACTCCGGCGACATGGCTCGTGAGAATGCTGAGAAGCTTGCTGATGCTCTTAAGGCTGAGGGTTCCGACGCTGCTAAGAAGGCTCTCGAGTACGAAGACTTCTTCATGAAGAGATCCCAGTGGATCATCGGTGGTGACGGATGGGCTTATGATATCGGTTACGGCGGATTGGATCACGTTCTTGCTTCCGGTGAGGATGTTAACGTTCTCGTTCTCGATACTGAGGTTTACTCCAACACAGGTGGACAGGCTTCCAAATCTACACCACAAGCTGCTGTTGCTCAGTTCGCTGCTGGCGGTAAGGCAATCAAGAAGAAGGACCTCGGCATGATGGCTATGAGCTATGGTTATGTATACGTTGCTCAGGTATCCATGGGTGCTGACAAGAACCAGCTGATCAAGGCATTCACAGAAGCAGAAGCTTACCATGGTCCGTCCATCGTTATCTGCTATGCTCCTTGCATCAACCACGGTATCAAGGGTGGCCTGAAGGTTGCTCAGATCAAAGAGAAGCAGGCTGTAGAGTGCGGTTACTGGCATCTGTTCAGATTCAACCCGATGCTCACAGCAGAAGGCAAGAACGCTTTCACTCTCGACTCCAAGGAGCCGACAGGTGACTTCATCAGCTTCCTCAAGAGCGAAGTTCGTTACAACTCCCTCTACAAGAAGTATCCGGAAGACGTCGTTGACGGTATGTTTGAGAAGACACACCAGGATGCGATCGAGCGTTATGGCACTTATGTAAAGAAGGCAAATGAGGCTTAAGTCTAAAACTTAATCTCATACCTCTTAAAAAGCTTACAAAAGGGGCTGTCTCAAACGTGATGTGAATCACTTTTGAGACGCCTTTTTTGCTTTTGTTCTCAGATAGGCTTTGAGAGTAAGTTATTTTCCTAAAAAAGAGCATTACCGCCAAAATGCTGAAAATGGAGAAAATGGCGGTAATTTCTGCCGCTTTTGAAGAGATTTTTTTGACATTTACCGCCCTAAAAGCACTTTGCCTTGAGTTTGGCGGTAATGAGGCTTGAATTGTCAAAGATTTTACCGCCATATAGCAAGTTTTCATGCATTTTGGCGGTAATGACCCTCTGAGCGATATGAAAGCAAAGAATGCAGGTGCCACCTTTATGCATATGAAAGAGAAGGATGCCTCTCCGTGAATGAAGTCACTTTTGAGACAGCTCCTTTTTCATACACACCGCCTTTATCTCAACAATAACCGATTTGAGGCGCGCTTCCGCAGACGCGAAGCGTCGAGGACCTAGCGCCGAGAACGGTTTTGTTGGAGATAAAAAGGTGCTATAATATACACACTATTTTGTGGAGGTCAGCCATGACGACAGAGGAGAAAAACAAGCTTCTGCTTTCGGATACGCAAGTTCCGGACCTTTTTATCACGCAGTATATGTCGTCATTGACCGGGAGCAGTATACAAATCTATCTTTTGATGCTGCTTCATCGTTCCCAGGCAAAACTTGCCATGACAGTAGATCGTCTTGCCCAGAAGATCGGTATGGCGAAGTCAGATCTTGAGGAACAGCTCTTTTATCTGGTCCAGGCAGGACTGGTTGAGCGGTTTGAAGATGGAACGATCCAGATGGTGGATATCAAAGCAAAAGAAGTGGATCGATATATTGAGGCGCAAAAGGGCGAGGATCTTGACTTGCCGCCACAGCATGCTGATCCGAGACTTTCCAGTTTGTCGAGAAGCATCAGCGATACTTTTTTCATGGGCAGCATGAGTTATGTATGGCAGCGTTTTATAGACGACAGCGCCAAAGTGCACAAGCTGGATCCGGATGTGATCTATTCGCTTTTTGGAACTTTGCAGGAAAAGGGCAAACTTCTGGTGAAGAATACAAGACCTGCCGAAGAACTGCGTGAGAACTGGTGCAAACGTGGTGTGAAGACATCGAGCGATCTGGATAAGATCATGCAGCAGGAAAAAGAAGTGAATGAGTGTGTTGCTTCGATGGGCAAGAAAACCAGAAAATCTCTGGACGGCGTTGCTATCGAGTATATTACCACGTGGATCACGACATATAAGATGAAACCGGACGTACCGCCGTTCCTTTACACATATCTGCGTAAGGATAAGAACAGAGAGAAGGTATCTTTCCCGGAGATGGATGAGATTCTGCAGGAGTGGTTCTCTCACAATATCCATGATGTGGAATCCGCGAAGGCGTATGAGATGCGGAAAGAGGCATCCGACCGCACCCATGCCATGACGCAGTTCTGTGGAGAGCTTTTCAGGAAGAAACTTGACGGGATGGATCTGGCGATCATTGAGAAATGGGCGAACGAGGACAGATGGGAAGAACCAATCGTGCGTTATGCCTATGAGGTCCTCCACAAATACATGACGACGATCACGTTGCAGAATGTGGATGACAGACTGAGTCTTTGGAAAGATAACGAGATTGCTTCAGTCACGAAGGCGAAGCAGTTTGAAGCGGAAGCGAAGAGAAAGAATCAGGAAACCTATGCTTTGCGGCATACCAGAGAAGCGGCTGGTTCAGGCAGCGAACTGCCTTATCTGCAGAACGACTATACGCAAGAGCAGATCGATGGACTGGAAAGCGATCCGCTGAAGGATATGGAGGATCTTCTGAATGAGAAGACCGGAGGGACAGGATCATGAGCAGTATTTACGATGAAATCAATCTTATCCTTGAAAACAGACGTATCGACAGTGAGATCCGTCTGGATGCCCATTTAGCTGAAATCAACGAGAAGTATCCGGATCTGGCCGAAGCGGACAAGAAGATCCGGGAACTGACACATGAACATCTGTCTAAGGCGTTGGATGGAGAGACGGATCCGGATATGGCGGAGAAAATCGCCCGTTTAACGGAGAAAAGGGAGCAGCTTAGGAAGAGTCATGGTCTTTCTGAAAAGGACTACGAGACGGTACCATTCTGCGCGCTTTGCGGCGATACGGGAATGGTCTCCAAGGAAGAAGACGGAAAAGTATTCCAGCGCCCGTGCATCTGTATCTGTAAACTTCTTGCACCGACGTTTCTCACATCGGGCGGAATCAATAAATATCCCGGCGTTTCTTTTGAAAAAGGAAATGAGGCTTTCTTTGCATCCAATCCGAATGCGGCAAATGTATATAAAGCAGTAAAAACCCTGGCTGAACACGAAAAAGTCCCGGATATGGTTCTTTTCGGATCTTCTGGGCAGGGAAAAACTTTCATGGCGGTCAGCGCGGCGAGATACTACGCTGAGCATGGTCTTTCATCCATGGTGATCCGTCTGGCAGATGCCCAGGAGCTCATGATGGAGCACAGAAAGATCGTGCAGGCATTCTATACGAATCCAGAGACGGAGAAGCGGGTTTCTTTCCTGAAGAATTATCTGGTTGAAGCTGAACTTCTGGTGCTGGATGACATGGGCGTGGAACCAAAGACGCAGAACAGCGAAGCGGATCTGCTTTATATCCTGGATTCGCGCGCACAGGCAGGAAAAAAGACGATCATCACGACGAACTACGATCTTTCCACGTTGAAGGAGAGATACGGTGGCCGTGTATACGAGCGGATCAAGCGAAGCTTTAAGTGTTATTCGTTATCTCCGAAGAAAGAAGCTTGAGGCATGATTGGCAGCGGCATCGACATTGTTTCCATATCGCGTATTGAAGAGTCGGTCACAAAGCGCGGACAGGCTTTCTTGAAGCGCGTGTATACACCAGAGGAAATCGCTTACTGTGAAAGCCGGAATGTGAACGCGATGCAGAGCTTTGCGGGACGGTTCGCGGCCAAGGAAGCAGTGGCAAAAGCACTTGGCACGGGCATTGGTACGAAGGGCGTTTCTTTTACGGATATGGAGATCCTGGCCGATGAATATGGTATGCCTTGTGTGGAACTGTCCGGGAAAACGCGTGGCGTATTTGAAGAGAAGAAAGGAAAGTCGATCTCTGTATCGATTTCACATGATGGCGGATTTGCGATCGCGGTCTGTCATATCGAATATGATGAGGAACCAAGAGGAGAGAAATGAAGCAGGAATCGCGTCTGTTTAAGCAGATCAAACTGAAATGGGAGAAGCTCTTCCAGAAAAAGGATGACGGCGTATCGATCAAGCGCGCCGGTTCTTTTTCCGAACCTAAAGGAGCTTTCGGTAAAGCGGAAGATCTGGCGAGTGTGTGGTCCCTGGACAGCTCAGATTCCAATGTTTCGGAGTATCAGGTAAAGAGATGGCCGAAGGTGCTTATCGCCGGTTCCATTTTCCTTGCGATCATGCTTTTCGTATTTCTTGTGCTGCCGAAGATCCTTCCGGGATTTTTCAAAAATACCGATATCGCTTTGTTTGTGGAAGAGGATCCGGTGTTGATCTATGACGATACCTATCGGGTTGTGACATCGTATTGTACGAGTGTAATGGAGAAGGATGACATTACCAGCCATCGTATCACGCAGCTCCTGATGAATGAGCCGGTACACTTCTTATCAGACGATTGTAAGAACGGATATATACTGATCCGAACGGATGAGAACATCGTTGGCTATGTGAAAGCCACGGATCTGAGCAGTGATATGACTTCCTGCGAGCCAGATCTGCATCTGTATAAACTGGTCATTGCCGATGGTTCCAAGCGCGTAATGTCTCATGCAAGTAATGGTACGTTGATCGCCGAGGTCATGATGAATACCGTTCTTTATGCAGATGTTAAGAGAGACGGCGTTTACCAGGTATGCCTTCCCAATGGGGAGAACGGGTGGATCAGCAGTTCGGGTGTTGTAGAGCTGGGTCTTGACGAGAAAACCGCGGAGGTAGGCGTTCGTTATTTCGTCAGCTCGGTCCTCACAATGGTCAACTCGACCTACCTTGAGGGCGGTATCTGCAAACGTGGAATCTCCATGGAAGGTCTGGCGTATGTCTCTGCGGCTGTAAACGGTATTGATATTCCCAGGGATATGGAAGGTCAGTCTAAGTGCGGGGAAGAGGTCACGCTGCAGTACAATGCCGTGACTGGCGAACTTCTTCTGGATAGTATTATTCCGGGCGATCTGGTCTTCCTGTCAGATCCGTATCATCCGCAGAGCAAGCGTATCTATGAAGTGGCGATCTGTACGGATACCGGTGTGCTTCTTATGAAAGCAGACAGCGGCACCTGCGTAAAACTCAGAACATTCAATGCAGGGTCAGATATCGTCAAGCGTATTCTGGCTGTACGACGGGTATTCTCTTGATCCTGGAGATTGTCTGACCAATCCGATTTATCCTGGAACAGATTCTTCTTTCTCCGGCTTTTTTCTGCTCAGATAGTACTCGTGGCGCAGGCTTCGGAAGCCCATGTTTTTGATGTCGTCATAGGTGACTTTGTAATTTCCCTTATAATGCCGGCCCTGGTAGAGGTAGCGCACATACTCGATCAGATAGGCATCGAGTTCGGACAGGCTCTGGTCTGTCGTGATGACCGGGAAGAACCAACGGCTCCAGGTGAAGCAGTCCTCGTGCTTTTCGTTATAGAACTTACGGTTAAATGTGCGGATCAGGGCGCGTCCAGCACGTTCGTACTCGGCATCGTTCTTCGTTTTCCAGCGAAGCAGTGCACGGGCCTTTCTCTTGATTTTCCCTTTCAGTTTATCTTTCGTAACCGTTGAGATATCGACCTGTCCGTTCTTGTAGCAGAATCCGAGGAATTCCCAAGGCTGCGAAGGTTCTGAGATCGACATCTTCTTCGGATTGACCTCCAGTCCTTTTGCCGCAATATGCTCTTGAAAAGACGCGATATGCCGGTCGAGTTCTTCGCGTGTGCGGGCAAAGATCAGGATGTCATCGGAATACCGGAAATACGACGTGTTACTGGACTCGAAAAAGCGGTCCATGGAAAGAAGATAGACATTGGCGAAAAACGGAGAAACAGGGATGCCTGCCATCGCACCGCGATGCTCCGAGATTTCGGAACCGTCTTCCAGACGGCTTTTGCCGGAAAGAAGGAGATTTTTCAAAAACCAGAGAAGCTTCGGGTCATCGTCAATGAGTTCTTCAAGAACATCCACAAGTCTTTCTTCGGGAATCGAGTTGAAGTAATTGGAAATGTCTGCTTTGAAACAATACAGCTGATCGCGGTCGCGCTGGGCAAGGATCGCGAAGATCGCATCACGCGCGGAGTGGGATCTTCGGAAGGAGAAGCAAAGCGGGGAGAGCCGGTCGTCGTATCGATAGAGAAGGTAGGCGAGACACTTCAAAAAGAGGTTTTCGTCGTCGGAAAAGGTATAGACGACGCGCTTTTTTGTCGTGCCGCTTTTATTGACGGTGCGCTTGAGCGGCGGGGCAAAACAATACTCCCCACGGGCAAGCGCCTGCGCAATGGGGAGATATCGTTTCTCTGAACAATAAGAAGAGAGAAGATCCTTCTCTCTTTTAGACACATAGTGCCCATCCAGTTTGTAGGAAAGAAACTCCTGCCACGTTTCTTCGCGCAGAAGATCCTCTAAAATGCCAGCCACGCTCTACCTGCAAGTCCTTTCAACAAATAAAAAAGAAGAGAAACAGCTTTGAAACAAGCATTGCTTGTGTTACCGGATCTGAACCTGTACCGGTTACCTGCAAAACCGGGACGCGTGATCCCTCAGGGTACAGGCTTGGTCCACCGCAGGTGCGATAGTCGCATTTCTCTTCTCTTTATATATCGCGCATCAGAGATACTGATGGAGACGATCTGTAATATAGCTTTCCTCGTTTGGAGAATCCTGGAGGAAATTGATCAGCTTGATCTGATTCTGCTCGGCATACTCTTTCGTGAAGCGGTATCCGCGTGTGCCGCAGGTGTTCTTGCCCGGGGTCATGATGACCAGCTTGATCTGGCTGTTCTGTGAAATGACGTAGTCAAACGGAATCAGGCTCTTGCCAACGGCACCCATGGATCTCGGGTCTACATTCTTCTGCACCTGGAAAGAAGGGAAGGAAGCGGCAAGAACAGCGTCCAGTTTTTCGCCGAGCGGGCGTACATCTTCATACACTGGCTGTGCTTCTGGCTGGGAAGGTGTGTAAGTCGGCTGAGAAACCGGCTGGGAAGACGAGGAGTGGTTCTGTCCGATAGCCGAATCGATTGCTTCGCCAACGGCCTTCTTAGTGATGTCTTTAATCAATCTATCAAATATGCCCATAATTCCCTCCATTTCTATTCAAGTAGAATATCACGATAATCTGATACTTTGAGAATACCATAAATGGAGGTCTATATCTAGATTGAAAAGCACTTGTCTTACTTCACTTTTTTTGCAATCAGGGGCTTGGTGAAGTAGAGTTTCGGATGGAAAAGGATCAGAAGTGGGAACAGTTCCAGACGGCCTGCCAGCATATCGAAGATCATGACGAATTTGGACATGACCGAAAAGTGAGCGAAGTTCTCCGTCGGGCCGACCAGCTCCAGGCCAGGGCCGATATTGTTGATGGTGGCAGATACCGCTGTGAAGGTAGTGATCATGCCCTTGTTGTCGAAAGAAACGAGGAAAACGGAAGCGGTGAAGATAATGAGAAACGTGATGATGTACACGTTGACCGAGCGGACCACGTCATGCTCGACAGGTGCACCGTCCATGGTGATCTTCTTGACGGACTTCGGATACACGTAGGACTTCAGTTCTTTTCCCAAAGTTTTCACGAGGATAATGAAACGCGACACTTTAATACCACCGCCCGTACTGCCGGCACAGGCGCCGACAAACATCAAAAGCACCAGGATGGTCTTGCTGGTCTCCGGCCAGGGGTTAAAATCCGTAGACGCGAAACCCGTTGTAGTGATAATGGAAGCGACCTGGAAACTTGCGTGGCGGAGAGCTTCGGAAAAAGAGGAGAAAAGATGCAGGATATTCAAGGTGATGACGACGATCGAACCGGCGATAACAGCAAGGTAAATGCGGATCTCGCTCATCTTGAATGCCTTCTTGAAGTAACGGTACAGAAGGAAGAAATAGAAGTTGAAGTTGATGCCGAAAAGGATCATGAAGATGGTGCAGACCCACTGGATATACGCGGTCTGGCTGCCCATACTGTCGCGGAAAACGCCGAATCCGCCTGTTCCTGCCGTGGCAAAAGAACTGCAGATGCTGTTGAACAGGGACATTTTGCCGAGCACGAGAAGAAGTGTCTCCAGAGACGTTAAGGCAAAGTAGATGAGGTACAGAAGACGGGCGGTCTGGCGCATCTTCGGAACCAGTTTTCCAACAGAAGGTCCGGGGCTCTCGGCACGCATCAGATTGATATTCGAGCCGCCGCTCATAGGGACGACGGCAAGAAGGAAGACCAATACACCCATGCCGCCGAGCCAGTGAGTGAAGCAACGCCAGAACTGGGAGGCGTGGCAAAGGAGCTCGACATCTTCCATAATGCTTGCGCCGGTAGTGGTGAAGCCGGATACAGTTTCAAAGAAAGCATCGACCATGGAAGGAATCTCGCCGGAAATATAGAAGGGAAGACATCCGAAGAAACTCATGAGGATCCAGGATAATGCCGTGATGACGCAGCCTTCTTTCAGGTAGATCGTGGTGTTCTTCGGTTTTTTAAACGAAAGAAGAAGTCCGAGAAGGAAAATCGCTGCGCCTAAGATCAGGAAAGTAAAACCCTGTTTCTCCCGGTATATGCCGCCGACAAGAGCAGGAAGCATCATAAACGCACCTTCTATGCGAAGCACATGACCAAGTATATTGAAGATCATGGGGTAATTCATGATGGAGCACTCCTTACTTCAATATGTCACGGATTTCGCTGAACCCGGTATGTGTCGTCACGATCATGACGGTATCTCCAACTTCGATAGTATCGGCACCGGACGGAATGATGATCTTTCCTTTGCGGTTAATAAATGCAATCAGAAGCTGATCCTTCAAAGAAAGATCGCGCAGTGCTTTGCCTACGACAGGAGAGGCCTCTTTAATGCTGAATTCGATGGCCTCTGCGCGGCCGTCAAAAAGATGGTACAGCGTGTCGATCTCACTGCTTCGGGATGCACGAAGCGCACGGGCGTAAGCGATGATTGCTTCGGAGGTGATCAGTTTCGGATAGACCACGCTTCCCAGATCCAGATCCGTAATGACTTCCGAGAAGTTGATACGGTTGATTTTGGTGATGACTTTGGCCTTGGAAACTTTCTTCGCAAACAAGGTGAGAAGTACATTTTCTTCGTCGATGCCGGTAAGAGGAATGAACGATTCCATGTCGGTCAAACCGGCACCAAGAAGGCCTTCCTGGGAAGAGGCATCTGCGTTGATGATCACCGCTTCAGGAAGAAGAGTGGACAGCTCATTGCAACGTGCCAGCGAGGTTTCCAGGATATGTACATCGATACCGGCATGCAGGAGTTCATTGGCAAGATAATACGAGGAAAGGCCGCCGCCGACGATCATGGCATTCCGTACCTGCTTGGTGTAGATGCCGATGTGCTTCAGGAATTTTCTAGCCTCCTCGCGCTTAGCGGCAAAAGAAATTGTATCTCCAGCCTGAAGACAGAACATACCAGATGGGATGTGCACTTCTCCGTTGCGCTCTACGCCGCAGATAAGAATGTTGTTGGTGATGTTTTTTCCAAGATTGGCGATCGTCATCTGATCGAGGACGTTTCCTTCCGGGATCTTGAACTTGATCATCTCCGCCTGCCCATGGGCGAACGTGTTGACCTGAAGTGCGGTCGGAAGATAGAGAATACGGGCCATCTCACGTGCGGATTCCAGCTCCGGGTTGATGATCATGGCCAGACCCAGTTTGTCCCGCAGATAGTTTACTTCTTTACTGTAGTCGGGGGTGCGCACGCGGGCGATCGCCGCACATTTGCTGAACTGCTTGGCAATGGTGCAGCAGAGGAGATTCAGTTCGTCTGAACCGGTAACAGCAATCAGAAGATCTGCGTCCTCGATGCCTGCTTCTTTAAGGGTGCTGTAACTGGCACCATTTCCCTTAATGGCAATAACGTCGAACTGCGAATCCAGATCGGAGATCAGGCTTTGCTCTTTCTCGATAACAGTTATGTTGTTTCCTTCTTTACTTAACTGCTCGATCAAAGTACGACCAACTTTGCCGTTGCCGACAATGATGATCTTCAGTGCTTTTGACGCAGAATGCAATAGATTAGCAAACATAATTAGCTCCCCCACGGATATTATCTTTACTATACTTCACTATACTTCAAAAGGACTTTCCTGTGAATAGATGAAAGGTGATTTCGGCTGATGTGACCTTTCTTACACCCGGGTTGCCCAGTCCGGGAATTCTTTTGAGAAGAAGATCTGCGGCAGAACGGACAGGAAATGCATATCTTCTTCGTTGATCGTGAAACCGAAGATATCCATGTTATCCTTCATACGTTCTTCGTGTGTGCTCTTCGGAATGATCTGGATGCCGGACTGGTTCAGGAAGCGAAGAAGAAGCTGGGACACAGGACGTCCGTACTGTTTCGCCATTTTCTGAAGACACGGCTCTTCCGAGAAATACATTCTGCCCAGCGGGCTCCACGCCTGCGGAAGAATGTCATGCTTCCTGCAGAAATCCAATGTGTACTGTTGCAGATAACCGACATGAAGTTCTAACTGGTCGACCATCGGTTTGATCTCGCAGTTGTCCAGGATCACCTGAAGATGATGTGGCAGGAAGTTGCATACGCCGATGGCACGGCACTTGCCCTCTTTATACAGTTCTTCCATTGCACGCCATGTATCACGGATGCTCTGGCGCCACTGCAGATCATCTGGGGTCTTCTTCGGCCAGTGGATCAGATAAAGATCGATGTAGTCGGTCTGAAGCTTTTTGCACGAACGGGCAAAAGCTTCTTTGGTCTCTTCATAGCCCATCTCCGAAGGCCACATTTTCGTGGCCAGGAAAATCTCAGAGCGTGGGATCCCACTGTCTTTAAGAGCTTCGCCGATCACCTCTTCGTTCTTATAGAAAGACGCGGTATCAATATAACGGTATCCTAATTCTAAAGCCTTAAGGATCGGTGCTTTTCCGTCAGTAAGGGTCGAGCGGTAAGAACCATATCCGATTGGAGGGATCTCGATGCCGTTACTGAGTTTGAAGTTCTCCGGTTTGCCCGGTTTGGAAAGGCGATACATGCTGACGGTCCTCTCTGCGCCGTCTTCCAGCATGTAGTCGAGACAATCATTTTCATAGACAAACCCGCACTTTTTCATAACCGCACCGGAGGCAGGATTCTTGACATTATGCCTGCCACGAAGCTGTGTCTGGTGAAGTGTATGGAAAGCAAAATCGACCATGGCCTTCGCCGCTTCCGTCGCCAGACCCTGGCGCCAGACTTTCTTTGCAAAGTTATATCCGATCTCAAACATGCCGTCCTCATCGTCATAGTAAAGACCACCGGAACCAATCAGTTCTCCCGTCTCCTTGAGAACGAATCCCCAATCATAATCTGTATCACTGTTCTCGTTTGCCACGACGCTTTTCAGCCACTCTTTGGTCGTTTCTACTGATTTGTGTACATAGTAACGCATATACTTGGACACTTCCGGATCGGAAGCCCATGTATCAAAAACGGTCTGCGCATCATCCATGGTAAGCGGGCGGAGAATTAATCTCTCGGTTTCAATGATTGGGTTCTTCATATGATGTCTCCTTAAGAAAAGATGCTTCTATTATATATGATTCCGGGGGGTAATTTCATCTTTGAAATATCAATTTCGGCGCTAGGTCCTCGGGCTCCGCCCTGCGTAAACGCGCCTCAATATGATATTTCAGAGATGAAATCTGCAAAAGATGGTCGTTTCCCTAAGATGCTTTTTTCGGAAAACGGATGACGGGAAGAGTTTTTCTCAGAGAGTGTGAACGAAAAAAAGGAAAACCGTGAGCCGCGATTCCGCAGGGCAGAGCCCGAGGACCAGCGGCGACGATTTTCCTTTCTCGCTCTCTGGACAAAGAAGAACTGTTTTCGCAGATGCAAGAAATGAAAAAACTCGCCATCCGTTTCCGGAAAGCGGGACTATTTCAATTCAATACCTGATATCCGAATGAGGAGAAGAACTTACGCTCTTTCTACTAACCCGGAACGAAGGCAACGCGTACAAACATGCATAGTCTTAGGGGTGCCATCAACAACTACCTTAACGTTACGAACGTTCGGCTGCTGCTGTGTCAACGCACGACGGGAAACCTGTGAACGCGTGATGCTGATTTTTCTGCCG
>JAFWPB010000009.1 GCA_017545245.1 Clostridiales bacterium
CCACAAACTATATATCGCTTCGGCGCCGAGTACCAGCCCAGCCTCGGCTGGGCTGGTACTCCCTTTCTCATTGCAAGAGTAAACTAGACTTTTTCTGCATTATTCTGTTGTCAAAGTTCAGTTTTAGTTTTTCACTCTAGGTCCTTGATGGTTCAAATTATGCTCCGGCCGCTGTCCCAAAAATGGGACTTCATTGCAATCGCCCGATTTCAGTGGTAGACTATTCTCCGCTTTAGAAAAATGCGCATCAGAAGGGAGTCAGCATGAAATTCCAACCGGACTTGAAGAGAATAACGATCTGCTTCTTCGCCGTATTTGGTATGGGTTTTTTTCTCTCGTTTCTGATGCTCTGCGGGCTGGGTACCGATCCCTGTTCTTTTATGAATAAATCTGTCTCTGCACGGATCGGATTAAGCTTCGGAAATTACCAGCTCATCGTCAACGCCGTCATGCTCCTTTTCGTAATCCTGACACGAAGAGATCTTCTCGGATTCGGCACGATCTTCAATATGGTACTGGTCGGCTATTACGTAGACTTTTTTGACTGGCTGTGGCTGAAAGTAATTCCTGCCTCCGCATTCACGGACACAATAAGCCGATGGGGGATCTTTCTCCCTTCGCTTCTCTTATTCGTAATCAGCGCCGCCGTCTACATCAACTGCGACATGGGCGTTGCGCCGTACGATGCCATCCCGAAATACCTGACAGACAAAGTCAGCGGCCTCTTCCCGAAATTTCCGAAAATGCTGGTCCGCATCCTCTGGGATCTCGCGGCGGTTCTGGTCGGCACGCTCGCAGGCGGAATACCTGTCATCGGAATCATCCTGATGACACTCTTCCTCGGCCCTTTCATATCCCTGATCAACAAACTGTTCTTTTCGAAAAAGAAAGAAAAAGAAACTGCTCCACAGGCATCATGACCAGGAAGATTACTCCTCCGGCAAAAACACTGGTGAAACAGCTTCTGGATCTCTATATTCTGTTTTCCGTTACTCGGAGATCATCTCCATATCCGATGTCGCTTCCACGACCTTGTAGTCGAGACCGAACTTCTGTACCTCATTGAAAAACGGAAGCGGATCGAACTCGGAGATCATGTGCACACCCGGGCGTTTCCACAAACCAAGGGCGATCATGCCGGCACCGGCAACAAGCGGCGCAGCAGCCATGAAATCTGTAGAGGATGCCCCATATGTTTCGTAGCACTTTTTATGATCAACCGTGCTGTAGATGACGTACGACTTTTCTTCACCGTTTTTACTGCCCTTGACCAGGACACCGACTCCGTTCTTTCCTGTTGCAGTAGCAGCCAGGTCTTCCTGCTGCGGCATAACTTCGTAGAGGAAGTCAATCGGAGCAATCTGCTGTCCTTCAATATCGATCGGCTTGGTAGATGTCATTCCTACTGCTTCCAGTACCTGTACCATGGAAAGGAACGGCGGCTTGAATGCAGAGAAGAAACGGATCGAATTGGCTTCCGGAAGTTCGCCGCTCAAAGCATCGATTACTTCATGATCGACCATGCACAGTTCTTTTTTACCGATATCCGGGAAATCGAAATTCGCCTTCACGCTCGTAGGCGGCACGCTCACGATCTCTCCATTTGACCACATGCGTGCGTCAGTAGAGATCTGGTGGAGACTGGTCATCATGGAAGTATTCATCAGATACGGATTGGAATTTTCTCCAGCATTCATATCGATTACATCCACGGAATCAATCGTGTCGAGAAGCTTAATTGCCGCATACTGTGCAAAAGCATTGATAATGCCAGGGTTAAAACCGCAGCCGATCACAGCCGTCAGCCCTTTTTCCTGGAACTGCTGGTCATAAGTATATTCTTCGTCGATATTGCAGATAGACTCACCCTTCGGTGTATAAAGGGAAGCATCAATATAATTCGCTCCGATCTCAAGGCAGAGTTCCATGACCATGAGGTTCAGGCTCGAAGGTGCAAGATTGATCACAAGATCCGGGTGGTAGATATTGGCCATCAACCGGGTCTTTTCTTTGTTGCGGATATCAACAAAGGCCGTCATGATCTTCTGTTTGTCATTGGAGTACTTGTTCTTGTACACATCACACTTTTCCTTGGAACGCCCGGCCAGGCATATCTCGCGGAAATATACCGAACTCTTGGAAATCAATGGAACTACGGCTCTTGCCAACTTACCGCATCCGATGATCAATACTCTTTGCATGACTCGACAACCCCTTTAATCCTGTTTATCTATTAATCACTATAACACTTCCAAATATCATTCTAATTCTTCTTTTCCGAGAAAGAAAGGCTTCAATCGATAAAAAACGGTCTGTGGTAGTTCGAATTATCGATCACGAAATCCCTGTTCCGGAAAGGATCGTGTCTGGCCACATACATCTTCTCTGCCGGAATGTCCTTCTTCTTAAAGTCATCTATCGAAGCCAGTCCATAGACCGGGACATCCATAAGGGATGCACGGTGCTCCGCCTCCTTGTCATCCACACGCAGGTAGACTGTCGTATCGAAGTACTTGAGAAGCGGCTCTCTGTACATCATTGTTCCGAGAAGGATCATGATTCCGTTCTCGGAAATCTTATAATAGCGCTCGTTCACGAAAGCATCATTGTAAGAATCCAGACAGTACACCGTCCTGTCGAGTTTTCCCTCTTTCAGATACGGGTCGAGCACATCCTCCATCAGCTTTTCATAATTGAAGCCGTTGAAATAGTACGCTTCAACCGGATCTTCGCCCTTATAGCTCTCTTCTACAGCACGATGATAATCTTCCAGATCCACGATCATGTTCTCCTGCCCGATCAGATCCATGTAACGGGTGATCCGGTCGGCAAGGGTCTTCTTGCCGGCGTACATGATACCGTCGATCCCGAGGATCTTCGACTTCTTGAGAATCGCCTTCTTTACGATGGAATGGACAAGAAGGGTAATACGTATCTGATCCTCGATCTCTATGGGATACAGTGCTTTTGAAAAAGTCATCGGATAAACCGACATCCAATCCTTGCCGTAACAGATCGAAGGGATCTGCATCTTCGTTGCTGCACGGATGATCATCTCATTCGTACCGACGAAAAGGAAGAAATCGTCTTTGCCTCGTTTTTCTGCAAAAGCACTGGCCATGGCTTCTTCCGTCGTGGCGCTGACGTATTCATCGAAATACTTATCAATGCCGAGTTTCTCCACGCATTCCCAAATCTCCGCCTGAGAAAAACTGTCGCAGATATTCAGACTGAAACCTTCTTTGCGGAGGGACTTCAGAACATCGAGGATATCCGGATCCATCACTGCATTTTCTTCCATTATTGCCTTCAGAGCGTCTTTATTGGAAACAATAACGCTACCCTTCGAAGTCACGCTCTTGCTGGCCATGGAATCCGCAGACCAGTAAAGGAAAACGCCTAGATCAAAGAAAACACGATTCATTCCGAAACCCCCGAAAAGCATATTCCATAGTATTATATCGCAAATGCTTTTCAAATTGCACAAAGAATCAAAAAGTAATGGCATTTCTTATGTGAATCCTTCCCTGTTTTTTGTGTATATTTTCTTAATTCGTGTTATACTGTCACTATGTATGGGGATGAATACATTTTTAGGAGTAGGTTATGCGTCGTACAGCTAACAAGGCACGGGTCATTGAGGAGAACAGCAAGCAAACGCAGACTGTTCGAGCCCCCAAGGCAACAGAAGCCAATCCATGGGTAGAGGAACTGCACACAGTTTCTTCTGTTTCTGCGCCTGCCTGGAAAATGAAGAGTTCCGTCGCATCTCCTAAGAAGAAAGAATCCCTGACTGATTCCCGCTCTACATTTCTGACGATCGACGAAGAGCTGACTCAGACGCAGAAGCGTCCGATGGCTCCGAACAACGCATCGATCCTGAAGGAAAAAGTGGTGAAAGACCATTTCCATTTTGACGATGACCAGCTGACCTACACGAAGGACATGAGTTTCGGTTCCCGGGTCGCAGTGACTCTTCGAAAAATCGCCGTCTGGTTCTCAGACGTGTGGGATAAGTACATTCTCTTTATGAAGCGGCATTTTCCGTCCATTTACGAAACCAATAATGCACAGAATTTCACGATCATCGGAATCATCACTTTGGTAGTGCTGATCGTAGTTTTTGCCATCGGGGCCATGCTCTATCTTTGATCGGCTTTTCTCTGTGCAGAGGGAGACAATATGAAAAATGAAACACCCGACACATCCTTCTTTGAGAAGCTCTCGAAAGAACAGATTTTTTCAGTCTTCCTGAATCAAGTCGACCTTTATGTGTATTTCAAAAACCTGGAAGGCAAATACGTTCTCTGCTCGGGTTCTTTTGCCAGATTGATGGGCTTTTCTTCTCCTTCTGCTATCGTGGGAAAAGAACTGGCCGATCTCGTTTCTCCTGCTCAGGCGGAGAAGATCTGTGCCGAAGAGCAGCGGATCATGCGTCAGCGCATACCGGTCATCGCACTCGAGGAACATGTGGAACTTCTTCACGCCAAATCACAAGTCGGTGATGTCTGGATCTCCACATCCCTTTATCCGTTAATCGATAACGAAGGCAACGTCTGCGGTATCTGGGGCATTTCGCAGGATATCACTTCCGCGAAGAATGTAGAGCAGAAACTCATGCAGAAGAACAAGCAGTGCGATGAGCTGAATTCGAAGATCCACCAGCTCTCGACTACAGACGAGTTGACAGGCCTTTTGAACAGAAAGTCTTTTGAAGAGATCATCGAGAGAAATATGCGTTTGTTCTCCCGCGTCAGAGGCCGTGGATATTTCACCGGATTCTCTATTCTATTGATGGATATCGATGGATTCACGTCTTTCGGAACCAAGTACGGACCGCAGCACATGGATAAGGCTTTGCAGTATGTAGCCAATCTGCTTCGTGGCTGTTCCCGTTCCTCAGACGACGTCTTCCGTGTCGGAAGCGATGAATTCGCCGTGATCCTTTCGGACACGAATTACGAAGGCGCAGAGATCCTGTCCGAGCGCATCAGCGAAGCGCTGAAGAAAAAGCCAATGATCCTTGAAGAGACGAGAGTCACGCTCTCGATGAGTTTCGGTTTCTCCACTTACGAAGACCAGCTTGACGCATCCGAGATGATCATGCAGGCCGACCAGAGCCTTTTCGAGGCGAAGAAAAAGAGAAAAGGAAAGAACGGAAAAGCCTAAAGCCGTCCGTCAGCTCTCCCTCTTTTCCTGCCACGGCACACCATCTGGGAAGAGATATCCATAGTAGTCCTTGTCGATGATCCTTGCTGAGTAATAGAACAGATCGTCCACATATTCGATGCATTCTTTCAGGTATTCATCTGAGATTTCTTCATCTACGAGCATCGTGACTTTGCGGCTTCCTGCATCGTACATGATCTTATCGTTGATAAAACTCTTGTCGTTAAAGATCACGTAGTTTGGTTCCGGTGCAAAAATGTCTGTCCCGATGTAGAGACGGGAGTCATACGGAAGTCCGAAAAGGTTCGCCAGTGTCGGCGCAATATCGAGGCTGGAACAATACTTGTCAACGATGACCGGCTCTTCCATGTCGCCGCACCAGAGTATGAACGCATTCTCGAAATAGGAGAAAGGATACGTTACTTTCTTTCCTGCAAGTTCTCTATATTCGGAAGCCGTCAGGCCATATGGATTATGGTCTGCACCAAGTGCGATCACAGTGTTCTCCAGCTGGCCTTCTGCTTCAAGTTCTTCAAGAAGAAGTGCCAGTGCATGATCCAGCTCGATCTGGCAGGCAATATACGCTTTTACGCCACTGCTGTAGTCCAGATCTTTTACCAGATCGCGGTTCTTCGAAGACATCTGGTTATCCCCGAATGCGTACGGAAGATGTCCGCTTACCGTCATGTAGTACACGTGGAAGGGTTCGCCATTCAGGAACTCCGGAACCGTATCTTCGACCATCTCGACATCTGATTCCGGCCACTGTTTCTTCACGTTCAGTCCGTTTCCGAGGCCGCGGTAAGTATAGCCCATGACCGGATACGAGCGGTCTCTGTGGTAATATGTGTACGTGTTGTTATGGTACGCATAGGTCTGATATCCCAGCGCAGCAAACTGGTTTCCGAATGCAAACGGCATGTAGTTTTTCGCGATCTTCGTATAGCTCCAGACACCGGATTTCGGAATCAGTCCGGTCGTCTCGACGAACTCTCCGTCCGAAGTGCTGACATACCATTCCGGCGTGTAGAAATTGTTGAAGACGAAACCGGTCGTAGAGAGTTTATACAGCGTCGGCGTCAGTTCCGGATCGATCACGAATCCGGAAAAAGCTTCGGCCGTGATCAGGATCAGGTTCTTGCCTTTAAAACGCCCGGTATATTCGTTCATGGTCGTCGGGGCTCTCTGTGAGAAAAACTCGTTCATGCTCCGATAGACTTTATCGTCTTCCTCCAGGTCGAACTGGATGTCCAGCGTATTTTTCGGATATGGCGTCGGTGTCGGCGATGGTGTCGGAGAAGGCGTAGCGGTCGCCTCAGGTGCTTTTGTAGGAGGAACCGGCGTCGGTGTAAATGTCGGAGCCGCGGTGGTTTCAGTCGGCGCTGCCGTCTCGATCACAATACTGCTGACATCAACATCAGACCTTTCTTCCCAGGAAATGTTCATCACATTGAACCGGAAGTCGAGGCCCATGGTCGGAAGAAGTCCGAATTCCCGAAGCGACGAATCCTGCGAAAACTCAGTCAGATAAAGTCTTCTCGGGCTGGCCGCACCTGTTCTGTCCGAAAGCACAAGTCCTGTTCCGATCACCGTTACTACAGCAAAAGCACTTGCCAATGTGAGAACGTATCTCTTTTTTTCTGTCGGGATCTCTCTTACGAACCGTCTTACTAAAACCCAGTAGAGGACAGACGGAAGGAGCAGGATCAGGATACCGAACCAGCTTCTTCCGATCGCAGAAAACATCACGCTGTTGTACTCCGCCACAGCATTTCCGGTTCCCTCAAGTGAGGCCCACACAAAGATGGTCGCGAAGATCCTGTAGTAGACGTATTGCGCGATATAGACGATAGCAAGGAGCATGGTAAGGATGCCCGTTGCGATCACACGGAATTTCTTCTTGGGAACGAGGAACACGATGAGTCCCAAAAAGAGAGTCATGCTGACAGAAAGAAGCAGCATGTGCAGCGTCACGCGGTTTCCAATCATGCCGGCAAAGCAGCACTCGGAAAGGATCCCTACAACAGGCAGCCAGAATAATGCTGCCCAGGAGAGCTTACTGTAATCCCTCTTTTTCGAAACAGGAACCTCTATCTCTTCTTTCGGTGTCGTTACCTCGTTCTGAGTCATAGCAGACCTTCTTTCTTCCCAATCGGATGAATGTCGAAAGACTCCAGAAAATCTTCCCCTTTCTGGACTTCAGTAAAGGAAAGTTCCGGATAATCCAGCTGCCGCATCACCTCATAAAGTGCGATGGCCACAGCATTTGAAAGATTCAGGCTTCTGCAGTTTCCGGACATCGGGATGCGGAAGCAGTAATCAAGATGCGCGCGAAGCCGGTCATAAGGAATACCGGTGCTTTCTTTTCCGAAGATCAGGTAGATATCCCCTTCCACCTTTGCAAAGTCAAAAGAACTGTGTGGTTTTTTACCGTATCGTGTCATGTAAAAATATGTGCCCGGATTCTTCGATTCGAAATCCTCGAAATCTTTGTAGATCGTGTATTCTGCCATCTCTAGATGATTCGATGCAGAACGTTTCAGCGTCTCCGGTGTAAGTGAAAAACCGATCGGCTCAATGATATGTACTTTCGTGTTGGTTGCCACGCAAGTACGAAGGATATTTCCGGTATTCTGCGGAATCTCCGGTTCAAATAAAACTACATGTACCGCCATGCTGTTTCCTCATTTCTTATCGTAATTATGATAAAGTTCTTTCATGTATTTTTTCCTTTGCGAGCGGCGGATCACACCACTGAATATAGTAAGCAGGATACGGATCCCCAGCGTGATCGTGATTATCCCGAAAAGGATATAGTAATACGTACGGACCCTTTCCTCCCACGTCTGGCCGGCACGTCCGGAGGTATAATAGTACATGCAAAGAAGGATCCAGATTGCTGCCGCCATGATATAAAGCCCGATTTCCGCTTTTTTCTCGATCAGTTTCAACTCTTCTCCCGATGCCAGATAGAACATGAAAGGACTGTCCACTTCCTGGTTACGGTATGCTTCGAGGTAGTATTCTTTTGCCACGCCAAGCGCTTCTTCCTGCCTGGTCTTTTTCTCTGTCTTCGAAGATGCCGAAGCAGCTGTATGAAAAGAATGCTGCAAGGAAAGGATCGACATGTTATTGCGCCGGGTCTTTCTGGTTCCGAAAGCATAGCTACGGTAGAGATTTCCGAGGAAGTGGTTCACATTTCCTACCTGCATTTCATCACGCAGTTTTTTGAACCGGAGCACCGACCCGGCAATGTCATCCTTATCGATGCACGCATACGTCAATGCCTGGAAAAACATCTTCTCCCGCGAATCCGGAAGTGCGCGGACCTCTTCAAGAAGAGCCTGGTCCGCCGCCGCTTTGAGATCAGAATCCAGAACCAGTATTTTCGCAAGAGGCAGGAAGATCTTCGCCAGTTCCATTCCGCCTTTCGCCAGCTCCTCCAGCTTCTGTAGACACTCCTTCGATTCGTCCGCATGCTTCGGATCTTCGTTCGTCTTCTTTGTCGAAAGAAGGTTCTTCTCCAACCGGTCCATCCTGTAATTCCCAATCGCCCAGAACTTATTCTCATTTCTGGTAATGATCCTCGTTATCGCGCCTTTTGCGGCATATTCGTCCGAGCAGAGCTCGTCCGCGGCAAATTTAAACAGCGCGCTGCTCACCGGAATATTGATCGCCATCTTGTTTCCCCAGAAATGCCGCTCCGCCATTTCCAGCGCCGCCTCCGCGATGCCTCCGGACGCCGCGATACTCATGTACTTCACATATTTTTCTTCGTCGCCGGTTCCTTCGAGCTGCTTCGCCAGATGGAACGCCGCCAGAGGATGCCGGTTTTCCGCGCTGATGTGATAGAGCGCGTCGATCTCTTTTTGCACGCTCTGATCCTGATTATTCTCTTCCGAACTCAGAAGCTCCGCCAGTTCAAAAGCAGCCGTCGAATCTCCCTGATTCGCCGCCTGGCGGTAATAATACTTGGCCTTTTCCTTATCCGGCGCCACATCGCCCTTCTGCAGGAAATAGTACGCCAGCGTCATGGACGAACGGTTAAATCCGCCCTTCGCCGCAACCATCTCAAGGTTCACCGCACGTTCGTCGTTCGGATCCTCCTCGAAAAGCGCCAGCGCCAGGAGGTGATACGCTCTGGTGTTGCCCAGCGCGACTCCGATTTCCAGAAGTTCTCTTGCTTTCTGCGGATCCCTCTCACATCCGATCCCGCTTCTATAGCAGACCGCCAGACATACGATCGCCGTGTGCAGTCCGCCCTTCGCCGCTTTTTCATAATACTCGAAAGCTTTCTTCTCATCCTTTTCGCAGCCCCCGCCGTTTTCGTACATCAGGCCGACTTCCTGACACGCCTTGATGTTCCCGGCCTCCGCCGCTTTCAGGAAAAGTTCAAACGATTTCTTCTGGTCTTTCTCCACAAACTTGGAGCCATCACGATAGTCAAACGCCAGCCGGTACATCGCATCCGATACACCCTGATCTGCCGCCTTCTGGATAAACTCGAGGCCTTTCTTCTCATCCTTTTCACAGCCGAGCCCCATCTCGAGCATCATGCCGACATTGAACGTTGCCAGAGGATAGTTGTTCGCATCCGCTTCCTGAAACAGCTCAAACGCTTTCTCGTAATTCTTCTCACAGCCGATGCCGTCCCCGATCGCCTCGCCGAGGACATAGCTTGCAATTCCCTTATTCAGTTCATGCGCCTGCTCAAAAAGCTCTAGCGCGCGTTTTTGGTCTTTCTCTCCTCCCTCGCCGCTTGCATAGTATTTTCCAAGTCCGATCATGCCCAGCGGGTGCCCCTTGTTCGCCGCGCGCTCGAGCCACATCTGGGATAGTTTCGGGTCCCGGTCAACATAGATTCCCTGATCGAACATTCTGCCCAGGGCCACCCACGCATTTACATCGCCGCCGGTCGCGCCCTTCTGGTACCACTCATACGCCTTTTCCAGATCCTTTTCTACGACACGGCCTTCCTCATAACAACGGCCGACACTGAAGCACGCGAACGGCTGGCCCGTCTCGGCCGCTTCCTGATACAGACGGAAAGACTTACTGTCCACTTCCTTTTTCCGCCACTGACGGTCATACGCCGTCTGCGCCTGTGCAGCAGGTTCACGGAAAATAAACGCATAGATCGCGCTTTTCGCTTTATCGTAAAAGTTTCTTTCTTTCTCTTCCATCAGTAAACGCCTTCTTGCTTGCCCCCAAGGACCTCTTACACCTATATTTTACTCGCTTTCGAGGCACTCCTGCAATACTCCTTCCAGTATAGAGGGGTCGGCTTTTCCTTTCGTTGCACGCATCGCCTGACCAAGAAGAAACTGCTTGTTTTTCACCTTTCCGGCACGGTATTCGGAAACAGATTTCGGATTATCCTTTATGACCTGTTCCACGACAGGAAGAAGCACAGCTTTATCCGTGATCAGCCAGAGGTCGTGCGCCTCCGCATACTCTTTCGGAAGCGCATTCTCCTCGTACGCTGCAAGAAGAAGTGCTTTTGCCGAAGCACGCGAGATCCTTCCCGCTTTCTGAAGCAGGATGATCTCACCGAGGGACTCCTCTCTCATGGTAAAGTCTTCCTCATCGTCACCATGGTCATTTCTGATCTTCATGAACTCACCCATGATCCAGTTCGACGCTTCCTTGGGGTCATGGCAGATCTCCATCGTTTTTTCAAACAGATCTGCCACCTGCCTTTGGGACGTAAGAATGCCTGCATCATAAGCAGGAAGATGCAGTTCTTCGATATATCTTCTTCTCTTTTCTTCCGGAAGTTCCGGGAGCGTTTCCTTGATAGCACGGATCTCTTCCTCCGAGAAGCAGAGCACCGGAAGATCCGGCTCCGGAAAATACTTATATTCCGCCGCATCTTCTTTCTTTCGCATGGAAACGGAGATCTCATTTTTCTCATCCCAGCGGCGTGTCTCGCGAAGGATCTTCTCCCCTCTTCCGAGAGCTTCCCACTGCCTTCTGGCCTCGTAGGCAACAGCTTTACTGACCGCACGGAAAGACGAAAGATTCTTCATTTCCGTTCTCGTTCCGAGTGTCTCCTGCCCGATCTTCCGGACAGAAAGATTTACATCGACGCGCATCGATCCTTCCTGCATCTTGCAGTCGGATACGCCTAGAAACTGCAGCATTGTCTTGAGTTTCTGAAGGAAGCTTACGACCTCTTCCGCACTTCGGAAATCCGGTTCCGTCACGATCTCGATCAGCGGTACGCCACAGCGGGAAAAATCGATATACGTACCCGTATCGTCATGGATCAGTTTTCCCGCATCGTCTTCCATATGCAGCTCATGAATACGGATCTTCTTTTCAGGATCATCGATCTCCAGATATCCGTTTCTCGCACAGGGTGCGTAGAGCTGCGAGATCTGATAGCCCTTCGGAAGGTCCGGATAGAAATAATTCTTCCGGTCAAAACGCATCTGTTTCGTGATCTCAGCGTGAAGGGCCAGTCCAGTCATGACCGCATATTCAGGGACTTTTTTATTAAGTCTCGGAAGTGCGCCTGGAAGGCCCGCACAAACTTCGCAGATATGGGTATTCGGCGCCGCACCGAAAGTGGTCGGACACGAGCAGAAGATCTTCGATTCTGTCTTCAGTTCGACGTGAACTTCAAGGCCCACGATGGTCTCAAATTCCTCCATCTGACGACGCCCCCTTTCCCGCGATATCCGTCTCCGAATAATATTCTCTTTCGAGGACTCTTGCCGCGCCCAGGATCTCCTGTTCGCCGAAGCGGTCAGCCATCAGCTGCACACCGATCGGCATTCCCGAACGGCTTTGTCCGCAAGGAACTGAAATCGCCGGGATCCCGGCCAGACTTGCCGGGACCGTGCATAGGTCGGAAAGATAGGAAGCAAGCGGATCCGCCGCCGCTTTTCCCTTATGAGGCGCGGTCGTCGCGGACACCGGACTCAGAAGCAGATCGTATTTTGAAAATGCATGCGAAAACTCGCGCCGCATCATCTCCCGTGCCCGTTCGGCCTGACGGAAACAATCCTCAAAATGCTCACTGCTAAGTACATAGTTTCCCAGAAGGATCCTTCGTTTGACTTCCAGGCCGAAGCCCTCGCTGCGCGTCTTCGTATAGAGTTCATCCGGATTCCTGCAGCCTTCAGCGCGGAACCCATACCGCACGCCATCGTAACGTGCCAGGTTGGAAGAGGCTTCCGCGGACGATAAGACATAATAGATGGCTACTGCGTGATCGAGAAGGGACATATCCACCATCTCCACGACCGCACCGGATCTTTCGTAAAAATCCATCACACCACGGACCGCCTGCGAAACTTCTTCGTCCACGTCTTTGCTTTCCAGAAGCTCGCGAAGCACGCCGATCCGCTTTCCTTTAACAGAGTATTGCTCGATCTGATCGAGGCTTACATCATCCGAAGGAACTGAAGTCTGGTCTTTCGGATCCTGCCCATGCATGACGTTGAAAAATAACGCGGAATCCTTTACGCTTCGTGTGATCGGCCCTGCGATATCCATCGACGAGGCAAAAGCAACGAGGCCATGCCGGGAGATTGTCCCGTATGTGGGGCGAAGTCCCACCAATCCGCAGAACGCCGCCGGTTGCCGGATCGAACCTCCGGTATCTGTTCCAACTGCCGCCCATGCTTCTCCGGACGCCACCGCAGCTGCCGCACCTCCGGACGAACCGCCCGGCACAAAGGAAGGCGCCTTCGGATGACTGGTCGCACCAAAGAAAGATGTCTCCGTGGACACGCCCATTCCGAATTCATCCATGTTCGTTTTTCCGACGATCACACACCCGCTGTCCTGCAGTTTCCGGACACAGGTAGCCGTATAAGGCGCCACGTATTCTTGCAGCATTTTCGACCCGCAGGTCGTTTTCTCCCCGGAAAGCATGAGGTTGTCCTTGATGGCAACCGGCACCCCAGAAAGCTTACCCTGCATTTTCAGGTTTCTCGCTTCGATCTGTGCCGCTTCTTTTCTCGTCGAAATATATGCGTGAAGATCGCTTTCACGCTCCTCAATCCTTTGAAAAACAGCATCGAGCGCTTCTTCTGCAGTCACTTTTTGATTCTGGACCGCCTCGGCCAGCGCATATGCAGGTAAGGAAAACAGCTCTTCTTTCTCCACGTTCCGTCCTCCTTACTCGACCGTCTTGGGCACGGCAAAAGAACTTCCGTCTGATGCCGGGGCCCCCCGAAGGATGGTTTGTGGTAACTCGGATTGAACCGCTATATCTTCGCGAAGAGAATCGCGCGTGCCGCAGGACGCTTCAGAAGCCGCGTTACTGCCTGCGTCTTTTACTGAACTTGTATCGAGTGTCGTGATCCGTTCCATATATTCCGTGATGCGCGAAAGATCAGAAAGAAGGATCTCTTTCTCCTTTCCCTCGACCGAAAGCCCCGCAAGCTTCGCCACGCGCTCCAGTTCTTTTTCCGCAGTATGATCCATAAACACTCCTAAACCGCTGTACTTCTTATCATTTTACATCAAAACCTGCCTCCCTCGACAAGCCTGTTATAATATAATGAGTCTGGTGTGCAGAAAGAAATTCCGTGCACCAAAGTGAACCGGGAAGAAAGGACGCAAAAACACATGGTTTCTCTGTTGATCAGAAAACTTGTTCCGGAAGTGAAGAAAGATGCGAAGCAGCCTCAGGTGCGCCGTAAAGTCGGCAGTATCTGCGGAGGTTGCGGTATTTTCTTTAACCTTCTCCTTTTCCTGGGAAAACTCATCATGGGGCTTCTGACACACTCGATCGCCATCGTCGGTGATGCGCTCAACAACCTCTCCGACGCGGGATCGTCGATTATTACGCTCATCGGGTTCCGCCTGGCGGGCAAGGCTCCCGACGCCGACCATCCTTTCGGGCACGGGCGTATTGAATATATTTCCGGACTTCTTGTCTCGCTCCTGATCTGTATCATGGGCTTTGAACTCGGAAAATCCTCCATCGAGGGCATCATCCACCCGACTGCCGTAGACTGCACGCTGCCTGCGATCATCATCCTGCTCGCCTCGCTCGTCGTAAAGGCGTACATGATGTACTACAACTTCCATTGGGCGAAGATCATTGATTCCGCCGCCATGAAAGCAACGGCGATCGACAGCCGAAACGACATGATCTCCACGTCCGTCGTTCTTCTCGCCGTAATTTCCACCAAGTTCACGTCTCTTCCTGTGGACGCGTATATCGGTGTTGCGCTGGCCGTCTTTATCCTCTATTCCGGAATCAATGCGGCCAAGGACACGATCGAACCGCTCCTCGGCACCCCGCCGTCCAAGGAATTCCTCGACCGCATTTCCGAGATCGTTCTTTCCCACGAAGCCGTCAGCGGCATTCACGATGTGGTCGTCCATGACTATGGTCCGGGCCGGAAGATGATCTCCCTGCACGCCGAAGTTTCCGCATTCCAGGATATGTTCTATATCCACGACTGCATCGATAATATCGAGATGGATCTGGCCCGCGAGCTAGACTGCGAAGCGGTCATTCATATGGATCCGATCGACACGAAAAACAAAGACCTCATGCGTCTTCAGGACGAGACAAAGGAAATCGCCAAAAGCATCGATCCACGGATCACGATCCACGATTTCCGCATGGTCCCCGGCGAAAGCCACACCAATCTCATCTTCGATATGGTCGTCCCGCACGATGTTTCCATTTCGGAAAAAGAACTGGTCCATCGCGTGCAGCAGGAAATCCAGAAATCGCACCCCCATCACTACTGTGTGATCAAGATCGACCGGTCGTACGTATAGATCGGAACCGCTTATGAAAGAGACGACATACATGAACACTGACCCGAAGAACAACACTGAAAATCCCGCCCTCGGAACATCTTCCGCTAAGGGCGATTTTTCAAAGGGTAAGATTCCGTTTCTCATCCTGAAACTCGGCCTTCCGATCATGCTGGCCGAGCTGGTCGTTGTTCTCTATAACATCGTTGACCGCGCCTATATCGGACACATGGGAGACAACAGCACCTACGCCATCACAGGACTTGGCGTGTGCTTTCCTTTGATCACCCTGATCAGTGCTTTTGCCAACTTATGCAGTACCGGAGGAACCACGCTGGCCACGATTGCCAGAGGAGAAAAAGACGATGCCAAAGCGCAGCGCATGCTGAGCACGTCTTTTACGCTTCTTCTCTTGATCGGCGCCACGCTCACCGTACTTCTCTTCGTTTTCGCACCATGGCTCCTGGAGCTTCTCGGCGGTGATGAATTCTCGCTGCCTTACGCAGTCGGCTATTTCCGCATTTACGTGATCGGCACGATCCCGGTCCTTCTGAGTCTCGGCATGAATCCGTTCATCAACGCACAGGGGTTCCCGAAGATCGGCATGTTGACCGTCATCATCGGCGCCGTCATGAATATCGCACTTGACCCGCTTTTCATCTTCGCCTTCAGTATGGGCATCGAGGGCGCGGCACTGGCCACGGTCCTCTCCCAGAGCATCAGCGCCCTGTGGGTAGTGCTTTTCCTTAGAAGTAAGCGCCCGCCGCTCCGCCTTCAGAAACTCCTGATCGATAAGAGCCAGATTGGCGGCCTGCTGAAGCTCGGCGCGACCGGATTTACCTTCAAGGTCACCACCAGCATTACGCAGGCGATCGTGAACATCATGCTGAAAACATGGGGTGGTCCGCTCAGCACACTTTACGTCGGCGCCATGAGCCTCAATAATTCCGTCCGCGAGATCATGAGCCTGCCGAACAGCGGCGTCACCAATGCCGGCCAGAATGTCATGAGCTATAACTACGGCGCCAAAGAACGCCGCCGTGTCTCGGAATGCATCCGCTTTATCTTCCTTTGCGGTCTTTCGGTCAATATCCTGATGTGGGCCATGATTTTCCTGATCCCGGGACCGATCATCCGAATCTTTACCGACGATCCGGAGCTGATCGACCTGACGATCCATTGTGCCAGGATCTACTTCCTTGCCTTCCCGTTCATGGCTCTGCAGATGAGTGGACAGACCACCTTCGTGGCCCTGAATTATCCAAAGCACGCACTGTTTTTTTCCATGCTCAGAAAGATCCTTCTGGTCACACCTTTGACGCTGCTTCTGCCTGGCATCGGACTCGGTGTAGACGGCGTGTTCTGGGCTGAGTGCATCAGTCAGTTCATCGGTGCAACCATCTGCTTCACCACCATGTATTTTGTGATCTGGCGGAAGATGAAGCGCGCATAAAGAGCCGCTCACCCTGCGTATTTCTCCCAGGTTCCACCGTCTTCCGTCTGTAAGACGTCCTTATCCCAATCGATTTTTGTTGTATATAAATAAATCGATACGAAACCATCCATTGCTTCAGCGACACTCTCATCCGGTGCCGGGTCCTTGCAGTTTCCGCTTCTCAGGAAACGGTAGGTATCATCAGCGATCAGGAACGCATCGTAGTCTCTTTCATGCCCCAGCGTATCGAAAAGATCGAACTGCACAAAGACTGGAAAATCCTTCAGTCTCTCGTTTTCCCCGTCCCAGATCACAACCTGGGAAAGATCCAGCTTCCAAGCTTTCGCCGCTTTTTCAAACTCGGCATAGTTTTCGAAAATAAACTTGCCGGAACTTCCATCCGGTAAAGAAACATATCCACAGTGAAGAGTAGCCATACGGCTGGCATCTACCCGCATGGAGAAATTTTGATAGCTCTTTCCGATGGTAAGATGATGGTCCACCTCGTCCCAAAGTTTTGAAATGATCGCCGCATTCGGGTCGTCATACACATATTTCCAATCCCCGTATTGCATGCACGTAACTATTGTTCCATCTTCCTTCCAGAAATTCAGTGCGTAGGATCCCATATCCTTTGCGGCCGATTCTTTCGTAAACGTGCAATTGGGATCAAATTTCGATGCTGCATAGTACAGATCCAAGAGGTACTCCATATCAAGAGTACTCACCGGCTCGGTCTGCACCACATGCTCTTTGATCGAGTTGATCGTCTCGACTTTATCATTTTTCACATTCCAATAATCCGTCACCGAATAGACCCGGCCGTCACCTAGAATGATCGAAACACTGCTCTGAAATCCCCAGGCCATATTCGTGTGCTCAAAAGTAAAAATGATTGCATCCGGATCGAGCTCGATTTTCCTGTCCTTTTCCGAAGTCTCTTCGGTCGTCTCTTCGTCCGGATTCATATCATTATCTGAGGTCTTATCTTCAGCCATCTCCGCGGAAGTCGTACTCTCGACGGCTTTCTCCGTCGTTTCCTTCTTTTCTTCCTTCATCCTGCATCCGCCCGATATCTCCAGAAGAAGCACTGCCGCCAGTAAGATGCTGATTCCTCTTCGTTTCATATGCCCTGTTCCTCGTTCTTCTCAAAGTAAAAAAGACAGATTTCACCCATCCTACATATAAGACGCATGAGGAAGTGCTTTTGTTGCATGATTTAAAAATAAAAGAATATTATCGGATCGCACTCTCGATAAAGCAGTCGAACATCTCACTTAAATGGTCAACTTTCGCATCCACATCGTCTTCCATATCATCCCAGATATACTCCAGAAAGAATCCGATAAAGGCATAGGTGTAGAAACGTGCGATCTCGCGGATCTTGCTCTCCGACACGTCCTTGCCCGCTGATTTTTTACGGACATAACTGATGAAAACTTTGTCGGTGATCTCGAAGATATAGTGCTCCAGCTGCTCACGCGAAAGCGAGTCTACGATGTGGTGGATCAGTCTCGGATTATCGTGGCACATGCGGAAAAAGTACTTGATGCGTTTCTGCCAGCCGGCATAGTCGTCGTCATCTTTCCGGATGTCCCGAAGCTTCATGCCGAACCACTCGTTCAGAAGTGCATATTTGTCGCAATAGTGGTAGTAGAAAGTATTCGGGCTGATGCCCGATCTCTTCACGAGGGCGGATACCGTGATCTTATCGAAAGCCATCTCCTCGAGCATCTCTTCAAAAGCGTGCATGATCGCGCCCTTCGTCAATAACGCCATTGTTTCTTCCTCCGTTCTTTCTCCTATCAAGCATGATACCATACTTTCCCAAGACTTCCTCCGGCATTTCAGAATTTGCGCAAAAACGAGTTTTTCTCCTATTTTTCATGTTTTTCCGAAAATCCCCAAAATCGGATACTTCGGGAAACTTGCCCGTTCCTGTTTCGGGTGCTTTTGATTACACTTGATTCGAATTACGCTTCGTTTTTTGTAACGGGCACATCAACAGGAGAATAAAAATGGAAACGAGACGAGTAGTCATCACAGGTATGGGTGCAGTCACACCACTTGGAAATAATGTGCCTTCTTTCTGGCAGGGCTTGAAAAACGGTACCAACGGAGTCGGCCCCATCACCAAGATCGACGTCTCAGAATCCCCGATCAAGCTCGCCGGAGAAGTCCGTGGTTTCGACGCCAGAGATTATATGGACTTCAAATCCGCCAAGCGTATGGAATTATTCTCCCAGTATGCTGTCGCCGCCACAAGAGAAGCATTTCAGGACTCCGGTCTTGATCTTTCCCGCGAAGATCCCTATCGCATGGGTGTCATTGTCGGATGCGGCATCGGCGCCATGCAGAAGCACGAGAAAGAGATACCGAAGTTCTTTAGCGGAGCCAAGACCGACCCCCTTTATATCCCTTTGGTAATTACCAACATGGCCTCCGCTAACATTGCCATTCAGTTCGGCCTCAAGGGCAAGAACATGGATATATCCACAGCCTGCGCCACCGGCAGCCACTGCATCGGCGAGGCCTATAATGCCATCCGTCTCGACGAAGCAGACTTGATCGTTGCCGGTGGAACCGAGGCCGCAATCACCACCTCAGCGATCAACGGTTTTTCCGCGCTAAAAGCACTCTCCACAAGCGCGGATCCGGACAAAGCTTCCCGGCCTTTCGACAAAGACCGGGACGGCTTTGTTCTGGGCGAAGGTGCAGGCATCCTTGTTCTGGAAGAGTATGAACATGCCATAAGGAGAAATGCGAATATCCTTGCAGAGATCGTGGGCTACGGCGTGACCAATGACGCCTACCACATCACCTCCCCTGCTCCGGACGGAAGCGGTGCCGGCATGGCCATGAAGATCGCCATGAGACAGGCAGGGATACTTCCGGCGGATGTCGATTACATCAACGCCCACGGCACATCGACACACCTCAATGATTTGTATGAGACCCGTGCCATCAAGTTCGCTATGGGAGATGCCGCGGAAAAGATCGCCATCAACTCCACAAAATCCATGACCGGCCATCTTCTGGGTGGAGCCGGCGCAATCGAAGCCATTGTCTGCATCTGTGCAATCCGTGACAGTTATATCCATCTAACCCGCAATTCCAATTCATGTGAAGAGGAACTCAATCTGGATTACACTTTCCAAAAGGGAAAGATCCGCCCTGTCCGCTACGCCATGAGTAATTCCCTGGGTTTCGGCGGACATAATGCCACCCTGCTCTTCCAGGCTGTCTGAAAGTCCGGAGCAGAAAACCTTCATGAAGAAAAAAGCACCTTCTGGCAGGTGCTTTTTCTTTGTTATGTCATGCTTATACTTTTCTCGAATACGGAATGTCGTAACTCCACGGAGAGATCTCTTCAAAGGTCCTTGCCGCCGCCAGGACATCTTCGTCACAGAATTTCTTACCGATGATCTGCAGTCCCACAGGAAGGCCTTCTGATGTCAGCCCGGCAGGAACCGAAGCGGCAGGATTGCCCGTAAAGTTTTCGAAGAACGTCTCGCAGAAACCGATCAACGGCTCGATCTTTCTTCCATTCATTTCCGTCGGTCCTTTTGTATTGCCATCTGCAGCATTCAGGACCGGAGGGCAGATCGTGACCGGAGAAAGAATCAGATCGTAGTGATCGAAGATATCCTGCTGGGCATCGAGGATCTCGGTGCGCAGTTCATTGAAATAACGGTAATCCATGACCGAAGAACGAAGCGCCACTTCATTCCAGTAGATGAATTCCTCAGGGATCTCGTCTCTGTGGTCACGGACCAGATCCAGCCCGGCCTTCTTCCAGAGCTCCATATCGATCGCAGTATCGATGCTGATACTTCTGCACCAGAGTTCAGAAAACTCCATCTGGTTATGCTTGAAATGAAAGTGTACTTCCTCCACTTTCGCACCGGCAAGCTCCATCTTCCAAGCCGCTTCCCGAACGATCCGGGCGACTTCCGGGTCGACAGTAAATACATCGAAATCCGTAGTAAATGCAATCTTCCAATCGCGGACCGGCTTGCGCATGAGTTCGGTAAAGTCTTTCTTTCCGTGGTCCAGACTCAGCGGATCTCTCGGGTTATACCGCGCCATGTAGTTGAGCATGAGCGCACTGTCTTCGACCGTTCGCGTGATCGCACCATTGAAGCAATAAGGATGCGTCGCGGTCCAACCATCCGGACGGCAGATACTCGGAATCGTGCCGACGGAGGCCTTAAATCCGAAACAACCACACCAGGCCGAGGGAATACGGATCGAACCGCCGCCATCGGAACCTTCCGCGATAGGAAGCATACCATCCGCGACCGCCGCTGCAGAACCGCCGGAGGATCCTCCGGAATTATAACGCGTATCGAAAGGATTACTCGTCGGACCATACATCTTATTGTCACACGTTCCCCGGAACGCAAACGCCGGAGCATTCGTCTTTCCGACCGCAATCGCACCTGCTTCCCTTGCCGCGATATAGAACATGGAATCGGCATCGTCTTCGCGGATCAAGGAACGGACTCCGCCATGGGAATTGGTCCAGCCTTTCTTCGAAGGAAGGAAATCCTTAAGTCCCACAGGCACACCACAAAGCGGACCCACATCCTCGCCTCGTGAAAGCCGCTGTTCCAGTGCTTTTGCCTCGGAACGGGCCTCCTCAAAGCGGGTATAGGTAAACGCATGCAGACCAGGATCTCTTTTTCCGATCCGGTCTGCAAAATAATCGACGACTTCTGTCGGGGTGATGTGGCCGCTTCGGACTTGCTGTCCCAGTGCCACACCGGATAACTTTTCTAATTCCATAGGATCCTGTCCTCGTGTCATATCCGGCGGGAAAGCACTTATGCCTGTACCGCCTTCGCCATGTGGTTGATGTATTCCTGGCCGACCTTTTCTTTTTCCCAACGGGTGGAAACGCGGTAGCCGACAGGAGAAAAGATTGCTTCGGCAACAAGTTCGACGGCCATCGAAGTCGTAGAGCAGATCAGGACCTGTGTCCAGTTCCAGCCGAAGAATACGTGCGATACCATCGCGGAAAATACGAAATTATCGACCCACTGGGCGATGCCCGTCGAGATCAGGGAACGCTTGGCAAAACCGCTGAAATGACCATTGTCAGTTCTTTTTCCGATGACGTGGTTCAAAGAAGAATTGACGAGTGTCGAAAGGAACATCGCTACTGCGGAACCGACTACAACATACCAGGCGCCACCAAAAGTACTGTCGATGCCCTTTGTGATCATCTCACCTGTTGCCGCATCCGATGCGGAGTAAAAAGCAGCCCAGTTACCCGGTGCCATGCTGAGTAGCTTAAGGACGATAACGCAGACAACATTCACGCCGATCGCCAGAATGGAGATCTTCGTTGCCGCTTTCGGACCAAAGCGCTTGCAGATGCAGTCCATGCAGAGGAAAGAGATCCAGGACAAAGCCAGACCGCAGTTCAAACAAAAATACTCGGAACGGTATAATTCCTTACTGGCCATGAGGTTCATGAAAACCACAGAGAGGATAAAAACAGTTGTTACCATAGACGGAACACTACGTAAAAGATTACGGTAGTCATCCCGTACACGACGAATCGTTTGCATATAAAATTGCTCCTTTGGTTTTAGGTTTTACAAGCAGGATATCGGACCCGAACTGCTTGGCGGCAGAATCTCCGCGCATGATTATTATAGTATGGATAAAAAGAATTGCAATCTTGTTTTTCAGATTTTTCCGGAAAAACGTGTTACTTTTTGCATCGCAATCTTGTCTATAATAGTGAGAGAACGAAAGCGAGGGTGGAAAATGGAAGACGAAAAGATCTTGGATCTTTACTTTGCAAGGAACGATTCTGCCATAACGGCATGCACGGAAAAATATGGTGCATACTGCTCTACCATAGCGCAGAATATCCTTCAATGCCGCGAAGACTCGGAAGAGTGTGTCAATGACACCTGGTTCCGGGCCTGGAATGCCATTCCCCCTGCCCGTCCTTCCCGCCTCTCGGTCTTCCTTGGCACGATCACCCGGAACCTTGCGTTGAACCGGTACCGCAAGGATCATGCTCAGAAATATCAGGGCAGCCAGACAGCACTTTGCCTGGATGAACTGGGTGAATGCATCGGAAAAGAAGATAGTGCTATCGAAGAACAGGTGATCCTGAAGGATCTGATCGAGGGTTTTCTTCGAAGCCTGAACACAAAAGACAAAGACATCTTTCTCTACCGTTACTGGTACTTTCTTTCCATCGAAGAGATCGCAGAAAGATACAAGATCTCCGAATCCGCCATCAAGATGAAGCTGGTCCGGATCCGAAAGAAGCTGAAAGATCTACTGGAAAAAGAAGGTGTATAACATGAAAAAGAACGAAGAATTATTAGATGCCATCGGAAAGATCGACGAAAAACTGATCCCTGATCTTTCTCCCCGCAAAAAAAACCACAAGGTCCTCTTCATTTCCTCTGTGGCCGTAGTCGTCGCTGCCGCAGTACTGCTGCTGGCGCTTTTCCCTCCGAAATTTGTTAGCAATCTCTTCGGAGAAAGCCATGCTACCGCGAAGGTCCTGGCCGCTCCGAACTATCCGGAAATGGCCGAGTATCCGGACGAAAATGCTTTGTCCTTCTCTGAATTTGACAAACAGTACAAGCTCTGGCACGAAACCCGTGAAGTGCTTTTACAACAGCCGACCGGCTACCAGACAGCCTATTTTGAATACTTCAAAGAAGTCGTCAGCGCCATGTCGGACCCGGATAGTAAGGAAAACTTTGTATTCTCTCCTCTCAGCCTCTATCTGGCTCTGGGGATGACCGCAGAAATTTCGGATGGACAGAGCCGCCAGCAGATCCTGGACGTCCTCCACGAAGAGGACATCGAATCCCTCCGAAACAACAGCAAGTCGCTTTTTGAGGTAACGTATGCAGATGACGGGATGGCCACCTGTATCCTTGCCGATTCACTTTGGACGAACAACAAATGCAAGTACGATTCCAAGGTGCTGGAAAACCTGGCCGCCTATTACTACGCTTCCGCATTCACCGGTGATCCGGCATCCGCAAAATATACCGAAATGTACCGCTCCTGGATCAACGAACAGACTGATGGTCTTCTTTCTGACTACGTGCAGGATATGAAACTGGATCCGCAGACCGTACTGGCCCTGGTTTCCACGGTCAATTACTCTGCAAAATGGAATATTCCGTTTGATGAGCAGGCTACTAAACCCGCTACATTCCATGCACCGGACAAGGATCTGACCTGTGACTTCATGAAAGCTGAAAACCAAACCATATTCTACCGTGGTGAATCCTTCGATTCCATTTCTCTCGATACGAATGGAAACGGTTATATGCGTCTGATCCTTCCTAATGAAGGGACTTCACCGGAAGCACTTCTTTCTGACGAAGAATGTCTCGGATTTATGTTAAACAAAAACAACGTCGCGAAAAAGGACATGCTCGTCACGCTTTCTCTTCCGAAGTTCGATATCTCGAACTCGCTGGATCTTAATGGAAAACTGAAAAAGATGGGCATCACGGATATCTTCAATTCCTCTAGTGCTGACTTTTCGACGCTTGGAACAGGGGAAGACAATCTCTTTATTTCCCAGGCCATTCAGAACGTACGCGTCACGATCGACGAAGAGGGATGCAAAGCCGCTGCCGTTACCGCAATGATGCTCGCGGGTGCCGCTATGCCGCCGGACGATCGGATCGAACTCGTCTTTGACCGTCCATTTATCTTTGAGATCGTCAGCCTCACCGGAGTACCGCTGTTCATCGGCATCGTCAACCAGCCGGTCGGCTGATAAGCCTTCCGCTACACTTATTCGCACATCTGCTCCTGCTCGTAAATGACGTTCAGCATTTTCGCTGTCGCCTTGATCGCAGCTGCGACCTGATCACGGTCAAGACCACGGGTCTTAAACTCGTGGTCGCCGTCGCGCCAGGTAATAACACTCTCGACAAAAGCATTCGTACGGCCTCCCGGCGGAATTGTCACAGAGTAGTCGGCGAAGAACGGAAGTGTCCGGCCGAACTGCTGATATACTTTCTGAAGTGCCCGCATGAATGCGTCAAACTGACCTTCACCAGATGCACTGGCTTCGTGTACTTTATCATCGATCTGAATACGCATGGTCGCAACCGGATTCAAGTCACGCGCATGGCAGACATAGTAATTCAGGATCTTTACATGGGACTCGCCGTTGCCCTTGCCGAGCACGTCCGCCACGATATACGGGAGCTCGTCCGTCATGACGCTCTCCTTATTGTCCCCCATCTCTACGATGCGGCTCGTAACTTTCTCCAGGGATTCCTGATCCAGATCCAGTCCGAATTCTTCGAGGTTCTTCGCGATACTGGCCCGTCCGCTGGACTTGCCAAGCGCATACTGGCGCATACGTCCGAATCTCTCCGGCGCAAGTTTATTGCAGTACAACGAATCCTTCGTATCTCCATCCGCATGTACACCACATGTCTGGGTAAAAACGGCTGCACCGGTGATCGGCTGGTTCTTCGGAATACGCATGCCCGAGAAACTCTCGACCATCTTGCTTACGTGTTCCAGCGCTGTTTCTTTTACGCTGATTTCCCGGTCTTCGCAGAAATCCTCAACCGCACCAACGATCGACGCCAGCGGTGCATTACCTGCACGCTCACCCAGGCCATTGACCGTAACGTGTACTCCCTTTACACCGGCTTTCACCGCCATGATGGTATTTCCTACCGACATATCATAGTCATTGTGTGCATGGAAGTCGAAGTGTACCTCCGGAAAAGAACTTGTCATTTCTGTTATGTATTTAAATGTCATATCCGGTGTAAGTACACCGAGTGTATCTGCCAGCATGAAGCGTTCCACAGGCAGCACCGACAGTTCTTTGACCAGCATCTTGACGTAATCCGGATCCTTCTGGATCCCGTTCGACCAGTCCTCCAGATAGATGTTGATCAGCATACCGCGGGAATTGGCATCTTCTACGACACGACGGATTTCCCCGACGTGCTCCTCAGGAGTTTTTCCGAGCTGCGCAGAAAGATGGTGCAGAGAGCTCTTGCAGAGAAGATTAACGACACGGCCGCCCGCGCCCTCGATCCAGGAAAGAGAATGTCCGCGGTCCACAAATGCCAGAACTTCGACCTTCTCCAGATAGCCTTTTCTTCCGGCCCATTCCGTGATCTTCTGCAGCGCCTCAAAATCACCGTCGGAAATACGGGCAGAGGTGACCTCGACGCGGTCGACCTTGACCTCGTCCAACAAAATCTTCGCAATACTGAGTTTTTCGTTCGGGGAGAAAGAAACTCCCGGCGTCTGTTCGCCATCCCGAAGGGTGGTATCCATGATCTCCAGTTTCATAGCGTCACCTGCTTCATCTCTGTCCATTTTTTATTTGAATTATATATCCTGAAAATCTCGTTTCATAGATAGCCCTAGTATAGCAGAAAGTCACTCAACACGCATTTCTCTATTTTCTTTTTCAATGCTTTTTGAGATAATAGAAAAGATGAAATCAAGATAAGGAGTTGGGGGAAGATGGCAAACGATAACCGAAGAATACCCTTCGATAACGAAGCAGTCCTGGAGATCATCCGGGATTATTCTAACGATACGATCTACTTTAAAGATACAGATTCACGGTTTATTTGGAATAACCGTGCACATGCAGCGCAATTCGGTGTCGATGACCCAAACGAGATGTACGGAAAGACCGACTTCGATTATTTCCCGAAAGAGTTCGCAACACGAGCCCGTAAAGAGGAACTGGAGATCATGGAGACGAAGATCCCTCTCATCTCCAATATTGAGCGTCTGGAAAAGCCGGACGGCGCCGTGATCTGGTTCTCCGCTTCGAAATATCCTCTCATGGACAGCAAAGGCAAAGTGATCGGAACCTGGGGCATTTCCCGGAATATTACTGCTATTAAGGCATTTGAAGAAGAACTCAGCCGGACCAATGAGAAACTGAAGCGTCTCTCTCAGGTCGACGATCTGACAGGTCTTTTCAACCGCAGATATTTCTATGAAATGACCGAGAAGACCTATTATCAGTATAACCGCCGTGCAAAAACCGGTGATGAGAACGACCCGAAGAATACCTTCTCTCTGATTTCGCTCGACATCGATTTCTTCAAGCGTATCAATGACGAGTTTGGACATAACAAGGGAGACGATGTTCTCCGTATTGTGGCTGGTATCCTTACTTCCCAATGCAGAAAGTCCGACATGGTTTTCCGCATCGGCGGTGACGAATTCATGATGCTCCTTCCAGACACACCTCTTAAGGGCGCAAAAGTCCAGGCAGAGCGTATACGTTCTGCTATGGCCAGTTCGCCGATCATGCTGGATGAGAATAAAGACGCCGTACGTCTTACAGTCAGCATGGGCATCTCCTGTTACTCCGACTGTGAAGACGTAGCTGAACTGATCCATATGGCCGATGAACGACTCTACACCTCGAAGAATCTCGGCCGCGACCGCGCCACCTGATCCATGACGCAGACATCTTGAAAAATAAATCTGCCGGTAAGTGATTCAAAACTTGCCGGCAGTTCTTTTCATATAGAAATATAAAAATGCTTATTTTACGGTGCGGTGTTGCCCTTTTCTTTATAGCGGAGCAGTGCCGCACGGGCAAGATCCTCAACTTTCGTATCAAGAGCCGGAAGTTCGTATTCCTCGCCATATCTTCTCTTCAACGCCAGACATAACAAGTGGTCCGTCATGCGCGGATTCTTTGGCAGGAAGCTTCCATGGGAATACGTACAATACACGTTATTGTAGATCGCGCCCTCGAACCCGTCTTTTCCGTTATTTCCCGCACCCTCGATGACCTTTGCCATCGGCTTCACGGAAGGTCCCAAATACGTTCTTCCGCTGTGGTTTTCAAACCCGTAAAGAACTGCGCTGTCGTTCTTTTCCGGATCCTTCAGGAATTCTGCCTCATAGATCGTGTCTTGGATATACCGGACATCTTCTCCGACCGTATAAACATCGATTGCACCCAGACACTCGATCTTCGTGCCATCGTGCTCCTGATAGTAATTTCCGAGCATCTGGTATCCACCGCAGATGCACAGGAACACCATCCCGTTTTCGATCGCAGCTTTCACCTTGGGTCCTTTTACCTCGACAAAATCCTTACGGATCACGTTCTGCTCGGCATCCTGACCACCACCGAGGAAGACGATATCGAAATCGTTCTCGTCAAAATCATCGCCGATCGACACCGGCACGACCTTTGCTTTGATCCCGCGGAGCTCGGTCCTGCGGATCAGACTCAGCACATTTCCACGGTCCCCGTATAGATTCAGGAGATCGGGATACATATGGCAGATACGAAGTTCAATCTCGTTATTTCCCATGCAAAAGCACTTTCCTTTCTTATTTCCAGAAGTCCTTGAGGTGGTAGCGCTTCACGAGGATCGACCGGAGCGCCAGCATCGAGGTATAGTTCGGAAGGATATAAAGACACTTTCCCGGTGTCGAATCCGAGATTGCCTGATCCAGAAGCTCTGCGCATTCCTCCATCGGTTTCGCGATAATACGCGAATCCTCCACGCCGGAATACACGATACGGAGCATCATGTCGCCATAGCGGTCACCGGAAACATAGACCTTCTCGGGAAACTCCTTGGACTCAAAATCCACATCCCAGATCCAGGATACGTCTTTTCCGTCTGCGATATTACTGTTAAGGAGCATGTAGATTCCTTCCGCATCAGAAGCACCGGCCACGAAAGAAAGCGCGCGGTCCAGTCCAACCGGGTTTTTCACGAGAAGAACACAGATCTTCTTGTCGCCGATACTGATCTTCTCCATTCGTCCGAAAGCCGCTTCCACGTGTTCCAGGGCCGCCGCACACTTTTCAAATGACAGTTTCTCTGTGTCGCCGATTTTCTCGCCCATACGGACACAAGCCGCAACCGCAGCAATGGAATTATAGAAATTATGCATGCCCGGAATCGGAAGCTTCACACGCTTCTCAAGTTCTGCCTCCTTCGCTCCGCCATCGCAGAGAGACAATTCATACCCCTCATCTGACGGGTTTTTCGACAGGTCATATTTCACGAAGAAACGGGGCGTCTGTCTCTTCTTTCCACATTTTTCGCAGGAAAAAGCACCCAGGTGTCCGAAGCTTCTTGCGGTATACGTATATTTCGTCTTACATCCGGTGCAGTACTCTGCATCCGAAGATGCCGGAAGCACACCGGATTTATCCGGATACGTCACATTATTGTAGTGCATGGATTCTTCCGAAAGACCATAGAAAACCGTCCGTGCCTCACGTCCCTTATAGAGCTCGGAAACCAGGGAATCGTCGCTGTTAAGAAGGATATCCGCCTCGCACGTGTCGAGTCCTTTTGCAATAAGATCACGCGTATGGGCAAGCTCACCGAAACGGTCCAGCTGGTCGCGGAAAAGATTCGTGACGATAGAGACCTTCGGCTTGATTTGGCAGGCAATCTTGCCGTAAGCCGCTTCATCCGTCTCCAGCACGCAGATCACTTTCTTTCCTTCTTTTTCCGCTTTCTTCATGTCTTTCAGACCAAAGATCATGGAAGTTGTGACACCGGAAAGAAGGTTTGCACCGGAAACATTCGTAACCACGGTATAGCCGCAGTTCCGGAAGATATCCGTAATCATGTGGGTAGTCGTTGTTTTGCCGTTTGTACCGGTGATCGTAACACAATCTCTACCGGCACAGAGTTTCTTAAGCAGCATCGGGTCAAATTTCACGGCCACCTTGCCTGGCAAAGTTGTCGCGCCACGACCCATGATCCGTAGTGCCAGTCGTGTTGCCTTAGCAGACAGGATCGCGAAATGATATCGAAGTGAAGCCATGTATCTATCCCTTCCGTCACCTTACACGAGATGACCGATGATCAGTAATCGGTGGGTCGCAACTCCCAATGGAGTACAGGTGACCAGTGTGACCTGTGTTCCCTCACCGTCGTCGATGTCCACGTAATAATCGAGATCGGAAGGATTCACTGCTTCCAGGATCTTATCGACTTTATAGGTATAGACGGAACCATCGATCGTCGAGATGATGATATCGTCGCCAAGTTTCACTTCACCGAGACGGTTGAATATCTTTCCTTCTGCACGCATTCTGTGTCCGAGGATCGTCATGTTGCCTTCCTGCCCAGGATCCGCCGTCTTTTCCAGTCTTCCCGCGCCATATCGCAGGGATACCTTCGTTGCCTCGTTCCAAAGCGGGATGTTGATATTCACGGAAGGAATGCTGATCTTGCCAAGCGCCGTAAGAACTGTCTCATCAGGCAGTTCTTCAATCATTTCCTGATAATCCGCGCCGGCATTATTCAGTTCTTCCACACCAAAATCGTATTCGTACTCTTCTCCGTTGACTTCGTTTTCATCGGACTTTACAACAAAAACCGCCTGGCTGCCTTCCACAATGCTCTCGAGCATGTCGTCCGTCACAGCCTGACGCTTGAAATTCTTGATTGGGTCGATCAGGAGCAGAACCACACCCACGATCATGCAGACCACTGCAATAATGATCAGGATCACGTTTCGAATCTTTCTTCTACTGTAAGAATCTCCTCTAAACATCTGCCTTCTATTATCCTCTTTGCATCATTTTCTCATCCAAAAGCACTTGTCTTTGCCTTAACGATGTTACATTCTCCCAGATTAAGGCAAATTTGTTCGGAAATTTTCCGCACTTTATTATAACAGATACTTTCAAATAGTGGGAATTTCTGCTATCATTATTCTTACTTTTTACCCATTTGGGTAATCTCTTTGTAATATTGAGAATCTTTTGGAGTGGTTGTGGGTAGTATATGGATGCAAATACAATTTGGAAAAAAACTCTAGATGTATTGGTAGATGAAGTAACGCCGGTCAAGTATAAGACATACATTCTTCCTATCGAACCAGCGTTTTCTAATGACAATCTCATCATACTCACAGTAAAAGATGCTTTCAGCCAGGAACAGACCCTTCCCATGATTCCTCTTATCGAGAACTGCATTGAAGCAGCGGTCAATAAGAAGATGGAAGTCAGACTGGAACTTCCGGATTCAGACTATACCTTGAATCTGATCCACCAGTATTCTTCTGCACAAACACCTACTGTTCCGACAAACAATTCCAGATTGAATACGAATTACACCTTTGATTCTTTCATCGTAGGCGATGGCAACCGTTTTGCCCATGCAGCCTGCGTTTCCGTCGCAGAAGGCGGCAAACAGTATAATCCGATCTTCCTGTATGGTGGTTCCGGTCTGGGAAAGACTCACCTCATGCATGCTGTCGGAAACTACGTCACGAAGCATAATCCTTCAGCCAAGGTCGTTTACGTAAACTGCGAGCGTTTCGTAAATGAGTTTATCGCGACGATCAAAGATTCCAAATACGACGAATTCAGAGAGAGATACAGAAATGCTGACTATCTCCTGATCGACGATATTCAGTTTTTAGAGCGTAAAGAGCAGATCCAGGTCGAGTTCTTCCATACTTTTAATGACCTTTATGAGTCCGGAAGCATCATTCTCATGACCTGTGACCGTCCTCCGCAGAGCCTCTCCTACCTCGAAGAGCGTCTCCGTTCCCGTTTTTCTTCCGGTCTGATCGTAGATATCCAGCCGGCTGATTACGAGACACGTATTGCTATCTTAAATCTCAAAATGCAGGAAGATAAGACGAATCTTTCCGATTCCGTGATCGATTACATTGCTTCCAACTTCGCATCAAACATCCGTGAGCTGGAAGGAGCCTACAAAACTGTCGTCGCATATTGCATGCTCGCCGGTTCTTTTACCTTGGATGACGCGAAAATTGCTCTGAAAGATATGATTTCTCCGAAGCAGGCCCGTCAGATCACAGCTGATCTGGTCGTTGAAGTCGTCGCGCGCGCTTTCAATATCACCGTAAACGACATTATGTCCAACAAGCGCAGCAAAGACATTCTCGTTCCACGTCAAATCTGCATGTACCTTTGCCGTTCCGAATTGAATATGACTTTCCCGAAGATCGGAGAGTATTTCAGAGGCAAGGATCACTCGACGGTTCTTCACGCTTGTAACAAAATTGAAAAATACGTGAAAGATTCAGATAACGAAGTTTTCGTCCATATTGAGTCGATAAAAAAGCGTCTTTTCGGCTAAAGTTTTCCACAGATTTTAGTTGAATTGTGGAAAACTTCAAGAGGATTCTCAGTTGATAAAATGTGCATAACTATGGTGTGTTTATCGTGTGTAAAAGCACTTGTCTTTTTTCACTTGTTTTCAACATTTTTTCAACACCAAAAATATTGAAATACAGGCGTTTGAAGTACTTTTACCTCTTTTCCACACTGCATAATAATATAGAAGAATATTACCTTTAAATCTTATTGTTTTTGTTGTTTTTCAGAGCTTTTCCGACATTTTCAATCTTTCCTCTTTTCAAACGCAATGTGGAAAAGTGTGGAAAACTTCAAGCCTTAGAAAATCAATAGATTTCTCGTATTTTTCTTGTTCTTTTGCATCAGTTTTTGTAGCATTTTTGTAATTTTCCTGTATAATATATAGAGACAAATTCATAAGAATTTATGGAGGAAAGAAAACGATGAAACTTGTAAGTTCAAGAGACAATCTTGTAGAGGCTATCTCTATAGTACAGAAGGCAGTTTCAACTCGTTCTACTTTACCTATATTAGATGGTATTTTGATTGAAGCGGACAGCAAGGGATTAAAGCTGACCGGATATGATTTGGAAACAGGTATTGAAGCACTGGTTGATGCAGACGTTATGGAAGAAGGATCTATTGTTATCCCTTCCCGTATTTTTGGTGAGATCGTTAGAAAACTGCCGGATGAAGAAGTGTCGATCTCTTCTAATGAGAGAATGATGATCGATATTGAAAGTGGAAGCTCGAAGTTTTCCATTAACGGTATTTCTGCAGAAGGCTTCCCGACTATTCCTGTAGTAAGTGACGAGAATAAGATCATACTGAACCAGGAGATCCTGAGAAACATGATCAACCAGACGATCTTTGCTATCTCGAACGATGAAGGACGTCCGGGTCTGAATGGTTCTCTTTTCGAGTCCGATGGAAAGTACATCAACCTTGTATCTATCGATGGTTATCGTATGGCACTTCGTAAGAAGGAAATCGGTGAAGAGATTCCTACCATGAAATTTCTTATTCCTGGTAAGGCGCTCCATGAAGCAGCCCGTATCCTGACCGGTAAGGATGCCGAGGTCGTGATTTATGCTTCCTCAAATCACATTCTTTTCGATACAGGAAAGTTCAGAATCGTATCCCGTCTGATCAACAGCGAGTTTATGGCTTATCAGTCGATCATTCCGAGTAATTCTTCTACGACCATGATCGTAAATAAGGACGAAGTATTGAATGCTGTAGAGCGTGCTTCCCTTATTATCCAGAAGGAAGACCGTCGTTGTCCGGTAAATCTTTCCATGACTGATGAAGAGACTTTGGTGATCCGTTCAAGTACAGAACTTGGTAACCTTCGTGAAGAAGTGAAGTGTCAGATCACTGGTGAACTTATCAATGTAGATTTCAATCACAAGTACATCATGGATGCGCTTCGTTCCATCGATGATGAATCCGTTAAGTTCACTCTTTCCGGTGCAAATGGTCCGTCTTTGATCATTCCGGTTGAGGGCAATGAGTATATTTACCTGATCCTGCCGCTGCGTAAGTAATCGGTTTTCACGAATTACTCTTTTGAAGGGCGGAAGGTATGTATATACGCTCCATTGAATTAGAAAACTTCAGAAATTACAGAAGGCTTGACCTGACGGTTGAGCCTTCTGTTAATGTTTTTTATGGGGCAAATGCGCAGGGAAAGACAAATATCCTGGAAGCCATATATTTATGTACTTCGACCCATTCACACCGTACAAGTAAAGATCAGGAGCTTATATATCATGGTGAGCATGATTATAAAGTCAAGCTGAAGCTGACCTCTTCTTACAATGCGTATGATGAATCTGTTTCCGTTCTTTATACGGATGGATCCGACAAAAGCACTGACTTCTCCCCTTCTAAGCGTGCTAAAAAGACTGTATGTCACGATGATGTGCCATATGAGAAAATATCCGAATATTTCGGGATTTTTAACGCTGTTATTTTTGCTCCGGAAGACTTAATGCTTATAAAAGAAGGCCCTTCTGTGCGTCGGAAGTACTTGAATGTTCTTCTTTCCCAGGTCAAGCCGATGTATTTTCATGAACTGAGTACTTTTGCAAGGCTTCTGATGAACAGAAATAAGATCATCAAGAACGCAAGGATCAAGAACAACAGAATGATGGACAGTTCTTTTGCAGAAGAATTAAAGATCTGGAGTGAACCGATGGCCAGATCGGCAGCAAAGATCATTCACGATAGATATATCTTTTCTCTTCGGATAGATGCTTTTGCCAGAAAACATCATGAGAGTATATCAGACGGAAGCGAGACGCTTTTCGTGAAGTATAAGACGTGTGTTCCTCTTGATATGCTGGAAAACTACGATGAAGAAAAGGTCGTAGAATATTTGAATCAGAAGTGGAATGATTCTGTTGAGGATGATTTCCAACATGGTATAACCAACTTCGGACCACAAAGAGATGATCTTGCTATGTCGTTAGATGGAGACGGTCTTCGGATGTTTGCTTCCCAGGGACAACAGAGATCAGCCGCATTATCGATGAAATTGGCCGAATTAGACGTTGTACGTGAAGAAACGAAAGATTCCCCTGTTCTTCTTCTCGACGACGTTTTTGGGGAATTAGACGCCCAAAGAAGACGATGCCTTCTGTCCGAGATTGGGGACGCACAGATATTCATCACTTGTACAGATAAATCCTTTATCGAACAGGAGCTGGTGGATTCCATGACCAAAGACTCGAAAATCGCCTTTTTTGAGGTAATCAAGGGTAATGTGGAAAGGGTTTCGGAATAAGAAAAAATTACTATATTCTCCCCTTTTATGGTATAATATTATAGGTCAAAAATGAAGGATTCGATAAGATTTGAGAGGCTTTTGCATGTACGTTCATATTGGCGGAGAATATACCATCCTGTCAAAGTCCATCGTTGGCTTAGTCAATCTTGAGACAGTTCCGGCATCTTCTTCCGATATGAAGTCTTTTCTTAAGATTTCAGAGGATGAAAACATATTGGAATATGTTTCGGAAGAAATCCCCAGGTCGATTGTCATTACTAACGACCGGGTGTATGTCTCCCCTCTTTCAGTTTCGACTATAAATAAACGAATGAGGAACAGTAACATTGTTACAGATCCTTGAAAATCAGCATTTCCGTCGATTTTGCATGAATTGGCATTTTCAGTCGGAAAATAAGGAAGGAATGTTTAAAAATGGACGAAGAGAAGAACCTTCAGAACACTTCTGACGATAAGAATCGTGAGTTTTACTATGAGGTGCAGGAAGAAACAGACGGTCTTGTAAATCTGGCTGCTGACCCGCGTGCACTGACAGAAGATTATTCTGAGGACTCCTTAGAGGACTTAGAGGTAGCAACGCAAGGTCAGGATGATTTCGATACGACCAATAAGAAAGAATATAACGAAGAGGATATTCAAGTCCTGGAGGGCTTGGAAGCAGTTCGTAAGCGTCCTGGCATGTATATTGGTGATACGACCCTCAGAGGCCTCCATCACCTCGTATATGAGATCGTAGCAAACTCCGTTGACGAAGCTCTCGCCGGTAGATGTGATACGATCACGGTTACAGTAAATACGGATGGTTCTGTTACTGTTAAGGACAATGGTTCCGGTATTCCGGTAGGTATTCACCCGAAGATGGGTATTCCTACAGTTGAAGTCGTTCATACAGTCCTTCACGCCGGTGGTAAGTTCGGCGGAGGCGCATACAGCGTATCCGGTGGTCTTCATGGTGTAGGTGCTTCTGTAGTTAACGCATTGGCCTCCAAGATGGTCGTAGAAGTACGTCGTGAGGGCAATATCTATCACATTGAATTCGAGCGTGGTAAGACTACTTCTCCCCTCGAAATCGTTGGTAAATGTGATGAGAATGATACAGGTACGACAACTATTTTCACACCTGACTCAGAGATCTTCCCGGATTGCCGGTTTGATTTTGATGCAATGATCACACGTTATCGTGAAATGGCTTTCCTGAACAGGGAAATTACTATCATTCTGCGTGATGACCGCGCCGAGGAACCAACAGATAAAGTCCTCCATTACGATGGTGGTATTATTTCCTTCGTTGAGTACCTGAACCGCCACAGAGAGGCGCTTCACAAGCCACCGATCTATATCGCACAGAGAAGCGGCGAATGCTTCGTAGAAGTAGCGATCCAGTACAATGATTCTTTTGCTGAGAATGTTTATTCTTACGCGAATAACATTGCAACTGTAGAGGGTGGTTCTCACCTTACCGGTTTTAAGAGCGCGCTGACTAAGGTTATTAACGACTATGCGAGAAAGTATAAGTATATTAAAGATTCCGATCGAAATCTCCAAGGTGAAGATACACGTGAAGGAATTGGAGCCATCATCAGCGTAAAACTTCCAGAGCCACAATTTGAAGGTCAAACAAAGTCAAAGTTAGGAAACGCCGAAATTCGAACACTTGTAGAGAATGTTATGTCCGAAAAGCTGGCTCAGTATCTTGAGGAAAATCCGAATGTTGCGAAAATTGTGATGGATAAGTGTCTGTCCGCTTCCCGCGCTCGTGAGGCAGCTCGAAAAGCCCGTGATATGACTAGAAGAAAGAGTGTTTTCGAGTCAAATACTCTTCCTGGTAAACTGGCTGACTGTCAGGAAAAAGACCCGACATTCTGCGAGATCTTTATCGTTGAGGGAGACTCCGCAGGCGGTTCTGCTAAGCAAGGACGTGAAAGGAAATATCAGGCTATCCTCCCTCTCTGGGGTAAGATGCTGAATGTAGAAAAGGCCCGTATCGATAAGGTATATGGAAATGAGAAGCTTCAGCCGGTAGTTATGGCACTTGGTGCCGGTATCGGTGAAGATTTCGATCCTGAAAAGCTCAGATACCATAAGGTTATTATCATGGCTGATGCCGATGTTGACGGATCACACATCAGAACACTGCTTCTCACCTTCTTCTTCCGCTATCTGCGTCCGCTCGTAGAACTTGGATATGCATATATTGCCTGCCCACCGCTCTATCGCGTATATCAGGGCAATGAAGGCTATTATGCATATGATGATAAGGAAGTTGAAGAAATCAAGCAAAAGACAGGCTGGAAGGAACCTAAGATCCAGCGTTACAAAGGTCTTGGTGAGATGAGTTCTGAACAACTTTGGGAAACAACCATGAACCCGGCTACAAGAAAACTTCTTAAAGTTACCATTGAAGATGCACAGGCTGCTGACGAAGCAATGACACTCTTAATGGGTGATCAGGTTGAACCAAGAAAGGAATTCATCCAGGCAAACGCTAAATTTGCACAGCTTGATATGTAAAATCATTTAATCGAACAATCCTGTTCGATACGATAAATTACAAGTCATTATGGGTAATTGTTTCACGTGAAACAATTACCCTTTTTATTATAGTTTCTGTGATTGAAGATAATCGCTTTTTCAAACCCCAGGATTATTTCGTTCAAACATAAAAAACTTGAAGAAATGGAAAGAATTTGAATAGTGATTAATAAAATAAACATATAACCAATTATCAAATTGGTTAACCAGATGAATCTTTTAATTGTTTCACGTGAAACAAGCGATTAATCATTTCATATGACCAAAAATAATGTTTCACGTGAAACAAATTCTGTTTTGTTCATAGTTATCTGCATAGTTGTAAAGTAAATGACATATATGAAGTAAGTTTTTTTGTTACTATATTAGTAAGAAATAGTAAGTAAGGAGTACATATGGCATACGTTATCTCAATTGTAAATCAAAAAGGCGGCGTGGGAAAAACGACAACCGCAGTGAATTTAGGTGCTTTTCTCGCAGCAAAAAGAAAAAAAGTACTTATAATTGACCTTGATCCACAAGGAAATGCAACAAGTGGGTACGGTTTTGATAAAATACAGCTCGAAAACACTGTGTATGACCTTTTGGTGAACGAAGAGGACATAGAAAATGTTATTCAGCATACTGACGTCAAAAATGTTGATATGTGTCCTACAAATATAAATCTTGCCGGTGCAGAGGTAGAATTAGTCTCGGCAATCAGTAGGGAAACGATATTAAAGAGAACCATTGAGCCGATTCTGGATAAATATGACTACATTATTGTCGATTGTCCTCCTTCTTTAGGTCTTCTGACGATTAATGCGTTATCTGCATCAGAAGGTGTAATCGTTCCTATACAAGGCGAATATTATGCATTGGAAGGATTGACCCAGTTAATTGATACAATCAATATGATCAAGAAAAAACTGAATCCTGTAATAGGTATTCTTGGTGTAGTTATCACCATGTATGATAGCCGGACACAGTTAACAAAACAGGTTGTAGAAGAAGTGGAGAAATACTTTGGAGATAAGGTATTTAATACTCATATTCCAAGAAATATCCGTCTTGCTGAAGCTCCAAGTCATGGTAAAACGATTGGCGATTATGATCCAAAATCCAAGGGATCTATTGCTTATCAGTCGTTAGCACAGGAAGTTATTAAAAGAACAAAAGATAGATAAACATCAATATATGAGGTGAAATATGGCTGCGAATAAAGGATTAGGAAAAGGTCTCGGAGCATTGCTTCCGATGGATGGAATACCGGAAAACACGAAAGATTCAGTCGTGGAATTGAAGATTAATGATATCTCACCAAACAGTGAACAACCAAGAAAGAATTTTGATGATGAAGCTCTTTCCGAACTGGCAGATTCTATTAAAGAAAATGGTGTGATCCAGCCGATCATTGTAACGAAGCGCGGCACCGGATACCGCATAGTTGCAGGCGAGAGAAGGTGGCGTGCTTCGCGTCTTGCAGGACTAAAAGTCATCCCTGCAATCGTTCGGGATCTCACTGATCAACAGACTATGGAGCAGGCCTTAATTGAGAATATCCAAAGGCAGGATTTGAATCCTCTTGAAGAAGCTTTTGCAATGGATAATCTCATGAAAGAGCATGGATTGACCCAGGAAAAACTTGCAAAAAGATTAGGAAAAAGCCGATCTGCAATCGCAAATACATTAAGATTGATGAACATCGATGAATCATTGCAGGACTTTATCCGAAATGGTGATCTTTCTGAAGGTCATGCTCGTGCGTTACTCAGATTAACGGACAAAGAAGAGCAGAAGAAAGCTGCCGACGTTGTTATGATCAAAGAGATGAGTGTTCGTGAAACAGAAGAATATGTAAAGAAACTTCTGGATCCAAAGCCGATTTCTAAGAAAAAAGCTATTGCTTCGACTTCTAGCGTCGAGTTGAGTACTAAGGACCTCGAGCGTAAGCTAACTAGACTATATGGAACTAAGGTGAAAGTTAAGTTGAAAGATGAAGTGAAAGGAAAAGGATCGATTATAATTGAATACTATAATTATGAAGATCTTGATCGTTTACTCGAGATGATGGAAAAATAAGCCTTGAGCTAAATCAAACGACCATAACGGCTCGGCTTGTTTATTTGTTGACAAGCCCTCTGAAAGTTAGTAAAATTAGCAAGTTACAAATACTAGGAGATGTATCGAAGTGGTCATAACGAGGCGGTCTTGAAAACCGTTTGCCCAAAAGGCACGTGGGTTCGAATCCCACCGTCTCCGCCATGATAATCATACAATTACGATATGTATGACTGAAAGGACTGGAAATAGGACATTTCCGGTCCTTTGCTTTTTGGTCAATGACAAGCCCATTTTTTAGATATATTTTCATCATATAGGTATTTGTCCGGGTTCGAACGCCTGCGTTTTCATATTTGCCAGTAATTTAACCGTCTCATTCAGTTGTTGTTTAACAACCTTTTGAGACGGTTTTTCTATAACTTTTTTTCAAACAACAATAACAACCTTATGGAGGAAGATTTATGAAATTTCTGAACGAAAAGCATGAGAAGAGATTTAAAGAGGCTTGTGAATACATCGACACAGATGATAAGTCAGCGGTAGCTGCCTGCTATTTGCTTACAGTGAAGAAGAGAGTCTGGAATCAGGTCCAGGAATGCATCAAGTATTTCGGTATGGATCTGGATATGCTCTGCTTCGAACCGAAGGACTGCATGGAACAGGCGCTTTTTAATGCGGCCTACGATCTTTACAACTGTTCGGATGCCATTTTGCTTCGTGATCTTACGGATCCTGTCACCATCCCGGATCGGGCATACTTTCTGATCCTTTACATGGTGACATATCTGAGATTGGAAGAAAATCCGATGACAGTTGAGGTTGTTGAACCTGAAATTGCCTGATTTAGGCGCTTTCAGGGATAACAACCATCTTAACAAGATTTTTTCAAGAAAGAGGTAAATGAAAATGACAAAGAAGATTATTAAGCAGATTGGAGCCGAAGGCAGAACAACGATCCCGTTCATCATGAGAAAGGCCATGGGTCTTAAAGATGGAGCTTTCATCTCATTCACCTACGATCCGGATGAAAAGAACGTGACCATCCAGCAGGAGTATTTCTGCGATGGTTGTGAAATTGGGGAAGAGGAGATGAATCCAGAACTCCTGCTTATCCTTCTCGGACTCGATAAGGAACTTCAGGAGAAGGCTACTTTCGTCCTGAAAAACATGCTTTTCGGGATTAACAACCAGGGGAGGGAAAAAACATGAGAATGAGGATCTATCAAATAGACATGGCACAGAAGGAGAACCGTTATGGTTTTAAGCCCCTTGATGAGCATGGCAAGATCGATCCGACAAAGTATAAGAAGGTGCTGGATGCGGAAGTGAACGAGGAGTCGCTGTTGGGAGCGTATTACCTGTTCAATACTGTTGACCCGCACCCTCTGTTTTCCGGACATGCCATGATGGAAGGCGATGTAATTGCCACAGAAGAAGGTGCTTTTGCCTGGAACAGTAAGCTTGGATTTCAAAAGATTGACTTCGATGAATCTAAAGCAAGCACCGAAGGTCAGATCAAAGTGCTTTTCGTGCAGCCACACGAGAAACCGTATGTGGCGGAGATTCCGAACACGCTCGAAGCCAAGCAGAGAGCGGTCGGAGGCTTGATCGAATACATCTACAACCACGATGAGACGGCACTCATTGGAGATGAAGAGGCGAAGATCAAGTGCAAAGAAGGAAACAGGTATCTCGACGGCATGGGTATTATCGCCGGGAACTTTCTTATCGTTGGACTGACCGAAGAGGATTGCCGGTCACTCACAGATGAGGAAATCCAGAGGTACCAAGAGAAGTATGACGAAGCCCCTAACATCAGCCCGGAAGAAACCGAGGCAGATGTAGGCTTCACATTCATTCAAATCATGTAAACGAGGAGGAAAACAACATGAGTGAGAATAACAACCCGGCAGGTACCCCGAAGGTAACTGCCAATATCACATGGATCAGTAATGATCCGGCATCACCAAAGAAAGCGTCTGCAAGCATTACGATTGCGGACTCTTTTATTGTTAAAGGTATTAGCATCGTACAGGGTCAGAAAGGGCTGTTTGTGTCGATGCCACAGAGAGCGTCGGAAAAGAAAGGAGAGACAAAATACTTCGAGATTGCTCACCCGATTACGGCAGCATTCAGAAGTGAAGTATCAAAGGTTGTACTGGATACGTATGCGCAGACTATGGCGCTTGCGCAGCAGGCGAGTCAGTCTTCAGGACAGGTGAATACTTCTCAGCAGGGGAGAGGTGATTATATGGCACCACCCCCTCTTGATCCGGCTCTGGCTCAGGAGTATAGTGCAGTCCCGATAATGGGACAGACAATGTGATCTAGGTCACAAGTCTGTGAAATCCTATAGACATCCGCGTAAAAACAAGATATATTGCAAGTAAGAAAGCATCCTTTTGGATTTGCATATAGGAGGTCACAGTATGAGGGACAGAAAGATCATCTCTGCTGTTCTGATTGTAGCTGTGGTCCTCGGAATCGTTGGTTGCAAGAATCAGAGTAATACAGGAATTAGGAAAGACGATATCGAGATCACAACTACTACTTCAGTAGAGACTCAGAAAGAAACAACCGAAGAAAAAGAAGAATCCACAACGACA
>JAFWPB010000010.1 GCA_017545245.1 Clostridiales bacterium
AAATACGGAACTCGGAATTACAGGAATTGCCAGATATCTGCAATCGCATGGATACAAGAAGAAAGTACGGCAGAACGGAAAACACGAGTATTTTTCCACGTATTTCATAAAAGCGATACTTCATAACCCGGTCTATAGTGGGAAGATTGCATTTGGCCGGCGGAAGACTGAAAAGGTACATGGTACTCGAAATGAGTATAGACAGGTCGTTCAGAAGGACTATCTGACAGCAGAAGGTGCACATGAAGCTATTATTTCTGATGAAATATGGAGCATGACATTGCTGAAACTGGAGGGAAATGCTAGAAAATATACAAGAAACAAAGACGGAAAGAATGGAAGAAGTCATCTGCTCTCCGGGTTGTTGAAATGTCCTGTATGCGGAGCACCACTTTATCATAGTGTAACTAGAAAACGCAAGAAGAATGGTGAGCAGTATAAAGAATATGGGTATTATGCATGCAAACATCGTTTAGGAACGGAGGGGGACAAGTGTTCGTTCAAGAAGCAGATAAAAGATGATTTGATAGAGAGTGCCGTGATCGAAATTGTTGTTAATCTCGTCAAGAAACCGCAGTTTGTCGAGATAATGAAGGAGAAAATCGAATCCAAGGTAGATACGTCTGTAATCGACAAGGAAATCTCTACGCTGGAAACCGAATTGCGACGGCAACTATCCGTCCATGGAAGACTAACAAAAGAGGTCGATGGGTTAGATCCAGATGATAAGCATTACGAAAGAATGAAGGCTGATCTGGATAATCGTATATACAATATGTATGATAGCATAGACGAGCTCGAAGAACAGTTGGCTATAGCACGAAACAAGAAAATGATGGCTGTTTCTGATAAAATGAAGGCAGACAATGTTTATAAAATCCTGCTGTTTTTCGATGAACTGTATCACAAGATGAATGAGGAAGAGCAACGGACTCTTATGTCCCTGCTTATAAGCGAAATACACGTGTTTGAGGAACGGACCGAAAGTGGACAGTGGCTTAAAGAGGTTGTGTTTAATCTTCCGATTATTGATGGTGAGAGGGTGAATATGAGTTTGGACAAAGAAAATACGGTCGAGACTGTTGTCTTGCTTTCCAAGGAAAACATATCGACAAAACATGTTCGGGTTGAGTTTAATCTTGAAGAGATGGATATGTCAGGATTCAAGGTCGGTGCTACTTATGAAGAGATAATCGCATGGGTTCAGGAGAAATACGGTTTCCATGTTACTCATCTTAATATTGCTCAGGTCAAGCGCAAGTGCGGGATCGTTGAAAGAGAGAACTACAATCTTCCAAAATCACCGGACTCAAGACAACCGAATACTCCTAAGGAAAAAGAGGATGCGATCAAGGATGCGTTCAAGCATTTTAATATGATCTGATTGAAGATACTTTAGTTAATCACGCCGTGGGTAGTTGGAGCAATCCAATGTCCTGCGGCGGTTTTATTATGCCTGAAGGTATTGTGTCCGATGGTATAATTGAAGCAGATGGATTCAATAGGCAACGGGAGGTGTGGCAATGAACATAAGAAAAATAACATCTCTGGTACTTGTCTTTGTATTTGTGTTCTCATTTACCGCCTGCAAGAAAACTGATGTCCCCGAGCTGGATAGAATCTTGAATTATTCAGTTGAACAGTTTGATGATCTGGCAAGCAGCGTTGATGAGAAGGATTTGATCAAAGCATGGGGTGAACCGCAAGCATTAGGCAGCCGCAGATTCTGGAGAATCAGTGTTGAGGGCGAGACGACAAAGTTTGTTGTGGCATGGGTTGAGAACGGAAACGTAACATCTATTCACGTTTCCAAGCCTCTGTTTATCAATGTTGCAGCTATAGAAAACGGCGTAGCTTACTGCGTATTTGGTTGGAATTACTATTCTACTGATGCAGCTAATCTTGCATTTATGCCAACACAGGACTGTTTTGGCAATGAGATTGCATGTGAGGTTGGTGATCAATTCATATTCCAATTTGACGGTATGATCATGGAGTCTTATCCGGCACAGATCAACGCTCCATACTCGGCTGTTCGGATGGGACACCTGTCTGACGAAGAAATCTCCGAGATGGCAAGTAACATTGTATTACCGTAGCGATTATCTTTGATCGTTATTTCGACGGATCAATACACAAGCAGTCCGTTTTCCATTTTGAGTAATCGATCATCTACAAAGACAATTGGTACTATCTCGGAGTCGTTATTTTCTGCACAGTTGAAATCCACAATATATTTTAAAGCCTGCTCTTCGCCGGGAAATATAATCAATTGATATGGAAAGTTATAATCCAGCTTTTCTAATAACATAACACCTTCGGATTTTGTATGAATCAGGACAGCCGCGTGACCGCAATGCAAAATGTACTGATCACTATCATCATAAATATCAGATCCGTTAAACCATATAGAAATCAAGCTGATGTTATTGTTTCCCTGGAAACTAATGCCGGTCTGTCTCCAATACTCATTTATTTGCTCCGCCTGTTCAGACACACTGATGTTTTCGGACGATTCTATACCGTTGAATAATAATGTGAATTGTCTGATATCTGAATCAGACTGAAAAACGGATGAATCGTTGATTTCAACAAGCATCATCGGCTCTGTCACTTGGGAAGCTGTGTCGTATGAAATAAGCGAACCCATAGCTTCAAATGCAGTTAATCGGCAGTTTCTTCTGCCGGTTAGATTCCCATATTTACTCTTCCATTTTCTTTCTAGCTTTGTTGAATCATATGCGGATGCAGCGTTTTCAGTAAAAACCGCAAATCCGCTTTGTACTGGTAAAATATCTCCTGTAGCAGCATTGTACTGAATGATGTTTTCGAGCAAGGCATCTATATAAGGCTTTTGAACGCCTGCTTCTTCCAAAGCTGTCCTTAGAACATCCTGCGATTCCAGATCAACAAGGTTACTGTATACTGCATCATACGGAGAACCCTGTGACTCTGTCTTGCTGTTTTGCGTTCCACAGCCTGTAACAAGTAGTATTAAACATAATGTTGTTACGAAGGTTAATACGCTATTTAATGATTTATTCACTCTTTATAATCCTTTCCATCAATTCGGAATATATGTATTAGTTTCCTGATTGAAGAAGGAATAATAATCGAACCCATCAACTAAACCTTCAAACTCGGCAAAATCCATAAATCGATAGATTTTGTTATCAGGTGTAACTATAGCTTCCATATCTCCATAATATAAGTATACCAGCTGTTGTCCAGCATGCTGTTGTAGAAAACTGTTGTACTGGGAATACCATGATCCACCGAAAGCAATGCCATACCAAAGGCCATTCTCATCTTTTGATACGGATATAACGGATATAAGATCTTCGTCGTTATAGACTAGAAAATCTCTCCAATTGACAGCTACAGAATTATCATTTGTTCTGTAATGTCCATACCCCGTTTCGCTGATGACCATATTCTGAGCATTAACACCAGATGCCTCAAGACTGTTTTTGATGCCTGCATAGTTTTCCATTAGAAATGCATAGGCTTCTTCATTTGTTAACCAATAATCTACACCCGTTAAATGAACACAAGCTCTATCCGTGATAATTACGCCTTCTTCTCCGCATCCGTCAGGAACTGTTTCGTTAGTTGATCCATGAGATGTCTGAAGCGTTTCCTCTGTAGCCGTAGAACTTATAGATTCTGAAATCAAGGTATTCTCAGTTGTGAACGTATCCTTCCTAGGTAATAACTTTATAACCATAACTGCAATACCTGCTACTATCAAGACTGATGCAGCGATCCCAATGTATCGAACCCAAGCCGCATTTTTCTTTGCCTTTTGAAATGTCTTCGCTTCCTCAATAAATCTATCGTCTATGATTTCGAATGTATCCAATATGAATTCTCTTCTCATAATTCGAACCCCCTTGCTAACAGATAATCGCGGAGTTTGATCCTGATGCGACGAATTGATGTGGATATATTATTCTCACTTGTTCCTAGTCTTAAGGCAATTGACTTGATATCATCAGCGTACCAATACCGACGTACTATCATTACTCTTTTCTCCAACGGGAGATCATAAAGAAAATCGTTAATTGCCTTTGCCAGATCATTGCGGACAACATCATCTTCGGGACTGGGATTATCTGACGCAATTTCACCGATTTCATCCAGTAGAGCCGGAATCACATTGCCGCCGCGCTTTTCTGCTAAGTTCTTACGATATCGATCCAAGGAAATGTTTCGAACGATGCGTCCGATAAAAGCAGAGAAGACGGATGGTTTCTGTGGCGGAATGGTATTCCATACCCTGGAATATGTATCATTCACACATTCTTCTGAATCCTCATTGTTATAGAGGATGTTGTAGGCAATGGAAAAGCAGTAGTTGCCGTACTTTCGCGAAGTCTCAGTAATTGCCGATTCGTCGCGATTCCAATATAAGCGAATTATTGCATCATCATTCATCAAGATGACCTCCTTCACTTATATAGACGTATTCCTCACATGAATCTGACAGTTATTATTCTACCATTTTGTCAATCATCAGTTTCATCTATCCTTCTAAATACAGCAACTACATCTGGTTCGTAATACAAGGTCTCATAATCATCGTTTAAGTAATCATCAACACTGTACTTGTCGTTTTCCTGTCGAAGATCTACGACATAATACTCAGTCTTGTTGTCCGTTCGTTCCAGTTCATAAACAACATCGTGATCCGAGAAGTCGGCTACAAAGAAAGCTGTAGCCGTAACAGATGCATCTTCAGGCACAAGGGAGACAGCGTAGTTTATCTTTGCACGTTTTTCCGCCGAACGGTTAAAGAAATCTATGTACCCCAGGTGGTCATAATTGATGCTTGAACATAATACTATCGTACAGCACGCACCATATAGAAGCAGTTTATCTCGATGTTTTTCTTTAAGGTCGGCATAGTTGAGTACTGCCAGATATACGAGAATAGCACATGTACCAAAGCAGTATTGATATCTCATATCATATTGGTAATGGTAATTCGGCATCAGGTTAATCAATATCCATGGGAGCATAAGAATAGCTCTTTTAAAATCCTTTGTTATTATTGGCAGGAATCCCATCGGCATCAGAGTCAGGAACATAAACTTCAGTTTATCTGCCACTGAAATCTGACTTATAACGTAGACAGGATCTGAGATTGCGGTTGATAGGATCGACAATGTTCCTTCTCCGTCCTGCAAATAATTGTTATAACGATACAACATTACCCCGTCGCCGTATGTGGACAGATAGCGCGTGATACCCACGAAGTATGCAATAGATACTATAAAAATGCATAAATTACATTTGTAGTTTTTATGGGTAAATAAAAAGTACAAAGCAATAACAGCAACATATACGGCCGCATCTTCTTTGACTGCAAGCAATAATATAGAGAAAAGCGCCTGACCATACCATAATTCTTTTTCACAGAAATATATAAGCCACAAAACAAGCGGTGCAAGGAAACAGTTCTCATGAAGATGGTAGAAACAACCACCGACAAATCCCGGAAAGAATAGATATATCAGTGAGAAGATGATCATTGAGGCTTTCCCTAACGAGTGCTTTCTCATGATCAACGCCAAGGGTATTATTCCGGACATTACGATCAAACTTTGCATAAGTTCCAGAGTTATAGGACTTGGGAAAAGATAATAGAATGGAAGAATAAGATAGTAGATGGGTGACATATGAACAGAGAAATGTGACATTAAAACATCTCTTTCACAAGTCGTAAATGGTATGCCTGTCTCTTTCATATAATGAAACATTTGAGAAAATATCCCAAAGTCATAACAGGCAGTCCAATGGTTTATATAGATCAGGCAACAGTTCCCTCCAACCAGTACGACAAAAAGGAGACATAGGAATAGAATAGAACGTCGGAATGTTTTATTCCCTATTCGCGGTCGGATATCCTTGATATCGGTACTCAGAATAATAATCCCAAGAACTACACACAGTCCTATTGCGAAATACTGTTCACGATTGATTACTGCCGCAGCTGTAAAGTAGAGGGTCGAAAAGACAATCATGGCAAGTTTGACAACTCTCTGATCTTTCAATCTGTTGATCAGTAACCAGATCGAGAATACTGCAACTATGAAGAGAATGATCGCCAAGTATTTCACTGAGTGTAAATTGACCAGATCCATTTGTTTATTGGCAAAATATAATACAGAGACGAGAATCCAGCTTAGTGCAAGATTATATGCTTTGTTAGAATCTAGTTTAGCGAACATGACAAGAAGAATCCTTTCAAGAATCTACTACAAATGTAGTTTATTGGGGTAAAAAAATTTATTCGCTTGGATAAGCGGTCATAGAGGTTGTTGTTTCTGTAATAGCAGTGGTAGTCGTTGGGATTGTTTCATCGCCGAAATACTGCACATACGAAGTTTCTTCCACTTCCATGTTGTCAATATCCATATAATACGTCGTGACTTCAGTCATATCTTCTTCACCTATCCAATATGTTGTCTCCGCACTAGATTCGGGAGTGTTCATGATGGTCGTAGTTACAGACGGGTAGGAGTCATTGTATGAAGAATCCTGAGAAGAGATATCTTTAGATGCAATAGCAAATCCCGATATGCACGTAAGAAGAATAATCGCAATCAATGTACCTATAAATAGTCTACGAGATCCTGATAGGATCAATTGAAGTCTGTGCTTAAGGCTTTGTTTAGGAGAATAAAAGTTGGTCGTTATAGCTGGTGTGGGGCTAACTGAAAACGTAGATCTGGTTGCTGAGACTGTATTAAGGATCGACTCACAATATACTTTTCGCATTTGTGCATCCTCATCAGAGGTGACGGCCATATCACAATAATATTCGCATTCCTGTTCGAGTTTCCTGCTTATCACTATCATCAAGGGATTGAACCAGTGCATGGTGCGACATACCGTGATGAAAAGCTTAATCCAAAGGTCATGATGTTTATAATGTGTAAGCTCGTGCTTAATGATTAATCTCAGTTCGTTATAACCATAACTTCTGCAGGGGATAAGGATTATCGGATTGATAAGCCCGGTCATCATTGGTGACGAGATGCATTCGGATGTATACACCTCTATTGGTCTTTTTATCTTGAGTGCTTTAGATACTTCACTTGTCAATTCCTGTATATCAGAAGGCGCCGATTTTGCAAATCGCATAACTGTTTTATTCCATGCAGTACTACGTATAATGTAGAAAAGAATAAATGATACCGCTCCGATAAGATAAATGGCAGTTACAACAGACATAGGATTAATCAGTGATGTCGTACTAGTATGGACTGTATTTGTAGCAACAACAGGATTTGCTGGTGCTGTATTCTCTAAAGTAACCAATGCACTTCCCCAATGGGGTCTGATTGGAATGAGAAATCCGATAATAACGACAAGCCAAGAATAGTATCTGATCGATGGAGACTGTTTATTGCTAAGAACGCGTGAGACTATCAGATAGATTACTGCGACTATGGACATGTTCATTGAGCAAATGAGAATATTAAGCATTGCACACCTCACATATCATTAAGCCAGTTCTTGAGTTCACTAATATCTTCGTCAGATATCTCGCCATCACTATATAAGGCCTTCACAAAACCTGACATCTTATTTGCACCGAATCTACTTTTCAGTGATTCTGCCTCAATGTTCATATATTGTGACTCGCTGATAACAGCATAATATCCACGCTCTTTGCCATTCTTTTCGGAATGCAGAAAGCCTTTCTTTTCCAACCTGACAAGCATAGTCATGACGGTTTGCTGTTTCCAATCACGATCATGAAGATCCCTGCTTAAGATTACCGTGAGGGCTGGAGAAGTTACAGGCTGCTCGATATGCCAAATAGCCTTCATTATTTCAAATTCTGCATCCGGTAGTTTTTTCATTGCACGAATAATCTTTCATAAATTACATTTGTAGTTTATCTAATGATAAGTCAATAATTCCGTGTTGTCAATTTGAAATATGAGAAAACGGCAGTCATCGATAAACAAGACTATATCCCTTAGGTTACTAAGGGCGCACTTCTATACATACCCTACGGGATGTATCAGTGCGCTCTCCGAGGGCAGGTAATGCAACTTCGCTTCAGATGCATTAATCTTCGTCACGTTCGTTCCGGACAAGAGGCTCAGCCTCTTGCGCCACTATGGTGGCTATCACCAATCCCGCCACTTCAGGCGGTCGTATTCATGGAACCTTATATGAGGATATTGAGCCGCATACCGCTCACAGTAATCAGCGGGTCTGCATCTGACATAGATGTTGATGATCGACTCATATAACGGGGCAAACTTCTTCGCGGCATATTCGATCTTTTCAAGATCGTTCCGATCAAAGCGTCGATCCGTATCTCGGACTATTTTGACGAAAAGCATTTTGCCATCGTATGGAATTACGCTTTCAAAGTGATAAACAAAACCTTTCTCGATAACATCAGATGGTCTTATGCTGCAAAGCGGATTCCCCGTATACAAGTCATCCAGCCCGAAATCAATGTTCAGTGCGTGAAGGTGACATGCCTTTTCGTATTCCTGTTCAGATAATCTTGTAACCGCTTTAATGTAGTCATCGGTAATTTCCGGAAATTGCTGAGGTCGAGCCAATCGCATTTTTTCTTTGATCAGGAAGGAATAGTATAGCTCCATATATATGTTTCGGAAGTAATAGCATTTCCCGGAATGTTTAAGTATCCGAACATCAACAAGGGAGCGAAGATACTTCTCACATTTATTATATGCATATCCTGTTACGGAACCGATCTCGCTTATACGAGTATTATCCTCTGCAATGACAGTAAGTAGTTCATTATATATCTCCGGTTTGCGGAAATAATGATCCATCAGATGCGGCATATAATTCATCAACGGCGAATCAATGCGGGTCAGGTTCCAAGCCGCATCTTTGAAATTTTCATATTCAGAAAAAAGCCGGACAAGTTCCGGTATTCCTCCGGTTGCCGTGCTTACCAGGAGAGAATTCTGCGCATCCATCTTCGGAAGCATCTTATGAACGTCGGAAAGTGCCAGATGATTCACAGTGCAAGGGAATATGTTTTTGCCCATCCCCGTGGGAAGCCGTTCTCCGACAAGACAGATAAAAATGTTATTGCGATCCGGATCGAACCTAAACTTTTCGAAAGCATCGATAAACCCAATATAATCTTCTGTTTTCTGGATATCGTCAAGGATAAAGATCTTATAATGCCAGCCTGACAGATGCTTCATCGTTTCAAAGATATCACTCCAATTATCACTTGCCGCTTTGATGCCGGTGTACCTTTCAACACGCTCGGCTAACAGCTTCTGTGCGCAATTCTCCGACTGACCTTTAAATGAAAAATAGCACAGATCGGCTCGGTTCTCATAAGCCTTTAAAACAAGAGATGTCTTGCCGCAGTGAGGCTCTCCCAAAACGGCAAGTATCTCCCGCGGTTCACCCCAACCGTTCTTGTCATGGAGGTTTTCCTTGAACAGCCCTTTTAACTCATTAACGTAAATCGTTCTCGGCGCGAATAACATATTTCACCTTCTCAGTAAATAATCAACTTATAAGTTGATAAAAGTGCTTTCATTATACATCAAACGGCATTTTGATTCATTGTTGACAATTTTCGTTCTGAACAAAATGCCCATAAAATAAGGCTCTTTAAAAAGTTTACAAAATAATTTCGATCATTTGTCTACCAACTGCCCGGAAAACCACTAACAAAAAGTAGAAGCACCTGAAAGGGCAAGAATGTCTTTTTCGAAGGTTTCAATAATCAAATTTGCAGGAGGTAAGAATGAAAAAACAAACAGTCGAAGACATCAGGAAGGAGATCATATCCACAGAAAAGGACAAGGTGATCATCGTACATCAGATCAAAAGGCTGGAGAACCGGGCAAACTATTACACCAAAGCTGAGAAGCGAAAAAGAACGCATCACCTGTGTAATATCGGCGGTGCAATCGAGGCTCTTTTCCCTATTTCGAAGACACTTTCAAAGACAGAATTCTTCGAATTTATGGAGAAGATTTCAGCATTGCCGGATGTTGTTTCCTTGGTAAAAGAGACAGAGAACAGAATTATGATAAACACCGCTGACGATCACGGGAAGGATGTGGTCTGATGGCGCTCTATCATTTTTCCGTAACACAGGTTAAGCGAAGTGCAGGACAAAGCGCGATTGCCTGCGCATCGTATCGTGCAGGGGAACGTCTTTACAGTCAATATTACGATGAGGTCAGTGATTACTCCAAGAAAGGGGGCGTGATCTATAGTGAGATCATGCTTCCAGAGAATGCACCTAAGGAATATGCGGATCGGGAAACACTCTGGAACGCTGTCGAAGATGTGGAGAAACACCCCAAGGCACAGCTGGCATATAGCTTTGATATTGCTCTTCAGAACGAATTATCCCAAGAAGAAAATATCGATCTGGCTAGAAGATTTGTGAAGGAATATCTTGTGGCAGATGGTATGATCGCTGATCTTGCCGTTCACAATCCTGAACGTGACGGGAACCCCAATCCTCATATTCATATCCTTACAACGATGCGGCCTCTTAATCCTGACGGAAGCTGGGGATCTAAGCAGCATCGTGAATATCTTTTTGATGATCAGGGGAATCCCGTAAAGGATGAGAAAGGTAATCAGAAATATAAAGCGGTACCGAATACCGATTGGGGAACACCCGAGAAACTTCAGCAATGGCGCGAGGATTGGGCAAACCTCGTTAATTCCAAATTCGAAGAGAAAGGTCTTCCCTGTCGAATAGACCACAGATCTTATGAGAATCAGGGCATTCATGAACTTCCGACAGTTCACGAAGGTCCGACTGTCCGTGCGATGGAACTGAAAGGCATTCCAACGGAAAAGGGCGAGTATAACCGATGGATACGAAAGACAAATGCGATGATCAGGGGTCTTCTCTCTAAGATTAAAGAAATGGTCGCCGCTATCAAAGACATGCGCGAAGAAATCAAGAGAATCGAGGAAGAACCTTCTCTCGCAGATCTGTTGATGGCAGGTCGAACCCCAGCAAAATCATCGTTACAGGATCTGAAATTCCTCTCGGCGGATATTCTCTTCCTTCAGAAACATTCTATCTATCGAATCGATGATCTTGAGAACTATCTTGAAAAGATGGAGTCTCTTAAGCAGTCGCAGAAAGATCGTCTGGATAAATGCAATGCCCGGAGAAAAGAAGTGAAAGAACTTATCTCCTTGCTTGATATCTATCACGAGACCAAGCCGATCTACGAAGAAGGCATGAAGAAATTCTTCGGCAAAGAGAAGTATATGCAAGAAAACGAAGGCAGGATCAAACAATATCAGATGGCAAAGAGAAAACTCGCCAAAGCATCAAAGTCTCGCGGCGGAAAACTCACAAAGAAAATGCTCGAAAAGGAACTTGCAGCATTGGATTCGGAGTATTCCGCTATCCGCGATGAATTCGTCAAGAGTCGAGACGAAGTCCAAACGGTAAGCAGGATCCAGTATTCGATACAGCGCGGGCTCGAAGCAAAACATCCTCATAAAACCAGAGCTACAGATCTATCACTTTAAAAATACGGAGGTATATAAATATATGAAAAAGTATTATAACAATCCCAAATATGATGCGGCATTTGATCGTTGCGTCAATATATTGGCAACCCTTATGGTGAAGTACGGCCCGAGAGTGCTTCTGAAGCAGGCCGTTGAAAGAATACTTGGTAAGGGACGCCTGAGTATCTACAATCCTGAAAGTCCTAAGATCAAGAAAGAACGTCTTATCGCGTATCAGAAAGAGTACGGCAAGATCAGTTCTTCCGCTAAGGATGTAAAAGATAAAGCCGCATAAGACACAAATCTACAATTTGTGCGTTGCACATGATATGATTATTAGTTATTATTAGTGCAACGCATAGATAAGGAGATTATGATCATGGACTGCAAGACAAAGATAAAAGAACTTCGTGAGATGACAGGAATGAACAGAACGGAGTTTTGTGAGTACTTCCAGATTCCATACGGAACAGTTACCGATTGGGAACGTGATTACCGTCATGCACCGGAATATGTTCTCCGCCTTCTGGAATACTACATCCGTATGGAGAATCTCATAAAAGACAATAAGGACGAAACGAAGTAACCGCATCGAATTACATACGGTTAGAAAGGAAAAGATAATATGGCTAACAAACCCATTAAAGATACTATTCATGCTAAAGGATTTGATATCGGTATATATACCACCGATTACGAGAATGAATTTATATCATTGACGGATATCGCAAGATATAAGAGCGATATGCCTCATGATGTGGTCAAAAACTGGATGAGGAGCCGAGAAACAATAGAGTTTCTTGGAATCTGGGAGAGTCTGCACAATCCGAATTTTAAACAGGTCGAATTCGACCTGTTTAGAAAGGAAGCAGGATTGAACGCATTCACAATGTCACCTACAAAGTGGATCGAAAGTACAAATGCTATCGGCATCGTTACAAAAGCCGGACGTTATGGCGGAACTTATGCGCATTCCGATATTGCACTCGAGTTTGCATCTTGGGTATCTGCCGAATTCAAACTTTATATCATGAAGGACTATCAGAGACTAAGGCGTGATGAAAGTAGCAGGCTGTCTCTTGCATGGAACCTTCACCGCGAGATTGCCAAGCTTAATTACCGTGTTCATACCGATGCGATCAAGGATAATCTGATTCCACCGGAACTGACATCAACGCAGATCTCATATAAGTATGCAAGTGAAGCAGATATGCTTAATGTCGCACTTTTCGGTAAGACTGCTAAAGAATGGCGGGATGAGAATCCTGATAAAAACGGCAATATGAGAGATTATGCTACTCTGAATCAACTCCTTGTTCTGGCTAACATGGAAAGCTATAACGCAATTCTTATTGAACAAGGAAAGCGGATGTCAGAACGTCTTGTTCTCATTAGAAAGCAAGCTATTAAACAACTTCAGACACTTGATCTGGTAAGTCTGGACAATCTGCCCAAGCTCCCGGGAGGAGATAATAATGAAGAATAATAAAAAGAAATGTTATATCTATACCCGTGTCTCCACGATGATGCAAGTCGATGGATTCAGCCTTGATGCCCAGAAAGATAAACTCCGCAAGTATGCTGATTATCAAGATTGGGAGGTCGCTGCTGAGTATTCCGACGAAGGATGCTCCGGTAAGAATATCCAAGGCAGACCTGAGTTCTCGCGCATGATGTCAGATATTGAGGATTGCAAAGATGGAGTCAGTTATGTTCTCGTCTTTAAGCTTTCACGTTTCGGTCGTAATGCCGCAGATGTTCTGAATTCCTTGCAGATCATGCAGGATTTCGGGGTGAATCTCATCTGTGTGGAAGATGGTATCGACAGTTCCAAGGATGCAGGTAAGCTCATGATATCCGTCCTTTCCGCTGTTGCTGAGATTGAGAGGGAGAATATCCGTACTCAGACCATGGCAGGACGTGAGCAGAAAGCTCGCGAAGGCAAATGGAACGGAGGCTTTGCTCCTTATGGTTATAAGCTTGAAAATGGAGAACTCCTTATTGCCGATGATGAAGTTGAGATCATCAATATCATATTTGATCGCTATATACATACGAAGGACGGGATTAACGGCGTAGCAAGCTACCTGAATTCGCATGGCTATACAAAGAAGTTACGTCAGAATAATACTATTCCGGGGTTTTCCTCTTCATTTGTTAAGGCAGTAATAGATAATCCGATATATATGGGGAAGATAGCATACGGGCGTCGAAAGACAGAAAAGAAGATCGGTACCCGTAATGAAATGCACGTTGTGGAGCAATCTGTATTCCCTGTTTATGAAGGTGCACATGAGGCGATAATCTCTGAAGTGGACTGGAATCTTGCGCAGGAGAAGAGAAAACTTAATGCTTACAAACGCCAGAAGGTTCATGATATCGATCACGCACATATACTTTCGGGAATCCTTAAGTGTCCTTGTTGTGGGAAGAGTCTATACGGAAATATCGCCAAGGCACACAGCAAGGATAACAAGACGCGATTCTACTACTATTGCAAGAACACCTTAGGGGCGACCGGACATCGTTGCACATTTAGACATAATATAGAACAGACAGAGATCAACCAGATGGTTGCATCTATAATATCTGCAATGGTTACAAGACCGGACTTCAAGGAAGCGATCACCGAAAAGATAGGATCCGCTGTTGATACCAAGGATATGGAAAAACAGAAGGAAGCCTTGCAGGATAAACTCAGGCAGACTCTGGGAACCAAATCCAAGCTTGAGCATCAGATGGACAGTCTAGATGTCCTTGATCCGCACTATGACAGGAAGATGCTGGATCTTCAAAGAAGATATGATCAGCAGTACGACATCCTTGCCGATATAGAGAATCAAATCGAGGACCTGAAAGAACAGATTCGTCATATTCAACATGAAAATATAACCGGTAATAATATCTATCAGTTGCTTCTAACTTTCGATGAATTGTATGATGAATTCAACGAAGCAGAGAAAAAGGATTTCATGAGATCATTCGTAGAGCGTATCGACATATATCCCGAAAAGCCTGAAAACGGCTGCTGGATAAAGAATATCGTGTTTAACTTCCCCATTCCGATGAATGGGGAAGACATCACGGAATTGCCCTTGGAATCTCAAAAGACCGCTGAGTCCGTTTGCTTTTTAGAGAGGAAGACATTAAGGTGATAGAAAACGGGTAATAGACGATCACAGGAGGTTTTGAACATGCTAACAAAGAATAGACAGTCAGACAGCATCATAAATGAAATGATCAAGAAGGCGTTCCCTGAGAAAACAGTAGCAGGCATTAAGGAACTGACTGAGGGAATGTGTAATGTTACATACAATATCACGTTCAGCAATGGTGAGGAATGTATCCTGAAGATCGCGGCAAAAGATACGACCGGTAATACCTCAAACGAGATCTGTCTAATGGCAGCAGAAGTGAGAGCCATGCAGCTGGTAAAAGAGCATTGTTCTTTTAAAGTCGCAGATGTCTTAGCTTATGACTGTTCCAGGACCATATGCGACGGCGATTACTTTTTTATGGAAAAGCTTCCGGGAAGCAATTACACCTTCATCAAAGAGACACTGCCGGAGGAGGTAAAGCGTGAGATCGCGCGGGAAATCGGGGAGATATCCAGACAGCTATGTTCCATTACCAACCCGCAGTTTGGTTTCCTGGGAGACGAAAAGAGATACGACCACTTATCCGACTTCGTACAGACAATGCTTCAAAATCTGATAAGTGACGGACAGAAGAAAGAAGTGGATCTGGGATGTGACGCCCGGCAGCTTTTGGAAGAGTTTGAAAAAGAAAAGCACATATTCGACGAAGTTCCTTCTGCCACTTTGGTCCACTGGGACATGTGGGAAGGCAATGTGTTTGTTAAGGATAACCACGTGTCCGGTATTATCGACTGGGAAAGAGCAATGTGGGGCGAACCTTTCATGGATGACCGCTTCCGTAAGCATAACCGAAACAAGGATTTCCTGGAGGGTTTCGGGAAACAGGATTTCACAGAGACTGAATTAAAGAGGATTCGCTGGTACGATATCATTTTGTATCTGACGATGATGATCGAGGTCTTTTACAGAGGATTTGAAGACAAGGGCCAGTACTATTGGTCAAAAGAACAGTTGCTCGGTGTGTTGAATCAGCAGACGTAACGGAAAAAAACGATATAAGCATAGCTCTTTTATCTGATCACACTCCATGTGTGGTATACTGAACTTTGGCAAATTATCGGGGGAGATGTTTCGGAAAATGTTGAAACTTCGGTATTTGCAGACATTGAGGGATAGGGGTCAGTATATGAAGAAAAAGGCAATCATAGCATTATTGTTGTCTGTGGCAATGTGCTTTTCAGCGTGTGATTTTGAGGATCTGGACGAGTCAGGATTGGAAAGTACGACAACTCAGAGCGATGTGGATCGCGAAACGAAGAAAGAAACAACAACCGGTACATCTTCGGAAGAGGAAAAAGATACGAAAAAAGATGGCAAGTCTGATTCGGAGACTTCCGGTTTCACTTTGTCTGTAGATGGTTCCAACGGAAAAATGAGTGTAGCCCGTGCACCGAAGAAGTCTGATTCGATGGGGAAAGACGGAACATGGACGATATTTGTTTACCTTTGCGGTACGGATCTCGAGAGCGAGGACGGAAACGGAATGGCTACGGATGACCTCGACCAGATGCTTCAGGCGAAGGGGAGCGACAATGTCCGCTTTGTGGTACAGACCGGTGGTACATCGGAATGGATGAACAACGTTGTTTCCAATAAAGCGTGCGAGAGATACCTTGTACAAAATCAGGATATTAAACTGGTGGATTCGGTTTCGCTTGCAAGCATGGGAAAATCCTCTACATTGTCGGATTTTCTGAACTGGGGCGTCGAGAACTACCCGGCGGATAAGATGGGCGTTGTCTTCTGGAATCATGGTGGCGGAAGTATTACCGGTGCCTGCTTCGATGAAGTCTACAATGATGATTCGCTTTCGCTTCTGGAGATCAACGAAGCGCTTTCCAAGACTTATGGAAAGATGAGCGACCGTTTCGAATTTATCGGTTTTGACTGCTGCCTGATGGGTAGTGTTGAAAGTGCGAACATCCTTGCTACCTATGCAAGATACTTCTATGGTTCCGAAGAACTGGAGCCGGGCTCTGGCTGGAATTACACGGCAATTGGAAACTTCCTTGCGGAAAACAGTAATGCAGATGGCGCTGCCCTCGGTAAGGTGGTTGCCGACAGTTTCTATGCAGAGTGTGAAGCGATCTGGCAGGAAAGCGAGTGCACGTTTACGATCGTGGACCTGGATAAGTTCGATGAATTCTCTGTTGCTTTTAATGACTTTTCAAAAGCCCTGTATGAGGCGGCTTCTGAAAATCTGGCCGGTATCGTGCGTGGTGCGCAGAGTGCAGATAACTTCGGTGGTAACAACCGTTCCGAAGGTTATACGAACATGGTGGACGTAGGCGGAATCATCGAGGCATGCTCTTCTTATGCAGATGGAAGTGCTGCTTTGAAAGCACTGAAAAACTGTATTGTATACAACAAGAATGGTGAGACGCATGCCGGTGCATCCGGTCTTTCAATCTATTATCCGCTGGAAGTTCAGGGTTCCAACGAAATCGGAATCTTCTCCAATGTGTGTATCAGCCCGTATTATCTTTCTTTAGTCGATATGGTGGCCAGAGGTTATTCAGATACAGCTTATACCAATGACATGTTTTTCGACACGAACGGAAACTGGTCCAGTGACAACGGATCGAACGATTATTTTGATGATTCGTATTTCGATTATGACTACGAGGAAGAAGGCGAAAGCAGCCTGATCACTTTCTCGCAGAAGCCGGCGATCCGTCAGGATAGTTTTGGTTTTGTACTGAGCAAAGAATCGCTGGACTATACCTCTTCTGTGGTGGCCTATGTATTCTATGAGCCGGATGATGACACGCTGATTTGCCTGGGCGAAACAGACGATATCATCGGAGATTGGGATACGGGTGCTTTCCGTGATAATTTCGACGGATACTGGCTGTCCCTGCCAAGCGGTGATCTTCTGACCGCTTTTGTTGCCGATTATGGTGACGATTATACCGTGTATACATCTCCGATCCTGCTGAATGGTGAAGAGACGAATCTTCGTATCCGACAGTATCTCGACTACTCTACAGTAGTAGAAGGAACGTGGGATGGCGTTGATGACTGCGGTCGCGCCAGCCGTGAGATCCGCCCGCTGGAAGCCGGTGATAAGATCGAACCGATCTACTACCTCGACGATGATTCGGAAATCACTGGTGACAGCTATACATGGAAAAAGAATGATACGGTAGACTATGCTTCCCTGCCGTCAGGTTATTACTATTACGGATTTGAGATCGATGACTGCTATGGTGATTACTACATCACTGACTGCGAGATCTTCGAAATCGACAGGAAAGGAAATATCTATTTCGTCTGATCCAAAACAGAAACACTAAGGAGGTATCGCAATGCCGAACACAACAGTAATCTTTGTACGTCATGCGCAGTCCCTTCATCCTTTCAGCGATGACCGTACGCGGCCGCTGACCGAGGAAGGACTGAAAGACAGAATGATCGTACTGGATATTCTGAAAGACAGGCATATCGATGCTTTCCTGTGCAGCCCCTTCAAGCGGAGTCTGGATACGATCCTGCCTGTGGCCGAGTTTTTTAAAATGGAAATCAAGACAGACGACCGTTTCCGCGAAAGAAAAGCCGGGTATGATAGTTTCGCTTATAGAGAGAAACGATGGGAAGACTTTTCTTTTGCCGAGAAAGACGGAGAGCCGCTTGCTCAAGTTCAGGCAAGGAACATGGAAGTGTTCAAAGAGGTGCTTCGTGATTATGCCGGAAAGACAGTAGTGATCGGAACGCATGGCACGGCACTCAGCACGATCCTGAATTACTATGACAACAGTTTCGGGATCGAGAGCTTTTTCCGCATTGTGAACTGGATGCCTTATGTTATTGAGATGATTTTTGATGGAGAAACGCTTCTTGCTACAAAAGAACTTGCACACGTGGACAAGGACTATCAGAAAATCGATTTTTCCAAGATCACGGCTTGTGGAGAAAACTGTACCCGTTGCGAGAAAAAGTTAGACGGTAGATGTCCGGGTTGTATCGAAGCAGATGGTTATGTTCCGGAGTGGGCCGAGTCCGGCCGGTGCAAGATCCATGCCTGCACCAGGGAACACGGTGTGACGATCTGCGGTCTTTGTGAAAACTTTCCCTGTGAGAAGGTCCCTGAACTGATGCCGTGGAATAAAAACGTGGTCAATCACCTGAAGTATATTCTCGAAGAGTATAAGAAACAGCATTGACCGGCAAGTTCTTTTCAAGTCAAAGAACACAAGAAATATCAAAACTGCACTTTTCAAAAAACGTATTCTGATAGTGCAGGAGGACAAAAACGATGAAGGAATGGAGCGAAACAGTTCAACGCATGATCGATTGGATCGAGAGAAATGCGGACCAGCCGAGGATACTGGAAACGATGTCTTCAGAAATCGGATATTCCCCTTGGTATTGTTCCGTACTCTTTCATGATGTGACCGGCTTTACGTTGAAAACGTATGTATCCCGAAGGAGGCTTGCCCGGGCTGCTGAAGAGATTCGGGATACGGATGAAAGAATACTGGATATTGCGGTGAAGAACGGCTTTTCCTCACAGGAGGCATTGACGAGACTCTTCAAAGAACAGTTCGGATGTACACCGGCGGCATACCGCAAAAATCCGGTTCCAGTACCGCTTCAGAACTTCAAAACAGTATTGTTCCCTGACTATGATGAAAAGAGGATCAAAACAATGGAAGAATCAAGAATGAATGTTAGAGTAGAGTTTATCCCGGCACACAAGTATATGGGTATCTGGGAAGAAAGAGCGGAGAATTATTGTGATTTCTGGGAGTACCATTCCTGCGATGAAGTTTGCGGATTTGTGACAAGCATGGATAAGATGGCACACCCGATCGTGACTGCGCACACAGCCGGATGGGTGAACAAAGGAGGAAAGAAGACGTATTTCTATGGTACAGGCATTCCTTCAGACTATAACGGACCTGTCCCGGAAGGTTTTGAGATCCGTGAGATTCCGGAAAGCTATTATCTCGTATTTGAGTATCCGTCCTTTGATTACATGAAGGAGAATGCAGACGTGATGAGCGCGGTGGAAAAACTCGCATGGAATTTCGATCCGAGTGAGAAAGGCTTTGCCTGGAACGAAGATGTCTGCCCGGATTACCAGAGACATAACCCGGAGAAATTCGGCTATCAGGTATTGCGTCCAGTGAAGAAACTCTGATAGAGTTGGAAGATAGTTGATACACGGAGCCCTTGAAGAAAAAGAACTGGATAAGGAGATGAAAGAATGAGAATCGCAGCTTATCAGTATGCAGTGACTTCCGACATAAAGAAGAACTTTGAAACGATCCAGAAAGCAATCCGGCAAGCCAAGGAGCAGCAGGCTGAACTGGTGCTTTTCCCGGAATGCGCCCTCACGGGCTATCCTCCTCGGGATCTTCCTTCTTCTTCAGATGTAGACTTCAACCTTGTGGAGAGTTGCTGTGAAGAACTTCAGAAATTCTGCGATGAAACTTCAGTAGCTTTTGTTGTGGGTACGATCGCCCTTGATGAGGGGAAGATCTATAACCGCGCGATCTTCTTCCGTCCGTATACAGCTTGTGAAGTGTACGATAAACGTGCACTCTGGGGCTGGGACCGGGATAATTTCCAAAAAGGCCAGAAACGTGGTATCACCGAGTACAAAGGGTTCCGGATCGGGATCCGGATATGCTTCGAAGTACGCTTCCCGGAGTATTTCCGTGAACTTTATCAGGAGAAGACAGATCTTGATCTGGTTCTTTTCTATGATGTGACCGATTCTGAAAACATCGAAAGATACAACATGATAAAGGGACATCTCCAGACGCGTGCGGTGGAGAATGTGTGCCCTGTTCTTACTAGTAACACGATCGCACCGTACCAGACTGCGCCGACAGTGCTTTTCGGACGGTCCGGACAGGTCCTTGCGGAGAACAGTAGAAACGAAGAAGGGTTGATCGTATTTGACCTGGAAAAGAAGGAATACGATTTCGGTGAACGCGGAAGAGCGGAAATCTCTGATGAACTTGTCCAAAAACTATGATTCATTTTGGGAAACTACGTTGAAATGACCTGCAAACACATATATTATAGTGTTTGCAGGTCATCTTGCTTTTTGAGGAAAAGGAAAAAGATATGTATTTAAAAGAAAGACTAATTAAGGCATTTAAGGTTAAAAATGTCATCCTGATGATCCTGGCGATCTTCCAGGTCGTGGCGATGGGATGGAACATAATAGACCTTCTGGTCTACTATTCGGACGATATCGATACGGCCTTGACTGCAAAATCCATGCCGGGATCGATCCGCGGCGTGATCGTCGGTGTGCTCGTTTTGTTTTTTGTGGCATTATCCAGAAAAATGATCGGCGATGCCCGATTCTACTCCAGTTATTTTGAAGGCGATCTGGACGGCTACGTATCTGTTTCGGATCTTGCGAAAGTGACAGGCAAGCCGGCGTTCCTTGTGAATCTTGAACTTGCTTTGTACCGTGTGCTTTACATGAAGAAGTTCACGATGAAAACGATCGAAGGCCAGCGTGTTGCTGAGCTTTACAGCAAGAAGACAATGTGTGAGTGCAAGAATTGTGGTGCGCCGATCGAAAAGAGGACGTATTTTACCGGACAATGCAACTATTGCGGCAGTTCCGATCTTTATGCGAAAGTGATTTCGGGAGACCGCTTCTACAGTGTTTCAAATGAATTGCAGCGTGGAATGAGCCGGCCGGATTATTATGAAGCGACAGGACTTGCTGCGAAAGCATCCATGAACGTCCTGATCCTGATCGTGGGGATCGCTGTTTTGGTCATCTCGGCAATCTATATGGTCGACATGATCGGGAAGTATGGTGACAAGGAATATCTGACGAAGGTTCTTCTTGATCCGGATTCGCACCTTCGTTCTTTTGACTTGATCAAAAAGGATATCATGCATTCGATCCTTCTTACTGGAATCATGGTCGTTGCCTTCAGCATCCTTCTGGTCCGCAGGATCAAGATGCTCCTGTCGATAGGCGTGGCAGGCGCGGTCGCCAGATTCTTCTCCAGTTGCAAGAAGCCATTTATCGAGGCGCAGGAGATCCCTGAAGTCAAGGCTTCTGGAGAGAAGAAGTTGAAACCGGTGCGTGGAGCGATCCGCAAAGGATATCTTGCCCATTGCACGCTGGAATCGCATGAAGGTGCGCTGAAAGTCGCCCTTGCAAAGAAGATCGTAAAGGATACATGCCCGAGCTGTGCTTCCCCGATTAATGGGGCCGTTGATGAAAACTATGTCTGCAAGTATTGCGGAAACAAGATCATGGGCGTGATCGTGAAGCAGTAAAGCAAGTGCTTTTGGCGTTGAAATACCAATGCCTTCTCTCGACAGATATGCATAAAAGCATTACTATTATTCTAGTAGCTAATTGGAGATGTGATATATGAAAAAACGTAGAGTGGCTTTCTTATTGATGACAGTGTTCCTTGCGGGGTATTGTTCTATCGCCTGTGACAAAACATCCAGCCCGACAAAAGCGGTGATCACCTCATTGACATCGGCAACAGAGAGTGCGGTTTCAACAACGGGCGAGAATACGACGACCACAGTGGAAGAAACCCCTGAAGTAACGGAAAGCACAACAGCGATGGAGATCATCAATGGTGTGCCGCACAAGGATCCGCGGGTTCTTAGTAAGGATTATACAAACACGTTGGACAAACTCGATTTTATCAAGGAATGCCTGCTGGAGAATAAAGCCTATTACGAGACGCTGGATAATAATGCCGAGGATACATGGTGTTATGTTTTGAAGGATAACCACGAGCAGTCCGGTTCGTATGAATACTTCCCGATTGCCGACTATAACGGTATTTACGTGGACAAGAACGCGAAGGATGACGACAAGGTGATCTACCTCACATTCGACTGCGGATATCCGTCCAGCCGTACGCCGCATATTCTGGATATGCTGAAAGAACATAACGTGAAGGCCAACTTCTTCGTGACCAAGATGTACCTTGAAGAATGCTCGGATTATTGTATCCGTATGAAGCAGGAAGGACATGCGGTCTGCAATCACACCGTATCACACAAAGATCTGACGGTGCTTTCTCACGAAGAAATCGTGAATGAAATCATGGATGTCGCAGAGTTCTACTACGAAAAGACCGGATATGAGTTTGACCCGTATTTCCGTACGCCGACAGGTTCTTATACCAAGCGCCTTATGACGATCATCAACGATGCCGGTTATAAGACTGTGTTCTGGAGTTTTGCTGTATATGATTACGATCAGAATAACCAGCCGGACCCGGCCGATGTTCTGGCCCAGTTTAAGAAGAGACACCATAACGGAGCAATCGTGCTTCTGCATAACGACTCTTCCGGAGATGAAGCGGCACTGGATTCGGTTCTTTCCTATCTGCAGGGTGAAGGATACCGTTTCGCCCTTTTAAACGAACTGGATCAATAATCTTTCCTTGATTCTGCATGCGATTACGTGATGCAGAGTGGTCTCGAAAATGGTATTATATATATGTTTTTTGTTGCTTGGATCAATTGCTGCCGGGTTTTCGTCCGATAGCGTGAAAGAGAGGAACGTATATGAAATATACCATGAAGATTGCAGGGCTTGAGAGGGATCTTCCGCTTTGCCCGATCTCAGATGAACTTTATATCGCTGCATTTATCTGCTTTGGTGATGCCCAGATATCGGAGGCATGCGCCAGAGAACTTCTGAAACTTGTTCCGCGTGAAGATTACGATTACATCTTTACTGCTGAAGCCAAGGGTATCCCGCTCGCGCATGAGATGGCGCGTCAGTGTGGAGCCGAGAAATACTTTGTTGCCCGAAAAGGACCCAAGAACTACATGCCGGATCCGATCTCCGTTGAGGACCGCTCTATTACGACCCGTGGTGTACAAAAACTCTATCTGGGACGTGACGATGCGGACATGATCTCTGGCAAGCGTATCCTTCTGGTCGACGATGTCATCTCCACCGGCGGTTCGCTTCGTGCGATGGAAGAGATGGTCAAGCTCTGCGGCGGTGAAGTAACCGGCAGAGTCTGCGTACTGGCAGAAGGTGATGCTGCGAAGAGAACAGACATCAAGTTTCTGGATACGATCCCGCTTTTTGATGCAAACGGAAACCCGATCGGGAAATGATCTTTTCCTGAAGGAAGTATTGCAGAAACAGGAGTTTCGGAAGATCTGACTTTCGGATATGAGGAAAGACTATGGAAATATCCTATAAAATCGATGGAAAAGTATTTCGTACCGAGTGTACAAACGACCATATCAAGGTCGAGGATGCCAACCGTTCGGGACATAGAACGGTGGTCGTGACCGCTGTGTGTGACCTGGAACTTCTGGACGCAGAGATTTCGATCGAGCATGCTTATCATCTGGATGATCTTGTGATGGTAAATGGTTATCAGTCCTGGACGGAAACGCGCGAATTCCTGCAAGGTGAGTATCTGACGAATCTTCGGAAGCGCCCGAAGATGATCACGGACAAATATCACTTTAAAGAGTATGGCTCCCAGGCTTTCTGGAACATGCCGGCCGGTCAGCATCTGGGTTTTGATTATGCCTATATTTCCGGACAGGAACCGCTCTTTATCGGAAGTTTCAACTACAAAAATGCATATCTTCTGATCTGGTTTGACGAGAAGGCCGAGAAGATCCGTCTGCAGAGCGACTGTGAAGGAAGGACCCTTCTGGCAGGTGAGTCATTCCACCTTTTTGATTATGTGATCGATGAGTATGGGGACGACTATTTTGCCTCTTTTACACCGGTTTCCGACAAGAAGATCTTCGGCTACACGTCCTGGTACAAGCACTATCAGAATATCAACAATGAGGTCCTGGAAGCTTCTCTTGAAAAGATCGATCCGCGTATGCAGTTGTTCCAGATCGACGATGGTTATGAGACAGCTATCGGCGACTGGATGGACATCGATAAAGAAAAGTTCCCGGACGGCCTCTCGCCTATAGTCGGGAAGATCCATCAGAAAGGCCTGATGGCAGGAATCTGGCTGGCTCCTTTCTTGTGCGAAGAGGATTCGAAAATCATGAGGAAGTACCCGGACTGGATCGCCAAGGATGAAAAGGGCGAGAAGATCTATGCCGGTTGTAACTGGAGTGGCGATTGCCCGCTGGATCTGAATAATCCCGAGGTCGTGGAATATATCCGGAAAGTGCTGCGCTATTTTGATTCTCTCGGGTTCGACTTCTTTAAGTTCGATTTCCTGTATGCCGTTAACCTGAACCGGCTGAAGGGAAAGACAAGATCAGAAACCGCTGAATTTGCTTATGGCCTGCTTCGTGAAGAACTTCCGGGAAAACTGCTCCTCGGAAGCGGAGCGACGCTTTCCAACTGCTTTGGAAGGTTTGATTATGTCAGGATCGGACCGGATATTTCCCTGACATTCGATGATCTGCCGTACATGCGTTTCTTCCATCCGGAGCGTGTCAGCACCCGTGTGACGCTTCTTAATACGATCTTCCGAAGTGGTATGAACAGGAGAATGTTCCTGAATGATCCGGATGTCTTCCTGCTTCGTGATGAGGACATGAAGATGACGTTCTCCCAGAGAACGGCCCTGACGAATATCAACGCTCTCTTTGGTTCGTTGCTGCTGACGTCGGACGATGTTTCGTCCTATGACGAGAAGAAGAAGGCGGTCCTGGAGAAGGCGCTTGTTCTGTTTGAGAAGGCAAAAGTCCTCTCATATAAGCGTATGGACCAGCTGATCTGCATCGAATATGAAGTCTCGGGTGAGACAAAAACAGTCTACTATGACACTTACCGCGGCGTACTGAAAGACCGCGCAAGTGCTTTTTCCTTAGATAATTCCGTGATAAAAGAACTTGTGTCGCACAGGAAGGGGAAGGATTGAGTATGCCGGTCTTGGCTAGTTTTATGGTGCCGCACCCGCCCATGATCGTTCCAGGTGTGGGACGGGGAAGCGAGAAGCAGGTTGAGGAGACGACCCGTGCTTATGAGCAGGTCGCCAAAGAAATCGCGGCTTTGAGGCCGGAGACGATCGTGTTTACGAGTCCGCATGCGACGCTGTATGCGGACTATTTTCATATTTCGCCGGGGAAGAAAGCGAAGGGATCGTTTTCGTATTTCCGTGCGCCGGAGGTGAAGTTTTCGGAGTTTTACGACGAAGAACTGGTCGATAAAATCAGTGAACTCGCCTATCAGGAGCATTTCCCGGCTGGAACGATGGGCGAACGGGAGCCGGAACTGGATCATGGTACGATGGTGCCGTTGTGGTTTATCCGGAATCAGTATTCCGGCGGTAAGATCGTGCGGATCGGGCTTTCGGGAAATCCGTTAACGGACCACTACAAGCTGGGACAGATCCTTGCAAAAGCGGTAGATGTGACCGGCCGGCGCGTCGTGCTCGTGGCGAGCGGTGACCTTTCCCATAAACTTCAGGACTATGGCCCGTATGGATTTGCGAAAGAAGGTCCGGAATACGATTCGCGGATCATGGATGTCATGGGGCGCGGTGCTTTTGGAGAATTATTCGATTTTGACGAGGCCTTCTGCGATAAAGCAGCGGAATGCGGACATCGTTCGTTTGTCATCATGGCGGGCGTCTGGGACGGGAAGAAGGTTCGTGCAACGAAGCTTTCCCATCAGGACGTGACCGGGGTTGGATATGGTATCTGCACTTTTTATCCGGTCGATGAAGATTCTGCGGATGAAGTTTCGGAGAGGCAGTTTCTGAAGAACTATCTTTCCGCGAAAGAGCAGGAACTGCTCGACAGAAAAGAACACGCGGATGCCTACGTGCGCCTGGCAGTTCTTTCGCTTGAGCATTATATTTCCACCGGAAAGAAACTTCGGATCCAGGATGCAAAAGAGATCCTGGAGAAGGAAGGAATCTCACTTCCAGAAGCACTTCTTGATTCGCGTGCAGGTGCTTTTGTATCGATCCATAAACAAGGCCTGCTGCGAGGCTGCATCGGAACGATTGCACCGACCACGTCGAGCCTTGCCCAGGAGATCATCAACAACGCCGTCAGTGCAAGTACAAGGGATCCCAGGTTTGACGCCATTACGCCGGATGAATTTCCGTGGCTGGAGGTCAATGTGGATGTGCTGGGAGAAGCGGAGCCGATCGAGTCAAAAGATCTGCTGGACGTGAAGAAATATGGCGTGATCGTCAGTACGAAAGACGGGCGGAGGGGACTTCTGCTTCCTGATATTGATGGCGTGGATACGGTCGACGATCAGGTCTCCATTGCGATGAGAAAAGGCGGCATCCAGCCGCATGAGAAGTATTCTCTTGAGCGTTTCGAAGTAGTCAGACACATCTGAGGGAGAAGGACATGGCGAAGTGTCAGGTTTGTTTCCGGCATTGTGAATTAAAAGAAGGCCAGATCGGGGTTTGCGGGGCAAGGATCGGGCTGGAAGACAAGGTGGCGGCTTCCAATTATGGGAGAATCACGTCCATAGCACTGGACCCGATCGAGAAGAAGCCTTTGCACCGGTTCTATCCGGGTTCGAAGATTCTTTCGGTCGGAAGTTACGGGTGTAACCTGCGCTGCCCCTTTTGCCAGAATCATGAGATTTCCTGGTCGGAAGAGGCCATGCGTTTTTCGGAAACGGCGGATACGATCGATCCGGAAAGACTTGTCTTTCTAGCCCAAAAGTACGTGACCCAGGGAAATATCGGAATAGCTTTTACATACAATGAACCGCTTGTCGGATATGAATTCGTCCGTGATGTGGCGAAGCTTTCGCATGCAAAAGAACTGAAGAATGTTCTTGTTACCAATGGCACGGCGACTCTGGAAGTCCTGGCTGAACTGGCGCCATATATCGATGCGATGAATGTCGATTTAAAGTGCTTTTCGGAAAGAACTTACCGCGAGATACTTGGCGGAGATTTCGATATGGTGAAAGATTTTATCCGGGAAGCAGTGAAGACTGCGCACGTTGAGCTGACCTGCCTGGCGGTTCCGGGAATGAACGATTCGCCGGATGAGATACGGGAGATGGCTTCCTGGATCGCAAGCCTTAAGGATGCAAAGGGAAATGTGATTGGAAAAGAAATCCCGCTTCATATATCAAGGTTTTTCCCACGTTTTCATATGCAGGACCGTGCAGCGACACCGGTTCGGGATGTGTACCGGCTTTCTGAGATCGCAAGGGAAAAACTGGACTATGTATATACGGGAAACTGCTGATTTTCAGACATGATTTGAGATGAATTCGCCGTTATGCCCAAGAGACAGGGCTTTTTGTAAAGAAAAACTGTCAGATGACGGCGTGACAGGTTTGCAATCACGAAGTATACTAGTTACATAATTTGGATGGATGGATCCATTTTTGAGGAGGGTAATATGAAGAAGATTTTAAAAAGAGTTCTCGTGGCTACGATGGCACTGAGCATGGGTTTGGCTAGCGCATCCTGTTCTTCGAAGAAGAGCATCACAGTCGAGAAGGGCAAACTCAGCATGGCGACCAATGCATATTTTCCGCCGTATGAGTACTACGAGGGAAACAAGATCATCGGTATCGATGCAGAAATCGCAGAAGCAGTTGCTAAGAAACTTGGCCTCGAGCTCGTGATCTGGGATGTTGAATTTGATTCCATCATCGCCGGTGTATCAAGCAATAAGTATGATATCGGCATGGCTGGTATGACAGTAACAGAAGACAGAAAGAAGGCTGTTAACTTCTCGAAGACATATGCAACCGGTATCCAGTCCATCATCGTAAAAGAGGGTTCTGAAATCACGGATATCGATGTGCTTTCTGCCGGAACATATAAGGTTGGTGTACAGCAGGGAACGACCGGTGACATCTACATGACAGATGATCTGGGAGAAGATAGGGTCGTCCGTTATTCCAAGGGCAACGATGCAGTTCTTGCACTTTCTACAGATAAAGTAGATGCAGTGGTTATCGATAATGAGCCTGCGAAGTCTTTTGTAGCAGCAAATGACGGCCTGAAGATCCTGGAAACACCTTATGCGGTAGAAGATTATGCGATGTGCCTCAACAAGAACAATACAGAGCTTCTTGAGAAGATCGACAAAGCACTGGAAGAGTTGACGGCAGATGGAACGATCAAGGCGATCATCGAAAAATATATTCCTTCGAACGGCTGATCCGATAGACAAAATTATCAAAGTAAAAAAGGCGGAAATACTTTCTTTCCGCCTTTTTATCTTGTACAATGATAGTCTGTGAAACAGGGTGCGAAGGAGGGTGCATCATGATCGCAAGTTTGACAGCAAAACCGGTTTGCCTGCTTCCGAAGTGGCTTTCTGATCTGCAAGACGATTTTTATCTGAACTTTATAAAAGAAGACCGTTATTTATATCTTTTGCGTGGTCTGTGGATGACGTTGAAGATCACCTTTTTTGCGGTGATCCTGGGCATTGCGCTGGGCGTGATCGCAGCCATCGTGCGTTCCACACATGACAAGAATATCAGTGAGATGAGACCTGGCTTGGGCAGGGTACTGCTGAAGATCAGCAATGCTCTCGTCAAGCTGTATCTGACTGTGATCCGCGGAACTCCGGTAGTGGTCCAGCTCATGATCACGTACTATATCATATTTGCATCTTCCACCAATCAGATGCTTGTCGCAGTACTGGCTTTCGGTATCAACTCGGGTGCTTACGTAGCCGAGATCATCCGTTCCGGTATCATGAGCATCGACAACGGACAATTTGAAGCGGGCCGTTCTCTTGGATTGAACTATATCCAGACGATGACCTACATCATCATCCCGCAGGCATTTAAAAATGTTCTTCCGGCTCTGGCCAACGAGTTTATCGTATTGATCAAGGAAACATCCATTTCAGGTTATGTAGGTATCATGGACCTGACCCGTGGCGGCGACGTCATCCGAAGCCGTACCTTCTCGCCATTCCTTCCATTATTTGCAGTGGCACTTATCTACCTGATCATTGTTGTTTTCTTCAGTAAACTTGTATCGATTCTGGAAAGGAGGCTGAGAAACAGTGAGCGCTGATATGAATGAAATTTTAGATTCTTCGAAGTCTGATATTCTGCCTGGGGAGATTCTGATCTCCGTAAGTGACCTTGCCAAGCATTACAAGAGCAAGGCCGGCGAGATCCGTGCGTTGGACGGCATCACAACTGATATCTGTAAAGGCGAAGTGCTCGTCATCATCGGCCCATCCGGTTCCGGAAAGTCGACGTTCCTCCGTTCTCTCAATCTTCTTGAGCGTCCGACAGGTGGAACGATCACTTTCGAAGGTGTTGACATTACGTCTCCTTCCAGTGACATCAATAAACTTCGTCAGAAGATGGGCATGGTGTTCCAGCACTTTAATCTTTTCCCGCATCTGACGATCATGGACAATATGACGCTGGCGCCTAGAAAACTTTTGAAAATGAGTAAGCCTGATGCCGAGGCAAAAGCACTGGAGCTTCTCAAGAAGGTTGCTCTGGAGGATCGTGCCTATGCATATCCAAGTCAGCTCTCCGGTGGACAGAAACAGCGTATTGCGATCGTCCGTGCTCTCTGTATGTCACCGGATGTGCTTTTGTTTGACGAACCGACATCTGCTCTCGACCCGGAAATGGTCGGCGAAGTTCTCGATGTTATGAAAGATCTTGCAAAGTCCGGTATGACCATGGCTGTGGTTACACATGAGATGGGATTCGCCCGCGAAGTTGGCACACGCGTCATCTTCATGGACGAAGGTAAGATCATCGAAGAAGGTACTCCGGATGAGATCTTCACCAATCCGAAAAATGAGAGACTCCAGTCTTTCCTTGCGAAGGTGCTGTGACCCCTTCCGTTTCTGCTTGAACGATGAGTCATTACCGCCAAATTGAAAGTTTCTATTTGTTTGGCGGTAAATTTTCGAGTTTTTGAAGAGTTTTCTTTGACATTTACCGCCCCCGAAGTGCTTTCTCTTGTTTTGTGAAGATTTGGTAAACTTAAAACTGCTGGAGTGTTGAGGAATCGTTTCTTGGTATAATGATAGCGATATGTTTTAAAAATCGCTGTTTCGACAAGAAGGAGGAGCCCTATGAAGAGAGAATTGGCTAAAGAAAAGGCGAGAGAACTTCTTTCCAAGATGACGACAGAAGAAAAGGTGGCACAGATGATCCAGGTCACCTATACAGATGGAGGCAGGGAGGAGGCTCTGAAGTGGGCCAAACTTGGTGCCGGTTCTTTTTTGCATGTATTGGGCGATGATGCGAGAGAGCTCCAGCAGGAGGCGATGAAGACAAGATTGGGGATCCCGGTGATCTTCGGTATTGATGCGATCCATGGTCATGGCCTGAATACGAAAGCGACGATTTTTCCTTCCCAGCTTGCTTGCGCATGCAGCTGGAATCCAGAAGTTGCGAGAAAGATGGGTGAGGTAACAGCAAGAGAAGTTGCGACCGATGGCCTGCACTGGACATTCTCTCCGGTATTGTGTATTGGCCGTGATACCCGTTGGGGCCGTGTAGATGAAACTTTCGGTGAAGATCCGTATCTGATTGGAGAACTTGGTGCGGCGATCATCAAGGGTTACCAGGGCGAAGATCTCTCCGACGATGAGCATATCCTGGCTTGTGCGAAACATTATCTCGGCTATGGTGAAGCAACCGGTGGCCGTGATGCTTACGATACAGAAGTCACGGAAAGAAAAGTCCGTGAAGTATTCCTGCCGCCGTTTAAGAAAGCTGTCGATGCAGGTTGTGCGACCATTATGACAGCATATGGATTTCTCGATGGAACTCCGCTTACGGCAGACCGACATATCCTGCATGACATTCTTCGTGATGAACTGGATTTTGAAGGCTTTGTCATCACCGACTGGGACAATACAAGAAGCCTCGTATGGCTGCAGCATATTGCGGCAGATTATTCTGAAGCATCGATCATGGCGGCATCTGCCGGTAACGACATGATCATGACGACCAAGGAATTCTATCAGGGAATGCTCGATGCACTCCGTGACGGCAAGGTAGATATCTCGGTTGTAGATGAAGCAGTATTGCATATTCTGACAATCAAATATGAGATGGAGCTTTTCGAGAAGCCGGAGAAGAAGGGTGAACCTGGTTGCTTCGGTAAGAAGGAACATTTGGATGCTTCTCTCGATGCAGCAAGAAAGAGCGTCACACTTCTTAGAAATAACGGCATGCTGCCACTTGGAGAAGGTGTGAAGAAGGTAGCCGTGATCGGTGAGAATGCAGACAATGTACGTGCGCAGTATGGTGACTGGACGTACTTTACCCACCCGGTTCCGGATCCGGAAAACAGCCGGCCGGCACATCGTCCGTACGCTACACTTTGGGAAGGTGTGAAAGAAATCTGTAATCAGGCTGGTATCGAAGCCGTATATGCAAAGGGTTGTAAAGTAAAGCCTGTCGAAGGACAGAACGAAGATGCGGATCTGGAAGATGCTTTGCGTGCAGCATCTGATGCAGACGTGATCATCTATGCTGTTGGTGATGTGATCCCTCAGTTTGGTGAATTCTCCGATCGTGCAGATCTGAACCTTTCGGGAAGACAGTTTGAACTTTTCGATAAACTGAAAGAAACAGGAAAGCCGATCTGTACTGTCCTGATTTCGTCGAAACCGCTCTGCATGGGCAATACAGCAGAGAAGGCGGATGCGGTGATCTGTGGCTTTAATGGTGGTATGTTCGCAGGTACAGCTCTAGCGGAAGTGATCTTCGGAAAGATTAATCCGAGCGGACGTCTTCCGATCTCCTTCCCGCATCATACAGGCCAGATTCCGGTATATTACAATCAGATGCCAGGATGGCACGGTGGTAAGTATAATGATATTCCGAAGACACCACTCTTTGAGTTTGGTGAAGGTATGGGCTACAGTGCTTTTGAATATGAAAACCTGACAGTGGATGAGAATCTGAAACTCAGTGTTACGGTAAAGAATACCGGCAGCCGGGAAGGCGTCGAAACCGTGCAGATTTATCAGAATGACAGTGTATCCAGCGTACTGACGCCTGTGAAACGCCTGATTGCATTTACACAGGTTACATTGGCTGCAGATGAATCGAAGGTTGTGGAGATCCAGTTGAATCATGACGATTTTGCACTGATCAACAGCAAGTGTGAGAAGGTCGTGGAGCCGGGTGAGTTTACTGTTTATGCAGGACACAGCAGCAAGGAAGAGGACCTGATCTCCATAAAGATCAACCTCTGATAAGGTAATTGACACTATGAGTAATGAGAAAGCAAAGAGAGTAAAGATCAAAGGACAGGATTTTGACGAGGAGCGTGCACTATATCATGCGATGCACGTAGATGTTCAGAAGTGCAACTTTGCAGGACCAGAAGATGGAGAATCTGCGCTAAAAGAAGCGCGTGACATCAAGGTGAAGGATTGTACTTTTTCTCTTCGTTACCCGTTGTGGCATGTCGTAGATTTTTCTGTGAACGATGTCACGATGGAGGAGACATGCCGTGCGCCGATCTGGTATGCACATCATGGTAAATTGAAGGACTGCACCATCCGTGGCGTGAAGGCGGTGCGTGAGTGTGAGGATATTCAGCTCAAGGACTGCATGATCGATTCCGTGGAATTCGGATGGAAGTGTGATGGGATTTCGCTGAAGGATGTGACGATTTCTTCGGAGTATATCTTCTTTGACAGCAGGAATGTGTCCTTTTCTGACGTCACAATGTCAGGCAAGTATTCCTTCCAGTATGTTGACGGACTTGATATCCGAAACTCAAATCTGGATACCAAAGATGCATTCTGGCACAGCAAGAATGTGACGGTGAAAGACAGCGTGATCAAAGGGGAATACCTCGCATGGTTCTCCGAGAACCTGACTTTGATCAACTGCAAGATTATCGGTACGCAGCCTTTCTGTTACTGCAAGAATCTCAAGCTGATCAACTGCAAACTGGAAGGCTGTGATCTGGCTTTCGAATACTCGGAGGTAGAGGCGGATATTAAGGGGCGGATCGATTCGGTCAAGAACCCGAAGTCCGGTACCATCACTTGTGACGAAGTGGGTGAGGTCATCATGGGAAATGCGGTCATGGAGTGTACGGGTAAAGTTGTGATCCGCTGATCACACGGGATGTCTTTGTATTTGAAACGATGGGCCAAAACGGAAGTTGTAGCGTGATAGTATAACGATATTGTCAAGTAAAGAATCGCGTGGTAGTATCAAAACAGAAGCGGGAAAGCTTCTTGAAATCGAAAGAAAGAACGCGGTAACGCGTGATGGGTGGACCAATGAGAAAGTGATGATGCTTGAAGGATACACATGTTTAGGAAAAGACCCGGATGAAGGTCTTCTTGTGTGCGCTTTCATGGAATCATCGCGACATTTACTGCTTTCTTTTGAGACAAGGTGAATCGTATGAGTCTGTTTTTGCGCGTGCAGGAACAGACTTTTTGTTTCGGGCAGAAAGAGGCATATATATGGCACAAATCAAAGTTAACGATCTCACTTTCTCCTATGAAAGCACTTTCGACCCGATCTTCGAACACGTTTCTTTTACGATCGATACTTCATGGAAACTGGGTTTTATCGGACGAAACGGAAAAGGAAAAACGACATTTCTGAATCTTCTTCTCGGGAAATATGAATATAGTGGCAGCATCAGCGCAGACGTGCGGTTCGATTATTTCCCATACAGAATCACTTCGGATGACGAAGAGAAAACTGCGGATGAACTGATGGATAACTGGAAGCCGGACGTGGAGAGCTGGCGTGTAATGTGCGAACTTTCAGAACTTCAAGTAGATGCAGAACTCTTGTACCGGCCGATCCGCACGCTCAGCTTCGGGGAAAGAACCAAGGTCATGCTGGCAGTGCTTTTTGCAGGGGAAAATGATTTCCTTCTGATCGACGAGCCGACCAATCATCTGGATAAAGATGCGAGAGAAGTCGTGAAGAGTTATCTTGCGGGGAAGAAGGGATTCATTCTTGTATCGCACGACAGAGATCTTCTTGATGCATGCGTGGATCACGTGCTGGTTTTGCAGCGTTCGAGCATCGATGTGCAGAGCGGAAACTTCAGTTCCTGGTGGGAGAATAAAGAGCGCGCAGATGCTTTTGCCAAGGCAGAAAATGAGAAGCACATGAAAGAAATCGGACGCTTGAAAGGGGCGATGGATCAGAGCCAGCGCTGGGCGACGAAAGGTGAGAATACGAAGATCGGATATGATCCTTTGAAAGAACATGACCGCACCAAGAATGCGCGTACGTACATCAGTTCGAAGACGAAGAAGATGGAGTCTCGTGTGAAAGTGTTCGAGCAGCGGATGGAAAAGCAGATTGCAGAGAAAGAAGGGCTTCTCAACGATATTGAGCAGGTCAGGGATCTGCGGCTATCACCTATGCAACACTTTAGAGACAGAGTTTTGGAGGCGAGGGAACTTTCGCTTCGGTATGCGGATTCAGATACACCGGTTTTTTCGGGATTGACATTTGAGATACGAAACGGAGAGAGAGTTTTTCTTCAGGGAAAGAATGGTTGCGGAAAGACCAGCCTCATCAAAGCGATCATGCAATCCGCGGGACTTTCGGATGCGGAGAATATCGTGCTGGATGGGACACTTCTGACTGCGCCGCACTTGAAGATTTCCTACATCAACCAGGATACGTCGCATCTGCATGGTGATCTTCGGATGCATGCTTTTGAACATGGCATCGACTATAGTATGTTTCTGGCTGTGCTTCGTCATCTGGCGTTGGAACAGGCGCAGTTTGAAAAGAAGATCGAAGAGTTTTCAGAAGGTCAGAAGAAGAAAGTCTTGATCGCGACAAGTCTTCTGACGCCGGCACACCTGTATATCTGGGATGAGCCTTTGAATTACGTTGATGTCTTTTCTAGAATGCAGCTAGAGAAGTTGATCTCGACTTACCAGCCGACCATGCTCATCGTGGAACATGATGTGAGGTTTACGGAGAAAATGGCTACCCGGACCGTGAAGATGTAAGTTGAAAATGTTTTTTACCAACTCTTGGGAATCATTGAAATAACCTGATTTTAACTGGCTTTCATGCTATAATGAGAACGTAGTGTCATTGGGGGGAAGAAAGGTTTGGTGTGCATATGCGGTCAAAGAAATCGGTCTTTAGTTTTTTTATTGCTGTGGTCATGTTTCTTGGTATGATTGGATTTTCCCAACTGACGGTTCTGGCAGATGAAGATACAAGAATTACCAATCTAAAGGTTTCAGATGATGGAATGCTGACTTGGGATGCAGACGGAGAGTATAGTTTTCACATTTATATGCAAGTTAGTGAACATGGTTATGTTTCTATTTACTTGGGTAATGAAAGGGAATATAACCTCATACCACACTATGTCAGTAACGGCAGCCAAAGTGGAGAGTACAAGGTTACTCTTTCTATTGCAGTCTGGAATGAGACTAACACTTCGTGTAAGAGTGAAGGCTCAAAGAATGTAACATATTACTATCATTCGGCTAAGGAGACACTGAGTACGCCGAAAAATGTGCGGGTAGAAGGCGACTATCTGGTCTGGGATGCTTCCACATCCGGCGGTGAAAAAGTCACGGATACGACCATCTCTTACCGTTACTATGTTAACGGAAAATCATCCATCACCGGACAGGGTTACATCAGTGTTTCAGACAAAACTACATCGAATAAAGTTGCTTTGGCTGAAATCTTTAGACAAGGTACATGTGATTATCACATCGAAATCTACGCGGAGGCGATTGGGTATCCTACCAGTGACCGTTATAAGGATGACTGGAAGGATTATTCATATAACTGCGATTATATTTCAAACATAAAAACGAATACAGATTACAAGGCTTCGTGGAATGCGTATCCAGGGGCAGAGAGTTATTTTGTTAAGGTTACAACATTGGATGTCTTTAGTTCCATCTCTGTTACCACAGCGTCAACGGAGTGGGATATGTCTCTTTTGCTTCAAGATCCGGACAAAACTGGAGAGCGTTCTGCCAGGATCGATATCTACGCGCTTAACTCTGACGGTTGGCCAATCTCGAAAGCTACCCAGAAGGAGTTTAAATACCAAGGTTATGGATATCCTCTAAAACTCTATGGTAAGCGGCTTTCTCAGAACTGGACAGGGTCCTTGGATGACCTTCTCGGCTGTGAAGCTATAGGATTATCTTCACGTGTAAAATATGATCCGAAATCAAATACGTTAACGTTTGTCAGCTTTGATATGCAGGAGTATATTGCGAATAATCCTGACGACGAGGTTCCTACTGCGACGATGTTTGAAAGCAGCGCGGACCTGACTGTGAAGGGAGACGCAACGCTTTTGGCTTATGGTGGGATATTCGAAGCGAATGAATCCAGAATCATTTTCGACAAGGATTGCAATATTTCCTGTGAATCATATTATCAGACTTTTGTGGCTAAAGATGCGACATTTAACGGACAATCCCTCTCTTTCGTAATCAATCTGAACAATAGTGCTGTTTGTGTTTATGAGGATTTTACGATCGGGGAGAACTGCAAATCTTTCTATGCAAGTAACACCCAAAAAGGCGATGAATTGACGCCTGCAATCATATGTGGAGAAGACGGAAAAATCACGCTGAACGGCCAGAAAATCGTGATTCCTGCCGGTGGAAGTCTGGGCGAGGATCCATTGACGATATATGACAAGGAAGGTAAACCTGCAAACGAAGTCAAACTATTCCTCCCATCCCCTACTCCGACAAAGAAAGTGAGTCCTACGCCGACGAAGAAGTCGACACCGATTCCAACCAAAAAGGCAAGCCCTACGCCGACAAAGAAGTCGACTCCTACTCCGACTAAGAAAGTAACTCCTGCACCGACAAAGAAAGTGACACCGGCTCCAACTAAGAGAGTGAGCCCAACACCGACGAAGAAGGTGACACCAGATCCAACTAAGAAAGTGACCAATACGCCTACTAAAGCACCGACCAAAGTGCCTACGAAGGTGCCAACAAACAATCCGACAAAGACACCTACCAAGACTCCGACCAAAGCACCTACTAAAGACGTGTCCCCAACAGTGAGTCCGACGCCGGCTACACCTACCGTGACGAAAGCTCCGGGAAAGCCGACAGTGACTTCCAAACCTGAAGCTCCGACTCCGACGACAGCGCCGGGCCAGCCGACAGGTAAGCCGGCCGATCCTACTCCGACTCCGGTGAAAGAACCATCAATTGCTGACTTTGTAGAGCGTCTCTACACGATTGCGCTGGACCGTCCTTCTGAGAAGGCAGGTAAGGATTTCTGGATCAATGAGATCGAAAGTGGTAATCGTACCGGTGGCGACTGCGCGCATTTCTTCCTGATCGAAGCGGAAGAATTCTTAAATCGCGGACTGAGTGACGATGACTTTGTCGAGACCTTGTACCGTACATTTTTCGACCGGGCTTCCGAACCGGCAGGCAAGGCGTTCTGGGTAGGTTCGCTTAAGAACGGAAAGATGACAAAAGAAGATGTTATCAACGGATTTATCGATTCGGCCGAGTGGTGCAACGTGTGTGCAACGTACGGCGTAAGGTCTGGAGCACCGCATGCCAAGGCTGAGTTTGCATCAAAGAATGCGAAGGATTTCGCGGCAAGACTTTATACTTGCTGTCTGAACCGTGATCCGGAAGAGAAGGGCTTGGAATATTGGGCATTAGCTCTGACTAACCTTGAACAGACGGGATGCTCTGCGGCGAAGTTCTTCTTCACCGGAGATGAGTTTGTCGGCTTTGGACTGAAGAACGATGAATACGTGAGAAGACTCTACACCACATTCATGGGCCGCGATCCCGAATCAAGCGAGATCAACTACTGGGTAGGGGAGATCGCAAAAGGCACACAGACAAAAGCCAGCGTGCTGCAGTTCTTCGGAAGCAGTGAAGAATTCACCAAGATCTGCAAACGGTATGGAATCGAGCGGGGAAGCATCTGAAAATAATCCTTCCTCGCCAAAAGCACTTGTGTGCTATAATGATTTCGCATTTTTCAGATCAAGGAGCCATCCATGAAGATCATCGATATTCTGAATAAGAAAAGTATGTCCTTGTCTTTCGAGGTATTTCCGCCGAAGAAGGAAGCCAGTTTCGAAAGCGTAAAAGAGACGACCGAAAAGATTGCAGAGAGCAAACCTGCGTTCATGAGCGTAACCTATGGTGCGGGTGGCGGAACCAGCCGCTTTACTCTGGATATAGCAAAAACGATCGAAGAGAAGCACGGTGTGCCGACCATGGCGCACCTGACCTGTGTTTCCAGTTCCAAGAAAACGATCCATGATAAGATCGAAGAGATCCACAGCCTGGGTATCCAGAATATCATGGCACTCCGTGGTGATCTGACGCCGGAGTTGGAGAATACGGACCCTTCCCAGTGGGATTACCGTCACGCTGTGGAACTGATCCGCGAGATCAAAGAGAGTGGCTATGATTTCTGCATCGGTGGCGCCTGCTACCCGGAGGTGCATCCGGAAAGTGCCAACCAGCACGAAGATATCCAGCATTTAAAAGAGAAGGTCGAGGCTGGCGCAGACTTCCTGGTCAGCCAGATGGTCTTCGACAATAACCTTTTCTATAACTTCCTCTACAAGATCCGTGAGGCGGGTATTACCTGCCCTGTTGTTCCAGGCATCATGCCAATCACAAACGCGATCCAGGTAGAGAAGGCAATCAAACTCAGCGGCTCTTTCATGCCGCAGCGATTCAAGGCCATCGTGGATTATTTCGGACAGGATCCGGAATCCATGAAGCAGGCCGGCATCGCATATGCGACGGATCAAATCATCGATCTGTATGCCAACGGAGTGACGAATGTGCATGTCTATTCCATGAATAAACCTGACGTGGCAGAAGCCATCATGAACAACCTTTCCAATATTCTCTGGAAAGACTACGGCATCAAGTAAGGATCTTTTATGGACCGGACTACTATTCTCGAAGAGGCGCTGACCTCGGAAACAAAGACGATCCCGCAATACTTGGACTACGAAACTCCTTCGGTCAATGTGACAGAGTGGCTTCGTTATTCCTGCATTCCTGTGTATGAACAGGAGAATGCGGCAAAAGATCCGGAGCTTGCCGCTTCCATGGAAAAAGCACTGTCCCTGGTTTCCGGTGTGCTTTCTTTTCGGGTGGGATTTGTTGTTGTGCCAATTGAATGGGGCAAGGATGGTTTCCCGGTCCTTCCGTTTGAACAGAAATCCGAAAAACTGAAAAAGAATCTGGAAGGTGGCAGGAAGGCAGTGCTTTTCGCTGCGACGATTGGATCCGGGATCGACCGCCTGATACGAAGATATGAAAAAGCCGACCCGAAGCTGGGGCTTCTGCTTCAGGGGCTGGGAGCGGAACGTGTGGAATCGCTGTGCGATACTTTTGACGCAGAAGTGAAGACGAGTGCGGAAAAACTTGGAGGAAAGACGAACTGGCGGTATTCTCCGGGATACGGCGATCTTCCCATCGAGGTACAACGTGTCTTCCTTCCGCTTTTGGATGCAGAAAGAAGACTTGGGATCACGCTTTCGGAGTCGTGCCTGATGGCGCCGAGTAAGAGTGTCACGGCTATCATCGGAATAAAATTTGATTAAAGAGAAAACAAAACTCCGGCTCCATTTCCAAAGTGACAAATCAGTTAGATGTGGTTAAGTTCCTTTGATGTATTATGATTGTGGAAACTTAGGGAGTTGTAGGAGTATTGAGTATGAAAAGTAAGGTGAAGAGTCTTCTGGCTTTGTCGATCAGTATGCTTTTGGCCGTTCCGTCGTTTGCATGTAAAAAAGGCGGAAAAGTGGATGATAAAGGAAAAACAGCGGCGCTGGAAGCGGTGCGTTCTGCGCCGGCAAGCGGACAGATCATTCAGGAGAGTGATCCTTTTTTCGATTTGGAAGAATTTGAACTTACGATACCTGTGGAAGAAGGCCGTTCGCTCTGCGACCGCTGGATCAATCAGGTGAAGTTTTATTCCAATTGCATTGTCGCACACTTCAGCGATACGTATGGTATTGATCCCGAGACTCAGGGAAAGTGGAAACAGCATGTTTTAGGAAAAGAACTCCTGAGTAAAGACGAGGCGGCGAGGATCGAGAAACTCGTCTACGACAAATATGTGGATACACTGGCCGTGTATGATTTCAACGGAAAGCTGAAAGAGACGAAGCGCTGTGGAAGCCAGTTCGATCTTCAGTGCATTTTCGAGGGAAAAAACGGAGAAATCATGGTGCTGTATAATCAGGGCGGGACAGCCAAGATCAGTGAACTCACGGATTCGATGGATCTGACCAACACAATCTCTCTTCCGGAAGAAATGGAGTATGTTGAGCATTGTGAACTGTTGGAAAATGGGAATACTCTCGTAAAGTCGAGCGGAATGCTCAGAGCGTTTGACCCTAACGGAGATATCGTTTTCGAAACCATGACAACAGACTCGGATGGCATCTTCAAAATAAACGGGAAATATTATCAGCTTATGCCGTCTTATTCTGAAACAGGAATAGGATATCGCTTTTGTGATTTTAACCTTGATACGGGTACGGCGCAGACGGAAAAGCATGATGTTTCGCTTTCTCAAGATGACGCACATGCCCTTATTTACGGAGCGGACAATGTCTATCTCAATACCGGTAATGGACTTTGCAGAGTGAACATTGAAAGTGGAACCGCAGAAGTGGTACTCCCTTGGAGTCAGACAGATTGTTATCACGGTGAGATATTGAGTGACTCGCTGAAGATCGTATCGGAAGAGGAATACTATTTTGCGATCGTCACGTTGAGCAAAGAACAAAAACCAGTAGAGGCAGAAGCTTTCCAGGATATCTACAATGTCACGGTCCAGCATCTGAAAAAAGCTCAGAAGAACCCGCATGCCGGAAAAAAGATCCTCTCTGCCATGGCGGTCGGTTCCGATAATGAAGCATTCTATGACTGTATTGTCAGGTATAATCGCGACATGACAAAGAAGAGCCGTGTCATTCTGACAGAGTATTCTGAGTCCTGGTTCATAGATTTTGCGAAGAGAACTGGCGGTGCCTCAGCGCAGATCGAAGACCAGATCTACATCGATCTGTCGAATGGACAGGGACCGGATATTCTTATTAATTTCGGAAAAGAAATGAAGTTTGAAAGAGATAATGTTCTTCTGGACATGAATACTCTGATCGATGGAAGTGAGGGACTGGACCGTTCGAAAGTGTTTGATAACATTCTCCGCGCATGCGAAAAGAACGGAAAACTCTACCGCATCCCGATCTTGTTCCAGATTGGAGGTTACGTTGGTAACGCAGATCAGGTCGGGGAGAGAACAAGTTGCACATGGGAAGAAATGAATGCCATTTCTGCTTCGATCCCGGAGCAGACGAGACTTTTTTCTCCAAGAGTAAGACGGGTAGTGCTGCGTGAACTTGTTGTTGCCGATATGGAGCGTTTTGTCGATTATGATACGCAGAAGGTGGACTTTAATAATGACGCTTTCCGCAATATCCTGGAATTTTCCAAGCAGAATGGTATGGAAATGGAAGAACTGCAGCGGTTCTATTCATCCGAAATGATGATGTCCTTATCATTTAAGATGGGTACGTTAGCGATGACGAGTACATATATTGCAGATGGAAGCAGCTATGCGACCATAACAGGACAGGGCGAACATGTCTCTTTCTTCGGTTATCCGAGACCAGATGAAGGTGGCATGGCAGCCGTTCCGGAATTTACGGTATCCATTTCCAAGAATACCGAATATAAAAACGAGGCATGGGATTTTATCAAGAGCCTTCTCGAAGACGAGGCACAGGCCGATCTTCCGGGGGATTATGCATCCGGTATTCCAATCAACCGTGCAGCGCTTAACAAAAGAATCGAAGATGAAATAAAGCAAGAAGAATTCTCCCGCAGTCTGGGCGCAAACGGAGCATCTTTCTTTGATCAGGATTCCGTCCCCGGATACCTGGCACTGATCGAAAGTGTAAAGGTCGGCGTCCGTGTCGATTCGGGCATTCTGGATATCATATGTGAAGAAGCCGAGGCATACTTTGCCGGCCAGAAGAGTCTGGACGATGTGATCAAGGTCATTGAAAAACGTGTAAAACAGGTTGTGCAGGAACGTGCCTGATAGTATGTAGAATGGTTTTGTGGTAAACTTTTCGCAGAATACTGTTAGGAGTTTCCACTATGAATATACTCGATTACATGAAAGACCATTTCCTGTTTCTGGACGGAGGCATGGGAACACTTCTTCAAGAGGCAGGCCTTCAGCCGGGTGAACTTCCGGAACGTTGGAATATTTCCCGTCCGGAGGAGATCATACGGATCCAGAAATCTTATTATGATGCAGGTTCGAACGTCGTTCTCAGCAATACGTTCGGCGCCAATGGCCTGAAATTCGATGACGAAGAACTGGAGACTCTGATCAAGGCGGCCGTAGAGAATGCCCGCGAAGCGGCACGGCAGAGCATCGGCACACAGGAAAAATTTGTGGCGCTGGATATCGGTTCTCTCGGCAAACTCTTAAAACCATATGGTGATTATGAATTCGAAGATGCGGTCGCTATGTACAGTAAGACCGTGCGTTTCGGCGTGAAGGCCGGCGTGGACCTGATCTTCATCGAAACCATGAACGATAGTTACGATACGAAAGCCGCGCTTCTTGCGGCCAAGGAGAATTCGGACCTCCCGGTGTTTGTTTCCAATGCATATGGTGCGGATGGAAAACTGATGACCGGTGCATGTCCGGCAGCGATGGTGGCTATGCTCGAAGGTATGCACGCAGATGCCATCGGTGCGAACTGCTCGCTTGGCCCGGACCAGCTGGTGGGCGTAATGGAGGAATACCTCGAATATGCTTCTGTGCCGGTTCTTTTGAAGCCGAATGCAGGCCTTCCGAGAAGTGAGAACGGAAAGACCGTTTATGACGTATTCCCTCCAGAGTTCGCCGAATCAGTCGGAAAACTCCTGGAGAAGGGCATCCGTATTGCCGGTGGCTGCTGCGGCACAACGCCGGACTATATCCGTGCGGTTGTGGAAAAGGCAAGTACAATTACACCGGTTCCGGTAACCGAGAAGAACCGTTCCCTGGTTTCTTCCTATACACAGGCGGTAGAATTCGGAGGAAGTCCGATCCTTATCGGCGAGCGTATCAACCCGACCGGCAAGAAGCGTTTCCAGCAGGCTCTCCGTGAAAACGATATCGACTACATCCTGGGCGAAGCCTTGAAACAGCAGGACGCGGGCGTCCAGCTTCTGGACGTAAACGTAGGTCTTCCGGAAATCGATGAGCCGGCTTTCCTTCTTCGTGCGGTAAAAGAACTGCAGGCCGTGACCGATCTTCCACTTCAGCTGGATACGACCGACCCGATTGCGATGGAAGCAGGACTTCGTGCATATAACGGTAAGGCTATGGTCAATTCCGTCAACGGAAAAGAAGAAGTCATGAGCGTCATCTTCCCGCTCGTTGCTAAATATGGTGGTTTTGTCGTCGCCTTGACGATCGATGAAGGCGGTATTCCGGATACAGCAGAAGAACGTGTAGCCATTGCAGAGAAAATCATCAAGAGAGCGGCTGACTACGGTATTTCCAAGAAAGACCTGATCTTCGACCCGCTTGCGATGACGATCTCTGCCGATACGACAGCGGCGCTGGCGACCATGCAGGCGGTCCATAAGATCCGCCACGATCTGGGGGTCAATACTTCTCTAGGTATTTCCAATGTTTCGTTTGGGCTTCCGAGTAGGAACATCATCACATCGACATTCTTTGCTTTGTGCTTGCAGGACGGACTGTCCGCGGCGATCATGAACCCGTATTCCCAGGAAATGATGAATGTTTACTATGCTTTCCGTGCTCTCCATAACATGGACGAAAACTGCATGGACTATATCAGCTATGCCCAGAATCTTCCTGCGCCGACAATGACGGCCCCGGCAGCGGGTGCTGCTCCAGCTGGCGCGCTGGCTTCCGATTCAGGTTCTTCCAGCGGACCGGCAACCGAACTTCAGAAAGCCATCGTGCGTGGCCTGAAAGAGAAGACGGGTTCTCTCACCAAGTCATTACTTGCCGAGAAAAAACCACTGGAGATCATTCAGGAAGAAGTTATCCCGGCACTGAATATCGTGGGTGAAGATTTCGAGAAGAAAAAAGTATACCTGCCACAGCTTCTGATGGCAGCAGAGGCAGCGAAGGCGGCTTTTGAGGAAGTGAAAAAACTGATGGCGGACGATGGCGGCGAAGGTCCGAAGCGTTGTGCTTTTGTCATCGCAACGGTCCATGGCGATATCCATGACATTGGTAAGAATATAGTAAAACTGATCCTGGAGAACTACGGATTTGCCGTCAGCGATCTGGGCAAAGACGTACCTGAACAGACCGTGGTGGATGAAGTGATCCGTCTCCATGCACCAATCGTGGGCCTTTCCGCCCTGATGACCACTACAGTTCCTGCGATGGAAGAGACGATCAAGCTCCTACGTGAGCAGGCACCTTGGGCGAAAGTCTGTGTAGGCGGTGCTGTACTGACGCAGGAGTATGCCGATGCCATCGGTGCGGACCGCTATTGCCGCGATGCGATGGAGACCGTACGTTATGCAGAAGAAATCGACCAGGCACTGCAAGGTTGACAGATTACGATTACCGGAGAAAATATTCCGGGAGAAGAAATGGGGGAGAACAGGCAGATGCATTACAGCGTTCTGATCGTGGACGATGAACAAGAGCTTTCGGAGTATACCTGCAAGTATTTCAACATGTCAGGGGTGTCCGCCGCGTATGCACTGGATCAGAAGTCGGCACTCGAGTTCTTCGAGGAAAATACCTGCTCTCTGATCCTTCTGGATATTAATCTCGGAGAAGATTCCGGATTTGAACTGTGCCAGATGATCCGTGCGAAAATGAATGTGCCGATCTTTTTCATCAGCGCAAGACAGGCTGAGGACGATATGCTCCTCGCATTATCTATCGGCGGCGATGACTATATCTGTAAACCCTATTCTCTCGGCGTTCTTCTTGCGAAAGTCAAAGCATCGCTCAAGCGCTACGAAGAATCGAAGAACAACGCAGAACAGGAAGAACCGAAGAATATGGTAAAACTTGGAAAAGTCACGATCGATCTTTCCAAAGCTGTTGTGATCCGTGATGGGGAGAAACTTCCGCTGAAAGCGATGGAGTTCCGTCTCCTGGTCTATATGCTGAATCACAGAAACCGCATCATCAAGAAGGAAGAGTTCTTCGAGAAGATCTGGGGTTCCGAGTTTGTAGGCGATGTCACACTTAATGTTCATATCCGCCATCTCCGCGAAAAAATCGAAGACGATCCGAGCAATCCGCTTTTCATTAAGACCGTGTGGGGAAGCGGCTTTATCCTGGAGGATGCACCGTGAAGATCCGATCCTTTCTCCTTTACATCGCATTCTTCCTGATCCTGATCGTGCTGGCCGGCGTGTATATCGGAAATCTTGGCGTGCGTGAGATCGACTCCTATCCGACAGAGATTAACCGCCTGGTGATCGCACTCGGCAAAAACTGGGAGGAGACAAGTCAGAATAAGAAGGCGAAGATCGAGAGTGATCAGCCGTTCGACTATGCAGTCATCGATAATGATGGAGATCTTCTCCTTTTCACGAAGCAGAAAATGTCCACTTCCGTGTCGGCGGCCACGACCCACTACGATGCGGTCCGTGACATCACGACAGAGGACGGATCGATCGTAGGAAAACTTATTGTCCATAATAACTACCAGGAACAGCAGGTCCAGAGGAACCGTACGATCGCAATGCTGGTGGGTGGATTTCTGCTCCTGATGCTGACCGTTTCAATCATCTATTTCCTGTATCTGAAAAAGCGCGTCGTGGATCCTTTTGACAAGATGAAAGATTTCGCGGCGGAAGTGGCGGCCGGCAATCTCGATGCCCCGATGAAAATGGACAAAGGAAACGTCTTCGGTGCGTTTACCGGCGCTTTTGACATCATGAGAGATGAACTTCGGGCGAGTAAGCTTCGCGAGGCGGAAGCGGTTCAGGCTCGAAAAGAACTTGTGGCGCAGCTTTCGCACGACATTAAGACACCGGTCACGTCTATCAAGGCGATGGCGGATGTGATGGAGCTTTCCGCCAAGAGCGAAGAAGAGAAGTCCACGATCCGCAGCATCAATGCCAAGGCAGACCAGATCGACAGTCTGGTGTCGAATCTTTTCCATGCGACTTTGGAAGAACTGGAGCATCTGGAAGTAAAACTTGGTGAGGTGACTTCAAGCGACATTTCCCGTTTTATTTCGGAAGCTGACCATAAGCATAAAGTTGGAAGATTTCAGATCGTGGATGCGGTCGTTCAGGCCGATCCGCTCCGCCTGAACCAGGTCATCAACAACATCTTTTCCAATTCGTATAAATATGCGGATACGGAGATGACAGTGACCAGTCGCTGTGAAACGGGAATTGACGGCGTGCGCTTCCTTGTGATCGAGATCGGGGATAAGGGCGGCGGTGTGCCGGAGGAAGAAATCGAGAAGATCTTCGGGAAATTCAAGCGTGGATCGAATGCAGAAGGAAAAGACGGCACGGGCTTGGGACTTTATATCTCCCGGTATTTTATGGAGAAAATGGGCGGCGAGGTCACATGCCTGAACCGTGACGGCGGACTTGTGACCGTGCTTCGTTTAAAACTTTTGTAAGACACGATTAAAGAACGATTAAAAATCAGACAAAGATTTAAAAAATCACCTGAACTATACTAAGACCGTACAGAGAAAACTGTGCGGTCATTTTCGTGTTGGAGAAGACGGAAGGAGACATTATGGATAAGAAAGTTATCATCAAGACAGACAAATTGAGTAAGAGTTTCTCGGTTTCCGGGAAGCAGTACCATATCATCAAGAACCTTGATCTCGAGATCTACGACGGCGATTTCACCGTCATCATGGGATCTTCCGGCGCGGGGAAATCCACGCTCTTGTATGCACTGTCCGGCATGGATAAACCGTCTCTCGGGCATATCGATTATGCAGGATCTGAAATTACGAAAATGAACGATGACCAGCTTGCGGTCTTCCGTAGAAAGCACTGCGGATTCGTGTTCCAGCAGGTACACCTCGTGGACAGCATGAGCATTATGGATAATGCGATTTCCACGGGCATGCTCGTCGGACAGAAGCAGAAAGATCTGAAGAAAAAAGCGGCAGCGCTTTTCGAACGTGTTGGAATCAATGAAGAAATGACGGACAAATTCCCGGCTCAGCTCAGCGGCGGTGAAGCGCAGCGTGCGGCGATGGTCCGTGCAGTCATCAACGATCCGGATGTCGTGTTCGCAGACGAGCCTACCGGTGCCCTGAACTCTGCAGGTGTCGAGGCGGTACTCAATGTACTGACGGACATTAACAACGGAGGTCAGTCGGTCGTTATGGTCACACACGATATCAAATCTGCAAGACGTGCGAACCGTATCCTGTATCTCGAGGACGGCGGTATCAAAGGGGAGTGCAACCCCGGAAAATACGTGAGTGGCGACAAGAAGAGACATGAGATGATCCGTGGATTTCTGGAGGAGATGGGATGGTAAAACTGATTCGTGCCAATATGAGAAAAGACCGAAATGTCCTGGTGGCGTTTCTGGCAATCCTGATCCTGTCTTCGTTGCTTCTTCATACCGGTTTCTTTATCGGCCAGTACAGTTCAATCTACGATGAAAAGTCGGAAAAAACGAAGGAAGCGGATGTCCTGGCATATGCAGGCGGTACGGACGAAGAGATCGCGCAAGCGCTTTCCGGTGTGAATGAAATCTCGGATTTTTCTTCGCAGGACATGATTAGTTCGGGAACCGTAAAGATTTCTGTCAATGATTCGGCAGAAGAAGTGGACCTGGAGAGTGGAACGATCACCCGTCTGGGTGAATATGGTGTGGCAGAGGAGTATGAGTTTCTGGAACGTGACGAATCTTTCGAGGGTCCGAAGCTTTATCTGAACTCTTATTATGCCGCAGTAAACAACATCAAAGTGGGCGACAAAGTGCATATGCATTCGCCCGTCGTAGGGGATCTGGATTTCACGCTCGCTGGAATATTTGAGGCACTTATCGGCGGCAACAGCTATGGCTGGATGGAAGTGATGGTCGATGTGGATTCGTATGCGAAAATGGCATCGACGGCAGAGAAGGCTTTCCTGGAGATGAACTATGTCGCGAACCGAAAGATGGTGAAAGTCCACAGCGCGGAAGGTGTCGAAAGCGATACTTTGCTTCAGGTGGTGAGAAATCAGTTTGACGATGCAGGTATCGATTACTATGCCTATGAACGGAACCTGGCTAAAGAAGGCTATGTTGCGGTGGCGGACATTATCTCAGGTCTGGTAACGGCATTTTCTGTGGTCGTCCTTGCGGTCTGTCTGATCATGATCATTTTTACGATCAATAACAATATCGATAGAGACGTAAAGAATATCGGTGCGCTTCGTGCTGTCGGCCACACGATCGGCCAGCTCCGTGCTGCGATGACGCTCGAGTATATTATCGTCGGCATGATCGGTGGTGTGATCGGATGCGTGATCTCCTATTTCACGATGCCGATACTGGATAAGGTTGTTTTCCAGAAGATCACAGGCGTTCTCTGGATCCTCCGTTTCTGCCCGGGAACCACTGCTATCGTTTTAGGTGGCATCGCACTTGCCATGGTCGTTGTCGTCTTCCTGTCTACGATCAAACTCAAGCACCTGCATCCGGCGACGGCGCTGCGGTTCGGCCTGAAATCCAACAGTTTCAAAAAGAACTATCTCCCGCTCAAGAAGACAAATGGCGGACTGAATGTTCTTCTTGCGATGAAGAGCATGCTGCAGAGTCAGGGGCAAAACATCATTCTCCTGAGCGTGATGAGTGTCGTGGCTTTCATGATCATGTTCTCCGGAATCCTTTTTTATAACAGCAAGATCAATCCGACAGAGTTCATGAACCTGATCCATGGTGATAATCCGGATGGCTATATCAACGTGAATACCGATACCGAAGAGACACATCGGATCATGGAAGAAATGAGCAAAGTACAGGGTGTTTCCGAAGTCTACGGATACAACTTTGCCAACATCAGCATTGATGGAAATGAGACATTCGCTTTCTATACCGACAAGCCGGAATATTTACAGTGCGGTGTGTATGAAGGCAGTTCTTTTCAAGAGGCAAACGAATGCGTAGTGGGAAAGATCATCGCGAACCGCCTCGGCGTTTCAATCGGAGATGAAATCGAGGTCAGCGTCGGAAACCAGTCGGCCAGATTCATCATTACCGGTTATCAGCAGGCCGTCATGAATCTTGGTGAGCGTATCTTCATCAGTGAAGAAGGTGCCAAGCGCCTCGGCATCGATCCGAATTATGATGTCGTTCGTTTCCGTATGGAAGATCCGAGTGTGGAAAGTGTTGACCGGGCTCTTTCCGATATGAAAGCACTGCTCGGTGACAAGAGCGTAGCGTCGGAGAATTGGTACGATGTGGTCCACAGTGGCGAAGGTAATGAGATTTCGGCTGTTGCGCTGATCGTCATGATTATGGTGGCCCTGAATCTGGCAATCATCCTTCTGGTTATCAAGATCCTCTTGAAGACGATCTTCATCAAGAAGGAAAAAGAATTCGGCATCAAGAAGGCCGTCGGGTTTACCAGTAAACAGTTGAAGCTGCAGCTTGCACTTTCACTTATGCCTGTCACGCTCCTGGCAGCAGTGATCGGCGCGGTCATCGGATTCTTTGTGGTCAATCCGCTTCTGACAGCAATCCTGTCCGGGTTCGGTATGGAGAAAGTGGACTTCATGGTGTTCCCGATGCTCATCCTTCTGACCATTGCTGTGATCGGTGTTCTGGTATTTGCCATGACCTATGTGATGTCCCGCGGAATCAAGCGTGTATCCGCGTATGAACTGATTTCAGAATAAGGAGCTTTCTGCTATAATATCCATATCATGTTCAAGTGAGGAGAAAATGGCACATGAAGACTTGGAATGGTTATCAGAAAGGTGTTAACCTGGGCGGTTGGCTCTCCCAGTGCGATGATACCGAAGAGACCTACAGTTCTTTTGTAGTAGAAGAAGACATCAAGACGATCCAGGGATGGGGAATGGATCATGTCCGCCTTCCGATCGACTATGAACTGGTTGAAGATAAAGACGGAAATCCGGTCGAAAGCGGCTACGGCCATATTCAGGATGCGATCGACTGGTGCGGAAAGTACGGATTGAATATGATCCTGGATCTGCATAAGACTCTCGGATACTCCTTTGACGATGCGCATGGCGAGAGAGGTTTCTTCGACAGTGAAGAACTGCAGGAACGTTTCTATGTGCTGTGGGAACGACTGGCCGAGCGCTATGGCAAATATGAGGATCGTCTCGCTTTCGAGATCCTGAACGAAGTTACGGATCAAGCATATTGCGAGCGCTGGAATCAGATTTCGGAAAAATGCATCCGCCGTATCCGTAAGATCACGCCGACGATCAAGATCCTCGTGGGCGGTTACTGGAATAATAGTGTTGATTCGGTAAAAGATCTGGCGATGCCATACGACGAGAACATCATCTACAATTTCCACTGCTATGAGCCGTTGATCTTTACCCATCAGGGTGCGCCGTGGATTCCTTCCATGGACACATCTTTCCGTATTTCCATCGATGCTCCGTATGGGGAGATGGATGTGGCAGGAGAGAAGATGCTTTCACAGATGACTACCGGTTTCAAAGGTTTTTCTCCAGACGATAAGCTTTCCAGTGCCTACTTCGAGAAAATCTTCGCGGAGGCGCTGTCGGTAGCTGAAGAACGTAATGTAGCGCTTTATTGTGGAGAGTACGGTGTTATCGACCGTGTCGCTCCAGAAGAAGCGGTAAAGTGGTATTCCTTAATCAATCAGGTTTTCCAAAAGTATGGTATCGGACGTGCCGCATGGAACTATAAGGTCATGGATTTCGGTATTTCCGATGCGCGTATGGATGACGTGAGAGAAGAACTTTTGAAGTATCTCTGATTGCGGCCAGAAGCGTGTCAGGGGTTTGACAAAATCTGCTTTCGTGATACACTAACACTAGTTTTATTTGGAGGGTGCAGATATGCGTGGTAATCGTCCTACTAATTCAAGATACAGTTCCGGCGTGAGATTGTTGGCAGTGATTCTGTCGATCATGATGCTCTCCTCGATCATCATCTTTATCGCAGTTGCCCTTCGTGCTTGATGGCCTTTTCTGAAAGACCGTTATTTCTTTAGAAAAAAGTAAGGAGTTGTCATTACGGCAACTCCTTTTTGATGCTTGTTTTTCAGGTTTTCTCAGGATGGGATATCCTTGATATACTCGAGTCCGTCCTGATGGAAAGTGAAGGCATAGTCCTTCAGTTTCTCCGATACAAAGTTCTGGTAGTTCTCCATGCGGATGAAGCTGTTGACGCGGTCATACCATTCCGGATTCGGAGAAGATTCTACATAGAACAGGATGCGGATCTGGTTGCTGCCTTCGAACAGGATCTTGTCGCCAGGCTTTCTCGCCGGATCGAAGATCCAATCATCAAGCTCTGCTTCATTATTTCCAGGATAGAGGGAAGTTTGCTGCACAGCCTGCATCGAACCTTCAAGCAGCTCGTCTGCATATGTTGTTTCCAGAGTGATCATGCTTGCTTCGTCAGTAATGCTGTCAAAGATAGTCTGTGAAATCGTCTGGATATCTGCGACAGGAATACCGGGCTGGTCAGAACCTTCCTGTTCCAGGTTGATGTAGAAGAAACGCACGTTGCGGAGTGGCTCTTCCTGACGGTGCCTCTCCACGAAACAGAAGATGATTGGGAACCCGTACTCATCGTGGAAAATCGTGCAGTCTCCGGATACACGGTTCGGATCAAACAACCATGCACGCCACTCGTTTTCGTCGACTTCGCTGAAGCGCTTGTTCTTCTGAAGTGTGGAATCCGGAACAAGCAGTTTCTGCTGGGCCTCGCCGGAAAAATGCTTCGCGGCTACGGATTCGAACTTCGACTGATCATGGTCGATCGCTTCGATGATCTTATTGGCATGAATGTTGGCAGTCGTTACGTAGCTCTCTTCACGGGCTTCGAATGTGATACGAAGTACACGGTAGGAAATGAGATCATAAGCATTTTTCGACTCCTGATAGGCCTGCTCTGCCTGCGCCTGCGTTGCTTTTAACTCATCAAGCTTCTCATGGGAAGAATAATCTTCTGTAAAATAGACTTTCGGAAGCACCTGCAGGATCAGGTCTTTGTTTACGAGCGGTCCGAATGTGCCCTTGATATATGTGTCGAGATCCACATTGATGGCATTTGCTTTACTCTTCAGCCACTCAATATACGCTTTGGCTCGATCAATATGATCCTGCTTGATGGAATAACCATGAGCAAGTGCATCATCGTAAAGCATGTACACGGTCTGGATCTCTTTTGCTGTCGCATCGAGGAAGTAGTCACGATATGTCGCGAATCCGTTTTCACCTGGCGCGCTCAACATGTCCGCGGTTTTCTCCTTAAAAATATCAACACCGTTTTCCAAAAGAACATAGTGGTACATGAAACTGAATTCGGCATTGGATACATCCTGATTGCCAACGGTCAAAGGACTTGCCATACGTTCGCTGAGATTTCCGAGTGAGAATACCGACCATACAAGGATGATCACGGAAATGACAGCCATTACGATGAGAAACATTCTTGGTTTCAGTTTCATCTTCTTGCCATGAGACGAAACGGATGCATCTGATTTTTTGGTAGATGTTTCTGTGAAAAGCGGCGCATCCGGGTCGGAATCGTCGATGATGGTGTTGACCTCGTGAGAAGCAAGTTCCATGGGGATCGGTTCCATATCCTCATAGGGATCGATCAGTTCTTCCGGTACATTATCTTCAGAAAGAGCTTCCGATCCTTCTTCGGTTTCCTCAATCTCTGCTTCGCTTTCTTCGGAAGAGACCAGTTCAGAAGAATCCGGATCGCGCGTAGTATCGGCGTTTTCGGAAAGAGTTTCCTCCGCGTCAACAGGATCACCGGCCTCAATCGGCTTCTTGGGTTCTTCGTTTTGGTTTCGTTTATTTTTCTTCATATCATGAACCTTAAAATCTATAAATATTCAATTTATACTCTAACATACTTAACTTGAGAATTCCATTTCTGTAAGGTTACAAGATATCGGGAATCCTTTGACAAGAATAAGGAGACGTCCTTTATATAATATAAAGTGCGTAATCGAAAGCGATGTGATACAATAAGCAGGCGATTATAATACTTTATAAAAAGAACTGGGGAAAAGTGATGATACGTTCAAGAAACCGACTACTTCGAAAGTACTGCGAAGGGCAGTATTATTTCTATTCGTTTTTTATCCCGGCCTTTATCATGTTCATCATATTCCTGATCCTGCAGATCCATCCGCTGGGTGCAGGTACGAATATGGTTCTTACAGTAGACTGTTATCACCAGTATGCACCGTTTTTGGTAGAACTTAGAAACAAGATCCTTTCCGGAGAGAGTTTGTTTTTCTCCTGGAATGTAGGTATGGGAACGAACTTCTGGGCGGTATTAGCCAACTATTCGGCAAGCCCTCTGAATATCATTTCCATCTTTTTCACACCTAAATACGTTGGCGACTGTGTTGCGTTGATCGCCATCATTCGTGTCGGTCTGACAGGCCTTTTCATGTCGATCCTTCTCAAGGAATTCGATAAGAAGCGCAAGGACCTTCTGCTCGTTGCGTTCGCATCCTCCTATGCACTTTGCGGCTGGGTCGCTGCCTATTTCTGGAATATCATGTGGCATGATGCAGTAATGCTCCTGCCTCTCATCGTTTACGGACTGATCAAGATGATGCGTGATAAGAAACCGCTTCTGTACTGCCTCTCTCTGGCAGTGTGTCTGATCAGTAATTTCTACTCCGGATATTTTGTATGTCTGTTCCTGGTGATCTATGCACCGATTCTGTATATCACAATTACAGAACGTGTGACGATCAAGAATCTCTGGTCTGCCGTATGGCGCTTTGCTGTATACTCAGGAATCGGTGGAGGTATCTCTGCATTCCTGACATTATCGACATTCTTTACTTTGCAGCAATCCTCTGCAACCGGCGGCACATTCCCGAAAGAATTCCAGGTAACCAATGATGTCTTTGATTTCATCAGCCGTTTCTTCGTGGGATCGAACCCGAATATCCGCGACGGTATGGCAAATGTTTACTGCGGCATCCTGGTCATCATGATGGTCCCGCTTTATTTCCTGTGCAAAAAGATCCGTCTTAGAGAGAAGATTGCATACGGTATAGGACTTGCTGTTATGTACATCAGCTTAAGCAGCCGTATGATGACTTACATCTGGCATGGCTTCCATTTCCCGAACCAGATTCCATACCGCAATGCATTTTTGATCTCATTCCTGGTAGTTATCATGGGATATAAGGTTCTCCGTAATCTCAAGTCCTTTTCAAAAGGAGAGCTGCTCGTTCCTTGCTTAAGCATGATTGCCTATCTTATCCTTTACGAAAAAATCGGCGAGGGTCAGGATGGCTATATCGCTATGGGTATTTCGATCGTATTCGTCATCATTTATACTGCGATGCTCCGTATGATCGCAAATGGAAAGAAAAGTGCTATGTTCCAGCAGATCGCACTGTTCTTCGTACTGGTGGTGGAAATCTTTACGTCTTCTGCGGTGACGATCAGTCTGGTCGCGGCGCACGAAGGTTTTACCGGATGGGATTTCTACGGTTCCCGTTACAACGAGATCCAGACATTGCTTACGGAATCCGAGGCGCAGAATCCATATGGATTTGAACGTTCCGAGATCTATCCGGCTTATATCTGCAATCAGCCGGCACTCTATAACATGAAAGGAATCTCGATCTTTACATCCACTGCACGTGAGAGTTTCGTCAAGTTTATCAGTAACCTGGGATTCCATAATAACGGCATCAACAGCATGCGTAACTTCGGTATGACTGAGGTCACGGGCACACTTTTCGGCGTGCGGAATATGTTTGACCTGAACAAATCTTCACCGATTCCGGCTTGCTTCAAAGAGATTGAATGCGATGCGGATATCCGTCATTTTAAGAACGAAGATTCATTGTCTGTTGCATATATGGTTGATCCGGCTGTCATTGATTACCACATGAATCAGACTTCGGTCCCGTTCCTTTCCAACAATGCATTTGTGAAGAGCCTCGGTATTGAAAATGATGTGTTTGAACCAGTTGACCTGTCCTTTAACTCAGTGGATGGTGCCAAGGCTGACGGCGGAACGGCACGTACCGGCTACAAGTACACGTTCGAGGGAACGAAGGCAGAATTCAGTTTGACGATGAAAGATGCCAATATTGGTGATCATCTGTATTTGTATGTTGTTGCAAACAAGGCTCCGTCTGTAACGATCAATGACCAGGAGAAGCATTCTACCGAGATAAAAGAAACAAAGTACACAGCTCGTACGTATCAGTTCATGGATCTCGGATATTATGAGAAGAACACTAACAAACTGGTAACACTCAAGTTCAACGACAGTGGTCTGAGTGGAAATATCTGGATCCAGTGTGCTCGTGTTGTGGAACCGGCATACGAAGAGATGGTCGAAAAACTCAGTGACGAACAGATGAAGGTTCTGAGCTATGACTCTTCGCATCTTGAAGGTACGATCACGGCAAAGACGGATGGAGCCCTTTTCCTGACGATTCCTTACGATGAGAGCTGGGAAGCAACAGTGGATGGACAGCCGGCGGAACTTATCCCGATCGATAACGCATTCATGGCGATCCGTCTTACAGCAGGAACACATAACATTTATATGACCTATCATCCGAACCGTTTCCAGCTTTCTTGCTATGTTACATACGCATCTCTTGCGGCACTCTTCTTCCTGACGATCATCCGGAAGATCCTGGAGCACTTCCGTTTGAAGAAGATGTTTGCGACGGATACTGAAAAATCCTTGCCGGTTGATGAGGTTCTCGCAGAGGCGAGTTCTTCCGAGGCTTCTGAGGAAAAAGCAACTTCGACAGAAACGAGCGAAAACCCGGAAGGAACGGAAGAAACAGGGAAGCCGGAAGAGACAGATACAAAAGAAGCGCATACTAAGCAAAATAGTTCTGACGCACAGGATGCTGACAAAGAATGAAGACGAGATATAAAGACAATCGGATAGCTTTGTCAGATCCATCTGCGAAGGCATGCCTTCTGGCATCATTCCTGCTGCCAGTGGTCCTGCTTTTGGTCGCGGCGTGGAAACTGAAGATCGCTCCATTTTCTGACACATACTATATGCCGCAATCCATGCAGGAGACATATATTCCTGTTATTTCGGAGTTCTGGCACAAGGTCAGAAACGGGGAGTCGTTGTTTTATACTTGGAACAGCGGCGGTGGTACCAGTTTCTGGAACTTGATCGCCTGCTATGCGGCAAGTCCTTTTACATGGTTATATGTATGCTTTAAGGAGTCGGATATTGCAAAAGTTACGCAGATCATTTTTGCCTTGAAGGCGGCTTTTGCTTCGCTGTTTTTCAGCATGATGCTGTGGAAAAAAGAGAAAAACGTATCTCCGCTGAACGTGGCTTTCTCCTGTGCGTACGGCCTTTCCGGGTTCATGGTGGCGTATTACGAAGAACCGTGGCTCCTCGATGCAGTCGTTCTTTTACCGCTTCTTATTCTTGGTGCTTATTTCCTGATTCAGGGATGTCATAAGTGGCTCTTTACGTTTTCTCTGGCGTTGATCTGCATTAGTTCCTGGCAGGCAGGCGTTTATGTTCTGGTATTTATTGTCGTGATCTTCCCGATGCTGGTCATGGAAAGATATGCGAAAAAAGAAAAGGAGATGGTCCGTAAACTCCTGATGCATTTCAAGGATTTTGCGCTGGCCTTTATCCTTGCTCTGGGTATTTCGGCATTTGTCTGGTTCCCGACACTTTTCGGACTTCTGCGTTCGACGATTTCTGAACCGAGTTTTAAATATCCGCAGGATCTGAAAACGACGATGACGATCTTTGACTGCCTTTCCCGTTTTTCTTTTGACTCAGCGCATATTTCTGTTACTGACACAAATCAGCTGCCCAGTGTTTATTGTGGCATCATGGCCATGCTCTTTGTTGTTTTCTATGGAATGTCGGAAAAAATCCCGTTTAAAGAGAAGATCTATTCTTTCAGTGCACTCCTGTTTTTCTACGTTACGATGGCCAACCGACTGTTCTCGTTTGTTTTCAGCGGGCTGCACTATCCGATTACAAGCACATATCCTCAGGCATTCCTTCTGGTATTCATGGTAATGTACATGGTGGGCCGGGCTCTGGGCGTAGGTGCTTTTTCCGAAAAGCACCGTAATCTCCAGATTGCATCTGTCTTGCTCATTGTATTCATGCTGATCCAGACAGCGATTTCAAAAGATCTCAACTATGATAATCATCAGATCTATTATGCTATCTCATTCATCATAGTCTATTTCGCGATCATTTCTTTCCTTGAGAAGGAAAACAATCTGTCACAAAACCGATTCCTGCTGGTTATTCTTTCTTGCGTGCTGCTTACAGAAACGGCAATGTCGATCGTTCATCCGTTAAAGGACCGCTACTTTGTGCGTTCCATGAAGAATACGGTCATAGATTCTGCAATCAGACCGATGAGTAACGAGATACGGCAGAGCTTGCTCCCAAACCAGAAAAATGAGTGGGTCTATGAACTTAATTCAGCGGTTACATATCATGAACCGGATGAGGAAACGCTGAGACAGATCAACGAACTGAAGCAGGGATTGAATGCTGGAGAGCGTCTTGCTCTATATAATGAAGATATCAAGAACTATGGACTTCTGTTTCATGTTCCATCTATTGACTCCTCGATGTATATCCAGCCGGTTTCCTTTCTTGAAACGCTTCGGACACTGTCAGTCAGTCAATCTGATGAGGAGCTTAAGGCTGTGGATACTCTTCCGTGGCTGAATAAGTTTTTCTATATAGCTGGAACAGATTCATTAGAAAATCTTCTGGTTCATTCCGGTTCTCTCGGCTATTTCACAGATTCTGAAAGCATCTATGATGATCTGGATCAAGGGGATTCGCCTTTAGATGTCCAGAATAAGCTGGCCAGACTATTTGTTGAGAATGATATTTTGGAAGATATAGATTATTCAATTGTGACTTTAGACCACATCACGGATCAGGGTGAGCGCAACTTCAAAGCGAACTCATCCAAGGATATGGGAGACGCAGTATTCTCCATCAAGCCTCCCTTTAATAATCCTATATATATATTATGTGACTGTGAACAGGAAATCGTTCTTGAGGTTCGCTACCTTGATGAAAATGAAGATGCGATCCATACGGAGACTTGTTCCGAGGCTCAGTCAAAATGGGTATGCCTGGATACTTCTATTGAGAATGTTGAAGAAATCCGTCTTCATCTGACATTCTCAAGATTGAAGTCGGAGACATTTTCATTCCATGTTACGCAAGTGAATACGGAGGACCTGCATGACTTGGAAAGAAAAATGCAGGAGAGTGCTTTTCACATATCTGAATTTGGTTCTGCGCACCTGGAAGGAAATATCAGTGCCAAGACATCCGGGAATCTCATATTTACCATTCCTTACGATAATTCCTGGACTGTCTATGTTGATGGGCAGAAGACGAAGGTCTTCCGAGCATGTGATGCATTTTTGGGGATTCACTTGACCGAAGGTGAACATCAAGTTACCATGAAATACGAACCGGCGAAATGGAAGATCAATATAATCGCATCGGCTGTTTTCACAATTCTAACTGTAGGTATCGCAGTTACCTCATATTGGGGAAAAGACAAAAAGAAAACGTTGACGAAAAAAGTGAATGAGGACAATAGCGCTTCCGAACAGGGAGAAAATGAGAAATGAAGCAGGATGAGATCAATTATCCAATTACATTTGTTGTCTTTGACATGGAATGGAATCAGCCGATTCCGTACATGCCTTCTCCTGTCGACCCGAAAATCCTTCCTGGTGAGATTATAGAAATCGGAGCCGTCAAACTGACGCTTCAATCTTCTACTGAGTATTCTATGTCTGAACCATTTCTGATCACAGTAAAACCGCAGTACTATAAAATCATGAACCGCCAGGTCTCGAGGGTGATCAACAAGGATACGAACGATCTTCGATGGGGCGTTTCTTTTCCAGAGGCATATGATTTTTTCATGAAGTGGTGTGGTGAAGATTTTGTGCTCTGTGCATGGGGTGACTCGGATATTTCGATTTTGAAATCAAATCTGAAGATCCATGGCCTTTCTGCAGAAGTCAATGACCGATTCCTGGATATCCAGCCACTGTTTGGCCGTGTGGCAGAGAATACTGCACAGCAGAGAAGCGTTGCGTATGCCGTAGATTTTTATCGTATCCCTCAGACAGATGATTTCCATAGTGCTGATAAAGATGCATACTATGAAGCAAAGATACTGAAAGAAACATTGACCGACTATTTTGCGATCCGTGAAAAAGCAGACGGGAAAGAGAAGGGGGAACAGCCTCAGCTCAAGCACTATATCTCCAATCCAAATCTGAATACACAGAAAAAATGGAGAAGTGAGATCTGTGCGACAGAAAAGGAAGCGATCAACCTTTCCTTGAAAGAAGAGATGCTTTGCCCGATCTGTCAGATGAAACTCAGTGCAAATCTGGATTGGTTTTCATCAGGACATACCTGGATGTCTTTGTGGTTCTGTCAGGAGCATGGCCAGCTCACTGGAAAAATCCGGGCGAAGAAAACACCTCAGCAAGCTTTTTATGGAATGGGACAGTTACGTTTTGTAAATGGCAACGCCGCAAGGTATGTTCAGGAGAAGTGGCAGGAGCGAAATTGTAAAAATGAACAAAATGTTAAATTGCCAGAATACGAAATAAATGACGGCAACAATGTGAACAATTGTGAACATTCCTGATAAAGGGGTTCCTTTTTGCAAGTATCTAAATATAATGATAAATAAGTATAACCAATAATAACCAAACTTAACCGAACTGAAACAAAATGATTTAAGATGGAGGCAATTTAAGATGAAATTCTTACATAACAGTAAGAGGCATCCAGGTAACGATAAGAAGGGCGGCATGTTGTTGCTTGTTCTTGTCATTTTCGGTATGGCTCTTATTCTCATTTCATCCGCGTTGACAATTTCTCTAGCAAGCCGTGATCGGTATTATGTGGATGCTGAGTTAAGCCAGGAGCGTCTGACTCTTGTCTGTGCAGCTGAAACTTTTGTCGATATGCTCGAAAATCAAGAGTTTACTGATGAGATGCTGAGAAACGCTATCGGAGAAGACCTGATTATTACCGGTGCTTCTACGAGCGACCCAGAGGCTGGCCCTTCCGCAGTAGATGGTAAGTCTATTGCCCCTGGTCTTTCCGGTATCGCAGGTACAAGTTATACAAAGTGTACTGTATCTGAAGATTCAGGAAGCGATGATATTTTCGTTGACTTTAGTACAGTTATTGATGCAACTGGTTTGGATCAGAATGCTGAGAAGCTTCGTATCCGTTTGCATTATGTACCACCGACGCCACCGCCGGACATTTGCCCGAACATGATTACAACTGGTGAAGTTGGTGCAACAAACGACTTCCCGAAGTTGAACATTCAGACAAGAAACTACTTCACAGTATTGCACGGTGATTCCACAACAAACTCTTCTGCTGCATACTACAGAAACAAGGTAGTTTTCACTGGTAAGGCTTATCTTACAAATGGTACATTGTTCTATAACGATGTAATCTTCTATGGTCCTGATGCCGGTGTTGATAAGGCCAGCTTAGGTAATGGTCTTATTACTGACAGCACAAGTTCTTTCTACTTCTTGGGTTGTGATCTTGCTGATGGTTCGAAGTCTGCAACAATTCAGCATGCAATTCTGAATTCTAACGGCACACCGTCAGCAGATGATGGTTCTGGATTTAACTTTAAGGCACGTTCTGCATTCTTCTACAATTCCGAGATCAATATCAAGACTTGGACTGGTATGAATGACAACTGTAAGTACTTTATTTCTGATTCAAGTGCTCGTGTTAACATCAACCGTGGCTGGAATGGTAACAACGTTCTTATCAGCGCAAATGGTGGTGTAACGAATGCACCTTATGAGACTATATATACATACTCTCAGATCAATGATGGTTCTCATGCTGCAGAGCTTGCTGAGTACAATAACGTAAAGAGCAAGGCTTCTGACTACATGGCTGGTGGCGGAGAGTTGTTCGCAGCAGTTTCTCACCAGGTTCCGGAAGCAGATGCTTATAGCTCCTATAAGAAGGCTGGTATCCCGATTTCGAATTCCGATACGACTTTGAACGGCGGTAAGAGCTATACAATGAGCGGTTACTATGCTGCAAATTGTCTTGAGATCGACTTGTCCTATGGTGATGCAACAATCACAATGACTGGCGATACAACGTTTAGAGATTACTACATCAAGGTAGACAATTCCTATGGTAACCATCTTTACATCGTATTGGATCCAGGCGTATCCTTCATCATGATGGATCAGTGTGATAAGTGTAAAGATACAGGCAGAACTTGTGGTGTCGTTTCTACTTACCATCAGAGTGAAGACTGGACAAAGGCTGAATTCCCGGTTGAGAATCCGCAGATTCGTGGACAGGCTGGAACAGAGCCGGCTTGCGTAATCGTTGGTAACGGCAGTAACACATTGTCTGCAGCTCGTGCTTGCACAGTTGATGCTTACATTTCTCTGGCAGGTAGAGGAGCAGATGCTAGTACAGTAATCCTCAAGGATAAAGTTAACTTCTATGGCCGTGTTGAAGCAGTTTACCTTAACCAGGGCTGCAGCGATGACCTTATGGTTTACGATTGTCCTAAGCTTGGTAGCGGTAGCACAGGCGAGCAGCCGTTGTCTACAAACTACACAGCTACAGAGTATGAATTCTATTATTAATAAAAATCTGTGTGTTCATTAAGATTTATTCATTGTGGGGGGCTCGAAAGAGCCCCCCTTAAATTTTCTCTTTTACAGGTGCTTGAAGAGCTTGTAAGAGTTAAAGGATGATCAGATATATAAGACTGGCTTTATGAAGGGAAAAGACACAAATAAACGGAAATAAAGCATAGATATGAAGAGTCAAAATCTTCCAGCTGAAGGAAACAATCCTAAATTCCTTCTAAATAGCCCAAATCGAACGCTGAGTGTTAAAAACGATACCAATATCATCTGGATGGCACAACGCGAAATAAGCACCAAAGAACGCGAAATCGGTTAAATAGACAAATCCACGCGATGGATTCATATTGAGAGCAGATTGGAAAGATCCATTCAAGACTAATTCATAAGCGTATAAGGAATAATCATCCGGTAAAAGAATAGTCCGGATCAAATCAATCAAATAAGATTCTCATATATGACCGTTTGTATGAGTTCGTACGACAAGCAAATGGGCTTCCCCCCCAGACAAATAAGAAATAAAAAGGCACAGAACCGTCTCTGTGCCTTTTTTAGGTAAAACATGTGAATTTTAGAAGTGTCAATAATGTGGGATTAAGAATTGTAACAGGCAGATACCTGGGCGGCTACATTTTCGACATCGGCTACATGACTCTCCATTTTCTCTGTAGCACTCTTGGCAGCGATCAAATAGTCACTCACGCTATAGAAGATAACAAGCGCTAATATGACGATAAGAGCGATTACGATGACCATTTCTACTAATGTAAAGCCGCGCATAGATTTCCTCAACTTAATCATAATTACACCTCCTGGATTTTCACAGTTCATTCACAATTATGACACAATTATATAATGGCAATTTTTGAAAAGCAATAGGTTAAAGCTAAAATTTAAGGATTTTTCGCTGGAAAGTAGAAATGGGGGGAGAGAAGAAGAATTCAGACACAAAAAAAGGCCGCTCATCGAGCGGCCTCTCTTTACTTGAAAACAACTTAAATCAGATTGAAACCGGTTCCTTCGAGAAGGAGATTGAAGTGGAAGATCCATCACTCATGTTTACAGCAGATGGGCAATATACAGACATATTATCTGTAAAAGCTCTTACTCCGCCTTCCATAGTATCGTAGAGATTAATTGTAACGTCTACGATCTTGGTAGATGAATGACAAGTGAAGGTTACTTCAACTCTCCAACGATGACCATTCTGGTTTCCTTTATACTGATTATAGCTTGGGAGAAGATTGTTATTATCATATTCAACACAATCTCCAGATCCGCCAACAGCAATCGTATGATCGCCAGAGCTGAAATCAGTACCGTTGCACAAGCAGTTTGCGATAGCTTTAAGATTCATAGATGCGAAGTCATGCATATCATTGATCATTGCAACGCTTGTGTGGCTCTTAGAAACGATTTGGAATGTGGATACTAAATATGTGAAACAAATCAACATAATAGCCATAACCAAGACCATTTCCAAGAGGGTAAAACCCAATTTAGAAGCATGGGTAGACTTTTTCTTGTTAATCTTTAACATCAACCCACCTCCAATCAGGTAATACGGATCTTGTAGGTACATTGACCTGTTGCATCCTTATAAGGGCAACGGCCTTCTACATACTTCGTACCAGAACCATCAGTAACTTCATAGTACTTTAATGGTTCATTGTGTCTATCACAGCAACGAGCTGTGTAGTAAAATCCGTGACGATTTGTGGTATTTGTGAATTGTGCATCCTGCATCAGAGCAGTTCCTGTGAAGTGAGAAGCACCAGCAGCACCAGTAACCTTAGTAACCTGGTAGCAAGAATCAACTCCACCACCAGAAACAAAGATTGCAGTACCGGTATTGTAACCAGTCTCGCCACCACCATTTGTAACAACACTTACATCATTGTAAACTTGCTTCTGATTATCATTGCTCATACGATCAGCCAAAGCTGTGTCAGCGGCAACGCTCATAGTAGTCATAAAACCTTCATATGCCACAAGAGAAACAATCAGAAGAAGTGCAACAGATAACATTGTCTCAAGCAACGTGAAACCGCGCTTGGACATCTTACTTACACGTAACATCAGAGTCCTCCTAATTAATAACCCAAGTCGACGAAATTGCCATTTACGACGGAATTGTTAGCTAAGGATTCCGATCTTTTATTACTGGCCTCTTCTGAAGCAGAACGAGCACCGTTTACATACTCGGAAACCGAAAATACAACAACCGCGGCGAGCATAACAATAATCGCTACAACAATGACAACTTCTACGAGTGTAAAAGCACGCCTGTTCTTATAGATCTTGTTCATAATTGCCTCCAAGTATAACCATCATTATTATAACATCCAATAACCGAGAATCAATAAACAAATTGTAAACAAAATGCACAAAAATTTTAATGCCTGGAAATTAAAAAAAGGGGAGCTTATTCAGCCCCCCCTGATTTAATTCTACTAGTTGAAATTACAGGTTAGCAGAGATATCAGCTGTACCTTCAGCGATAGCGCTGTTGTGCTCAGAAAGCTTAACTGTAGCGGACTTAGCAGCGTTGAGGTAATCAGCTACTGTAAAGAATACTACTGCAGCGAGGATAACGATAATCGCGATAACGAGTACCATTTCAACCAATGTAAAACCTTTTCTGTTCTTCTGAATCTTCTTCATAATAAGTTCCTCCTAAATGTTTTATTGAGTTTGTAATTTCATTATAGCAGGGATTTTGAAAAATGCAATAGCAATTTTGAATTTTTTTCACATTTTTGTGAAAAAACTTTTTTTGGCTTCACAATCATGCTAGAAAGTGTCTAATTCATGAACGTGATCACGCTCATTATACTACGCATGATAACGAATGAAAAGCCTGATAAATAAGCGTTTGCATATCCTTTAAGTTATCTGCTTGCTCAGAAAACCGGGATGAAATTGTGTGGTCGAAATCTATTACAGTTCATAATTAAATTGTGAAGAAATGTGAAAAGGAATAATTTTTGTATTTATTATTTGGCTCTAAATGTGCAAAAATCATTCTGATGATTTATAAAGAACCAGATTCAATGGAATGGAATAAAAGGTGGAGACTGGATCCGGTTGTATAAAAGATAACGCGTTCCTTCTATCGGCCTTTATACGTACTTATATATTATATAAGATCTTATTACTAATAGAAGTAATAATATAGATGGTGAATAAGATCTCTTAGACAAGTAGAGATCCCCGGAGTCATATCTGTCTATTTGATCAAATGTGAGGTCGAGAACAACTGACAAATTGCTTCAATCATATCTGTAGAACCAGAGCTATTATTCATAACGTATAAGGTTGCTGTGAATCTGAAGAAGAGAAGCGCAAGCAAATAACTAACCTTTTCATCATTGATCTATTTAATTGATTGATTTAGAAAAGCTTTTCCTGAGTTAGCAGACCTATAGTATTAAAGGAAGCGTTTATTTCTATTGTATAGATAAAGGGGAGAGGGCGTAGGAACAGATAATAGCATTCCAGATCGTGTATTATATTCCATCTATTATCTTTATTACATACCAGGTATATATGGATAAAAAAATTAACCAGGGGGCATCTCATTACTGAAATGCCCCCTGGACTTTGTTTGTTTTTTAACTAACTATATCAACTATTATGTTGTAGCAGTTGTGTTAGCTGTTGTATCGGTTGTAGTAGTTTGTGTTCCGTTCGGATTACGTCCGATCAGCTCGCCCAATCTCTTGGTATACTCAGCCAAATCAATCTTACCGAATGCGAAATCCATTTCGATCTGGAGTTCTTCAGGTGTCATCTTAGAAGCGTTCTGCTTGAGTGTTTCAAGCTGATTCCATCTGTAACCCCACATGTTCCATGCAGCAAACGGACGATTTACGTTGAAGTCGAAATCTACGAATGAGAGGTAATAACCGTAAAGCGGGTGACCTTCCTCAAGAGTGTAGAAGTCGGAGTTTACTGTGAAGTAGTTCGGAAGACCTACCAGACCACCAGTAGCGATGTTCTCTGCACCAGTCCACTTCATGTAAGGCATATCGTTGTTTACTTCAGAAATACGGTTAACGAGATCGAAAGCATATACATTGATTGTTGCAGAATAGAAGCCAAAGCCCTGACCCTGATCTTCGTAGTTTACGTCAACGATCTTAACATAGTACAAACCTTCGTCCTGAATCTTCTTAAGAGCTTCGAGGAACTGCTTGTGGTCAACATACTCGCTAGATGTCAGTTCATTGATGTTTCCTGTGATACCTTCTTCCTGAGCGGACTTGTTTACTGTTGTAGCAGCTCCACCTGCAGCAGAAGCCTTGTTCTTGTCAATAACTTCCATCTGCTCATAGAAAGGTTTGTATGTATACGGCTTTCCAGTTGCTGGATTGATGTTCTCGTTGTGAGTCCACAACCAACCATCTGTACCGGATACCTTGATCTTATAGCTGGAATACATTACACGGTCACGGCTAGCTGTGCCATCTGGAAGTGTAACGATCTCATACTGTTTTTCGCTGTTGCTGACTTCAACGATATATGGGATACCAGCATCTTCAAAATTCTTGTAAAGCTTTCTCTGAATGTTTTCAGACTTGAGATCCGGAAGCAGTTTTCCTTCTTTTTCCTTGATGCTGTTGGTCAACTGAACAACCAACGCATCCAATTCACGAGCCTGTTGGATAATTGCATCTTTCTCTGCTTTTTCCTGCTCTACGATTGCCAATTCAGCCTTAGCATCGTTGAGCTTCTTTAATGATTTCTTGATGACAAACAGGTAACAAACTGCACCGATTGCCAAGATGAGAACTACGAACAATAAGAATGTATCTCTACCACCTGTTGTTTTCATCAGGAAGCACCTCCTTCTTCAGCCTTCGGAGCAGAATAAATCAGTTCAACATTCATATTCTGCGACATCTTAATTTTGAATTCATTTGTGTTAATTGCATCCTGCAACTGAGCAGCGGAAACAGCAACACTGTTTACCTTGATGTTTGTGAGTGTATAAGTTACACCACTATCAACAAAAGTAGCAACGTTCGGAATTATCTTCTCCTTACCCGGTACTTCGGAATTTGAAGTCAACGGAGAGAGAGGAGTAGGTGTCTTTCCATCAAGGTAAGAAGCCCAGGAGATAATGTAGTGGCCTCTGGAAGAGCACTTGAATGTGAACTTGTACTGCATTGTACCGTACATCAAAGTATTCTTGTCATAGCCTTCAACGGTTGGATCGATTGGTTCGATCTTATCTGTGATAAAGCCGAAGAGGTCTTTTTTCTCCTGCAGCAAGTGCAGATAGTTTACTGGAGAAACTCCGTTGAGAGACTGACCGCTGATTTCAATGACGCCATCTGCTTCATCGAACTTAGTCAGGATCGTATCATTCGGCAGGCACTCGATTGCAGCAGCAAAAGTTGCGGAGTTGGATGTTGTTACAGAGCTTACACGAGAATCGAGAGAAGTAAGAACGAAGTAGTACTCACGCAATTTCTCAACTTCTGCCTGTGACTTATCCTTAGCAGCCAACTGTGCCAGATATTCCGGTTTAGCCATGTCAGCTCTCAGGTCATTGATTCTGTTATTCTTCTTCATTGTAGAAACACTGCAAGCGATCCAAACTACCAATGTGATAATAATGATGCTCAATGCTGCCAGCAAGAAGAATGGGAATGCAGACGAAAAATTCTGAGAAGCTGCTGAACTGAACTCAGAGAAGAAGTTCATGTCCTTTTTAGAAAATTCATTTTTTGATTTTGCTAAACTCATGATCTCGCCTCCTTTCAGTTTTCACGAATGAGTGCACCGCACGCATTCACATAATCAGATAAAATAAAGTCTTTCGGACCCTGAACAGTATTCAGAGAACCGAGGATCTCAACCTGTGTACCAAGCTGACGGGAGAGTTCCTTGTCCATCTTGCGGTACTTCGCACCACTTCCGTAGAGGAAGCATGTGCTGATTGCATCGAGGTGATACTTGGAAATCGAGAACTGAGCCGTTCTGGAGATAGCATCTGTCAAACTCTTGAAGTAAGCAGATACTGCACTGTTCAAGGACGGTTCATCCTTAACTGTCTCGTGCCATACGTCGATATCAGAAACATCAACATTGGAAATTCCTTCGCCCTTAACTACCTGCAAACGTCTTGTCAGGATAGAAGACTTGTTAGCGGCATTGCCCTGTACCTTCTTAACTGTTTCAGCAACCTGGCGGATATTGGAATGACCAAACTGCAGACGACGTGTGAGTACCGGGAAGCCCTTATCCAAAACAGTGATGTTTGTTGTCTTGGAAGAAAGCTCGATAAGTAACAGAGTATTCGAAGCAATGTTTGTTGTTCCGTTGATCGTTCCGCTTCTGAAGAGCTTACGGATCGAGTTCGGGTTAACATCCAGAGCAACCGGTGTCAAAGCACTGGTCTTCATCAATTCACGGAAGTCATTAGCGACATCCTTCGGAATAGCTGTAGCACGTACCTTGTACTTCTGCTGCTTTGTTTCTTCGTCAAGAACCTTATCGTATACGATGTATTCAACGATCATATCACGATTGTTGGTACCCTGACCCAAGATTTCGTAGCGGACCATATCACGGAGCTGGTCTGCTTTTACTGCAGGAAGTTCCAAATCTCTTGTGTGAAGATAACTTCCCTCTACTGTCAAAATTGCACGCTTGTCTTGAATGTTGGACTTTGCCAGAGCATTCTTCAGTGCCATAACTACACCAAACTGGTCAGAAATAACACCGTCAGCGATTGTGTCGGATTCGAGAGGAATAATGCCGAACTTATCGATCTGCACTGTTCCGGTCTTACGGTTGTAGCCGCCGACTACCATTTTCATGTTTGAGCTGGAGACGTCAATTGAAATCTCTTTGCTGCTTCCACTTCCTAAAGCCATAATTAATCTCCTTTCGAGTTATCATCACAAAATGTTGCTTGACATGGTGAGTACCGGAAGACCGCAGGCACCAATTACAAGAAGAACGACACCAGCCATGATGATGATCATGATAGGCTCCATAGCCGCTGTCATCTTAGCCGTAGCTGCTTCTGCCTCATCTTCGAAAAAGTCTGCTGCTTTATCGAGGATGCTGTCAAGCGTACCAGATTCCTCACCGATTGCTGTCATAGCATAAATCATAGGAGGAAATTCCTTGATTCCGCGAATGGAACGGGAAACGGAAGAACCTTTACGGATTTCGTTTCTGGAGTCATAGAGCTGTGCTTCCAGCCACTTATTACCAAGCGTATGGCTGGTAATTTCCATAGAGTCCAAAACGCTGATACCGCTTCGAAGCAATGTAGCCATCGTACGTGTGAAACGAGCAGCTGCATTGGCTTTCTGGGTTTTTCCGAAGATCGGAACCTTCAAGGTGAATTTTGCCCAAGCCATGGAACCTTTTTCGGAGTGCTTCCAAAGACGGAAAGCAACAATGATACCAAGGATTACAGCAAGGTAAATGTACCAGAAATCGACCAAACTATCACTGAATGCCATAACGGCTTTGGTCAGACCCGGGAGATCACCACCGAGAGAATTCAAAGTCTCAGCGAACTTAGGAACTACGAGAGTCATCAAACCGATTGTGATACCACCAGTAACAACAGCGAGAATGATAGGATATACCAATGCGGCACCTACCTTGTTCTTCAACTTCTGTTCTTTTTCAAAGTGTGCAGCGAGTCTTGCGGTAACTTCGTCAAGACGACCAGATTCTTCACCAGCGGAAATCATGGAAGTCATGATGGTCGGCAATGCTTTAGACTGCTCTCTGAAAGCTTCCGACAAAGTTTTACCGGATTGGATCGATTCATACACAGATCCGATTACCGCTTTGGCTTTTTTACTCTCCATCTGCTGGTACAACATATCCAAGGAACGGATAACGGTGATACCTGCACTCAGAAGGGAAGAAAGCTGTCTCGTGATAATCATGAGATCTTTTGTCTTAAGCTTAGGGCTTCCGACGTTCATTGACAAAATGCTGGAACCAGAGTCCGGTTCGAGCGAAGCAATGAAACGACCGTCTGCACGGAGCATCTTGGAAGCATCTGCCAGAGTGGCGGCTTCGATAACGCCCTTGCTCGAACGACCTGCTGCATCGACTACTTCATATTTAAAATTTGGCATGAAGTAAACCTCCTTCTTTGTTTTCTATTTTTAGTACTCTAACGAGTTAAATAGACCATTGGAAACAGAATTCGCTGTACCGGCGGAAGCGAGGTAACGGCGATATTCATCCGGATCCTTACAACGGGAAATAGCAGTTTCACGTGTAATGAGACCCTTCTTGGTAAGTTCAGCAAGATAATAGTCAAGAGAACACATACCAAGCTTCAGGTTTGTAGCAATGGTATTGTCGATCTGGTATGTCTTACCTTCACGGATAAGGTTACGAACCGCGTCATTTGCAATGAGGATCTCAAATGCAGCTACACGTCCGGCACCATCAGCACGCGGGAGAAGGGTCTGGGAGATAACTGCAACAAGAACGGTACCCAACTGAACACGGATCTGGTCTTGCTGATGAGGAGGGAACACGTCGATAATACGGTTGATCGTATCGGCGGCACCACTGGTGTGCAATGTTGACATAACTAAGTGACCGGTTTCAGATGCTGTGATAGCAGTACTAATCGTGTCAAGGTCACGCATCTCACCAACCATGATAACGTCTGGATCTTCACGGAGAGCAGCACGAAGAGCATTTGCGAAAGAGAGGGTATCTTCGTGAACTTCACGTTGGTTGATCATTGACTCACCATGACGGTGCAGGTACTCGATTGGTTCCTCGAGTGTCAGAACGTGACAACGGCGGTTCTGGTTGATGTGACCAACCATTGCGGCCAAGGTAGTAGACTTACCGGAACCCGTAGGGCCGGTAACAAGGATCAATCCACGAGGTTTCAGAGCCAGGTCTTTGAACAGTTCCGGAAGGCCGAGTCGTTCACAGGTCGGGATTTCTGTTGTGATCGTACGGGCGGCCAGTGTGTAACTGCCACGCTGCTTAAATACGTTACAACGGAAACGGCTGTAATCTCTTACAACATAGGAGAAGTCGATCTCACCACGCTCGTTAAGATACTGCTGTCTGGACTTATCCAACATAGACTTGCAGAGATACTCTGTATCACTTTGGGTCAAGATGTTGGAGTTTAGGGGCATGAGTTCGCCGTGTACGCGGATCATAGGTGGCAGACCAACTGTGATGTGCGTATCGGACGCCTGGCGACGAACAGCCTCTGTGAGAATGGCATCCATACTTAATGTAAATTCTTCCACTTTCTTTCCTCCTTAACCGTCAATGGAATATGTTACCTTACTCATCTCTGCAACAGTTGTAATACCCTCCAATACTAACTGTGCAGCAGAATCGGCTAGCATTAATGTTCCTTCAGAAACAGCGAGTGCACGCATCTCGTCTTCTGAAGCACGGCGCTCGAGAAGCGCACGCATATTCTTGGTCATGATAACTACTTCGTGAATAGCGATACGACCTTTGTAACCTTTTTCATTACACTCGGAGCAACCAGCGCCGCGATAAAGCTTCTGACCAGGCTGGAGCTTGAGGAGCTCGACCTCGTCCGGACCAGGAGTATATTCTTCACGGCAGTTCGTGCAGATACGACGAACAAGACGCTGGGCTACTACGCCAATAAGAGCGGTGGAAACCATGAATGGCTCGATACCCATATCGATCAAACGGTTGATGGAAGAAACCGCGTCATTGGTGTGAATTGTACTGAACACCAAGTGACCGGTGATAGCAGCACGCATTGCGATTTCAGCAGTCTCACCGTCACGGATCTCACCGACGAGGATGATGTCCGGGTCCTGACGGAGGATAGAACGGAGACCACTTGCGAATGTCATACCTGCTTTTGCGTTAACTTGAACCTGATTCAAACCTGGGATCTGGATTTCTACCGGGTCCTCAACAGTTACGATGTTGGTTTCAGGAGTATTTTTCTCAGAGAGAAGGGTATAAAGGGTAGTTGTTTTACCGGAACCGGTAGGACCGGAGATAAGGCATACACCCTGCGGAACTTTAACGATTCTGTCGATCATCTCGTTGTTATGTTCGCTGATACCCAGATATTTACGATTGAGGTTAGAATCGTTCTTAGCAAGAATACGGATAACGGTTTTCTCACCATGAACGGTAGGAAGTACGGATACACGCATGTCAACAGGCTTGCCGTTGATCATGGTCTGTACACGACCGTCCTGAGGAATACGCTTCTCGGCGATGTTCATGCCGGAAAGGATCTTGATACGTGTGATGATGGCGTCTTTCGCTGCTACCGGGTTACTCATGATCTCGGAGAGCACACCGTCGATACGGATACGGACTCGAACACGATCTTCCATCGGTTCGATGTGAATATCTGAAGAGTTTGCACGGATAGCAAAGTCGATCATGGAGTTAACGAGCTTAACTACAGGAGCATTGTTTACTTCATCCGTAACTTCCTCTGCGAGACTCTCCATATCGGATACATCAAGGTCTTGAGCGAGGTCGTCAGCTGCCTTCTTCGCAACTTCTCTACCGTAATTCATCTTGATCGCGGTGAGGATCTGCTGCTTCGGAGCAAGGAGAGTAACGATATCGTTACCTGTACGGAATCTGAGGTCGTCGGTTACAAGGATGTTCAGAGGGTCATAGATTGCTACAACCAACTTATCCTGGTCAAAAGCAACCGGAATAATCAGGTTTTCTTCGCAATATTGCTCAGTTACGACCTTGGTTGCTTCTTGGTCAATATCTACCTGTTGAAGGTCAATGATCGGGATTTCATACTGGCTGGAAATCGCTCTGAGGATATCCAACTCGGTCAGAAGACCTTTCTCTACGATGATTTCACCTAAACGTTTCTTGGACGGAGAAGACCGCTGCGCTTCAAGAGCCTCTTGCAATTCTGCCTGTGACAAAAAGCCGCTGTCAATAAGAATGTCACCTAGTCGTTTCATCAAACCCTCCCAAACTGATGTACGATTTAGCATAACGAAATTTGGACCTGTTAACCGATCCAAATATCTATTTTTGCTGATAATAGTAATTTACACCCAAAAGAAGGCGTTGTATAGACTAAAAGTGAAATCAATAATTACAATTTCATTCCTTGAAGGGACGAAACTGTTATCTCTTTGTAACCCTATAGCCAACACAATACTCCATCAGTTTTTCTCACTAAATATACATGGAAAATGACGAATTTGCAACAGATTCTGAATATTTTAGAACGTAATACTGATATTTTGTGGAAAATATACAAAGAAACATAGACCTCTGGAAAGTTGCGATTGAAATAATTGTTTTTTTGTAATAATGTTAAATGGATAGGAGTGTGAGTGTATGGATCCAGAAGTAGTATTAGCGATCATCAATATTGTTATGGCCGGTATGTTCGGAGCGGTGATCGGAAGTTTTACCAATGTATGTATTTACCGCATTCCTGAGCATCGTACGATCGTAAAAGGACATTCCATGTGTATGACATGCGGCCATGAACTCGGGGCTTTGGACCTGGTTCCGATCTTCAGCTGGCTCTTCCTGGGCGGAAAGTGCAGATATTGTAAAACCCCTATTTCCTCGCGTTATATCAAGATTGAAAGCCTGACTGCTTTAATGTATATCCTCATGGCCTGCACACATCTTTCCATGTTCCTGGATCCGGCTGATCCAAAGAAGAACATGTTCCAGTTTGTTGTACTATGTGCACTATTGATCATGACAAATATCGTGATCGTCGAGATGATGATCATGAAAGATACCGGTTCGTCCATGTACGTTATGTCGGTCGCTTTGCTGATCGACCTGGCGGTACAAGTTCTTTTCAAGGTGCTTGATCCTGTTTTGTCAAAAGCACTTGGCATTGTTTCTTCAACAGAAAAGGGAGCTATGTCGATCCTTGGAGATCTGACTGTACAAATCGCGGTCGGCGCAGCGATCGGTTTCGTGGCAGTTTTCTTGGCGGTGCTGTTTACGAATAATGCGAAGAACCTCAGCAGATACTTTTCCGACGAAAAGGCAAAAGCACTACGGACGTCAGACCTTTTTGCCATCGTGCTTTGCGGATGCATCGGCATCATTCCGGCAATCGTGTGCGCGGTCGTTTACCTGGTATCACGTATCGTGATAGGAAACGGCAAGAAAGTGAAATATCTGGGTACATATATGGCGGCAGGCGCTGCAGTTGGTTACTTCGGATATGAGTTTATCCGAGTATTCCTCAAGTGAATACTTGAACGTTGCTTTTGAATCAGTTGGCGTAGTAATAAATAGGTGATATAATATCGTGTACTAATTTTGTGGAGGTTTTTTATGTCCGGACATTCCAAGTGGAATAACATCAAGAGAAAGAAAGAAGCGTCGGATGCAGCAAAGGGTGCTGTATTTACAAAAGTTGCAAAAGAAATCATGGTTGCGGTCAAGGCCGGTGGACCTGATCCGGAAAACAACTCGAAGCTGAAGGATGTCATTGCAAAGGCAAAGGCGGCGAACATGCCGAACGATAATATTAACCGTGCGATCAAGAAAGCAGCTGGTGCCGGTGAAGGCGATGAATATGAAGAAATCGTTTACGAAGGATATGGTCCGGGCGGAATCGCGATCATGGTTCGTGCTCTGACGAATAACCGTAACCGTACGGCGGCAGATGTACGCCATATCTTTGATAAGTATGACGGAAACATGGGCGTTTCCGGAAGCGTTTCATTTATGTTCCAGGATAAGGGAACGATCCTGATCGATTCGGAAGAATTTGACGATGAAGAGCAGGTCATGATGGATGCACTGGATTGCGGTGCAGAAGATTTCAGCGCGGAGGACGGATATTACGAGATCCTGACAGATCCTGCTTCTTACTACGAAGTGAAGGATGCGCTTGATGCAAAGGGTTACACTTTCGTTGATTCTACACTGGGTCCGGTTCCGCTGAACTGGTCAAAGGTAGACGATCCGGATGTCTGCTCGAAACTTGAACTGATGCTCGAGAAATTCGAGGAGAATGATGACGTACAGGAAGTATTCAATAACTGGGATAACTGATATTTAATATAAAAGGTATAAGGGTAAAGTATGGAGTTGCCAAAACCGAAGGGCAAGGATCAGGCTGAACACCTTGAAGAGAAACAAGGTGCATCTCGCCGTGGCGTTTTTATTCCTGAACTTCGGGCAACCCTTCGCCGATTAGAGAGAAATGTAGATACTCGTGCGCATACGCGTACTGAGAGACAGATTGAAATTGCCGCGAACGATGAGAAGCAGATGCGTGAACTACTCTCATCTATCGCGGTAGTTGCTTTTGTAGGACCTTCGGGAACAGGTAAATCCACTCGTGCGATCCGTGTCGCGAAGCAGAACTCGATCAAGTATATTATCGATGACGGACTCCTGATCAACGGAAGCCGTATCGTCGCAGGTAACTCGGCGAAGAAAGCTCCGACAAAACTGGAATCCGTAAGACAAGCGCTTTTCGAGGATCCAAGCCGTTCATCAACGATGCGTCGTGCATTGGCGGAGAATCTTCCGTCTACGCTTATGATCCTTGGTACTTCAGATGCGATGCTGGAGAAGATCTGTCGGAATCTCTGGCTGAACCAGCCAGCGATGTTGATCCGCATTGAGGATGTCAGTACGGAAGAAGAAATCACTTCTGCCAGAAACACACGTATGCGTGAAGGTATGCATACGATCCCTGTTCCAAGCATGGAAATCAAGCATGAGTTCTCGGGTTATTTTTCCGACCCGCTGAACCGCCTGCGTCGAAGATGGGATAAAGAGCGCGGTGTGCAGCCTGTTGCACCGGATACGGAGAGAACGGTAGTACGTCCGACTTTTTCGAGCTTGGGAAGCTATTCAATCTCGGACGATGCGCTTTTGGACCTGGTCAAGATTATCCTTCGCAAAGTGCAGGGTGTTCACGATGTTGTTGGTTTCCGTTCAGAAAAACGAGTTTACGGTGTTGTTCTAAGTATCGACCTGGAGCTTTACTATGGATTCAATGCACAGGAAGTGCTCCTGACCGCACAGCAGAGGTTAGGAAGATATATCGAGGAGTATTCCTCAATTAATATGGTAGCGGTGGATGTACGTGCGAAGCGCTTGATCCACGAAGACCCGGCTTAGGAGGAAACGATGAAGGTTGAAAAAATATATACGATCCCGGTAAACGATGCGTATTCATCCAGTTGCGCATGCCCGCTTTGTGCACTGAAAGAAAAAGTGGAATCGGATGCACTGGATTATTATCTCGGACCGTCTCTGATGGAACCGGATACAAGAGTGCTTACCAATAAGTCAGGCTTTTGTGGTGATCATCTGAATAAGATGTTCGGCCGTGAAATCAATCGTCTTGGAATGGGCCTGATGCTTCACACACACATTCAGGATGTGAAGAAAGAAACCGATCCGATGTGGGAAAAGGCGGCGCCGGAGAAGAAAACGCTTCTCAAGGGCAAGGACGCCGAGTACAAGAAGAGACTTCTGTCGCTGGCCGATAAGATCGACGAGAGACTGGATTCCTGTATTATATGCGATAAGATCAAGTCGACGATGAACCGTTATATGGAAGTTATTATGTGGCTATATTTCCAGGATCCGACGTTCCGGGAGACATTTGCAACCAAGACCTACCACTGCCTGCCGCATGTTGCGGAATTGCTTCGTGCCGCTGCAAAAGAACTCAGCCAGAATGAGGCGGCGGAGTTCGTAAGTGCTTTGGCAGCAACACATAACAAGGGCCTGGATGAAATGATCAAGGACGTGGAGTGGTTTACACTGAAATTCGATTACAGAAATCAGAGTAAGCCGTGGGGAAACAGCAAGGATGCCGTGCCGAGAGCGATTGCGCTCCTGGGTGGTGCCCCGGCTGAAGCACCGAAAGAGAAGAAGGAGAAGGAATAAGTATGGAGATGGGAGGATTCCGGAATCAAGGAACCACCAAGGTGGAAACGCAGTTTGCACTGACGGCCCAGGATGACCGTCCAAAGCGAGTGGTTCTTTTGATTGCAGGTGAAATCGTTGGAGATAATAAAGGTGATGCCGATTCAGAAGAACACGGCCGTGAGCTGATGCTCCACTCTCTTAAAAGTCTGGGAACGGAGAAAGCGGTCCCGGATGAGATCATTCTTCTTCACGATGGCATAAAGCTGCTTTTTCCGGAAAGCGAATGTCATGATTGCTGGAAGCCGATCCTCGACAGAGAAATCGTGGTCAAAGCTTGTAATGAATCGATCTTCTATCTGGGGAGGATGCCGGAGGATCCGCGTATTGTTTGTGAAGATATGTCCTCGCTTCTCCAGAGTCTGTTGACTGCAGATCGGGTAGTGAGGCTCTGATGGTAAAGATTACGCGCTACAAAAAGGAAGACCTGGAGACCTATTGCCTCGGGGCAACGGTGAGCATGGAATACCTCAATATCCGTCCGGAAAAAGTCTCTCGGGTGTATCTCCACAGTGCTTTTCACGAATCAGAAACGAAAGACAAGATAGAGAAAATCTGCTCTGCACGTGGGATTCCGGTCGAGGTAAATGATAAGGCATTCTCCATTCTCTCCCAGAAAGAGAACTGCTTTGTGATAGCTGTGGTGAGAAAGTATAAGTGTGAGCTGGATAAAAATGCATCGCATGTTGTCCTGGTGAACCCGTCAAATGCGGGTAATGCAGGAACGATCATAAGAAGTGCGACGGGATTCGGGGTGCCGAATATTGCAATTATACGGCCGGCAGTGGATTTCTTTGATCCGAAGGTGATCCGCGCATCGATGGGTGCTTTGAGCCGGGTGAATTTCAAGTACTACAACTCTTTTGAGGAATATGAGCAAACAGACGGAGCGGGAACAAGATATTTCTATCCGTTCATGCTGGACGGCAGCAAGCTCCTTCATGAAGTAACGATCCAGGAGCCCTTTTCACTCATTATGGGAAATGAAGCTACGGGACTTCCAAGTTCTTTTGCCGAAGTAGGACAGCCGGTACGGATCGAACATGGAAATGGCATTGACAGTCTGAATCTCCCTATCGCAACAAGCATTGGGCTTTACGAAGCAACAAAAGGAAGATTTGGAAGAGTGTGAGTGTCTAAAAAGAAAACAACGAGAAATTCGAAAAATGCTCTTGCATCGGAGAATAAAGCATGATAGAATATCTCGGTGTCTGATTAAAGATAATAACGATGGAGGTGAAGGAAATGCCGAATATCAAGTCTGCATGTAAGCGTGTTAAAGTAACTGAGAAGAAGACTTTGGCCAACAAGATGAAGAAGAGCGAGATGCGCACCATTGTCAAGAAGGCAACGGCTTCTATCGCCGCATCTGATGATAATTCCGCAGCGCTCGTGAAGGACGCTCAGGTTGCACTCGATAAGGCTGCTGCTAAGGGATATATTCACAAGAATGCAGCTGCTAGAAAGAAGTCCAGAATGGCTAAGGCTGCTAACGCTGCCAAGGCGTAAGTCAAGGATTTTAATTCGTTTTCAAGAAAAGCCCGACAGGAAACTGCCGGGCTTTTTTGTTACATTTATATCACTTTTCCGAGGATTTGTTGTTTTCATGTTTCAAAGTTGTTTTATCTTGGTATATTTACAATTAAGTCAAGAAATTTAGATTGTATATTTATAAATTCTCTTTATGATAAAAATGAATGATAATAGCCACGACTATGTCCTGGCTTGGTTAGTATTGGCAAAAAAAGACTGATTGAGGGAGACATCATGAAAAAAACACTATTGAGTAACAAAAAGTTTCTGGGTGGAACGAGTTTGATACTTGCAACATCGTTGATCGTCGGCACCATGGCGTTCAAAAAGTCGAACAAAGATAAAGGGTTGAAGAGCCTCTATGTTCCGCAAGTATATGCTGATGCCAGCGTACCGTATGATTCAGCAAGTCAGATCAACTACGCTACTGTTTTGGGAGGTGCGGTTGACTACGGTATAGTTGCTCCTGAAGTTCATCAAAAAAATCACATGGAGACGACATTTGCGACAAAACTGTTCTCAAATCGCGATAATCAGGGAAACAGTAACAATAATGATGTCGACTACATATCATCAACAGCTTTGTTCCTTATCGGAGCACTGGAGGGTGATGACAAGATCAGATGGGGTAATAACCAGGTTGAGTCGATGTATCTTGAAGCTCCTGAAGAAGTTTTCGGCTCGACTTTTGATCCTACTAAGCCTGCAAAAGGAAATACAACAAATGGCAACATCATATTCGACTCTCTTTATGGTGATACGCCATTGATTCAGGCAGTTAATGCAAATGCTAATTCCAACGTTGATCGTTTAATTAGCCGTATTGGTGAAAAACCAGCTGAAGGGACAACCCCTGAAGATGCTGATATTGCATGGTCCTATTATCTTCAGGCAAGATCACAGTTTAACAGTGCCTACGTTCTTAATCCCAATGGTTGGAATTGCAACTATTTTACTAATCAAAATGGAGAAAGCCTTGACGGGAATGGTAATGGAAAACTGAATATTAATATTGATTCAGATGAATTTGCCGGAAAGGTTGTTTATATCAATCTGGATTCTGTTCTGCTTAAGTATCTGACACGTACTGGAGATTTTATAATCCATAAAGATCCTTCAACTGTTGTTGTTGTCAATATTGACCAGTCAGCGCTGGATGATACTACATCTTTACTTAAATTAAGCAAGCCTCTCGTTGAGGTGAATGGAACAGAGTATGACGGAACCACGCCCACCAATGGTGCTAATTGGGCTTATGCAGAAGCCGTTCAGAAGAATTTTAATGAAACTGTTATCTGGAATGTTATGGTCAGTAACCCTGTTCAGGTATCTGCCATGGGTGGTGCCATGCTCATTCCGAACAGCAGCAGAGTGACTATAAAAGAAGGTAACTCCAGCGGATGGATAGTTACCGGAGCACCGGTTGACGTTAGAGATGAATTCCATTTCCTCTATGGCGGTTCCTCTCGTGACCATTATGGACAAATGCACTTTGCTCTCAATAAGACTTTTACGCAGGAATATAAGAAACAGGGTGAGATAGAAAAAGATGCATCTATTTCAACTAATGAAGGGGATTTCAGATTCATCTTACAGGAATACAAATCCAATGATTTCTCGGATCCAAATAAATATGGAAATCCAATTGTAAAAACAAATGACGAATACAGTGCGGTTATCTTTAACAGCTTTACTTTCTACTGCTCTGATCCAGATAACCTGACTGATGCTCAGAAGCACTATTATATCGAAAAACCTTCAGGTGACGAGCCTAACAGCAAGACTTTCTATTTCAGAGTGTCGGAAGATCCGAACAAGAAAAAAGCTGGTATCGAGAACTCTGACGGATACATTGATATTATCCTTGTTGTTGATGTAGATAAGAACGGCAAGTTCACTTATTTTGTAAATTATAAGTCTGTTACCGGTAATGGTATCGTATACAGGGATTATGCTCCTGATGATAATGGTGATTACCACTTGGATTATATCAAGATGTCTGGTGTTCAGTTTGACTTGGGCCAGTTCTACAATAAGGTTTCCCGTGATCTTACTATCTGCAAGGTTGCTATTGCCGGCGGAGAGGAGATCAATGGAGCTGTTCTTACGATAAAAAGAGTGGGAGGCGACGATTCTTATAACATCGCTACTTCTGCATATGCAGGAACCATAAAGGCTTTCAGGACCAATTCTGACAATACTACTACAAATTACAGGGCTACACGTACTGCTGGTATTGGTGGACGCCCGAATGCCGGAACTGTTTTGGTCAATGATAGCGAGAATTCTATTTCGTATACGACTAACAATAGAGGTCATGTAACCATCAAAGACCTTCCTGATGGTGATTATGAGTTGATTGAAACTGTAGTTCCTGATTCAGGTATAATGGGGCCTCAGTATCATCAGGCAGATCCCATTACATTCAGCATCGTTGGCGGCAAGGTTGCGTCTTGTTCTTCTGCGAACGGAAATGCCATTACCATGATCGATGAGGTCGTTGTAACATTGGATATCAGCAAGGCTGTCCTTGGTGCCGGAGATGAAGTGAACGGTGCAACGTTGTCTCTTAAGAGCATTGACGGATTAGATCTTTCAGCGGTTCAAGTAACCGGTAGTAATGTAATCAAACAGAGCGGTTCTCTTATTCAATATGTAACAAGCAGCAGTTCAAATACTACTCTCAGTAATTTGCCAGCTGGCAGATATACATTGACAGAAAATGCAGCTCCTAACGGATTTGCTGTTCAGTCAACGATTCGATTCACGGTTGCCACAGATGGTACTGTTACGATCGACAATGAACTTGATGCAGATCAGGCCACAGTCCAGAACAATTCCGGTTTGGGCCAGCATTCGAAACTCACGATGTTTGATGCTATTAAGGTTAACATCAGAAAAGTCAAACAAGATAATAACATCCTTTCCGGTGCTGTTCTTCAGATCTATGAAGCAGATGGTACTACTAAGGTAGGTAATTCTTTTGCTTCCGGTGAAGCATCTGTTAATCTCGCTGTTGGCAATTATATTTTGAGAGAAGAGCAGGCACCTTCGGACTACCGCAAGGCTGAGGATATTGCATTCAGTGTTCTTGCAGATGGCACGGTGAAGATTGGTGATTCTGTTCAGAATGAAAACCGCATTACCATGGTTGACCTTCCCGGAATCAAGATCAAGGTTCAGAAGAGATTTTATGATTCCGTTTCATCCGGTCAATTTAATGCGCTTGCAGGAGCTAAGATGCAACTGACGGCAGAGGACGGATCAGTCGGAAATGATACCTGGACATGGACCTCTGGAAATGATTATCATGAGATAACAGGATTAAGTCCGAATGTTGTTTATGTTTTGAGTGAGGCTACTCCTCCTTCAGGGTATTCTAAAATAGTTCCTATTAGGTTTACTGTTTCTGAGTCGAATTATCAGACTTTCATTAATCTTGAGGATGATAGCATATTGCTTCAAAATGCATTATGGACATATCAGTCAGGTTATTCCTATGATAGTGACGGTTATGCATATCTGGAATACACAGACAAGCTCAATGTTATTGATGATGTTTCAACCACACAGACGGGTTACATCAAGATCACGAAGACGATCAACGGCGACATTACGGACGAAGACCGTAACGGCCTGACGTTTGTAGTAACGGATGAAACCGGAACAGTAGTCTGGACAGGCGAACTTGGTGACACAGCTGATTTCGATGTTGATACGAATGGAAAGTACACATCCAAGGACATCGAAGTAGATGCATCCAAGAAGTA
>JAFWPB010000011.1 GCA_017545245.1 Clostridiales bacterium
ATAGATTATCTGGTATCCCATGCCTCACATCCAATAAGCACCGCAAAACTCGAAGGTCTCAATAACAAGATTAAAGTTGCCAAAAGAATCGGTTATGGATTCCGCAACGATAACTATTTTTTCACGCTTGTCCGCTATCTCTCCTTGCCTCACAAATATATGCTCATCCCACAGAAAACGTGAAGAACCACTTTTTACGGTGTTTTCGAAATTTTTCTTTGACAAAGTAAGTCGCTTTTCAAGGATAATGGGTTTCCGACTTATTCTGACGAAAAAACGGGCCAAAATATAAGTCGCGAAGCGGCATTTTGAAGATTGCGACTTATGTGGTCTCAGAAAGGTAAGTCTTTTTTCAGAAAAATCGGGTTTCCGACTTATTTGGCTGGCATATATGCGTGCATGCAGAGGCATATTTGTCCGCCCGTAAAGAAGGATAGTTCATGAGGCTTTTTTCTCCAAATGACTAAAGAGTCATCTCCAAACAACGGATTCCTGCTATCCTTTAATCAAAGAAAAGAAATATTTGAAGAAGGAAAAAGACATCTATGAGAAAGACAGTATTGGCGGAAATCCTGGCCGCAGGCATGCTCCTGTGTGCTTGTTCAAGCACACAGACGGAGAGCACCCGGAGACCAAAGCAATCCGTAAAAGAAGACAACACTATAGAAGACAAAGACCGGGAGGATGATCCAGATACTTCGAAAAGCCAGACCGGGAACGTCTCTTCAGAAGACACATCCGCATCAGAAAGCGAACCGGAGAAAACAGCGGGTACAGAGAAAAGCGAAGAAACAGAAGCCACCACACAGCATTCGTATCCGACGATCACACCGATTCCTTTTCAAAGCATAGACGACATCTATTCGCTCTATGCCTACGTTGACCCCCAAACCCTATTCCCCTCCACGACTTTCTGTTGCAATTTCATCAGTGGGCCAGGCGAGTACACCTCTTTCGATCTGAACATGAAATCCAAGGACTTTCACGGCGAGTACATGTGGTTGGAAGAAACCATCATCAAGGATTATCATGAAGTCAGAAAAAGCGAGTTTTCTGGCAATATCGAAGCACCGGAACGGATTGATGACCACACGCTGAAGATCAAATTCTCCTCCTTTGAGACGAAGCATTTTGATGAGTTTACGGAAACCTATGATTATCCGGCTAAAACCGTCACAGACCATGTTGTGTATGCAGATCCAAAAGCACTTAACTCCGCTTCTGATCTGCTCGTCTATCTTCCCAATACCAAGGTAGCCGACCTCCCTGAAGAATGGATCAACTACATTAAACGGTACGGAACACTGTACGATGGTGAGTATCTTGGCCAGACAATCCTATACAACGAGAAGGAACAGTCACTGTTCTTCACAGATGTATCCCGACTCGATCTCTCTTCCTGCAGCGAGCTTACTGACAAGCAGGATCTGGAACTGTGGTGCGGAGAATATGGGTTTGACCTGATGTCGCTCAACATCTACCAAGACGATTCGACCGGGAAGGTTTACGCCGACTTTTCATTTCCCGGTTCAGCCCTCACTTGTACATCGATGAACGTTGTCGGTGAAAAAGATGAGGAAGACAACATCATGTACGCAGTCTATGTTTACGGAAATACCAGTCAAGGCACTTCTGTTATCTTCGAACTGAGTATGCCCTTTAAGACGCACGCAATTTATAACGCCGGGTTCGTCAATATCGTTGCTACAAATGATCCTGCAATCAGTAGCCTTGCAAAGTCCAATTCACTGATCACACTCAAATAATGCACTGCCTGTTTTTTCCGGTACCTGAAAAGGGGCGCCTCTTGAATGATTTGTATCACTCTTGAGGCGCCCCTCTATTGATCTTCCATAGTCAACTGACAACGGACAACTGACGATTCTTAGATCCTTAGTTGTACACGATATTGTACTCGCCGCTGTTGATCGCTGCGGTCAGTTCATCCTGCATCTTGCTCAGAGCAAGTTCTTTCTTTTGTTCCTCTGTCGCCTTTTCCTGACCAACATAGCACATTACGTGATAACCGAACTGGGTTTCAACGATACCCATCTCGCCAACCTCATGTTTAGCGAAACACCAATCTTCAAAAGGCTGAACCATCTGGCCGTGCTGAACGGTGTACTGTGCACACTCCGCTGCTTTGCCATCTGTCTTCGCCTGCTCACCATTGGTCTTCAGTTCCTCGAGTGTCTTTGAAGCACTCAAAAGGTCCTCAGCATTCTTCTTTGCAGTTGCAACGTCTTCCGCGCTCAAAGCTTCACGGGTTGTAAGATCGATCGTCGGGAAAAGAACATGGTACACTGTCGGGAGCATATCTTCGCCGTCTGCAAACTTATACTCGGCAACATATGTCTTCTGTGCCAAATTCGCCAGTTCGTAACGCTGCAAGGCGGTGCGCAGAACATCTGTATTTGCTGTCGGACCATAGTAGGACTGCAGATATTCATTGATATTCATGCCGTATGTCTCTGCATTCTTCGTTGCTTCAGCAATCTGATCTTCGATACCCTGAATGATATCGTCCGTAAGAGTCAGTTTCTTCGAAGAAGCATAAGCCGTAAGGAATGCCTCACCCTGAAGATCTGTTTCGACTGTCTGTCTCAGATAATCACGAATTGTCATTGTGTCCGAGATCTGCGCATCCAGGTTGATAAAACCAGCCTGTGTCTGCAGTGTCGCATCACCCATAACATACTGCATAATGCCGATATACTCATTTGCATAATAGAAATTAAAGTCAAACTCATTGTATGTGATGCCATGAACGGTGACCTTCTTGCTCATCTCATTGATTGCAGCCTGGTCATAGTTATCCTCAAAGCGCATCTTGATGAAATCTGTACTCGCTGCACCTGATGTATCACTTCCGCTTGCAGTCGAGCCTTCACTTGCACTTCCACTTGCACTTCCACTTGCGCTTTCACTTGCACTTTCACTTGCACCTGTACTGGTATCCGCAGAACTGGCTGTTACGTTCGGGTCGATGGAAAGGCTGATACCTGTATCGGAAGCCGAAGCACTGGACTCGTCATTCTTTTTGCATCCTGCGCCGCAAACACACGCTACCATCATTGCAGCAAGCAATGCAGCACAAATCTTCTTCTTTTTCATGTTGCTTTTTCCTTTCGTAATGACCTTCCGTCATTTTTCCATAACCACGTCGGTGAAGACCCCTCTCCACGCAACAGAGGGATTATATCACAGATAGGAGCATTATTCACTAATTATTTAGTAATAGGAAGAAGTATATAGAAAAACAAAGAGGAAGATTCCACCGATATCGGTCTTTCTTACTTCAGATCGATATAGATCGGGCAGTGGTCGGATCCCATGATATCCGAGAGCATTTCCGACTCAGCGATCTTATCCTTATGCTTCTCATCCACAAAGAAGTAGTCTATACGCCAGCCCACATTCCTGTCTCTGGCAAAAGTCTTGTAGGACCACCACGTGTACTTCTCCGTCGCGTCCGGATAGAACATGCGGAACGTATCCACCAGTCCTTTTTCCGCAAAATGATCCATATATACGCGCTCCTCCGGAAGAAAGCCGGAAATCTTGCTGTTTGCCTTCGGATTCGAAAGGTCAATCTCCTTGTGCGCCGTATTCACGTCTCCGCAGACCAGGACCATGCGACCTTCGTCCATCTGCTTCTTCACTTTATCAAGGAAGCAATCGTAGAAGCGGAGCTTAAAATCCACTCTCTCCGGGCCTTGTCCGCCGTTTGGGAAATAGATGTTGTAGAGGATGAAGTCGCCGAAATCCAGTTCGATCGTTCTCCCCTCATGGTCAAATTCATCGGTGCCGAGGCCATAGGAAACCGAGACCGGTTCGCGCTTGGTATACACGGCTGTTCCGGAATATCCTTTTCTCTCTGCAGAGGAAAAATAACTTGTGTAGCCGGGAATGTTCAGAAGACTTTCGTCAAGCTGGTCGACCGAAGCCTTCGTTTCCTGGATACAGAGCACATCCGGATCGAGCTCTGCAACCGTCTCCAGAAAGCCTTTTTTCGCCACTGCGCGGATCCCGTTTACATTCCAACTAATTAACCGCATGTTAACATTTCCTCACTTGTTCGTTTATCTTTCTTGTGTATTATATCAAATATATTCAACAATCAGGGTATTTTTGCGCTATAATCAAAGTGTAGAGATATTAGGAACTTGGAGGTATTGGCTGATGGATAAGAAAAAAGTTCTTATGGTTTTTACTGGTGGCAGCATTTCCACCCGTCTTTCTAAAAAAGCACTGGAACTTGGTACTGCACCATACGCTGTTCTGGATGCGGCCGGTAAATTCGGCAAAGATTTCACGATCATCGAACCTGTCGATGTTTGCTCCGAAAACTTCACTCCCCCCATGTACAAAGTGCTTTTTGATGCGATCAAGAAAAAGCTCGACAAGAGTGATTTCGGATGCGTTCTGATCGCGCACGGCACAAACACGATGGCCTATACGGCCCAGCTGGCACAGCTTCTGCTTTCCGGGTATGAGATCCCGATCGTTTTCTTCGGAAGCAAGATCGCGCCGACAGAGGAAGGAACCGAAGCCGTGACGAATCTCAAGGCTGCTTACACTCTGGCGATGGAGGTCGAGAAAGGTGTCTATGTCGTCGGTCAGGCGGCAGATGGCAAGATCTACGTCCACTATGCTTCCTATATCATGAGTGCAAACAGAAAGACCGATGACTATGCAAGTTATAAAAACCGCGTAGCCGGTCGTATCTCCGGCAAGAAGTTCGTCCCGAACGAAGACGTGGAAGCACCCGCAGAATGCCCGAATGCCATGAAGAATCTTCGTGCACTGGGCAAGCTTATCACTCTTCCGAAAGAGGATACGATCCTTACGATCGATGCTCCGTTATGCGTAAACTATGCTAACTTCAGCATTGCCCGTTCCGATTTTAAGTACGTCCTGCAGAAACTGCATTTTGACGGCACCGTCAATACTCTTTCTGAGGACAACCCGTTCTCGATCCTTTATCTGAAGAAAGCTTGTGATCACTATGACAAGCAGGTCTTCGTCGCCCCGATCGACAGCAACCTCGCACCGAACCCTTCCAACAAGACCATTCTCGATGCGAAGATCAAGCCGCTCTACGACATGCCTTTTGAAGCGGCATGGGCGTACCTGATGCTCAGCACCTGGCTCGGGAAACTGATCAAGAAGTAAAAAGATCAGAAATCAATGTAACAAAATTCTTCCGTTGCTGATATATAGAGTGTATCCTATATATAAAGGACGGAAGTTTTTTATGTCAAAAATCAATCGTATAACATCTTCTATACTCGCAGCAGAGATTCTTCTGTCTGCCAATATGCTTTGTTCCTGTAAGAAAAAACCGACCGACGCGGAGTCAGGAAAGATATCCTTCGCATCCTCTGTCGTCAAAACCGACGAGGAAACAACCAGTCCGAATCCAGATACACTCTCGTATAAGACGAAGCTCGTTTCTTTTGAAGCGCCGAGAAGCTATGTGTTCAAAAAGAGCAGCGCCATCGATACGGATACGGAATGCCTGATGTCTTTTCTCAAAAATCCAAGCGACAAGGACTTCAACTATTTCTCGATCAGTATCCGATCCGAAACTGCCGATGAATACCGGAACTGGCTGGCCTGTTTCGTTTCTCTGGAAAAGTACTCGGGCGGGGAACTGGATACCACCTCTATAGGTGGCTATGATTTCATCTCTTACCCGGTGACTTCTTTTACGTCCAAGGGAAATAAAGAGATAACTACCTACTTCTATCGAGATGAGAAATCGGGAATGTCCATCGTGATCAGGCAAGGACCCGAAACACCTTCTATCAATGAGCTCATGACCAATATCGTGTTCTCTCTTCCGGATCTCGGTCTGTCCGACACGCCCTTTCCGTGGCAGCACGATGCTCCGGACACGCAATCCATCACCGCTACGATCGCTGACTATTCCATTTCTACGAAGCAGCTTCCTCTTGATCCGCGCGTATATACCAATAGCTACGGCAACGGCGTCGTTCCGATCTCCTACACGGCGGCACAGACCGGGTTGTCCGATGAGTACCTCTACACTCTCGATCTGGGGGGCAATTCTCTTATGATCTACAAGATCGGGACGGACGGACTGGAACTGATCAATACTGTACCTGTCCCTGATAAGAAGGTTTTTGACGAAGTAAGCTTTACTGATGGAATGACCATCCGGGGCTTAAGCCCGGCAAGTACCGGGATCACTTCCACATGTCTGATCGAAAAAGGCAAAAGATCCAACCTGATCCAGATCTATGGAGATGTGGCCATAAGCCCGGATGACAGCATTCTGATCACGTACGATTACAACATGTCTAATCCCCGGAAACTCACATATGATGAAGCAAGTGGAATATTTACCGCTGATCCGGTCCATTTCGAGTTTCCATTGACCGACCTGGGTGTCTATGACATGAATGTTACAGAGGATCACATTCTCATCCTTGCTGAACAGAAAGGTGAAACTATCACCCAAACCTACGTCTTCGATCATGACGGTCACTTCCAGATGGAACTTCTGGACGGAAATGGCGAGCCTGCTTCTTTTGAAGATATCTTTGAAGTGGACGGCGGCTTTATCGCACTCGACTTATTCCCGATGTGCATCAACATGTGGGACAAAGACGGCAAATTCCTCGGAACACTTTCCGAAGAAGAACTGGTGGGCTTGAAAGAAGAGAATCCGGAATTCTTCCAGACCGCCTCGATGAACCTGTGGAAGAAATCAGGCAGTACCGCCGACTTCATCCTCGTCATGAGCCACAAATACGATGGCAGTATAGAAGACTTCGCATTTCAGATCACCGTAACAAAATAAGGACAGGAAAAAAGCTACCCTCCAAACTAAGGTAGCTTTCGAACTTAATTATGAATGATCTGTGCATGTAGGCGGTCAGCTAAAAAACCTCAATAACAAACTCAACTTTGGTCCCCCGAATTAGCTTTCCAAAAGAAGCATTTCCTTGCTTCTGAAATCATTATAGCTATACTCTTCCGAAAAGAAATCATGATTCTGTTAACGCCATTCTAATAAAAGTGAAGACCACTTCAAATTTGAACACATTTTTGTCACAATTGCCAGAAATAGCACGAATATAGGGGATTCAAGAACACAATTACCGGTCAGGACACTTATTTCTCATGAGGTACGAAGAGCGTACCGAAGTCTTCTCCTTCGAGAATGTCCTCGAGGATCTGCGGCTCGGTACCTTCTGCGATGACACCTGCGATTCCGTGATCCATGAGCATATTCATGGCCAGGACTTTCGTCTGCATACCGCCTGTTCCCAGTGCCGAACCTGCACCACCAGCGCCACCGATGATGTCATCCGTAACTTCTGTCACAACAGAAATACGCTTCGCGTCCGGATTTTCACGAGGATTGGAATCATATACACCATTGACATCCGAAAGAATGACCAGAAGATCTGCATTTACGACACGCGCAACCAGTGCAGACAATGTGTCATTGTCTCCAAAAGTACCGGCGTGCGGCATTTCTGCTGTGGATACTGTATCGTTCTCATTTACGATCGGGAGAATACCCATACCGATCAGGGATTCCATGGTATTGGAGATATTAGCACGTGTGATCGGATCATCGATACCGTCCTTTGTCAGAAGGATCTGAGCGACAACACGGGAATACTCCGCGAAGCAACGGCTGTACACGTTCATGAGCTCGCACTGTCCAACAGCAGCAACAGCCTGCTTGTCAGCCATCTCGCTCGGTCGTTCAGGCAGATCCAGACATCCTACACCTACACCGATCGCACCTGATGTGACCAGGATCACTTCCCGTCCGGAATTCATCAGATCTGCGATAGCACGTGCAAGATGGTCAATGTTGCGGAGTTTCATACGTCCATTCGGGTATGTGATCGAAGATGTACCCACCTTCACCACGACTCGCTTGGCCTTCGCAACAAGGCTTCTACCCTGCTTCTCTTCTTCGCTCATCTTACTCATCCTCATTCAAAAGAACTTGCGCTGCTTTTACAGCATCAAATAGAATAATCCCTTCCGCGCCAAAATGCAAGGAAATTCCAAATTTGCGGTGTTTTTACGAGGAAAAACGTATTATAATCTAGGGGTGATTGCTTATCACTTATGAAGGGGGTAGAGAAATGGCAACAATGGAAGGTAAGGACGCAGTAGCCCAGTACAAGCCGAAACTCGAGGATAAGACCGGAAGAGCGCATATCATCGAGATCATGCATATCAATAAGAGTTTCGGGGAAAACCATGTACTCAAAGACATCACGTTCTATATCCGGAACAATGAATTTGTCACGCTGCTCGGTCCTTCCGGATGTGGTAAGTCCACCACTCTCCGTATCCTCGCAGGTTTTGAAACCGCCGATTCCGGCGAAGTGGAATTTGAAGGCAGCGACCTTCTCTCCGTTCCTGCCCACAAGCGTCACATCAACACGGTATTCCAGCGCTATGCGCTTTTCCCGCACCTCAACGTATTCGATAACGTTGCTTTTGGATTAAAACTGAAGAAACGTCCGAAGGACGAAATCAAGACACGTGTCTCCGAAGCACTCAAAACTGTCGGACTTTCCGGTTACGAGACCCGCTGGGTCGACCAGCTTTCCGGCGGTCAGATGCAGCGTGTCGCGATCGCACGTGCGATCATCAACCAGCCGAGAGTACTTCTTCTCGACGAGCCGCTCGGCGCCCTCGACCTGAAGATGCGAAAAGAGATGCAGATCGAGCTGAAGGAAATGCAGCGCGAACTCGGCATTACCTTCGTTTACGTCACCCACGATCAGGAAGAAGCCCTGACCATGTCTGACACGATCATCGTCATGAAGGACGGTGTCATCCAGCAGATCGGCACCCCGATCGATATCTATAACGAACCGAAAAATGCTTACGTCGCCGACTTTATCGGTGAATCCAACATCATCCCGGGCACCATGAAGAAGAACGAGGAAGTAACGATCCTCGGCAAGACCTTCACCTGCGTCGATCCGCTCTTCCCTGAATTCAAGGAAGGCGAAGACAATCCGGTCGATGTCGTGATCCGTCCGGAAGATATTTATGTTAAAGAAGAAGGTCCGGATTATGTCAACGGCACCGTCACCTCCATCGTATTCAAAGGCGTGCATTATGAGATCCTGGTTGAAGACGACACCGGTAATGAGTGGATGATCCACGATGTCGATCCGGTCAAGGAAGGTCAGCGGATCGGTATGACTGTCGATCCTGACGACATCCACATCATGCGCAAATCCGAGTTTTCACCGGATGCACCCGGCGCAGCCAATTCTTCGGATGATGAAGTCTCCAGCGATTCCGAGTCTGAGAAGTAAGGAGGTACAGAAACGATCATGACAAAATCTGTTTCTCCTTCCCAAGATCCTTCGCAGGCAGCAGTTACGGCTTCCCAAGAGGAATTTACTCCGACAGACCTCGGTCTTGATCCTGGTTCCAAAAGACCGGCCACGTTCTGGATCACGAGCCTGATGTTTCTCATCAGTGCGATCCTGGTGTTCGTCCCGTCTTTGATCCTTACCGTGCAGTATGCCGAGCACGGTACATATTCTTATCTGAAACTTCTGACCGACCCGACATTCGCGCTGAAGACACGTTCGCACAATGTCGCGCTGGACTTCGGTCCTGCCCGCATCTTCCTGATCCTGGCCATCATCTCGCCGATCATGGGACTTCTTATCAGTGTCTTCTCCCCGATCTTAAAGAACCGTCTGGGCAAACGTCTGCCACCGCTTTTCACTGCGATCCTGGCTCTGGAAAGCCTCGCCTGCTGTGCCATCGCCCAGTCCAATCTCATCTCGGATGCCGAGAGAACAACTGCAGGCATGAATTCCTCGAGTCTTCACTTCTCGCAGAACATCGTCGGCAACATTCTTTTCATCGTGCTCATGATCGCCGCCGCATCTTCAATCGTGGAGATGATCGGTATCCGCGCGCATCTTCGCACGCTCGCCTACCCGTATTTCGTGTGGCTCATCGTATTCACGATCCTGCCACTCGCGCTCATTTTCTTCCGCGCATTCTTCGCAAAAGTCGATGGTTCCTATCGCTTTACTCTTGACGGTTTCCGTGTGCTCACTGTAAATCGCACGGTATCCGCACGTTTCTACGGCCAGACATTGCACCTGCAGGAATACTTCTCCGTATTCCTTAGAAGCCTTGACTATGCCGTCTGGACCACGATCGGCTGTCTGTTTCTCGGCTATCCTCTGGCCTATGCACTCGCGATGCGTACGAAGCGTAAGCATCTGAAATCTTCGATGCTTCTATTCTTCTTCGTACTTCCGATGTGGATCAACACCATGCTCAGAACTTACGCATGGCGCGCATTCTTCAGCCAGAACGGCGTACTCAACAGTTTCCTCATGAGTACCGGATTGATCTCAGACCCAGTTCTTTTCCTGAAGAATGAATGGATATCGGACATCATCATCAAACTCGTACTGATTAACGACTTTCTGCCGTTCATGCTGCTTCCGGTCTACTCCGTGCTCGTCAAGCTCGACGATAACATCGCCCAGGCGGCACATGACCTCGGCGCTAATGGCAGACAGGCGTTCTGGAAAGTGATCTTCCCGCTCTCCCTGCCAGGTGTCGTTTCCGGCATCCAGATGGTATTCATGCCGGCGCTCACGTTCTACATGATCCCCGACATCATCAGCGAAGGAAGTGTCACGACGATCGGTAACACCGTACAGTCATTCATCCTGAATGAGAGTTCTTCCTACCAGCAGGCGGGCAACGTCCTGTCACTCCTGTTGCTGGTATTCGTCCTGATCACGATGGGACTCCTTAGAAACCAGGACAAAGATTTCGGAGATAATGGAGGAGGTATGGTGCTATGAATAGAAAAGGTCTTGGCCGTACATTCCGCGGCATAATCCCCAATATCTACATCGGTCTGGTCTTCCTTTTCCTGTACCTGCCGATCATCGTGCTGATCGTATTCTCCTTTAACAAGGTACCGAAGTCCTTCGTATGGGGTGGCTTCTCACTCGATCACTACGCATCGCTCTTCCAGGGCACCGACGGTGGCGAACTCCTGTCGTCCTTACTGACTACACTTAAGATCGCTGCAATCGCATCTGTCGTCTCTACGATGATTGCTGTCCTTGCATGTCTCGGTCTGAGTTATTTCAGCAAAAAGATCCAGAGCCTCACCATGAACGTCACTTACATTCCGAACGTCATGCCGGAACTCGTAACCGGTATCTCGTTCATGCTGCTCTTTGCTTTCCTCGGCATCCAGAAAGGCCAGTTTACACTGCTCCTTTCACATATTGCCTTCTGCGTTCCATTTGCCGTACTCTCGATATCTCCAAAGCTCAAACAGCTCGATAAGAATATCGCTGAAGCGGCGCAGGATCTTGGCGCGACACAGTTCCAGACCATCACGCTGGTCATCATTCCGGAACTTCTCCCGGGCATTCTCTCGTCGCTGCTTCTGACGTTCACGCTTTCTGTCGATGACTACCTCGTCAGTAACTTTAACGTGGACAGTACCGTGCAGACACTCCCGATGAAGATCTACTCCATGGCCAAGTTCGGCGTCAGCCCGAAGATGAATGCCCTGACGACCATCATGTTCGTCACGATCTTCATCCTGCTCCTGCTCGCCAATATCAAGCAGATCCGCGAATCAAGGGAGATTAAAAAGAGTAAGAAGAAGTAAGCCGAGGGAATCGGGATCGGCATTTTTCTATAAGATGAACGAAATCGGGGATCTTATAGAAAAATTTTATAGCTCAAGTTCTATAAGAATCCATTTTCTTTGCATCTTATAGCATAAATTCCGTTTCACAGTGCTATAAGATCCTTCATTTTCTCATTCTTATAGAACTAGGCGAGGGAAAATATGCTATAAGATTATTCATTTTCCCATTCTTATAGAACCAGGCACTTTTACAGCATCTTCTTCACAAACGGAATCTTCCGCAGAACAAAAGTCACGGCAAGCGAGATCAGGAAGACGCCCAGTGCCACGACAAAAACGAACCACACGCCAATGTCATAGGGATTGAAAAGATTCTTCAATGCCAGTATTTTCAGCGGAATCATGTGGATCAGATAGATACCGAAGGAGTGTTGATCGATAAATTCGAGGACACGGCTCTGACCGTTGATTGAAGTGATCAGCATAAACATGCCAAGTGCACCAAGTACCGTCAGAGGGAAAGAATAATCGTTGACCGCGTCTTTCAGCACCGCCTGGTCCGATCCCAGATAAACAAGCGTGCAGAGAATCATCCCGACCAGGAAGACTGCGACAAACACGCATCCCAGGCCAAGGCCGCGCTTTCCGGTTTCCGCCGGCTGTTCCGCAGACGTCGACGCTGCCGTCTCCTCGCGGTGTGCACTTACGATCCACCAACCCAAAAGAAAATAGAGCGGATAGATCGTATATACCGGAATATAGAATCCGAAGGAGATCGGAAGAAGTTTCTCAAGAAGCGGGAGCACAGACAGAAAAAGGAAAAGAAGCAGGATCAGGATTCCCCAGGTTTTCCGCTCCGAAGACTTCACGAAAGCGTGCAGTACCGGAAGAAGCAGATAAAGTGCGATCATGGTATACAGATACCACATGTGACTCCAGACCCCCTGCCCGGAAAGAAGTGATTTCAGGAATTCCGGGATCGTATCACCGCTCCATGAAGCAAATCCGAATCCTAGATCCACACCAAGAAATATCACCGAAAAAAGGACCAGCGCTGCCACCATACGCGGGATATATTTCCGAAACACCTTCTTATACCCCACTTCACGCGACGGATCCAGAAGCAACGCGCCACTCACCATGATAAAACACGGGACAGCCCAGTACATCAGGTTACGCACGATCACCGTGAACTTATACGCTGCGCCCGCGGTTCCCCCTGCAGCCGAACTGAACCCAAAACATGCAAAAAAGGTGTGAAGCACGACCACCGCGATACACGAGATCGCACGCACATGACAAAGCTTGTAATTCCGGCTCTTTTTCTCACTCATAAATCAACCGGTCCACTAATTGACTCTCTTGTAATCGGCATACATCCACGTTCCCGAGCGCCCATACTTGAACTTCCAGCCATCTCTGCCATCCTTGGTCTGCTCGAATTCCGGGTCGAAAACATACGTCGTCCCTTCCATGTCGATCTCCACCCAGGAATGTGGGGAAAGCCCGCCGTTACGGTTCTTGACATAGCCGACGATCTGGTGGGAATCATATCCCATCGCCTTCGTCATCTCATAGAACGTCGCCGCATATACATAACAGTTGCCCTTGCGTGTCGTGAATCCGTTATGGGCAAGGTTTCTCGTGCCCAGTGAAATATCCGTATCGCTTCGTACATAGGTGATGCCGACTGACCAGTCGTACGCTTTCCGGATATCCCAGCCCACCTTGTCGAGGACCGCACACGCCTCCGGATACTGGTCCCGGATCTGCTCCGTAGAATAGAAGATCCCATATTCATCACAAAGCCCACGGAATTCCGGAAGTGTGCAGAACAACTCCAGAACCTCATTTCTCGTCTTCGCCTTCGAACCCAGCTGACTGACCCAGTATCTAAGTCCATCCAGCTCCGGTCTTCTGCCCAGAAGCGTCTCATAGCAGACAGTCACAAACTGCTCATCGATCAGGTCCATGCCGATGAATTCATCACTGGTAAAGAATCCTCTGGCCACTTCCAGTCCGCCCTTTTTCTTGTTGAGCAGTTCCGAAAGCCAGTAATTCAAGCCATCCCGGTCGTAGCGCCGTCCTAGGCAATTCTTGTATAATCTTGCTACAAAAGCACTTACATTCAGGTGTGTGTCGGAAAGGCGGGTGGATTCGTAGTTTCCCTGCTCCATATTACAAGCGGCACAGATGCTGCCAAACTCCGAGGAGCGCAGGATCCCGGAAACAACATAAAAACGCGACGTACCATTCTGGAGAAAATCATTCCAGTAACCGATCTCCGATTCGCCGCCTTCACGCCCGAGAATACCGGTATAAAGCGCGCTCACAAAATCCGTATCGCTGATTCCGCGGGACAGGAACTCCTCACTTTCCAGAAAATACATGACCAGCTGTGTACCGCTGACATTTCCGCTTCTGGCTACCCCGCTCCAGTACGCCACTTCTTCTTCTGAACCTTCTCTTCCCAGAAGCTCCGTATAAAGCCTGGTTACGAGTTCTTCCTCCTCGGATTCCGTGGCCAGGACCACGTTCCCCGCTGCAAAAACCATGGTAAATGTTGCGATCAATGCGATGATTCTCTTACTAAGCTGTCTTTTCATAACTCTGTCTCCTTTATGTTTCAGAACGGCTCCCCCCGAGCATCCTGAAACCGGATCATCTGTCTTTATGCCTTTGCCGCTACGGAGCACTCAATAGAAAAGACCATCGTCTCCGATGCATCCCGCATTCGGGTCCTCCGTTGCTTTTGTCGCTTTTGTAGCTTTCTTCGTTGTCTCCGTTGGGGTTGGCGTCAGCTCCTCCTGTCCATTCGGAAGAAGGACCGTCTTTCCGTCCTTCCACACCAACTCACCCTCCGTGACCGAATCGAAAACAAACTCTATAATGTCGTCCTCCGTACCATCTTCATAGACAATGCGGATGTCGTATTTTTTCTTCTCATCAGCTTTGAAAAAACTGTCCCTGGTATCCCCTGTCAGGAACGGTGCATCGACTAAATTCTCCGGCGCAAAATGCTCTTCTTCGCAATCTTTCACATAGATCTCCACGATCGTAGACCCGGTAGAATTCTTCAACGGAAACTTCACGGTATAGTCCGTCTCTGTGCCAATCACCTGATGCTCGGCATATGTCGACTCTGTCGTCGTTTCTTCTGTTTTTTCCGTCTCCTGGGAAGTCGTCGTCTCCTCGCTTCCAGCCGCAATGACCAGATCCGACTCGCTTTCTTCCGTCTCGGCCTTCACTTCTTCCGAAGTTGCCGCTGTCGTAGTAGCCACCGTCGTTTCGCTGAAAAGCCCCTCCGCCACGGTCGTCCCGCTCGAAGCACTGCAGCCGCCCGGCACGGCCAGTGCCAGGATCAAAAAAGCAATAGCAAGCTTTTTCATATTGTCTCTCCCGTAAATATGCTGTCAACCTAGTAAAATTATAACACCCGCAAACTCTCAAGGCAATTTGCGCATATTCCGTGCCAGCGCCTGTTTTTGTGATATAATGGGTGGGTATTTTTTCTTCTGAGGAGGGTAACAGAATTGAAGAATCGTTTTCATTTTTCTCATCGTATCTCATCCCTTGCCTTGACTGCTGTCATGGCCTTTTCCGTAGTTTTCAGTACCGCCTGTGATTCTCGAAAAGAACTCGTCGTCTACAACTGGGGCGAGTATATTGCAGAGGATACGATCTCGAAGTTTGAGAAAGCTTACCCGAAGTATAAGCTTATCTACCGTACTTTCGAAGATAACGAGACGATGTACCCGACCCTCAATAACTCTTACGACATCATCATCCCATCCGAGTACATGGTAGCCCGTCTTCTCCGTGAAGACCGCATCCAGGAACTCGACTGGGCTAAGCTTCCGAACGTAACGAAGTATATGGATCCAATGTTTAGAACCGTAAAATATGCCCAGGACAACGAGATTTCCGACATCATGCTAGAATATGCCGTTCCGTACCTCTACTGCACGGTAGGTCTTGTTTACGACGCCAACCGCGTGGAGATCCCGGAAGGCACGACCGACCCGAAGGAAATCTGGGGAGTGCTTTTTGATGAGCAGTATAAGAACCAGATCGGCATGTACAAGAGCATGCGTGAATCGATCGGTGTTGCTCTGAACTATTGCGGATACAGCATCAACACACTTAACGACAGCGAACTTGCCGAAGCCAAGCAGGTCCTTCTTGACCAGAAGAGCAAGATCTCTCCTTCCCTTGGTATCGATAACCTGAAAGATAAGCTTGCAAGCGGAGAACTGGCTGCTTCTGTTGCATGGTCCGGAGACCATGTCGTCATTCTCGACCGTATCGATGAGCTTGGAAAGAGCGACGATATCGATATGCAGTTCGTCCTGCCAAAGGGTTCCAACTGGTCCGTCGACATGATGTGCATTCCGACCAACGCCAAGAATGTAGATGGTGCACACGACTTCATCAACTTCATGTATGATCCGGAGATTGCTCTGGCTAACTGCGAATACGTCGGCTATTCCACGCCGAACACTGCAGCTCGAGACATGCTCGATCCTGAAGTATCCGGCAACCTCAGCTACTATCCTGACTCCGCTACTTTTTCCACGCTTGAAGTTTACTATTCCTCTGCAGAATACGAAGAGAAATACACCGAGATCTGGAACACCATCGGCGCTTCCTCCTGATCGCTAAGACGTAAAGTCACAAAGACGGAGAAGGAAGACGAAGCAAGCAAGGAGAATCAGAAGCCATGCGTTTTGAGCCGATCGAAAAGAGAAACGAGAAGGATAACTCGATCAAGTTCTACCTTCGCTCGTCTTATATTCCTGTGCTCGCCAATCTCGCTATTGCCGCAAGTACCGGATTTCTCTCCCTCTACTTCGATGATACGACGCACGTCGGAAGGACGCTCGAACTTCTCTTTTTCGGGTTCTGGGTACTGTCCTTCATTGCGTTCTCCCGTGCGCTCATCGCTCGAATCAGCACGCTTATCTTCGTCACCAAATACCGCATGTATGGCCAGATCTACGGTTTTCTGCCCTCCCACCGGCAGATCGAGATCCCGCTTCTTCAGATCAAAGATCTGGAGATCCGCGCCACGATCGGCACGAAGCTTTTTCACTATGCGCACATCATTGTTTACCCTGAGCACGGTAAAAAAGTGAAGCTCCCCTTCATCAGAAATGCCGAGGAACTTGCGATCATCATTTTAAAAATGCAGGAAAAGCTTCAGAAAGAAGAGGCCTCAACCAGCCGTCCGAAGACTATCGAGGAGTAACTGGTACTCCGAAGGAAGCTCCAGTTCCGGCTTATCGTAGATTTCCCATGCAACAGACGAAGTATTGGCTTTCACTCTTTCCAGCCACGCCGGAATCTTCAGCATCTCATCCTTGCACGCCTGCGCCGAGCCCGCGTCGCCGGCTGCTTCATACGTTGTCGCCGCATACCAGAGCATATCGATATAATCCTCATAGCCCCAGAGGCGGTATGGATTCGCCCAGATGGCTTTCTTTTTGTATTCCATCATGGTCGCCACATCTCCCTCTACCAGGGCCGCCTGCGCTTTCGTATCGAGCGCCGCCGGAATCTGCTGGTTCAAATCCAGCACCGCATCCGCAAGTTCTGCCTTTCTTACCAGGTTTTCTTCCGCCGTCAGTTTCTCGATTTTCGCGCTCGTCAGCCAAGGATAGAACTGCAGCGCCAGATCGGCCTTCCCGCAGAAGGAAAAGAACGACGCGCATCCCAGAATACATGTAACCGCACCAAGTACCAGCGATCCAGAAACAGCCGCAACCCAAGCGCTTTTCCCTGTGAACACCCATGCCGGATCCGTCTCCTCTTCCTCAGTCAGCATCGCAAGAAGAAGCAACCCCATCGCCACAAACTGCAGATCAAAATCGAAGAGCATGTGCAATACCAGGATCCCTGACGCTACCTTAAGTCTCACGGAAAGTTTTATCCAGCGTCGTACCACTGCGAAGACCGCGACTCCCGCCGGGACCCATCCCACATCAAGAAGCAACTGTAACAGATCATTATGGACATGTACCACGTCATATACGCCCGTCTGGAAGCTCTGCACCTTGTAATGGTAGCCGTAATACCCTAGTCCCAAAGGATTCCTCAGGATCTCCGGCAGCGCGTCCTTATAGTAAAGGAGACGCCCGAGAAGTGTACTTGAGCGGAAAGACATCGTCGTAAATCTCGCCAGCGTATTCTGCTTTCCCAGTGCAATCGATACCACTACAAAAGCACTTACCACGAGCACTCCGGAGCCAAGTGTGATCCACCGCACACGTGTGTTTTTCTGATAGAACACATAGAATACAAGGAGCGCGGCAAAGAGCACAAATACCGCACGGCTTCCAGAAAGCACGATTCCGCAAGCAAGGATCAGTCCCAGGACAAGATCCGTGGCCGAGTGCTTTTGCTTCAGAAGAAGCAGTGCCATACCGACCAGAAGGAAGCACGCAAAAGTATTCGGGTACTCGAAGAAACCGCCCAGACGACCTTGTACAAGGAATCGTGATCCCCACGAAGTCGTGTATCCCACCGCCGCGGAAAGAATCGTCATAACCGCGCCGGCATAAGGTACGAGTAAAAATGAGGTGCGTTCCTCTGTTTTCAGATCAGCCTTCTTCGGCTTCTTCTCATTCTTTCCGCTCACCCCTTGTGATCGCAGGATCAGGAACAGCGGGAGCGGCAGGAACTTGAGAAAACCGATTACCGTCATGCCCTTATCCACTGCCCAGAGGCAGCTGACCGGAAAGATCAGTACCAGCACCGTCATCGCCAGCATCAAGGATGTCTTCGGAATACGAAGCGCTCCTTTTTTGAAAGCGAGAACAGCGATCCAGATAAGTATCACCAGTGCCAGTATTCCTGATTCGAAATCATGGAAAATGCCGGTAAAAAAAGGACTCACGCAGAGTAATACCTGCGTGATGTCCTTGAAAATCCATTTTTTGAGATCCGTATTATTGCTCATACGGATGGATGGTCTGAATCGTGCCATCCTCATTGTACTTGAGCTCAGTATACTTGACGCAGCGGCGGTGGTTAATGCCGTTACTCAGTTCACAGTCGTGATAGAACAGATACCACTTGCCCTGATACTCCACAATAGAGTGGTGTGTCGTCCAGCCGATGACCGGTTCCATGATGCGTCCTCTGTATGTAAAAGGACCGTCCGGGTTCTCAGATGTACCATATACGAGATAATGCGTTGTACCTGTCGAATAAGAGAGATAGTAGAGACCATTGTACTTGTGCATCCATGGGCCCTCGAAATATCTTCTGTCCTCATCCTCAGCAAGAAGCGGATTGCCATTCTCGTCCAGGATCTCCAGGTGCTTCGGCTCAGTCTTGAAAGACTTCATGTCCTCATTGAGCTCAGCAAACATCGGTCCAAGTGCCTTATCTTTTCCAACCGGACGCGGAGTATTCTCATCGAACTTGCCTGTCTGCCACATCTCGAGCTGACCTCCCCAGAGACCGCCATAGTAGATGTAGGAACGTCCGTCGTCATCTACGAGAACTGCCGGGTCGATACTGTAGGAACCCTCAATGTAGTTCTCTTCCGGTTCAAAAGGACCTTCCGGCTTATCGGAAACAGCTACACCGATACGGAAGATGCCGTCTTTGTCGCGTGCCGGGAAATACAGATAATACTTACCGTTCTTATATGCACAGTCCGGAGCCCACATCTGCTTGCTGACCCATGGGATATTCTTCATGTGCAGCGCTTCGCCATTATCCACACAATCCGCATCCAGGTTATCCAGAGAAAGAATGTGGTAATCCTCCATTCTGTACTCATCTCCATCGTCATTATCCTCGCCATCGTGCGGGATATCGTGAGACGGATAGACATAAATCTTGCCGTTAAAAACATGTGCAGACGGATCTGCTGTAAAAATGTGGGTTACTAAAGGTGTTCTTTCTTTCATGCGGAATACTCACTTTCCTGTTAATTCTTTCACAACGCTACTATAGTATCACAATTCTGCTTCGCCTTCATCCGCTTCATCGTTTTTCTTCTTTTTCTTTCCGATAAAAGCGGCGATTCCAAGACCTGCACCAATACCCGCCGTAATCACGAACGGAGTAGAATTGAACTTCAATCCTGTCGGCGCAACATAGGCGCCACGGTTGTTGAAAATCAGTGTAAGACTATTGGTCATAGTATTACCATCGTAATTGTTTATCTCTGGTAAGAACTCTGTTATAGGTCTATTGTTATTATTTGCGTCTTTTGCTGTACGGGACTCACTCGAAACAAAAGTAAAAGTGCGGCTAGTGTCATCCGTAGTGGTACCTGCAATTCCGTTTATATCTTCTGTCTCAAGCGTCGTTACATAACCATTTTTCGCCTCCTGAGTAATAAGCAAAGTATATCTGGTGTCAGAACTGAAATTCTTGTAAGTATTGTGGTTAGCATAAAACACATGGCCACTGTTGATGATGTTACCTTCTCTATCTATCACATCGATGGAAACATCATCGGCACCGCCCCACTTACTTATGTACAACACGGTTACCTTTACCGTATACTGCTCGTTATCTTTCAGTTTAGTAGTCACAGATCCCCAATGTATATCCGTTGTGGCAATCACGTTTTTTGTACTGGTTCCGGCTTTACCATAAAGCAGCTCATCAGTTACAGCAATAGTATACTCAAACTCGTCATCCGGACTTCCGGCCTCAACACGGTTCATAACTGTAAAGGTAAATGTTTGTACTGGTGTATCCGTCCACGAAGTAGAAAGAGTAACATCCGCATAGACACGTTGTGAAAAATCGAAAGCATCCGTGGTCAGACGCGTATTAGACGCCAAGCTTTCTCCTGAAATTGCAGTATATCTGTAGGTATTCGTCCTATCAGCATTAAAAACCAGCCATTTGATGAAGAGCCATGATGGTTTATCTTGATGAACGGTCGGATCGCTCGGCTTCAGTACTTTTTCACCCTTAGCCACAGTATAGAAAATGTATCGGTCATCACCATCTGGTTTATAGAACGCATATGGGACATCAGCATTTACTGTTTCTGGTCCATTCCAGGTATGAAGTTGCACTGGATCTGCATTCTCATTTTTTGAATAAACGACATCATACTTCACCGTCACTGTATCACTCCATACTGCATAAAGCGTTCTTCCGTATGGCGGTTCCTGCGTGAAATCCCAAAGATAATCACTCTTTATCTTATCCAAAACAATGGTATCCGGATCAGGAGTGATCGTTGTATCGCCCCATGTCACCGTCACACCACTACTGAAATCCGTATGAGATGCAATATTCGCATTCAAAGTCCAGCCTATGAACATCTTTCCCGATCTGGTCGGATCAGTTGGTTCATATTCATTGTTGATAATGTCTTCCGCTTCAAAATAATAAACATCACCAGCCGGATCAAGATAATACGGATGTCCGTCATCGTTGTCGGTCCAGGTTCCGCCATTTACGTTAAATCTCACCTGTGCATCAATTTCCTCTGTATATGTGACAATAATACCATCCGGACCACTCACAAGTGTTCCTGTATATTCAATTTCATAATCATACGGAACATCTTCCATGCCCGTTCCATGGACGGCTCCATTTTCTGGTAAAACACCACCTACACTCATCTTCTTATATAGATGATCATTTACCGCAACAGCTGTAATTGTGTCATGATCTGCTATTGCACGGGGAAGCACAACCTTCACAGTTCCGTTAACATCCCCGGATTTTGCCGGAAGCGTAATCTTTTCTGTAATACGTTGACGATCAAATTCACCATTCACCTGATTGACGATACTTATCGTAGCCGTTGATTCGGAACTTCTTAATACTATATCGATTGGTTCATCCGTCGTGTTTACAAAAGTCACGTATACCATAGGTTCCCACATGGCATAGAGAATCTTGTTTGTTTCATTTCTTTGAACGGCAATTACCGAATCAGCTGAATATGCTGGAATATATGCTTCTCCGGTTGTTGGATGGAGCGGATCACTTTCTTCATCAAAACCAAGCAACAGGAAATTATCATCATGGGAGAAGTATTTGGTTCCCTGGGTTCCAAAAAAGACCTTCGTTGTTGCATACTTGAAAAGATGCAACGCGATATTGGACTGGAAATCACCAAGCAGAATCTGTGTCGGATTTCCGTTACTATCCAATTCTCCGGTCGTATTAATACTTTGCGTACCTGGTCCGGACAACGCAGGAAGATTGGAGGAATTGGTAGAATTAATATATCCGCCATAGTCATCATTGGCATCCAGAATCAGATTCGTAACTTTCGGCCTTCTTGTTGAATCATCTTCTTTCTCATAATATGCCTGAAGATGGATGACCGATCCCTGATCATTGACCTGAGTAACAAGTTCAGAGTCCACAATAAAGTCATCACCTGGCTGATAGTAAACAACATTTCCGTCAGCATCAAACTGGATCGGCTCCCACAAATCAAATACATGTGTATGGCCTTCGTTATCGGGAACGGAAACTTCTCCAACCATTTTTACCACACGCCAGCCACGGAAAACCCATCCTGCCGTTGTGTTTGTCGGCGCACGTAAAATATGGGTAAGCGACTGGTCAGCATACAATTGGAGACTAGGATTCTCCGGATCCAGCCACTGTTCCAACTCACCAACAATGACCGTTACATTTCCCTGGTCATCTTCCTGTACAAAGTATGGGTTGTATTGTAAGTAATAACCGCCATCAAGACGCCAGAGTGCACGAAGTGTAATAGGGCTCTTGACCGGATCATTAAAATTGTATGGCATTGAAGCTACAGACCCATCGTCAAACACCTGGTACCAACCCATAAAGGAATAGTGCTCAGCTCCAGTTAAACGACGATATGGGAAACTTGCATATGTCGCAATAAAATCAGCCTTTGTTGAAAGCTTTTCGAGGCCAGTCCAATATGTTTGATCCGCGTTATCTATCTTGTCGCAGTACCATGCGTAGTACTCATCCAAATCATTTAATCCATTACCATCCTCATCTGCATCAGCGACATATACGCCATTTCGGAGCTCTGTCGGAAGACCCCAGTCACCCTCAGACCGAATTCCCAAACGCTGGGTGTTGATGTAGTAGTATTTGATTCCGTCGTAATACGATTCCGAATTAGGATCCTGCTCTTTTTCGGAAAGCGCGATGAATTCTCGCTTGCTGGAATACTCTCCGATCGTTGTTCCGTAATTCGCAGTAAAATACGTCGAAACAGACGGATTCTCACGATGGTCAAGCACACCACCATTCGGATCGATCTTCACCATATACTGAAGCACTTTCATAACCGGATAGAGAATGAGGTTCTCACTCGGCATTCTCTCATTTTCAAAATCAAAAGGTTCACCCGCTCCCGCTTCATTATCAAACCAGTCTATAAAGGTGTATCCTTCCTTTTCGGGATCAGTGATATGCCCCACTGTTTTTGCATCTTTAAGAGGCTGGGTATAGTAGTACTGGAGTGTCACCCAGTTTTCTTCATTACCCTCATACTTAAATGTCAGCGTATACTTCTTGGGCGTAAAGAAGAAATAGATATCGTGATTATAGCCTACTGTATAGTAGCAGGAGTAAATCTGTTCATATCCTTCTTTATCCGAACAAAGTTGGAATTGGGGTTCCAGATTGGATATAACCTGAACCGTTTCCGCCTCATAAAACTTATGTCTTCCATTTATTCTGTTAACATCACCTGATGCTTCACTCCAAGTTGTCTCTGGGTATTGGAGATAATCTGATCCATTCACAAGGGAAACACTATCCGGATCATATGTTCCATCTATCGCCTCATATAAAAAGTGGTAATTCTTTATAATACCTTGTTTACCTTTGGTACCATAATAGGCAACAAGATGATGTACCTGATTTCCAATGAGATTATCACCGGAACGGTCAGAACACAGCTCTGCGGACATGTATTCATATACACCATTGATATCCGGGTTCGCTCCCATCGCATTACCAGCTGTGGAGCGCTCATTTGCGATTCTGCAATAAAGGCTATCATAATAACCGGCCCAGATATACATCGTATATCTTGCGCCAGGCTGATCTGTAAAAGTAAATGCAGGATTGACAGGAGTCGGCCATCTGTCACCAATATATGCGCCATACTTCGCCTCAATAACATACAGATTACTATCCTCAGGATTGGTGGCCGGATCCGGAATATAACTCGACTTGATACTGTCGACAGTTGTAACATAGTTGTTATCGTAGGTAACACCCTGATATGTCATACTGTGGAATTCATGAGTGGATGGACTTCCCTTTCCTTCACGTCCAAGGAGCTCCGTAACCTTACTGTCCTTGAACATATACTCGATCCAGTTCGGATCAGCCAGCCATTCTGCCGTCGTTGCATTCGGTTTCTGATTACCGCCATTCTTAACATATCCATCTCGTCCGATATGGAAGACGATCTTAAATGTTCTTCTGCTAAAGTAAACATTGATAGTTGTGCTGCCATCACCGTTGATGACAACAGAAGCATCGGACAAACTCTCCTTCAGCTCATAGAACTTTTCTTCTCCTGCCTCGACAACACTGGCTTCATCGAGAAATGCCTCATTAAGGACACTGACATTGTCGATTTTATACTTCTTAAGATCGTTAAGCGTAATCGTAGAACCCGAATAGAATTCCTTCCCAATCGTAGCCGACTGGAGGTTCAGGTCTTGCGTCTTAATTACTTTAAGGCCGCTTGCAGAATAGTCGTCTTTCTCATTCTGAGGAGCCTGATAACCCTGCAACTGCTCGTTCTCCGTCCAATACACGATAGAAATCTGAGAATCATTTGCTTGCCATTTCGCATGGAGAGTTAGACGGTCAATCGCATCGTAGAGTTTCACACTATTGGGAGTATTTCCCGAACCAAAGAGCAACTGATTGTCGTTTCCACTGGAAGCCAGAGTACCTGTATTGCCATTTACCACAAGATAGACATTTTGCGTATTGGTAAAACCGCCGTTCCCATCCGGAATACTAAACTGCGGGACTATACTTCCATCTGCATTGGCAATCTTGACTGCCGTAGTGTTCACTGTAACCTCCCGGACAGTTCTGTCAGTGAGGTCAAAGTAAGTAAACGTAATATTCTCCGGATTAGTCAGATTGGTGATCTCGCCATCCTCATTGATTTTAGCAAAAGCATACCAGCCATTGAAACCATAGCCATTCCGGTTGGAAATATCCACATTGGTGAAAATCGTCTTTTTGTTTTCTTCTGTCATACCTTCCGTTGAATGGCCCCAGGATTCCAAATAGCGCGAAGGAACATAGGACGCTCCGCTTCCGGAAACTCCGGAAACAAAGTCCACCCAACGTGCTTCAACAAAAATCGGATACAGATCCACACTCGACATATCTGCAAGATTTATAGAAATATATGTGCCATCCTTACCAGGGTCGGTAATCTCTGCGCCAGTATAGTCCACCGTGTTGACCTTTACCCAGTCTGTTCCATCAAAGTACTCCCAACCGGTAAAGATCAAGTGTACCGGGTCAGTACTGGAAGAGCGCACGTCACTGATCTTTACCTGTACAACATCAGAAGAACCACGAGCTACCATCTTACGTGTCATCAACGTATTCGCACCGGTACCTTGAGTGCCTCTTGGATAAAGCATGAAATTGACAAAATTATATTTCTCAAAAACAGGAGCCAGGAATTCATGGACGTTACCATCCGTATCCACGACACCCTCACGACGAACACCATTTATACTCCAGTGAACCGTATCGCCGATAGCAACATTACTCTCCTCAATGGTGATCGCGTGTTCAAAGGAAATCTGGGATGGCATACTGGGCCACGAAAAATACAAATTACCATCGGTCATGCCAACACCGATTGAGTTTGTTGTGCCGGAAATGATATGCGGATCGACAGTGTACCAGCCGTAGAAAAAGTGAATATCTCTGTTAGAAGGGTCAGCAAACAACTCCAAAGATTCACCGTTAGAAAGAATCTGTGTAGTCTGAATTTTACCAGCCTTGTTCTTAAACTGATATGGACTGCCGACATAATATCCATTCGCTTCTGTCGCGTCATCTGCGATGAAATGGAACATCACGCGTGGATTAACCACCGTATGGTTCTCATGATCCACAACTGCGTAAACAGAGAAGCTTTCCGCGTCAAAAGCAACGACCTTGGCATCGCCATAACTCGTCGTCGAACTCTCGATCACTTCTGCGCTTCCATTTCCTGGTTCATCCGGGAAATGTACAACGCTCAGATCTTCCGCTTCTGTGTCGTTCAGCTTGATTTCCACAGAAACCTTCGAACCATCTGCAGGCTGAAGTTCTACACCATTTTTCACGATGGAGATATCAAAGAGATGCACATATTCAATCTCTGCATTGTCGAGAGTTGTCTGCACTTCTTCCAAATAGGCATCGTAGTCGGTTCCGGACGTGATTTCCTTGACCTGCAGTTCAGCATCTGCCGGGAAGCCGGAATCCTTCTCATATGTAGCGGTGAACGTATACTTATGACCGCTTCTGTCGGTAAGTTCTTTTTTCAAAGTAACACAATCGTATTCCATCGGAACACTTGGCAGAGTCGTCTCAGATGACGATGTCAATGTGGTTTCCGTTGTGGATTCGGACGTCGTCTCTGTTGTTGGCTCGCTCGTCGTTTCTGACGGCTCTGTTGTGGATTCACTTGTAGACTCGGATGTAGATTCAACCGTAGTTTCGAAAGTGGACTCTGTTGTCGACTCACTCGTGGCTTCTGTAGAGGACTCGCTGGTCGATTCAGAAGTAGTTTCATATGTCGGCTCGGAAGTAGATTCCGATGTGGATTCGCTCGTTGATTCAGAAGTAGATTCTGACGTGGATTCACTTGTAGATTCGAAAGTACATTCCGATGTAGACTCACTTGTTGACTCAGAAGTGGATTCAGATGTTGTCTCCGATGTCGGTTCAGTTTTCGATTCTTCTGAAGATTCAGGTGTTGACTCTGATGAAGATTCACCCGTTGTTTCTAATGTAGTTTCAGACGTAGATTCAGAAGTTGTCTCCTCAGTAGGTTCTGTAGGCTCTTCTGAAGTATCTGTAACTGATTCAGAAGACTCGCTCGAAGTAACCTCGGAAGACTCAGACGAAGAAGATCCTGTCGGCTCCGTCTCCTGTTCTGACGGTTCTGTCTCGGTAGAAGTTTCTGTCGTCGGTTCTGCCGGTTCTTCCGGCTCATATACACTCGAAACAGATCCTTCCGATGGAACAGAAGAAGGCTCATCATTGTCAGCCAAGACTAATCCACCCTGAAAAAGAGACAAAACTATCGAAGCGGCCAGCACCGTTGAAACGAAAGAACGCAATTTTTTACGAAGCTTTCTCTTAAACATCTACTCTTTCTTCTCCAGTCTTCTTTTCTTCATCTTTCTTCTTGCGCCGGGAACAGATCTCCTCGCTGACCAGCGCAACACCCAGGATGATCAGCATCCAAGGCGTATATCTGTCCTTTATGATCATAGGCAGCTTCATATTCTCATATGTTACGAATATGAATATTGCCATGATTGCCAGTATTACATTGGCAAAAGGACCTATATAATTCTTTATCGTTCTCGCCCTTTCTTTGCTCTTGTCATTATCGAGTAAATCAAGAGCATACGGCAGAATCGTTGTAATCGTAAGAATCAGGCAGCACAGGTTCAGCAAAGCCCATCCCATACCGTCTCCATTCGGATCACCAGTCTTAACAATGACCGCATCGCCCTTTGGCGTAGGCGTAGGAGTGGTTTCATCGCCCTTCACTGCCGGGGTCGGTGTCGGCGGTACTACTGTCGGTTCTACTTTCTGGTTCGTTTTCACCAGTCGGCACACCAGTAAGACTCGCCCGTCTGTATCTGCACCCTCGCAAGTCGAGAGTACAAGGAATTTATCTGCTGAAGTGATTTCCGGATTCTGGTGGATCACTTCTACATTACTGTTATTTAAAATCTGCTCGTTATATCCGTCCCAATCGAGAGAGGTCACACCGTACAAGGATTTCTCGTAAGCATCGGTCTTGATGACTGACATGACTTCGATATCGTAAACGTCGTTCAAAGCAACCAGGCTACCGGAAAGGTGGCTATTAAAATATCCGGCATCGAGGTACTTTGTCAGATCTCCAAACATCGCGCCATTGTCCATATGATGGCCGTAAAGCAGAGAATAGGATTCAGAAAGATCCTGTTTATTCTGATACTGCATGTAGATCGCTCCCGTTAAGGACGGATTACGATACACGTCCCGGCTCGCATAGAAGAGATCGTCCTCTCCTTGCACAACGGGATAATCAATGTGGGTTCCATCTACGGTGATCCAGCCGACCGCATCCGGTATGTTTTCGAGCATCGCTTCAATCGATACTGTCTCTTCTTGCACTACCGGCTTGTACTCGATGGCCTGGGCACCGTAAGCTCTGTTTTGAACATATTGGGTTTCATAGATCATGTAGCCGGAAAACGCCATGATAGAAACCGAAGTGACAGTTGCCACTGCGGAAACGATCGAATTTGCAATTTTCAGTACTGAAGCAAATGCCATCTACGAAAAACCTCAAAAATTGTACTGGCGCAACACTAATATTAGTGTTCCCAGGATCTCATCCGATTTGACCGTGCCGTAATAACGGCTGTCCACACCCGTTCTCCGGTTGTCACCCAAGACGAAGTATTCTCCAGATGAAAGAGTAACCGGATAAGAAATATTATCTGAATAAGGATAAGTCAGGCTGTAAATCTTCTCTTCTACAATGAGATTGCCATTCACCTTCACCGCACCATCTTCCGTGATCTCCACAGTATCTCCGGGGACCGCGATGACACGCGAAATACAAAGGTTGCCGTCTTTCTTGAAGACGATCACATCCCTCGCCACAGGAACTTTATTCACCCGTGAGTACACGATCCGGTCACCCAGATTCAGTGCAGGAGTCATGTCGTACGAACCGACAGTATCAACTCCAATGATAAAGGAAAACATGACCCATAGGCTGACAACAATAATGAAGCAGTTACGCACCAAACGTCTGATTCCGTTCTTTGACTTAGAAAGTTCTTGCCGGATTTGTTTCAGTTTTTGTTTGAACATCAACTACTACGAAGAAGCAAGATCAGGACAATCATCTTAATAATCGTCTCGTCCCTGCTATCCTCCTTTTTCAGACTTGCCAAAACTTCATCCTGTTGTCACAGGACTAACAACTCTCACATCGTTTTGAAGAAGAAGACGGATTAAGCCTCTTCCTCTGCCTTTCTCTTACCACGGTGGCTGAGAATGAACAGTACGACGCCTGCACCGAGCAGCAGAGCATACGGAGCTACACGGATGATCACGCCTGTAGGAGAGATATTAACCAACGTGTTGGTTACAGCTATTCTATAGGCATTGTCATCATCCTGATCAGCTGTAGTAACAATCGTAGTTTTTGTAGACTCATAATCCTGCTTGGGGTTTGCCTGTGCAGCTGCTGTTGTAGGTGCAGTACTAGTCCAAGTTACAGAATTATCAGTAGTTGTTGCTGTGGTATTCGTTGTTACAGCAGTATCAACCTTGTATGTTACTCCGGTAACAATATTCGTCTCGTAAACTTCAACACTTGTTCCGTTCGGAATACCGATGTACTTGACCTGTCCACCGCTCTTGATATTGACAACGCCCTTCGTTGTTGCTGCAGAAAGAGCAGCCGCTGCCGGGTTTGTCCAATCAGAAACTGTACCGCTCGTGGAACCCTCAACGTCGATACTCTTGGTGATAGTATCATTTGTCATGATTACCGTGAACGGGAAAGCAGTGTTTGCTGCGGCATAACCATCATTCACGACAGTCTTGCTCACGATTACATTAAATGTATAGTAGCTATCTGCCGGAACTGCTGTAGATCCATCCGATGTACCGGCAACAAAACCAGTAGTCTTTACTGCGCCAGTTGTCTTATCTCCATCGGTAATGGATGTATTGTTGTAGAAGCAGGTAAAGCCATAGATATCCCAATCATCAGCTGATGTACCATCTGTAAATGTTTCTGCAGGACGGACATATACATCAATAAAGCGTGTATGTGTTCCTGTTGTTCCTGTTACACCGGAAGCAGCATATGTGTCTGTGGCACCTGTAAGTGCCTCAGTAATCGCATAGCGGTAAACACCTGCACCTGTAAAAACAACACTGCTGAAATCAATTGAGATATCCTTCAAGTTTGCTGTACCACCAGTCGAAGTAGTCATACTATCGGCATTCGTCCAGGCAACCACACCACTGTTTGCAATGGTAGGTGTGCCAACGCCAGCCTTTACCGGAACTGTAACAGAAGTATTGGAATTATGTTTATCTGCTTTGTCTGTAACAGTTGTACCATTAGCAACCGTTGCCGCAGCAATAGTGTAGGTATAACTGATCGTCGGAGCCTTGACCGAATTCTCGTCAAGGTTATATGCGGTAATTTCCTTGGACAAAACAAGGGTCTTATTCTGTGATACCGGAGTATCAGGAGTAGAGAATGCACCCTGCTCGCCATTCGTATCCAGCGTAGTGCCATCCGCAAATACCGCTGCGCTTAAGCTCATGATCATAATTGAGGAAATGACCAAAGCCCCAATCTTTTTAAATGCCTTCTTCATTTTTAGCCACCTTTCAATTATCTTTCAGGCCCGAAATGATGAAAAAACTCACCAAAAGCCTAAAAATAGCCTATTGTTACTGCTTCATTTTAGCACCTATCAAATTAAAATGCTATGTTTTGATAAAGTCGTTAATATTTTATTTACATTACAGAAAAATATACGCCAAAGTTGACGGCAATTCGCAAAGCATCTTAATAGCTTAGAAACATAAGGCATTCGGGCGATGAAACCGATGTATTTACAGGCTTCTTTATTTTCTTCTTTTTCTTCTCACCCGGTTGATATGTCGTTCGAAATCACCGCTTCGGAGAAGTTCGGCCAGGACGTACTGTTCGAAGATCGGAACGGTGCAGGAGTAAAAACCAAGTTTCTCGTGAAATGGTTCAACCAGGCGGGCAGGCAGGATCATGTAGCCGATACGCATCGAAGGCGCGAGGGTTCGGGAGAAGGTATTGAGGTAAATGACATCCACTTCTTTATCTAAAGAGAATAACGGCTCTTCTGCTTTTTTCGAAATCGTCAGTTCCGAATCGTAGTTATCCTCGATCAGGATCCCGCCACGTTTTTTAGCCCAGCGGAGATACTCAAGTTTCTTGGAAATGCTGACGGTCACACCTGACGGGAAACTGTGGAATGGCGTGACATGGAGGACTTCTGCTTTTGTCTTCTTTAAAGCTTCGGAAGCAATCCCCTCTGGCGTCATGAGAAGCGGATCACAAGTGACACCCAACGCTTCGTACACCAGCCGGATCTTCTTATATGAGGGATCCTCGATGGCAAAGAGCTTCTCTGTTCCCAGAAGCTGGGCGATCAGGCCATAGAGATACTCGGAACCGGAACCCACGATTACCTGGGAAGGTTCTACTGAGATTCCGCGGCTTCTGGCAAGATACAGACATATTTCATTTCGCAGTTCTGCACATCCATGGTTGGGAGACTTGATAAGGATCTTCTCACCATGGTCGAGCAGTGCTTTTCGCATGGTCTTAGCAAGAACGGAAAAAGGAAACTCCCCGAAGTCCACGGACATTTCATCTTTTTCCAGAAGCAAAGGACCTCGAGGACTTACATCGCCGAGGAAATCCTCGCCACGATATGTGACAAAAACGCCGCTTCGCTGGCGGCTTTGAACGTATCCTTCTTCAGCAAGGAGAGTAATGGCGTGTTCTACGGTAATGACGCTGACTCCTGTCTCGTCGGCAATCACACGCTTGGATGGAAGCTTGGTTCCGTAAGGGTAAATGCCAGCAACGATGTCTTTTACAAAATAACGATAGAGTTGGATATAGGCAGGATCCTGGCTTTTCTCTTCAATCACGTAATTCATCTGGTTATATATTTCTCTCCTGTTTTGGTCATTTCTATATGTTCAGTTTCATGTTACTCTTTTGCTCGAAGCAAGTAAAGAGGAGCTGATGAATATGAACAAGGGAAAATATACAGCAACTATCCGGATTACGATCACTGCCGTTTTTATGGCTTTGACGATCGCCATGGCTTCCTTCGGTATCCCGGTCCCGGGCGGACATCTTTATCTTTGCGATGTCATTATCTGCCTGGCTGCGATCCTTCTGAATCCATTTGAAGCATTTATTGTTGGAGGACTCGGTTCCTTCTTCGGAGACATGATCTTCTATCCGCTTCCGATGTTTGTATCTCTTGTCACACACGGACTTCAGGCAGTCGTAATCTCCCTGATCTCTCACCACACCATGAAGAACCATCCGAAGATCGCTTCCGGAATCGGCGTTGCGGTCGGTGCCGTCATCATGGTTGTCGGATACACACTTGGCAAAACTTTCGTGTACAGTACTTTTGAATATGCCATGATCAAGCTTCCATATGAGATTGCCCAGGGTACCATCGGTGCAGTACTCGGCATGATCCTGTGCTGGAGATTCGGCATCCGCAAACTCTTCTTGAAGCTGGTCGCTTCAAAAGAAAAGACAGCCCCTGCTGCCCATTGATCCAGGGTTTCCCGGGATTTCACCCGTGAAGATTTATAGTTACAAAATGAGGTGCGCGGCAGAAGCTGCGCACCTCATCTTTTTTACCCGATATTACCCGCTTGACGAGACTATTTAGAGACCCAAGTGGGACCTTGCCGCTACTTTGAGCAAATGAGGTCCCACTGTATAAAGCCACAAATGGGACCATACCGAAGCGTTCACTCAATTTGGTCCCATCCAAAAGTCGAAAAAATGGGACTACACAGCCGACGTTGCTCGATCTAGTCCCACCGAGCAAGGTGAATAGTGGGACCATTCTGGCATTACTGCTCGATCTA
>JAFWPB010000012.1 GCA_017545245.1 Clostridiales bacterium
CCGACTGCTTTTTTGGCCTGTTTTTCAGTGATTTTAAGTCGGAAAATGAAAATCGCCGATTGCCGACTTACTTTCTCAAAAAAAGAATTTCAAAATGGCGCGATTTGTAAGTCGTTTTCTGTAATTTCGACGTTTACGACTTATCGCCCCTATCCCACTGCTCGAAAAGCACTAGCGCCGCGGCCGACCCCCAAAGGGCTTCAGGTATTTACCTGATTCTCCATTATATGGCCGAAATCAGGGCTTCAATGAAACAGAACATTTTGAGACAACCCCATCCCTATCACTTGATTATTCCTTATCGATTCAAATACCAGAATGGGTTGTCCTTCGCAGGATCAGTCTGCGTACATGGCGCCGGTGAACAGGCTGTAGGATGACTCTCCGTTGAAATGGATATCATAGTCGTAATCATTCCATTTGTTTGTCACATCACGATAACATGCCATATAGAACAGTTCGTTTTCGTTCGGGTCATAGTTAAGCGTACACAGGATAGCCTGCTCGTTCTTAGCATCGATACCGATCAGTTGAACAGGTGTACCAGCCGCGAGCTTGATCGTTTCAAAATCGTCGGAATAAGGACCATTTTCATTATACTTAACAAGTTTCATCTCTTGCACGGTTACGGCAATGGCCCGCTTCTCATAGAAAGAATCGATTACTTTCGGCAAACCGTTCGTTCCAACAAAAGATACCGGAACACTGATATGACCGGTTCCCATCATGTCGCTTCTCGGTTCGATAAAGCAGTTAGACGGATCAAACGGGAAACTTTCAAAATCGTTGCAGGCTCCAACAAATTCCCACATTTCTCCATTGAGGCGGAAGGCGAGGTTTCCATTTACCGGATCCTCATTGATGCAAGTCACGTAAGCATAGTAACCGCTGTCTGTCTTCATAACAAGATTCAGCTCATAGCCGTCATCTGCATACATTTCAGATGTGATATCGATCGATGTCTTCGTATTATTGAGCATGAAATCGATCGTCTTGTCGGTATAGGAAAGAGAAAGCTTATCGACCTTCTCATCTTCATCGAAATCCCATAAGATTTCTCCGCAGGAGTCAGATGGCAGACTGAAGTAAGGTGTTGTCTGGCCAAAGTAATCCATATTGACACATTTCTCGAGATCCGGGGTTGCGACTACGAGATTAATTTTATCCGTCCTGTCTTCATAATGGATATAAGACTGGAACACGATGGCATTGTAGTAAAGCAGGAAAGGAATATCCTCGCCTTTTTCAATGCTCGCAGAGATTTCCTCTACTGCCGTATTTTCTTCCTTGATATAGGTATCTTCCCAGGTTCCCTTAAGCTGTTTGGTATATTTGCTTCGGATTGCGGAAGCAAATGCTTTTCGATCCGTGATCACGTCTGAGAGCTTGATGCTTTCACCGCTCATTGCATCGTAGTTCAAGAATGTATCCATAGTATACGGAGCGTTCTCGTCATCAGAAGGAATACGGTCCGTAATGGTAAATGAGAAGATCTGGTTGTCTGTACGAGCAGGAGAGAAGACACTGTAGACTTCAAATTTTGCCTTGTCGTAGTAGGCATCCGAATCCGAGATCTTCGGTACATCATCATAGAAAGTCTTCACTCTTTCTTTATACTGATATTCCAGCATCGTTGTTCTTCCCTCATAGATCGAGTCAAGAAGGTTTCTCATTTTGTCGTATCCCGGTGAAACGAATGTATAGATTTGCATATACTGGCTTACGTATGCCAGGCGGTTATCATAATTCTTGCAAAGATCTGCCACCGCCAGACTGCTGTTTTCACGGTGCAACTGTGGTTTTTCCAGATCGCGGGAGACTTGGAACTTCTTTGTTTCTACCGGAGCTGTGGTCGTCTCGGAAGTTTCAGAAGAAGACTCCGATCCTTTTGTCTCGGAAGTTTCAGAGGTTTCCGACTCCTTGCTGGTCTCGGTCGTTTCTGATTCGCTCTGGGAAGCGCTTGTTTCCGAAGTCTCTGACGTGTCAGAAGTCTCCGATTCTTTTGTCGTCTCTTTTGTTTCGGAAGTCTCCGTGGTCTCCGGAGCAGTTGTTTCTGATTCAGATTCCGTTGTTTCCGACTCAGATTCTGTCGTTTCCGATTCCTTCGTCGGTTGTGCCGTTGTTGTCTCATTCTCAGCAGTCGTTTTCTTTGTACGTGTCTCCTGAGTCATTCTGCAGCCTGTAAGTCCAAGAATAACTGAAAGAGTAAGAATTGCAGCAATACTACGTTTCATACCTATCCCATCTCCTATCTGCTATCTAACATAGATGCGATGTAATCTTAGCATAGTGGGAGAGTTTAGTAAACAAATCGGCTATGCTGCAAGAACTCTGAAGCAGGAGTTTCTAGGCATTTCCACCCTTATGTCTTCTCTTTTCGACATACATGGCGGCATCGGCGATTCTCTGGTAATCTTCGAGAGCTTGAATGGAATCGGTATTTTCATCGTGCGGATAACCGATATGGGCACCAAAACTGACAGAAACCTGGTAAGGCTTTTTATCTTCTTTCACTTTACTCACGATGTATTCACGAACGCGCTTTACATATGCGTTCATCTTCTCAATATCGTAGTCTTTCGCAAGCACAACAAACTCATCGCCTCCGGATCTGGTACAGATCTCATCTTCCTTCGAAGCGGAAGTAAGCGCATCGGCAATCGTTTTTATGCTGTAATCCCCTTCGTTATGCCCGTAACTGTCGTTGATCGTTTTCAAGTCATCCATATCGAAAACCATCAAAGCCAGACCTGACTGACCAGCATGGCATGCCTCATGGAAAGTGCCGAAGAACTGCTCAATGCCGCGACGGTTGTAAATACCTGTCAGCATATCGCGGTTATACAGGAATTCCAATCTTGAAACCGACAGTTCAAGATCTTTTCGAACACGACGGGACTCCAGGATCATGCTCAAATCAACGAGCCACGACTGAAGCGATTCCTGTTCACGGTTATCGATGTCCGGAGAAACGATCAGGTATCCCATGTAATACTGGAGATGGTGGAGCGTGTAAATGTAATACGGATAGGGATCATCCAGAAGTTCTTTGGGAAGAATGTCCTTCTTTCTGAAAGTCATGGGCTCCACATCCTGTTCGCCACGGAATCCGGCAACGACACGCATCTCTTCATCGATTTTCGAATACTCTTCTCCGACGGTCCTCTGCTGATCCCAGCCCGGCGCAATACAAATGAGCATCTCCTTAAAACCGGTATTGCTCCTGGCATTCTCGGCAATAGCCTTGAAACATTCTTCATGGGTATCTGCATCGTAGACCTTCAAAAGAAGATTGGTTGTCGATTGTGCTGTATTAGTCGTATTTCGGAGACGCTTGAGATAATGGTCACGGATATCCGCTACATTCTCGGCGTGCAGTTTTTTGCATCCACAGGACTGGTTACACATCAGTTCGCCCAGAATCCGAATCGTCTTTGGCTGTTCCACGCCTTCCAGTTCTTCAAGGATCGACTCCACTGCCCGGTAACCGGACTGATAAAACGGCTGGCTCGATGTCGTAATGGATGGATACCCATTTACGGCATCATCCACACCATCATAGCCGGTAACCTTGATATCTGCCGGAACACGGATTCCTCTTTCGCGACATGCGACGACCAGACCGAGCGCCGAATAATCGTTGGCGCACACAACTGCATCCGGATATTTCGTGCCGTTTTTCTCACAATGCTCCAGGATATAATCCAGTGCGTCATCACCACAATCCCTCCAGAGTGTACCGAAATAGACTTTCTCCGGATCATAGGGAATGTTGTTCCGCTCTAGGGCTTCTTTATACGCTTCGATTCTTTCGTAGGTAAAGCTTTTATACTCCAGTCCGGCAAGATGGTAGATATTTCTGCAGCCATGCTCGGAGATCAGGTGCTCAACGATTTCCCGGAAAGACCTTGCCTCATCACAGCATACATTCCGCATATCCGGATCCATACCGCCGATATTGACGACCGGAACTTTTACCTTGGAAAGGATATGTCTTAGATGCACCTTGGCGGGCTCGCTGAAATAGGTACTGATCTTGATCACACCGTCAAACTGGTTCAAGTCAGCAATATCAAAAGAAACGTTGTCGCCTTCATCGTATCTTGTGTATTCGCCGAAACTGCGGTTACTGTAAGAATCACTGAAACTCGCAAAATAGATGATCTTTACTCCATGTTCAAGAGCAGCGGCATTTATGCCTTTCTGCATCAATCCTGACATCTGTTCATATACGTGAGAAGTAAGTACTGCGATCCTCTTCATATCTACCTCGTTAGGCATACTGCCAAGTAAGAAATGACTCTTTACCTCTTGATTATAATCAAAGGACCCGAGGTTTGAAATGCCTTCAAAACCCGAAAGTCCTTTGTTAACTGAATTTTTACCATTTAGTCAAATAGAATCTTTGTCCATTCTGGACATGGCTACCGCACACTCGATAGCCATCTTGCCGGCTTCTTTGCTTGGCGCGCCGACGGACATGGCCTGGCGCAAAACCTCCTGCGTCACGATACCATAAAGTACCGGCCATTCAGATGGAGACTTGCAGTATGCATTGGTCATGTTATTGAAAATACCGTCCCAGCATTGCTTGATCTGCCTGTAAAGCATTCCCAGCTGGAATCCGCAGACAGCAAAGTCACTGTTTCCTACATTTTCCGCAAAAGAACTGACGATCTCCATCACTTCTTCTTTCGTGACATCCGTAACAGCCTGGCAAGAACCGACGACACTTAATCTGCTTTCCAGAAGATATTTGTTTACATCATCGCCGAAATAGAATCTCTTTCCGTTCTTTGTGCTGACTACGGCAAAGCATCCCTTCTCTTTTACGACTGCCTCATGGCAGGCACATCCGGCAAGTCCGGAAGCAAAGATCAGCACCATCCTGATATCACTTCCTCTCGGCGTCTTAAAAACCGCTTTGAGCATATCGATAATGTTCCCTGCATGACCCGAAAGACGTTTGATAATTTTTTCCTCTGATTCCTGAAACATATGCATTTCCTTCCTATTCCCAATTGGGTATATCCCTACCGACCATTTTATCAATATTCCACGAGATTGCGCAATAAAATACCAGATCTGGTGAAACTATCTATCCCAAAGATGATATAATGATTCATAGGATAATAACCATACTGGAAGGGAGTTGGCACTATGGGTTTAGTTGAAAAGATATTCAAGAACGGTGAAGTGATCATCAAAGAGGGAGACATCGGCAAGAGTTTTTTCATGCTGACAGAAGGCAAGGCCGGTGTATATGCAAATTACGGAAAGAACGATCTCTTCCGCATTGCTGTGATCGAACCGGGCGAGTATTTCGGTGAGATGGCGATCATCGAAGAATATCCCAGAAGTGCAACTGTCGTCGCTATTGGAAATGTCCATGCGATTGAGATCCCTTCAGATGAAATGACTACTTTTTTCCAGGATAATCCGGAACAAGTACTTGAACTCATCAAGCATCTTTCCAGCCGCGTCAAGACAATGACTGACGATTATAATGAATCCCAGGTTCTTCTTCAGGAAGTAAGAAACACCGAACCTGAAAAGAAAAATGCTTCTCTCTTCTCCAAGATCAAGAAGCATATCGATACACATCAGAACAACAAGAACAAGCTGACCGAGCCGAACGAGGACGATCTCCGCAAAGCATTTACCGCGATCCCGGCAGACCAGTGCGCTCAGATGGAGGACCTGCCTACGGATACGATTCTTTTCCAGGAAGGCCAGGCAGATATGTGCATGTATATCCTGCATCAAGGCAACATCGGTTTCTATACGGATCTTGAAGGCGATGATGAGAAGAAACTTTACGAGCTCACACCTTTTGCTGTCTTCGGCGAGTTAGAAATGGCTAATGAAGAACCAAGAACAGTGTCTGCCGTTGCAGAGACGGACAGTCGTGTCGAGATCATTGACAGCAGGGATCTTCAGGAGATGGTGCAGACTTGTCCTGCAAAGATCGATTGGATCCTGCGTTATCTGTCATTCCGTCTAAGACGCCTTACCATCGATTTCCTCCAGGCATGTAAGGAGATCACTGAATCCTACAATAAATAAAGGGATTTCGTTGTTATTTCCCGTCTTTCATCTGTTCGTATGTGATGCCGTATTTTAAGGCAATGTTTCTCGCATAGGAACAGGTGTCTGGTTCGCTGCGCTTTACTTTGAAAGTGTTCACGTTGTCCTTGATCTCCATGACAAGACTTACGACCTTGCTCTTTCCTTCCCACGCATTCATTTCGGACACATCACGTGCCAGTTCATGAATATGCGTATTAAAAATCACGGACGAGCCCTTCTCTTTCAGAATATGAAGCAGGTCGCGGGACAGATAGAGTCCATCTGCAGACGAGGTCGTGGAATACGTCTCATTAAAAAGCACTAGAGTATTGTCGTCTGTCTCCGTTATGATCTCTCGTACACGCTTGGCTTCTTCACCAAGACGTCCGTAGTTGATTGTGAGGTTCTCATCGACAGGGAAATGTGTCAGGATGTTCCGGAAAGGCATTCCCCGGAAAGAATGAGCGGTGACATAAAGTCCAAGAGAAGCCATCATCGAGATCAGACCGATTCCCTGTTCCAGGATCGTCTTTCCGCCACGGTTCGGGCCGGTAAGAATGAAAAGCCTCTCCTCATCGAAAAAGAGAAAGTCGTTCTTGACGATTTCCTTATTTCCCAGGATCGCGAGGCGGATGTTATAGAAATCATGAAGTTCCAGCGAGTGCTTCTCATCTTTTTCGATCTGTGGGATGCAGATTTCGTACCCCTGATCTTTGAGTGTCTCGGCAAAGCGTGTACAAAGAAGATAGAAAGTCAGCCCTTCATACATCTCGGTGATCATCCGGGTATCCATCTTCGTGTATTTCGCCATAGTCTTCTTAATGTCGGTAAAATGACGTTTCAGATGCTTTTCGATAAAAGGCGTCATCTTGGCAAGAAGAGGATCTTCGTAATTGATGGACTGGCCGCCAAGGGTTTTGGTCAGCGCCATGGCACCTTGTCCCGCCTGGATGATCGGCCCGAAAACTGCGGCCAGCTGGGCGAATCTGTATTTCGACTGCGTCGGATAAGGGAGAAACTCGATTGCAGCGATCGAGGCAATCGTCAGATCCGGCGCGAAGTTGACCCCAATGACTGCACTCTTTACCCGGGAAAGATCCTCCAGCATCTTATTGATGTCTTCTTCCGCTTGTGCAAAATCTTCCGTACTCGTAATTGCATGGAGTTCTTCACGCAGCTTAAGAAAAGCCGGAGAAGTCAATTCAAAACGGTTCAACTCATCATGGAGATACTTGGCCGTATTCACATAGGCAGAAAGAGAACGAAGGTCGGAAAGAAGCGTGTAGAGCGCATTGTCCTTATCGCTGACCGCTCTTTTCGCACCGGCATTTTCTTTCATGGTCTTGATCATGGGAAGTGCTTCATAGAGAGATTTCCGAAGCTCCGGGTGATCCATCAGATCTTTTACGATGCTCTGACGGAAGCGGATATCCTCGGAGTTTTCGGGAAGGCGCGACATGATCGATCTAAGGATCGATTTCTCTTCTGCTGAAGTGGAAAGCCTGGAAATGACTTCATCCAGTGCAAGATCCTTCATCGTTTCATCAGGCAGCTGCGCATATTTCTTATCTGAACCTTCCGCATATAAAATGTCCATTCTTCTCTCTCCTAAAGGAACCAGTGTGGAAAAAGGTGTTCCGCTTTTCTAAAAAGAATATAGATTTTACTGTCTGTCAGATATACAATAATATTAAGATTTTTATCACTTTTCGAAGAAGGAGCACATCTCATGGCAGACCAGAAGAAAAAGCAGCCGGAGAGTTTTAAAAAGACCACTGCCAAGGAAAGAAAGGCGTCGATCCCGCACAGTGAGATCCTGATGCTCCTTCACGAAAACAGTGAAAAAGAATTCCACCATACAACATATGAAGAAGATAACCGGAGATACCATCTTCTGATGCAGGGTGATTATGCGGCCGTCGAAGAGTCAGCACGTATCATGCAGTCTGACCTTCAGGGAAAGCTTTCTTCCGACCCGGTCCGGAATTTCCGGTATTTGTTTATTGTAAACACCGGTCTTGCCACACGCTTTGCAATTGAAGCAGGTGTTCCACAGGAAGTCGTATATTCAACAAGTGATGTATATATCCAGAAAGCAGATGTTGCCACTACCGAAAAAGAAATCTACGATCTGAATATTGAATTTTGGACAAAGCTTGTGTCCCTCGTCCGGGGGTCAAGAAGAGTCCTCTCTTGTTCCAAGCCGGTCCGGACCTGTCTGGATTATATCGATGCACACTTTACATCCCGCATTACACTCGAAGATCTCGCTGTACAAGTCAAACTGCACCCGGTCCACCTGGCAGTGCTTTTTAAGAAGGAGATCGGGGAAAACTTCAGCGTGTATCTGACCAGAAAGCGGATCGAGACTTCGTGTGCACTTTTGACACGGACGGAATACTCATATTCACAGATTGCTTATTCTCTCGCCTTCTGCTCCCAAAGCCACTTCATCAAAGTGTTCCGAAAGCACACAGGTTTCACGCCGCGTCAGTACCGCATGCAGTTTTATAACACCAACATCTCCGCGATCACTTGAATCCTTCTGAAGCACCCATCAAGTATAATTTCACATTCAAATATTTTTTGTTTTCATTCAGTTAATATTTTTCATCATTCGGAGTCTTATAATATATTTAGTTATTTCTTCAAATATTTTTTGGTATGGAGGTTGTAACTTATGGGAAAGAAGAGCCTTTACGATTACAACGTCAATGACGTTTCCAAGCTTCTTGCAGATAATGTTGGTGCGATCATAATGATCGATCCAGCGATAGATGCATACAAGACAATCGTACGACGCGGCATGTTTGAAGCATTCTTAAAAGAATCCGGCATCTACCATGATCTGATTCTGGACCTGTGGTTCCACTTTAACGGTTCCAACGAAAAAGTCTCCGGTGAATACCAGATCTTTGCAGACAATACCGGTGTTTTCAAAGAGAAATACAGCCGCCGTCTGAAACTGGTTCTCGAAAATGAAGACAAACCACATCTTGTTCAGTTGACTGTTTATCCTATTGAAGACGCTACGAAGTACATCTTTGTATTGGACGAATTTATTGATAGCGAGTCTCTTCAGGAATCACTCACCAATAAGAAGATCAGTACGATCCAGGGATCGTATCTTTTCTCCATGTACATTGATCTTGTCTCCGATTCGACCAGCAGTATTAATGTTACGGAAATCTCTGATGACGTAGTCAATTACAACCTCAAATACTCCGAATGGAGAATGATGATAGTCAACATGATCTGGCCGGAAGACCAGGAGCAATTCCTTCGCCGCACCGATCCTGAGTATCTCAAGAAGAACTTCACTCCCGGACGCACCTCTTCTTATGACTGCATGATGCGTAATCTTGAAGGAAAGTTTATCTGGGTCAAGCTGATCTTCAGCCGCGCCAATACGTATAATGATGACGATTATAAATACGTCTTCATGGTACAGGATATCCATGACGAGTCTCTGGAATTGATCTCTACGCTGCAGACGTACGAGGAAAAAGCAATGAAGGATCCGCTTACCGGTGTTTATAACCACGGTGAGATGGAGGCACAGTTGAACAATGCTATTTCCCTTCGTCAGAAGAGTGATGATCCGATTTCCGTCATGATGCTTGACCTTGACCTGTTCAAGAAAGTCAACGATAACTATGGCCATTCTGTCGGAGATACGACGCTGAAGCTTTTCGCCAAGATCATACTGGATGCAGCTGTAGAAGAAAAATGCTCGGTAGGACGCTGGGGTGGTGAAGAATTTGTTATCGTATGCCGTGAAAAGACGGGTGACGAAGCTTATGCCATCGCAGAATCCATGAGAAAGAAGGTGGAGGAATACCTCTTCCCTGACATCTTCCACATCACCTGCTCGATCGGCGTCACGGAACTCAAAGCCGACGATGACTTTGCCAAAGCTTTTGACAGACTCGACAAGGCTATGTATACATCAAAGAATAATGGAAGAAATACTGTAACTATCTTATAAGATTAAGCCGATTACAAAAATGAGCGGTCGACTATGATAAAACTTAATCGTAGTCGATCGTTTCTTTTTTGTCGACGACAGACTTACCGAACCATTTCTTCTTGTACCAGTAGTACATGACGATGAGTCCTCGGATACATTCATCTGTTGCCGTTCCGACAAAGATGCCAGCTACACCTACGCCCAGGGCAACACCAACTATATACCCTGTCGAAAGACCCAGTCCCCAGTTGCAAAGAAGACCCATCAGGAGCGGGAATATGTATGCTCCTGCGGCCTTCAGGCTGCAGACAAAGGTCATATTCAGGCATCGTCCTATCTCGACAAATATGTCTACGAGCATGATCATCTGCCCGAGAGCAATAATGTTCTGGTTATCGGTAAAAAGCTGCAACGTATACCGGCATATGAGTGCGTTGGTAGAGGCAAGTGCTATCGTGATTGGAAGCGATGTTTGAAGCGTTTTGAATACACGCTTATATGCTTCTTCCGATTTTCCTGCACCGACAAGATGGCCGGTGATGATCTGTGTTGCCATTGCCGAAGCATTGGAGAAGATCGCGGCAAATGCGATCAGCGTATTGCAGTATGTCCTCGCATTAACCGAATCATTTCCCATCGTATTGATAAACGAAAGCATCGTCGTCTGGTAAAGGTTGTAGGTAAGATTCTCACCTGCTGTCGGAAGTCCGATCTTGACCATCTTGAAAAGAAGCTTTTTCGGAAACGGACGAAGTAAACGGAATGAGATCTTACCGATCTTCGCTGCATAGAAGAAAATAAAAACTGCAATGACCGCAATAAATCTTGCCGCCACAGTCGATATGGCAACACCTGCCACACCCATATCCAGGTATGCCAGAGGTCCATAAAGGAACAGGTAGTTTCCTCCGATATTGACTACATTGATTGCCAACGTGATCCACATACCGATCTTCGGATATCCGTTACACCTCAAGATTTGAAGCATGACGCTGTACACCGCTATAAGGAAGCCGCCGCCTCCAACTATATAAATGTATGTCATGGCATAGGGACGCATCTCAGAAGAAACATTCAGGAATCCCATGATCAAAGGATTGGAAAGGCAGAAAAGTCCGCTCAAGGTGACGCCGAACACCAGGTTTACCACAAAAGCCAGCGTGTAGATCATGTTCATCTTATGGAATTTTTTCGCACCAAGATACTGTGCTACAACTACGCTCGTTGCTGTAGCGATAACATTAAAGAAAATATTCATCATGAACATGATGTTGTTAGCATTTCCCACTGCACCAACAGCGTACTCATTGTAGTGACTCAACATGAGTGTATCTATATTGTTGACCAGTACGTTCAGGAAAAGCTCAAAAAAGATCGGGCCGGCCAAAATAAGCAACGGCGTCTTCTCGTCAATGACGATCGTTTTCTTTCGTTTTAATGAACGTTCGAATCCTGTCTGTTCTTTCATGAATCTACACCTCGAAGTAGCATTATAGTCTAAATCTCTAAGAAATCATATTGAAAATATGCGAAAAAATATAACGATTCTACAGCCCGTCTAAATACCCTGCAAACCGACCAAAAATGATTTTCGTTAAAAATTTATCGATTTTCGATAAATTTTGCTTGCATTTCGATAATGCATGTGATAGTATGATGTCAAGAAATCATTTTGGGAGGTAATTAACATGAACAATACACAATCTTCAAAATATACAATCTGGCTGAATCTCACATTAGTTGCATGCGTAGTATTCTTCCTTTGCTGCCTGATGGGAGATATCTTTGCCTATCCTTTTTGTGAGCACTGGTGGGATGCCTACCTTTTTAACACCGCATTCGCCAAGATCATCCCGGCTCTTGAAAAATCTGCCACACGGTTCAACGTTTTCCTGACCTGCTTCTATCTTTCCACAGCCCTGACATATCCGATTATTTTCTGCGTAGTCGGCTTGATCCGCAACATCAAGAAAGATAAGATCTTTGAAAGAGCTAATACCCGTCTGATGTCGATTATTTCTCTGTGCTGCTTCCTGATCTGTGTAATCTGCACCATCGGTGCTATCGCCTGCTACGCGCTTGCAGTAATTGCGCTGGTCGGACTTTTCGTAGGTCTTATTGTACAGTGCGTCCGTCTTGTTATGGACAGAGCGATCGACATGCGTGATGAGCTTGATTTGACAGTGTGAGGTGATGAATATGGCTATTATCGTAAATATTGATGTAATGATGGCAAAAAGAAAAATCTCCGCAGGAGACCTTGCCGAGAAGATTGGGATCACTCCGGCCAACCTGTCGATCCTGAAAAACCAGAAAGCCAAGGCTGTACGTTTCAGTACGCTGAACGATATCTGCCGGGTGCTGGACTGCCAGCCGGGAGACATTCTCGAATACCAGAGCGATACACCACAGGAAGAGTAATGTATCGATTTCACCCTTAACATTAGGAGTTTTTTCAAACAAAGGAGACCACAAATGAATACGAATGCAAAGCAGGCAGAGATCCTGAAATTCCTCTGCCTTGGGTTAAGCTACGCTTTTTCATACGGATATATCTCATTTTTTCTCAGCAATGCATCCCCGCTTGCACATACGATTTTCGTCACGATCCTCGCAGTCGTTGCCGTGATCTGGCTCGAACTGACCATGGCCCAGATAAGGAAATTGGGCAAGTCATCTGCCACACGCCTCCAGATGATCGAAGTCCGTTTCTGGGAAGTGATACTGGTACTCCTTAGCCTTAATACTTACTTCGGACAGCTCCCGGGCTTGTCTTTCTTCTTTATACACATGGTCGTGATCTACATGGCGCTATGTGGCACCGGCCATCTTCTGTGCGGGAGATCTTCCTGCCTGATGCCGCTGGACATGGTAAACGGAATGTTCCGCATCCCGTTTTCAAACCTCGGCGCACGTATCATTTCGGTTTATGAAAGCACGAAGGACAGCAAAAAAGAAATCATACCAGTGGGTTGTGTTCCTTCTTCCGACGCGGGTATGACTTCTTCCACAGAAAAGAAAAGAACGCCGGTTTGGGGCGTGATCGGCGTTCTCTTCTTCATTCTTCTCATCTTCATTGCAGCTCTGAAAAACCTGGCGAGCATTGACAATCGTTTTGCATACACGCTGAAATGGCTGGATCACTTCTTTGATAACATGTCCGTTCACGAGATCATATTTAAATTCGTCCTGAGCATCCCGGTAGGAGCGTATCTATTCGGTCTCTTCCAGGGCGGCGTACGTTCTTCTACCGAAAAGGAGAAAAAATATCACGAGAAGATCTGTCAGGTCTCTTCTAAGATCCGCTTCATGCCGGACACGCTCTTTGCAATCGTGATCTCGATGTTTCTTCTGGTTTATCTGGTCTTCTGCCTTTCTCAGGCAGAGTACATGTTCAGTGCTTTTGCCGGCGTATTGCCAGAAGCCTTCACCGCCTCAGAATATGCAGTCAGCGGCTTCTATGAATTGATCAATGTCGTACTCATCAACTTCGTTCTTCTGAGCCTTGTACGTGCTTTTGGATCTCATGAGAATAAACTTTTGAAGATACTGAACGTCATACTCATGGCAGACAGCATGATTTTCGCCACGATCTCCGCTTCCAAGATCATACTGTATATGTCGCGCTTTGGATACACCAGTTCCCGAACGTTGGCACTGTGGGGTACCGTCGTCGTATTCGCTGGCTCGCTTCTTGCCATCGTTAACCTGATGAAAAAGAAACGTACCTTTATGCCATGGCTGTTGTTCTCTGCTTCGAGTTATGTCTTGATGAATTTCCTCTGTTATCCGTTTACATGAACGAAGAGCATTATTCAGTCTGACTTCCTGGGATCGGCGGCACTATCCATAACACAACCCTCCCTGCTCCGATTAAGACTGAGCAAAAGAGGTACTGTTATCGTTAGAATGTATCCGTTGGTTTTCCGTGGCCGTAATAAATCTTTCTTGGTCCTAAAGAGCGGATCTTTTCAGCAGTTCTTTTCTGCTCCTTAAGATCACAATAGAGGTGTCCCATACCTGGTCTGATCCAGTTATCCAGCGCATCTCCGACAAGGATGGAATCCTCTCCGGCCAGAAGTCCGATTGAGCCTTTGGTATGCCCCGGGAGCTCCACAATTTTGATATCCGGGAACCCATAGTCAGCGAGCGTGTCTCCTTCTTTCACGAAAAAGCGGTTTTCAGGACGTGCCACCTTCGTTCCGCGAAGTTGTTTCAGGGAAAGCTTCAGCACGACAAAACCGACCAGACCATATGAAAGAAGCGGTTGGGAATCGTAGTTGTCGAAGATCTGATCATCTGCTTCGTGGTAGGCAACCGGAATGTGGAAATGATCAGAGATGGCTTTTGCATTTTCTGCGTGGTCAAAATGCGGATGGGTCAGAACAATAAGTTTCATGTTGTGCTTGCTGCATGCTTCGATGACTTTCGAAAGATGCGCACCACCGGCCGTATCCACCAGGATCGCGTCCTTACCACTGGAGACAATATAGCAATTATCCGTACCGCCCTGAATACGTGTGATCTCGTACTTCTTCATGTTCATTCATCCTCTTCTCAGATATATTTCGCTCCCATGGAGGTCAGTGTTTCCCGCATTTTCCGACGCTTCTTTTCCGGGAAGCGGCATCCGATTGCTCTTTCGAGCATGAGTACTTCCGCACCTGTTTTTACTGCCCCTTTGGCCGTAGCACCGACACAGCCGCACTCGTCTATGCCGCAGATAACGATTTCCTGATACTGCTGCTTCTCCATATATTCCCGGAAGCTTTCGGAGGTATAGGAATTCGACCGGTTCTTCTCAAAATGCAGATCCGAAACGACTTTCAGCTCGCTATACAGTTCTGCACCTTCCGTTCCTTTTACAGAAAAACCAACGATCCTCCGAATGAAGGCATTATTCGGATAGACATGCATGATATAGACAATGTCATACCCGTTTTCCTTGTAGGAATTGATCGCCTGATTTACATTCCGGATCAGGGTATCCGTATCAAAGGAAAACAAAGACTTTCTTTTCTCCCAGAGGTAATCGTTCTGAAGATCGATCACGAGAAGTACTTTTCGATCAGGCACTTGATATTCTCCTCGCTGCCGCTTCTTACGATTTCGATTTCCTGTTCATTCAGGATCCCTTTTTTCAGAAGACTTTCCGTCATGTTTCTTTCCACCATATAGTCCACACCGATCATCTGCATGATGTCGATGGCTTCGATCATTTTCCGTCCACGGCGTTCCGTGATGGAATACTCCACACGAAGCGGATACCCGTCGTAGGATTTCTTCTCCACCAGTCCGAACTCGATCAGTTCATGAAGCTGTTCCAGAAGCATCTTCTGCGTGATGCCCTCGATCTTATGCTCCATCTCCGAAAGTCCTTTTGGTCCGTCTTTCATCTGATACATTATGATCGTTTTCCATTTGCCCTTGATGATATCGTGTACGATTTCCAAAGGGCAGGTATAATCATCTCTTATTTTCATGCGTCCTTCTCCTTACGCTCTTACTCTAGCGCATTTCCTGCCAAAAGAGAATTACCCACTTTTTCGTGGGTAGGAAAAACGTGAAAACCGTGAGCTCTAACAGAGCACCATGTCTCAGATACCTTTACAAAATTGCAGGATCTCTTCTTTTCTCAGTGCCACGTCTTCTTTCCATTCCACCGAGCAAAGTCCAAGATGTCCACAGCACGCGATCTCCAAGTGTCCATAGAAATGCTCGATACTGGAGATCAGTCTTTCGCACTCCTTCATGTTCGGGCCTGTACGAAGTGCGATGGCATAGCCTTTCTTTCCGGAAGGGATCGTCTTATGCGGTGCGTGGGTATTGCACCATGGTGTGCATCTGTCGATGAAGGCCTTGAACTGACCCGGAATATCTGCCCAATAAGAAGGTGCTACAGATACGATCACATCAGAAATCTCAAACTCATTCATGAGAAGATCCACGTCATCACTCTGCACACATTCTGCAGTTTTATGGCAGCTTCGGCAACCCTTGCAATACTCGAATTTGTAATCGTCAATACAGACGGACTTTACGTCATATCTGGAAGATAATTCTTCGGAAACGATTTTGACGATCTCCGCAGTGGCTCCGTTACGTACAGGACTACAGTTTATTACAAGTGCTTTCATGTTCGACTCTCCTTCTTTGTTTTAGATTTCTTACCAGAGCACGGTCAATTTTCTGGCCGGCTGTTTCTTGATGTGATCTTCGATCATGTTGTAAAGAAGAAGGACCGTATTGTCATTCTTCCCGTCAATACCATAGTTCTTCCCCGTCAGGATCTTACCGAGGTAGACTCCGCAAGGGTTGACCCAGTTATCGTCCGGAGAAACTACTGCAAAAGAGAATATGAGTTCATCCGGAGACTTTCCGATTCTTCTCCATTGCCAGCCATATCCCATCATCAACGCGTACCCGTAAAGGCAGCCAAGTTCTACTGCCACGAGTGTGATGTCGTTATCATAATACTCTCTCGGGAATTCCCCGGTCCTTAGTATCTCATCTACGACTTTGTTGATACTCGCGGCCAGTTCTCTGCCGTCCTGAGTCTGTGGGATATTAAACATGCGGATCGCGGATTGCGCCGCTTCCAGGACCTGCTTGTTTATATCTTCACTGAGATTATCGATGTAAGGGAAATAGGACTCCTCTTCTCTATAGTACTTCGGATAGTCGTTCGTCTTTTTCTCATCAGCCATGTGCAGATCCTCCTGTCGTAATGAAATCTATCTTCTATTGTACCCTATATCTGCGCAGATTCTTTACGAAAAGCACTTATCAGATAGTGGGCTACCGCATCTTCTTCGTTATACCCGATCACGTCCGAGGCCAGTGCTTTTAGCTCCGAACGGGCATTAGCGACCGCATAGGCTTCATCGGCGATTTTAAACATCGACACGTCATTCAGGGAATCCCCGAAAACTACTAAACGGTCAAAGCCATAGTCTTCTTTCAGTTTCAGAAGCGACTTGGCTTTGGTGCAGTTTTTCGGACAGATCTCGAGCCAGTATTCATCCCGGTAGGTGTCTTTCTGGAACATGCTTTCCCAGCAATCGTAGGCATGGACTCTTTCGTAGATCGGTTCGATTTCTTCCTTCTCGCCGATGCATGTCACGTAGCCGGGCAGGCCACAGAACATGTCATCGTAGGAATCGACATGCTTCATGGTCGGATCATCTTTATAGTAGTCCAGATAACCTTGAAGGCCCACGCTGTGCTTTCCCGGAAGTGTCGTACGGATCATCTCTTCTCCAAGAAAACAGGAGACATATCCGCAGTACGGAATATCCGTGAGAAGGGATTTCAGAAGCGCTACTTCGCTTTCGGAAAAAACGGCCTTTCTGATGTGCTTTCCCGTGGCATTATCTGCCAGGACAGCACCATTTCTCGTGACCACAGGAAGACGAAGATTCAACCCTCCGGTGATTGGTCTTGCACTCTCCACCGAACGGGCTGTCGCGTAGGTAAAAGACAAGCCCTTTTCCACCAGTTCATTGATGATTCTTACTGTGTTTTCGGAAAGCGTCTCATCGTTTCGCATCAACGTGCCGTCCAGATCGGAAACATATAAGGTTCTACTGCTCATACGACCTCTCTCTCCATCCACTGGTGCATTCCCGGACCAAACTTCTCATTGGGCCGGTCAACAAATCCGAACTTCTTATAGAATTCATTCTTTCCTTTGGCAGACATCAGGGTCACCATAAACCGATATCCGGGCTTGAGCTGCGAGCGCAGGAATGCCAGGATCGTCTCCATCAGTTCCCGTCCCAGGCCCTGTCCTTGGTACTCGGGAAGAACGATAACGTCGGCGATATATACAACATAACCATGATCCCATACCACTCTGGCCAGGCCGATCGGCCGGTCATTTTCCCGGATACACCATTTGTACGAATTCTTCAGTCCTTCTGCAGCCTGCTCGACCGGGAAATCATGCCAGCCGACGATTCTTCGCATCTCCATATATTCCTCAGGGGAAATCGTATCAGTCATCATAAAGTTCGAATTCATAAGGTGCATCCCTCATTTCCATATCGATTGATTACATTATAGCAAAAGATTTTCTTCCCGATTTGTACGGCTGGTATACATTTTTGTTCCCATCAGACATTCCCGGTTCATTGACCGCCCGCCCCGTTTTCGATTACAATCTTTAGGGACCAACAAGGGAGGACAGCACTATGAATTTAAAGACAGCATTTGCATCCAGATTTAAGTTAGGCGCAGCCATTTCATGCATGAATCTGGATACACCGGCAAACACGAAACTTCTTCTCGATCAGTTCAACAGTTTCACCGTGGAAAACGACATGAAACCGATGTTTTCCCTCGATAACGAAGCGAACTGCAGCGAGCCGGAAAAATACAACCTGGAACCGAAACTCCGTTTTGATTTTGCGAAGCCCTACCTCGATTTTTCGAAGGAAAACCACATAGCGATGCGTGGCCATACACTCGTCTGGCATAACCAGACACCGAAGTGGTTTTTCTGCAAAAACTACGACGAGACAGCAGGTCTTGCGGACAGAGAGACCATGCTCGCCCGACTTGAAAACTATATCAAGGGCGTTCTCACTTTCGTACAGGGAAACTATCCGGATCAGATCTACGCCTGGGACGTAGTCAACGAAGCCATCGACGAAGGGGCCATGAGAAAGTCTCTGTGGACTGAGACCATCGGTGAAGATTTTGTGATCAAGGCTTTCGAGTTTGCAAAGAAATATGTTGCTCCGGGCGTGAAGCTTTTCTATAACGACTACGATACATTCCTTCCATGGAAAAGGGACTGTATCCTCAACCTGATCCTCAAGCCACTCATAGAGAAAAACCTTATTGACGGTGCCGGCATGCAGACTCATCTGCAGATGGACACCAGTCTTTCCGACTACAAAGACACACTCTATGCTTTTGGCGCTACAGGACTGGATATCCACATCACGGAGATGGATATCCATAACGCCGATCCATCCGAGGCATCCATGGATGCACTGGCAGAAAAGTATAAAGAGCTTTTCACCATATTAGTCAATGCAAAGGACGAAGGAAAAGCCAATATCACTTCGGTTACTTTCTGGAACCTTCTCGATGAGAATTCCTGGCTCACCAACTTCAGAAAAGAAGTCAGCCATCCGCTTCTCTTTGAAGGCAGATCCAAAGCAAAGAAAGCCTATTACAGTGTTCTCGAAACCGTTGTGGAAAAAGACCAGATCGATACATGGGAACCGTCCTATCCGGACGAAGACTATAAGAGCCATTTCTCCCCGGACTATTTCCGCAAGATGAAGCGTCTTATATATCATCAGGTCAATGTCGAACCAGGCATCAATCTGTGCTACGAAGAGTTTGGTTCAGGCGACAATTACATCCTCTCTGCGCAGATGGGTTTCTTCCCTGTCGGCATGCAGCAGCAGCTTGCCAGAATGGGTTACCACGTGATCTGTATCACGATCCGCGGATTCTACCCTTCCTCCTATGTCACAGAGGATTACGGTGATGCCTGGTACGATGTCTTCGCCAGTGACGTCATCAAGGTAGCGGACAAGCTTCACATCGACAAGTTTATCTACATGGGCGCTTCCCACGGTGCAGGAATCGGCTGGCATCTCATGCTCAATGCACCTTCCCGCGTAACCGGATTCATCGCCTGTGTACCTGGTCCGCACAGTCTGGCAGAAGGCGCGATGTCCATCCGTCAGATGGTACTTTCCGGCATCATTAAGGAACCACCGCCGATGGATCCGCCAATCGATAACGACCCAAGAAGAGAACAGAGACGTGCTTTCCGTGCAATGCAGATCGCCACGAACCCGGAACCGGATCCGCGCGAAAAAGCTGTCGATTACGGAAGACCGCTTCTGAAGTATAAAACAGAGGAAAAGCTTGTGGAGATGCTTCATACCATTGAGGTACCAACCTTGATCCTTGGCGCGATCGACGACCCGATCAGCACACCAGAACTCATGCTCCGTACGGCAAAAGCACTGCCGCACTGCAAGCTGGTCCTCTATTCCAACACCGGCCACAACATCGATACTGATCTCATCGAGGAACTCTGCGGAGAAGCGGACCGCTTCATCAAGCAGGTCCAAAAAGACGGCCGCGTCTACGAGTGGGCGGACAAACCGTTGCCACTGTTCTGATCAAGTTTAAAAAGCAACTGAACAACAGGGGAAATCTCAGAGTTTGGAAACCAGCTCTGTCATTTCCCTTATTTTGTAGCCCACATCCTCCGGAGTATGCGCATCCGAAGAGGTCACGATCCGGACGTTATGCTTCTTCAGGATTCGGAGAAGTTCCTCGTCCATTCCCAATCCTGCTGTATCCGGGCAACGTCTGTATGCACCACTGTTCTCGTCCGCATACATATTGGCGGACGCCAGTGCTTTTGCCAGATCCTCATAGTATTCTGTCAGCGGGAACGACGGGTGATGACCGAACAGTTTGATGGTGTCCGGATGGCCGATCCCACTGAAGATCCCACTCTTTGCAAGATCCACAGAATCTTTAAAATAGCTTCTGTAGTGCTTGTCCACATCCTCGCCTTCCCAGAGTTCGGCGGTATGGTCAAAAGCAAAGTCATCGACAAAATGCATGCTTCCCAGAAGGAAATCGAATCCCTTGTCTTTCACCTGATTATAAATAAAGTCTTCGAACTCCTTGAAATAGCAGATCTCCAGACCGAATTTGATTTTGACCGGGTATTCCCTGCCTCTTACTTTCTCCATGAGCTCGACCAGTTTTTCGATCTTAAGTTTGCCTGCCTTCCTTTTGAACCAGACATCCACATAGTCACTGTAGGCGCACACGGAACCATACATGGGAACAAACTCTTCGAAGCGGTAACAGTGCTCCAGAAGACCGATCTCATCAACTTGCATTTCTACTGCTTTCTTTACGAATTCGTCGATCCATTCCAGCGTGTATTCACCACGCTCAATATGAATATGTCCATCAATCATTGTCATGTTTTCTTCTCTTCGGGATTCTTTTTCTACTCAAAAAGCACTTTCTTCATGCACACGAGCGGCTCGTCTTTTTCGTAGTCCCAGGAGTGGTATGCATCACCACGACAAAATTTCTTGTGCTCGCAATCGCGGCAGGTATTCGAATCCTCTGCTTTATTTTTCCGGAATATTTCAAAGCGGTTTTCCCATACATCCTTGAACCGTTCTTTCCGGATATTTCCCTGGATCGTTCTCGGATTACGTTCGATATCCAGACATGCGCCGATATCGCCGTTGCTCATGATGCTTGCCGTATACACGCCTGCATTACAAAGCCAGTACCAGTCACGCACTTCAACTTCAAAGTCGAGGCCAAGATAATGGCTGCATCCGTACATAACAGGATACTCTTCCTTACGCGCCTTCCTAATAAACTCAAACATCGTCCGAAGGTCGTCCGGGGTACACATCAATTCCGGTCTGCTAAGCGCTCTTCCAATCGGTTCCAGATTGATCACCCTCCAGGAATCAATATCGATCCCCTTCATGATTTCAAAGAGCGCATCGATTTCTTTCAGGTTCTCATGGTTAAAAACCGTAGTGATCTGGATTGCTTTAAAAGCATTTTCATCGATGAGATTCTGTACACCCTGCATGGCCAGTTCATATGCTCTTTTCATGCCACGAAGTTTATCGTGGGTTTCCGGAAGTCCGTCGATCGACACCGAAATCGTGCCCATGCCGGCTTCCGCCAGTTTGTGCGCCACATCTTTCGTGATCAGCGTCGCATTACTGGTCATTCCCCACCTGTAACCCAGTTCTTTTGCATAGTTCATGATCTCGAAAAAGTCTCTTCGCAGAAGCGGCTCTCCACCTGTAATACATAGCTGCAACTTACTGATATCGAAATCTTCTTTTACCTGGTCCAGGATCGATTTGAATTCCGCTGTAGAAAGTTCATCCGGTCCGGGAACAGAGCAATTACTCCCACAATGAAAACACCTCTCGTTGCAGGCGGAGGTCAATTCAAAAAACAAATGCCTCAATTCAGGTTTGCCGTATAATCCTTCGACATAACCGGCCAGCTGATTGAGGTGATCTGTCTTTAATTCTGCGATTTTCGGATGTACAGGATTCATCCCATGTCTCCCGGAGGACCATAGACATCCGGCAGTTCATTACTTTCCGTTTCAAAATCGGATGGCGGACCATATACTGGCACGAGCTCATTCTCCTCCGTAGTGAAATCGGACGGCGGACCATAGACATCCTCGTTCTGATTCTTACTCGGATCAGTCGTTTCCTTCGATTCAGAAGCCGTTGTCTGTTCTTTCGAAGTATAATCCGGCGGAGGTCCGTAAACACATCCAGTCAGGTTCGCACCCAAAGTCAACGCCGCAGCTACACCAGCCACGATCTTGGCAGCAGTGATCGCTTTATCATTTGGCTTCTTCATTTAGCTGACCTCCTTTTCTTTTCATGACAGCATTATACCACACATTACTTCGTGATTCTTCTAAAAGAGATCCAGCATGCTGTCCAGGTAGATCTCTTCCCTGACCTTCAACTGGTACTCAGGCTTCGTCATATAGTACAGCAGAAACTCCAGAATGATCGCGCTTCCAAGGCTCCGTCCTTCGATCTTGAAGTGGGAAAAACCAGCCGGCAGATATACCTTCTGAATGTCATCTATCCCGATAAATCCCGGATTCTTCATGGCATCCGAAAAGCAGTAACCTTTCTTCGCGTCAGGAGAAACACAGATGTGATCTTCACAATCCTCGCCGAGGCTTTTCCGGCTGACATTTTCATAGCACTTCTTTCTGTCAAAGCACTCGTACCAGCAGCACTCGTTACAGAGAAACTCGACCTTCTTCTTTTGCGCTTCGGACAATGCTTCAAGATCAGAAAAACTCTTATTCAATCTGAAATCCGGAACCACATACCGGAACTCATCACGCGCAAGTTCGTCCACCAAATCAGAAAAATCCGTCAGTACTTTTGTCGTCGAAGAAACAAAATAAAAGCCGGGATACGTCTTTCGGATGTAATCAAGAAGCAGGTCCGAGTGGATGATCACTCCATTTTCCACCGCACCGTGTTCGAACAACTCACAAAGCGCATTACACTTTTTGTCCGAAAGATGCTTTTCGGAAAGAAGCGAATTGCTGAACGTAAGACGTGCTGAAATACCATATTCATTCATCAGCGCCGCCACTTCTTCTGGATCTGCATCCCCGAATCCGACACGACCGCCGCCCCACAAACAATCCTGCGGCGCGCCATAGATCGACCCGATCTCACACCAATCATAGAAGTATTCCCTGTGCTCATGGAAAAGCGGCAGAAAGACCTTGTACAGATCATAGAATTCAAACAGTCCCGGAAGATGGTAATATGCTTTTCTATTCTCGTTCATGCTTCATATCCTTTCAGAAGCATAAGATCTCTTGATGCCCATCGCGAATCAGCTTGTAGTATACTGTTATTAACTAGATACGACAAGGGGGGTCAGTATGTTCTGGTTTTTGGTCATGTTAGGCGTTGCGCTCGTTATAAGTTCGATTGGATTTTATAAGTACATCTATTTCATCTCGCTCGGTTATGGCTTCTCTGTTGCATCGATCAGTGTGGCATCCTTGATCGCATTTCGGGAAAACCTCTCTGTCGCCACGATTCTTTTCTGCGTACTATTTATCCTTTACGGTTTGAGACTTTCAGGATATCTTCTTCTCCGTGAAGTGGTCAGCAGTTCCTACAGAAACAAAATGAAAACGGAAATCAAAGATGGCAAGACCATGAAAATGGTCGCTAAGATCGCCATCTGGGTCACATGCGCTCTGCTTTACGCCTGTCAGACCGCCCCGCTCTACTTCCGACTGTACGAAAATGCAGACGTCAATATTAGTCTTCTGATCGGCATGGTCATCATGGTCATCGGTATCGCAATTGAATCCATCGCAGATATCCAGAAAAATGCTGCTAAGAAAACCGCACCCAATCGTTTTGTAAGCACAGGATTGTACCGTCTTGTTCGCTGTCCGAATTATCTCGGTGAGATGCTTTTTTGGACAGGCGTCATCGTATCTGCGATTGGTGCATTGTCAGGCGTACTTCCCTGGGTCCTTGCCATTACAGGATACCTTGGCATCATCTATGTTATGTTCAGTGGTGCAAGACGCCTCGAGCTTCGTCAGAACAGGACCTACGGACAGGATCCGGAATATCAGGCATATGTGAAGAAAACTCCAATCATGGTGCCCTTTATTCCTCTTTACAGTGTTGCTTCCCAGAAATGGCTGATCGGCTGATCTAACCTGAAACAAAAGTTACTTTGTAACATAAAAGCCGGGTGTATCAGAAATGTTCTGCTTCATTGCGAGTCACTGATTTTGATCATCAGATTATCTGGAAGATTACCGAAGTATATTGGGACAACTGCGGGCCAGTTCTTTTCAGGCAGGGCAAGAAAGGCAGATACAGTTGTTAATGCTTTCCGCAGATAAGTCGGAAATCGCCAAATCGCCAAAAACGACTTATAATCGGGAGCCATTTGCAATTCTTTTTTTGAGAAAGTAAGTCGCAAATCAGGTTTTCAAGTTTCCCGACTTAAAAGCACTGAAAAATCGCCCAAAAAGTAAGTCGAAAAGCGGCTTTTTCCGTTTCCCGACTTATGTGGCCTCAGAAATGTAAGTCGCAAACGGCAAAATGCGGATTTCCGACTTATATGCTTCTCAAAACCAGACTTAATAAACTAAAGAGGCGGCTCAATGTGATTCACATCACTTTTGAGACCGCCTCTTTTGCTACGCTTAGTTTTGGATCAACTAGGAATAATCAGAAATGTCTTCCTGTCGGACCGCCATTCGGGAATCCAGGGCCGCCTGGTGTCAGGCCCTTAAGGATCGCATTCAGGATCATCTTTTTCTTAGCTGGAGATGGTTCCTTACGAGAAGCCTTTGCATTCTGATTTTCTTCCATTGCTTTGTTTGTTTCTTTCTTCGACATAGTTTCTTCCTCCTTATACATTAGCTTCTCCTTCTTAGGTGCATTATATATCAGAAAAAAATGCCTTGTAAATCGTTCTTTCACAGAAATAAACATCAGATGCTCGGTATGTGTCAGATAATCTTCTTTCTCGCAGAAACGGATCGCATAATCGTACCATGCTTCCCGGACTTTACGAGGGCTGGCCGCCAGGACATTCTTATACGGGGAAAGGATGCTCTCCTGTCCGAATACCGTCTCCGTGCGAAGACCCGGGATGGAGTTCATCAGTGCTCTGGCATCACGGACTGACGTCATGTAGGAGAAAGTAAATGCTTCGAAAGACGCGCTCTCATCTCTTGCCGTGATATCGAACAGGATCTTAAGCTTTTCTCTGTCCTCAAGGATCGTTTCCTGCAGATCGCGAAGTCCGTATACAACACCGCCGTACATGAGAATGAAACTGCTGAACAGAAATCCGCCGGGCTTCAGTACACGCTTTGCTTCACTGATCGCCTTTTTCCGGTTCTTTTCTTCCATCAGGTGATAAAGCGGCCCCATCAGAAATACAATGTCAAAAGAATTATCCGGAAAGCGGGAAAGGTCCATCGCATCGCCCTGCATCGCATCGATCTTGACGCCGTACTGTCTTGCTTTCTTCTTGGCAAAGCGCACGTTCTCATCGCTCAAATCGATAAGGGTAGCCTTATGTCCCAGTCTTGCATAATGGATGGAATAGTGTCCCGGGCCACCGCCGATATCGAGGATCGTGTCACCCGGCTTGATGTAGCGGTCCATCATGTGAACCGTGATATACTTCTCGTATGGAAATCTCTTCTGCAACCGATCCCATTCCTTCTTCGGTTCAGCATTATAGTGTTCTCGTATTGCTTCTTTCTCTTCACGCATTTTCTATATCCTCCAAAGCAGATAACACTTTAAGATATTTCTCCTTAAGATCTCCTGCAACATTCAGGGCGATCTGCTTACACTTAAGAAGTTTCTGCCACTCACCGTGCATGGCCTTGCTTCGCTCCTTTTCTTTCTTTCAATAACTTGATTCCCAGGATAAACACTGCCGTACCAAGAAGAATGAAGAATCCCCAAATCAGATTCCAGTATGAGGATTTAGTATCAAACATCTTATCCAGGATCTTCTGCCAGACCTCCATCCCGGTCGCAATTGCAAACAGGTCAAAAAGCACATAACCACCGCCACAAAGATAAATCCATCGCCACCAGTAATTGCTCTTCCTTTCACGTATAAAAGTGATAATTCCGAGAACACAAAGAAGTGCCAGGATCCCCATCAGGATAAAATAGAATGCACCCTTCTCCTCCATGGTTCCCATCCAGAAAGAAGCATAGGAAGCACGGTCAATCAAAGCCCAGATCCGGTGCATATGGAAGATTCCGAAAAACATAAAGAACCATGGCTCCCATGCGTAAATCTTTTTCATTTATACCTCACTTTTTCTTCTTCGGTGCCGGCAGTTCCGGATACATACTTTCCAGAAGTTCTTCCAGAAACTCCCTGTTCTCAACATTATCTACCAGGAGCATTTCCTTTGCCCCTTCATATGGAAGTTCGAGATCTGCATCCGGCATCAACTCCCGAGCCGCTTTCACATCTTTTACAAGAAAACGGTCGTCATAGATTCCACCGACGATTTTACCACAGTAGTAGAGGATGTATTCCCCCATCATCGCCTTATACGTGATGTCCTCCAGCCCGGACAACTGTTCCAAAACAAAGTCCAGATACTCTTTACTCGATGCCATGTTCTTCTCCTCTTCTTAGTGCGAAATCTTATAAATCAGCATGCCTTCCATCGGGTTCGTTATTGATCTGATTCCATCTTTCTCCAACATTTCTCTTTCAGAAAAGCACTGATTTTCTCTACATCATCGTCCTCGTAGTACTTCACCAGTAACTTCTTGAACTTCGGAACCCCTTTTTCAGGGATCACAAGAAGTCCTGCTCCTTGCGAGATCAGATAATGGTTTGCAAAAATCACGGCTGCTCGTTTATTTCCATCAATGAACACTTGTGTCCTCATCGTAAAAAGGCAAAGTCTGATTGCTATATCCACATCGTCTTTCCCATTTTTCACTATTTCCCGAATCTTCTCTTTCACATCCGTTTCCATAGGAATCGGAGGAGTATAACTACATCCTCCGATCGTGACGGGAACACCTCGAATCCTGCCACCATCAGAATAGAATCCTTCGTTAACAAGTTTCGCGATATGACTCAGAAGATAATAGTCGCAGTCAGCCCGGAGAACATCTTCATCCAGTATGAATTTCCACGCATGTTTCAGATTCAGGATCTTCTGAACATCGGTCGCAGTCATTCCGTTAACTGATCCATTCTCAATGATGTCCTCTGTCTGAGGAAATGTCGTAGATACCCCTTCCAAAATTGCCTGATCGTAAATGCACGATTTCATATTCGTTCTGGCAAAATCAAGATTCAAAAGAACTCTTCCGGGGAGTTCTCCTGGCACAAAGCCTAATTCTTCCAACTGCTTCGAGATCCGCCTGATCTGTTTCTTCAGTTCCCGTGATTCTCTCGCATTACGTAGCAGAAGCTGATATAAGTCATCGGAATAAACATCCACATACGTCGAAGTAAGTTTGCTAGCGATCCTTTTTCGGATATACAAATATCTCCCACTCGCGTTCTCCTTTATTTCAGGAGATCCGTCATAAGGAATCAGACGAAGACGTGCTTCAGCCTCTGCTTTCTCCTGAATCAGAGATTGTATCAATTCGAAATTATTCATTGCTCAACTCCATTTTAGGGAACTTTCTATATTGTATTATATGCAAATGTTCCCTAAAACACAATACATTTTAGGGAACTTTCAAATCGTTTTCAATTAAAAAAGTTCCCTAAATCTGTTTCTGCGTTGTTCTGATACAAGATTACACTTCAGTCAGATCTTTTTCCTCATATGGCTTATTCCAGGAACCGATCTCGATCAGATTACCTTCCGGATCCGCGATATAGCATGTTCTCTGTCCCCAGGGTTCCAGCTCAGGTTCAAGTACAGCAGTTGCGCCATTTTCGACCGCATTATTAAATGCCGCATCCACCTCGTCAAAAGTATCCACATAGAGTGCGATCTCGAAGTGTCCGTTCAGACCCTTGATATACTCATACCTGCGACTCGTCATCTTCTCAAAATCTTTTCTTCCATAAAGAAGGAAAAGCGTTCCGTCCTTCACGAGATATACATTCGATGTATCCTCCGCTTCCTTGATCTCAAATCCGAGGACATCCCTATAGAAGCGTACCATCGCTCCCATATCTTCAACTAACAAACCAAAACCATCTAATCTCATTTTCACTTTTTCCCTTTCTGATCCAGTTTGCTTGTAATTCTGCACATCGCCTCGATATGCATGATCCAGTGCCGGCTGAAAGGCATCTTCACAAGGCCGCGAAGATCTTTCCCGCACCAGTAATCGATCAGCCAGATCGCACTCTCATCGGTACTCACGCTGCCACTGTCGAGGATTCTTTTCTTATCGTCCTCCGTGAACTTCCGCTTCATATCCTTATACGTCAGATTGCGGAGGATCTCGTTCGAAGATTCCATAACGGCCCTGCAGTATTCATACACTGCCTTCACATCCAGTTTCTTCGAAAACTCCGCGATGCCCTCATCATGAAATTCATTGCCGGTAGTAATGACCGGGCTCTTCGTTTTCTTGAGCCAGTTCTTCGTGAAAAGCACTTGCTTATCTTTTGCGATCAATTCATGTGCCACGATATCCTCGATGCGGAAGATGTGCCACATCGAGTAGACGAGTGTCTTACTATGGTAGCCTTCCGCCCCGGCAAACGGCATCAGAGAGAATGCCTCTTCCGGATACTCATTCACGATCGATGTAATCTTTTCGAAGAGGTCGTTTCTAAGATCGATAAGTACATCGATGCCTTCCGAAAACGTCGCTTCTTTTCCAATCAAGGTCTGCATTTTCTTATTCTTTTCTGACCAGTCTTTATTCATGTGTTACCTCCCGTACGTCTTCTGCAATGCTTTGACAATGCTTCGGACTTTTTCTCTGGCTTCTTTCGGTTCAAGTATTTCCGCTTTCTCTCCAAAGCCCATTATCCATGTGATCAGATAATCTATATCCGTGTAGTCCGCGGTAAACAGAAGTTTCCCGTCCTCCGTCTCCGTGAAGCACTTCGGACCGAATTCTTCGATCACCCGCCACTTCACATCCGGCTCAAAAAGCACTACCGCCTTGATTTTCTTGGGGAAGACTTTTTCTTCCGACAGATTCGGCAGCGGAACTTCCCTGGGTTCGAACGTCTTTTCCGACTTTCTCACTTTATCCATGCGGTTCAGTTTGAAAAGCCGGAAATCCTTTCTTGTCCGACACCATCCCCATACATACCAGCTCGCCCATTTGAACACGATATAGTACGGTTCGATCGTACGTGTCCCTTCTCCTGAAGACGAATAGTAATCGAATGTCAGCAGGTGTCTCTCTTCGATTGCTTCCTGGATCGTACTGATCTTCGGCGTCAGCGAGTCCTTATACCAGGACGACAGATCGATCAGCATCGAGTCATTTCCGCTGACCAGATCCGAAGATCCTATCTTCAATTTCTCCATCAGCTGACCGTAGTAACTGCTTCCGCTAACACTGTCGAGGCCTCGAAGACCAGCAAGGATCATCTGCATATCCTTTGAAGTCAGGATCGTCCGATCCACACGGTACCCACTTACAATACGGATACCACCGCCCGTTCCCTGGCGTGTCTCGATCGGTATTCCGGCATAGCAAAGAGTATCGATGTCTCTGTTGATCGTCCGCCTCGACACCTCGAAATGCTCGGCAAGTTCCGGTGCAGTAACCGTCTCCTTCTGCAGCAGTATAGACAGTATTCCGATAAGCCGGTCAATCTTCATTTGATCACACTCCAACTACATGCTAACATCTTAAACATGACATCTCTATGTCATGTTTATTGTAACATATCATGCATGTGACAGATCCGGGAAATAAAGTTTCTCCTGTTCAATGGGCCGAAGTTTTTCACCCATAAAGAAAAGCCTGTATTCGTCTCCGCCATCGTATATTTTGGAGATGCATTTCTCTTTGTCCTCATCAAGAGGCGTAAATCCTAATCTGCATTGATCCATATCCAAGCGCGCCAGAACTTCCGTAAACGCGATCTTTTTCTTGCTTAATATGGATTGCAATACCGGACAGCCGCCTTGTTCAAGAACGATAAAGCAATTGATATCTTCCGAATAGAAAACATTTTCCAAACCGGATGTATAGAACATCTGCAGTCCGTATTTATTCACCTGTTCAAAAGATGAATGCGGTGCACTTTCACGGACCAGATCCAGATACTGTTTCTTTTTTTCATCACCAAGATCAGCAACCGGCTTAAATCTCGAGGCCGCCTTCTCAGATTTACAGAACTCTTCTTTCACGAAATACCGGTACTGGTTTGCCATCGCAAATCCCATCTTCTGATAAAACCCTAAAGCATCCAGATTCCCAAACAGATAGATCCCGTCGCATACATCCTTATATTCCTCGATCACACGCTTGATCAGGTCAGCCGCAAGGCCCTGCTTCCGGTAGTTCTCATCTGTCATGACCGTGCCGATCTGGATATAGTTTTTCAAAACACCGTTCTGCACAAACTGCATCCGGTTGGCAGACACATTGGAGATGATCTTTCCTTCGTGCACAACGGAATACGGGATATAATCTCCTTCGAAATACCCGTTTGTGACCCAGCCTTCGAAATCAAATCCGAAAGTTTTCTGAGTCAGTTCATTTAGCATATGCCGGGATTTCTCATCCCTCATGTAATTACTTATCTGTTTCATTTCTCAATCCTTAAGAAAGGCATACAGATTTCTTCCCGGAGTCTTCGAATCATACGGGATCAGTTCGAATCCTTCTCCTGTGACAGCACAGCAGATCATCTTCTTTGTCAGATCCGGGACAGTTTCATTGGCGAGTGCTTCCTCAACATTCATCCAAATCACCTTATCGTTTTCATCTCCATCCGATCTGGCTTCACCCTCGACATACTGCGCCTCAAATACAGCATACCAATCCTTCGCACTGAAGCGCATCCCGAAGAGTTTTCCAGCCTTTACGGTAACACCGGTTTCTTCCTGGAATTCCCGTACCAGCGTTTCCTCCGGAGTCTCTCCGAAATCCACATATCCACCCGGTATGATCAGCATGCCCTTTCCTGCTCCATATGTATGGCGTGCCAGAAGGACCTTCCCGTCCTTGATGCACACGCCTCCGACAGACTGACTCCAATTTGTTTTTCCAAAATCTACTGTATCCATGTTTATTCCTTTCCAAAAGCACTTGTGATTTTTCGAAAGACCCTGATTTCAAGTGTCAGTCCGCATAACTGCATCCGGATCTTTCTGGTCCATCATTTCCGGATACATAACGCGCATTAAACTCCATGTTGATCTCACGGATTTCTTTCTTACCATCGATGTAGTCCTGATACATCTCGGCAAGTCCGGCCATGCACCCATCGCATGCCCCTTCCAGATTTCCCAGGGATTCTGCGACGATCCGCTCGCGCTCTTCTCTTGTCGTATCTTTGATCAGAATGCTCATCTTTTATTACCTCTCATTTCATCAAAGCTTACATACCATGATATATTCTTCGCTGTTTTCATCCACTGTCTTAAATCCGACTTTCTCATACATCCTAACCGCATAGTTTCTTTTCTGGACAGCCAGCGATGCTTTTGGGAAACCCTGATCCTTCAGGTGCCCCAGCATCATTTTCATCAGCTCGGTGCCGATTCCTTTGCCACGGTATTCCTTGATCATGGAAATGGCAAATGACGGGATCGATGCATCCACATGCCCGTAATCTTCCATGATCCGGGTCCAGACTGTACCCACAACCTTACCGTCATCCTCGGCAACAAAACAGAAGTCCGCTTCGCCTGTGCCGAAGTCTTCGTAATACAATTTCAACTCCGGCCGCTCGATAATGTCTCTCGGTGGCGGTTCCATGCCTTCTGGAATAAAGATCGCCTCATAAAGGAAATCACGAAGCAGATCTTTTTCATTGTCTCTTAGTTCCCGTATTACCATATCCGATCCAGAATTCTACCCTTTTGGAATCACTGATCGAACCGGAAGGACATAAAGTCCGCGGCTCCGTCTCCTTCATAGGTGAAGTAAAGCGCGTGCTTTCCGTCTTCTATGGTAAGCGGAGCAGAATAACTTGTCCATCCTACCGCTGGTTTAATCGGGATACGGGAAACAACAGGACCGTTTCTTCCGTCTCGTACGACGAATTCACCGTCTGCTGTACCTCTGACCTCCACCGAGATCGTCCTGGCCGTTTTAAAGTCGAAATAGCGGTATCCTGCAGTCGCACCGTCTACCATGTTGTTGATGTACTGGTTCGGGTTATCTTCCCTGTCCTCGCCCTCCTGGGTGAATGCAGGGTGGTTGCTGTCCTGCTGCTCAGCAAGGCTCTCCGTCGTACCGTTCTTGCTGTAGAGATGGCACGCGATCCTTGCTTCATAACTACCCTCATCTTTAAGCGGGCCGCCGTTTAAGCCACAGGATGTGATCTCTGCCTGATGAAAAGCTTCACCATCGAAATAAATCTCCTCGGCACAGGCCTGGCGGGAGAAAAAATGACGATTGGTCTGGCGGTGATAGAACACGTACCATTTTCCGTTAATGAAAGCCACACTTCCGTGGGTATTGCCACGATAGTTCAGCGCTTCGGTATTGCCGTTTGCACCGATGTCCGCGTTCGAGACCAGCACGCCGCCGTAGTGATAATCACCCAACGGAGAATCGGCCACCGCCCAGCAGAGCTCATGCATCCAGCAGGAAGAATAAATAAAGTAATATTTGCCGTTGATTTTTCTTACAGAACTTGCCTCAAAAAAAGGATGCGCCTCGTACTCCGTGCCGTCCGCATCGTTGATGATCGGCAGGTTATGGAACGGACCGTCCTTGACCGTGATCATGTCCTGTTCCAGTTCCATCTTAAGGCTGTCTTTATCGACCGGTGTCTGCTTATAGCGCGGACTGTTGCCGGAGAAAAGATAGATCCTCTTATCGTCATCGATGAAAATACCCGGGTCGAACTGACGGATCTCACCTGGTCTGGACCCAAGGATATCTCCATTCTTATATCGTACAAAGTCCAGGAATTCGAAAGGTCCTGTCGGGTTATCTGCAACCGCAACCCCGATTTCTTTCAGAAAATCGAGGCAGTAGTAAAGATAGTACTTGCCATCGTTTCCCTGACACACATCCGGTGCCCACAATGCATGGGAACCATCCGGATTTCTCGGGTCCTGGGTCTTCTTAAAAATCACTCCCTCATACCGCCAGTCAGAGAGGTCGTCCTCCGGCGCGGACCAGCATACGTAGTCATTTGCGCAGTACACCTCTCCGTTAAAACGGTCATGGCTGCCATAGATATAGATGCGTCCGTTAAATACACGCGGCTCGCCATCCGGGATATACTCATAGCTGGGAAGATACGGGTTGAATACTTGTTTTTTCATAGCTGTCACTCCTAAGATGTAATAGAATCAGTTCACGATTTTATTATATCATCCATTCAGCGGATCCCTGTGTTCCGAATTTGCCAGTTCGTCCATCTTCTCTTCCGAGATTCCTTTGAGGAGAACATGCGTCTTGTCAAACATCGGATTGTTCAGAACTTCTGCCTGCTTGATAAAATCTTCGAAAAACATTGTGCCGACAACTTTGTTCTTCTTATACGAAAAGAGTGTGACCGCGAAGAAGTCACATGAAAGGTCGCCACCTGTTGTCGGATTTTTGAATCCAAATGGTACCTTCGCTTCTATCGGGAATACTGTGTCCGTATCCGAAGTGATGGCGAAATTGCCGAGGAAAGAATTGGCTTTTTTCTTATTCTTGTAGATCAGCGGGACGGCGTAGTACGCATCTATGCTCTGCAGTTTGTGAAGATACTCCGCATACCCTTCCGCGTCCTTTTCCGCTCCGTATTTTTCGATCACTTTGATTTCTATATCCAGTGGGAACATTGCGCCAAAGATCGTGATGAATTCACTCTTATTACCTTTCGTCAATTGATTCACATCTGACATGAAAGTGAGAGAAGATTCCTTCTGTTTCTCGCATAATCTGTCGATGTCCGCTTCGGAAAAAGAAATGCCGTCCTGTTCGAAAGTTTTTGCTTTCCACACCTGCATAACGTTTCTTATGATCGCATAGAACATCTCCATATCATACTTCGTTGAAAGAAAATTCACAGACAAAGCTATCTCATTTTTCATGTCCGGCGTCCATGTCAAAGAAACACCTCTTCCAATCTTTTGGGGATCGTAGATGACGATATTTCCCTCACAGGATTTCCGGTCATTTCGGCCGAACTCATCGAGCTTGCCACATGCATATTTTCCAAGAGTCACATCCTGCAAACTCAAGGCCTTCTTGAACAGCTGCTTGTTCTTGATCAAAACATCGATACTCATAACTTACCTCACACACCTCTCATGGAATCGCCGCACAAATCTCATGTCTCATCGTTTGCCACTACTCTCTCATGGCTATTTTCAACTCTGTAGTTGAAAATAGCCATCACCCTCAAACCCGTTCTTTCTTATAGATCAGCATCCCGTTATTATACGGATCATCTTCCGCGCCGAATTCTTTTTTTTCATAGACGTAATCATTCTTTTCCAGAACTCTTACCGAAGCATCGTTACCATGCATGACGCGTCCGTAAATCACGGCAACATCGAAATTCGAGAACGCAAAATCCGTCATCGCTTTCACCAATTCCGTCGCATATCCTTTTCCACTATGCTTCTTACAGATCGTGTATCCGATCTCCACTTCCCCTTCCTGACCTTCGACTTCGTTGATTCCGGTGTCGCCGATCAGTTCTTGTGTTTCTTTTAGTTCTACTGCCAGAACATATGGAAGATGTGCTTGTTTCACGCAGTCCGAAAAGAACTCGATCGCACCTTGTGCTTCTTCTAAATCAGCATAGCTCTCGTTAGGGATCCACTGCTTCACCTCATCTTCCAGATGATTCTTGTACAGTGCTTTTGCATCGGCAGGATCAAAAATCCGGACCAGCAGATGCTCCGTTTCAAAAATGCTCTCCATCTTATTTCTTCTCTTTCTCGATTCTATACGATTCAACTTCGACCCATGCAGGACAGAAGCCCGCGCTCAGCGCAATCTTCTGCGAGTGGATATTCGACGAGGCAGTACCGTAGAAAGGTACAGCTCCCTGCTCGATGATCTTGTTCTTCATCAGGGTCACCAGATAGGTGCCCAGTCCTTTTGAACGATATTCGGGCAATACATCGACACCTACCTGCATCCAGTTCGGGGCATCTTCAGAACACCCGGACATGCCCATGATCGTGTCCCCGTCATAGGCCGCCACGACCATTCGGTCACGGATCGTCGGGGACGGCTCCGGATAACAGATTGAATTCGGAAATCTCGAATCGCCGTAGAAGCCATTGATTTCTTCGTCGAAGAACCACTTCACCGGATAGCGTTCTTCCACCTCGACCTTGCGGCACGGAAGAAACATATGGTGACTCCCGGCCATCTTATAGCCGTACTTTCTGACCTCCTGATCAAGTATGGAAAGTTTCCCGACTTCGAAAAGTCTGTGTCCTTCTGCGTCCTTGATAAATCCACGAAGGAATTCGTGCAGGCACTCGTCTGCAGTAACAAGCGCATTTCCGCCCAGTGTGACCATATCCAGGAATGTCTTATTCGGATCGTACATCCTTCTTCCTGCATTATCCGCTGAAACCGTGATCTTGTTTTCCTTCGCCAGAAGGTCTTCCGGCGTGCAGTTGAAATCGATCGACAACTGCTTCAGCATTTTTTCATAGTATTCCTTAAACATAGTAATTTTCCTTCTATTCTTCCAACAGATGTCAAACAAATACGTCTTGATTATGTTTACGCTGTGAAATAATCTCTTATGGCCGCTGCCATTTCGTCCAGATGTTTTGTGAAGCAGTGGTCGGCACCGTGGATCGGCACAATCTTCGCATTCTTGTAGAGCTTCTGTGCTTTTTCTGCATAGTGGAGCAGGACCGTATCATCTGCATCGCCTTGAACGATCAGGACCGGACCTTCGAATCTTTCTATTTCTTCTTCCGGATGGATCGTCTGAGCCACGCGGACATAGTCACCGGAAAGAGGACCGTTCCAGCTTTCCAGTTCTTCCGGAATATGTTTCGGATCAAAGTTAATGCCGAGAAGACTGCCTTCTCTTGCTCCATCCGGGATCATCCAGGCCGGTGAAAGAGGCAGGATCGCCTTGAACGTATCCGGGCACATGCCACCGATGAGCATGGTCAGAAGACCTCCCTGGGAGTGGCCGCACAGATACAGGTCTGTCACAAAATCAAGCGTCTTTGCATAGTTCACTACGGAAAGTGCATTGGTCACCCACTTGTAGAGCGTGTGATTTCGGAACTCGCCATCGCTCTTTCCATGACCGTACATCTCCACACGGAGCACAGCCACACCCGCATCGTTCATGGCCATCTGCGCGGCGATAATATGATCTTCTTCCATATGGCCTGTAAAGCCATGGATCAGGATACAAAGCGGACATTTTTCTACGCCATCCGCCTTATCCAGCTTTGCATGCAGGCGGATCCCATCGCTGTCAATATAAAACTCTTCCATACTCTTCCCACCTCTTATTCGTTTCTTATGTTATTAGGATAGATGATAATCCTCGAAAACGGAATAAGAAATTTGCCGATTGAAGATTTTATATATTTTCATCCCGGCAGAGCACGTTCCAGTCACCGAAGGTATACCTCGTTCCTTTTCCTTTATCGTTCTCGAAGGACTCGCCTTGCGCGGTTCCGGATACGACCTGCTCCATGCCTTCGATCATGTTTTTCAACCTCTGAAGTGTAATTGGTTCGTGGTAAAAATGTCCGTTGTAGATCCGCTCCACACCTGCTTCGCTCAGCACCTCGAAAGCATGACGGAGCGATGCCAGGCAGACTTCATTCGGGCAGCATTCCGGCATGAACATCCATAGGTTTTCCACGATCGCATCGCCGGCATAACAGATCTTCTCTTCCCGGTCGAGAAGGAGAATACTTCCGGCGGTATGTCCGGGGATTTCATAGATTTCCAGTTTCTTTCCACCCAGATCGATCACGTCCCCTTCACGGACATCCTGTGTCTTCGGGAAGCGTACCGCATCCGGATCGAGTTTCGCGATAAATTCACCATAGGCTTCTTTCACCCACGGCTGCCTGAGCATCTCAACATATCCCGAAACGACTGCGTCATAGATCGGTGTGTCGGCCGGATGCATATATACCCGTGTGTCTTCGTTTTCATAGAACCAGTGGTTTCCAAGGACATGGTCCACATGCGCGTGGGTATTCACAACACTAACAGGAAGAACGGTCAGTTCATGGGCAAGTGCTTTTAGATCGGTAAGACCGTATGCCGTATCGATCAGGCACGCTCTTTCGTTCCCGCAGACAAGATACATCGTCGCCTCGCGCCTCTCATAGATCTTATACGAGCCCTTTGCGATTTCTTCAATAAAGTAAATGCCATGTTCTACTTCTGCCATTTTCCTATCACTCCTTGGTACAACTAAGAGAATTCTAACATAATTGTCACAGCTTATTTCAGTTTAGTGGTTGACGTTCGAACAGATGTTCTGTATAATGGAGTCAAGTATTTCACATGGAGTCGGGTTATGTCAGAACTGAAGGACGTTATAACTGCATATCGTAAGCTTCCGTTTGGAGACCGTGTCGTGTTCTATTCCACGGTATCGAACGATGTCGATGTGCGGGAAGAGACCGTTCAGGACTTCCTTATCGAAACAAGGATGGGCGAAAGTCTTTCCTGTCTCTACTGCAAAGGCGACCATGTAGTCAGGAACGGGAAGAGAAAAGACGGAACCCAGCGCTTCCTGTGCCGGGATTGCGGGAAATCCTTCATCCCCGGTTCCAATACGATCACTTCCGGAACCAGAAAGAGAATGAGTACATGGGTCAAATACCTGAAGTGCATGCTGGACA
>JAFWPB010000013.1 GCA_017545245.1 Clostridiales bacterium
AAAAAAAGAATTGCTAAATGGCGCGATTTGTAAGTCGTATTTTGTAATTTCGACATTTACGACTTATCTGCCTTTCATACTGCTCGAAAAGCACTAGCCTTGCGGCTGCCTGCTTGCCCTCACGCTCCCTCGGCGCCGCCCCGTCTGCCTTTCATACTGCTCGAAAAGCACTAGCCTTGCGGCTGCCTGCTTGCCCTGGCGCTCCCTCGGCGCCGCCCCGTCTGCCTTTCATACTGCTCGAAAAGCACTGGCGCGTAGCCGACCCCCAAAGGGCTTCAGGCATTTGCCCACTTCTCTAATATATGGCCGAAATCCGGGCTTCAATGAAACAGAACATTTTGAGACAACCCATTCCTTTTTGGATCGATCAATTTGAAAATGGTTTTATACCTCGAAACTCTCGGTTTTCAAATCGCAATAGTATCTGCCTTTTTTCGCCGTGAACTTCAGCACACAATAGTCCGGGTCTGTCACGCCTTTTTTGTAGAACATCGTGTCGCCTTTTCTCCAGATCATGTTTTTGCTTTCCTGATCTGTCAGCACTTCCATCGTTCCGGTAAGCATGACTCCCTCGTATCGGATGAGCCCTTTGTGGTAGAAATAGATACTTGCATTCGGATTGTTCCGATATTGTTTCACGCGCATGGATGATGTGTTCGTTGAGAAGTAAAACTCTCTAAGTCCCACGCATTTTCTAGGCTTTAACATCGCCTTTATGTTAGGAAAACCCTCTTCGTCCAGGGAGCATATGAAAGACACTTTCTGTTTCTTTATGAAGCCGATGATTCTATCCTTATCCATCTGAACCTCCTTATTGGCTGACCTTTTTCCACAAAGAAGTAAACTGCTTGTCGCCGACCATGCCAATCAGGGTTTCAATGGCCTCGCGTGCTGTTTTTCCGAGTATATCGACTAAACTTCCCTGGTGGTAATTATCGAACAGTTTTATGATGTCGATACTATAGTTGGGTGCCTGGTCAAAACGATCGCCTAATGTCTTTGCTTCTTGAAGGAGGACTCTGGCTTTCTCCGGATCTCCGCTCTTAAAAAAGGCATAACTCTCGGCCGTAGTAAATGCCGCGATCAGCTTATCGAGAAAACAGGGATCATCGTTTTTCCGGATGCTGTTGATATAATCGATTCCCCAGCGGGCAAGTATCTTGAAACGTCCCAGTTCACCCCGGTTTTTATAGAACAGAAGCAGTGCATATGTCGTGTTGATGATATCGGAAGTCGAGTTCCAGAAACTGCCGGCGATCTTCGTAAGGCAGTCTTCACTTATATCTCCCCTCATTGCCATCATCGTGACAATCCGTGTCTCAAAAACACCGGCCTCGTTGTGTTCTTTCAGCATTTCGAGAGCCTTGTCCTTTTCATCAAGGAAATAGTACAGAGTTGCAATGCTTCCGTGTAATGAGAGTTTTCCGAATTTTGGATTCACATCCGGCGGGACGATACGGGAAGCTTTCTCGAACAGTCCGATTGCTTTCCGGATCATATCTTTATTCCGGTCTTTTTCTTCGAGACCGAAATTCGAGTAGATATTTGCAGCCGCCATGATCACCCAGTAATCATTCGGGTATTTGGCGAGACCAACCTCCGCCTCTTCAATCGCTTTTTTGTCTTTCTTAGCCGAATAATCGTAGATCCGATCAATGAGTACCTGCTTGCGGTTATCGGAGACTTCATATCCGAGAAGTGCATCCACAGAAGTATCGAAGAGTTCTGCCAGCTTGACGAGCATCGGAAGCTCCGGAGTCGACAGCTCGGCCTCCCACTTATAAACCGCACCGACGGTCACGCCGAGCGCATCTGCTAGAGTTTCTTGTGTCATGGTTTTTTCTTTGCGCAGTCTTCTGATATTTTCAGCGAGTTTGAGTTGCATTTCCGTGTTGCTCCTTCCGTAGCTATCTGATTCTATCATACTGGAAAAGCACTGGATTGGGAACAGACCTGTAATACTAATGGAAGATTTCTTTTTCTACTTGCAGTATGTGTGACGGGTCCGTGCAGTTTCCGTTCACTTTCCGCATGTGCAACACAGCAAGTTACAAAAAAGACAAAAAACGCATGCGGCAGTTGGTAGATTTGAAGCGTAACATGTGGAATAATGGTCTTAGCAGGCGACCGATGAAATACACTTGATCAGAAGGGTAAGACCATGAGTTCAGAAAACGATATAAAACAACAAAAGCAGATGAAACTGGTGAAAGCAGGCACGTCCGATACAGTGATACTGGTTGCCATCTCAAAGCATGCATTTGACAGTGATATCGGAGTCGGAGCGCCCTCTGCAGGAGGTCCGCCCGGCTATAAGTCCATTCCTTTCCACATGAAGATGGCCCGGTCAGGAAAGCTGTATAAACTGGTCGATGAAAATGGCATGATCGTGGGAGGAGCAGTGCTTTTTCCGGATAAAGACAAGCTGTGTATCGGAAGGATATTTGTAGCACCAGAGCACTTCCGGAAGGGGTACGGAGAATTCATTATGAACGAAGTCGAAGCGCTCTTCCCGGAGACAAAAGAGTTCCTGCTCGACACCCCGATCTGGAACACAAGAACGAATGCGTTTTATACGAAACTCGGGTACGAGGAAGTCAGACGGGATAAAGAATTCATTTACTATTCAAAGAAGGTCAGATAGCTTCAGATAAGTGAATGCTGATCGGGATGATATAATCAGCGTATGAGAAACAATTTCCGAAAACTCATTTTCTTCGTGCTGGCGGTATTCCTTTTTGCAGCGTGCTTTCTTGCGGCCTGCAGTGCGGAGCCTGAAGTCAGCAACGATGATCCGAATAACAGTGTTACAGAAAGCGGGAATTCGAAAATGGTGATATATGGCTTTGACTGGGGACCGTCCGTTACGAAAGTAATCGTTGATGTTTCGGAGGAGGATCGGATACAGGATCTCACTCCGGGATTATTTTCAGTGCTGGAAGAAAAAGAGGATGATAACTACTCTTTCAACGAAGAGCGGACGATAAAAGATGTGTATTATTCCGATGAACAGGGGAACCGCTCCGAAGAGTCCCAGACTAAGGCTGGAAAAGCACTCCTTACCATAGAGCTTCAGGAAAGTCCGGATGAAGGTGAACTTACTTATTTCGATTCTCCTTCCGCCAAGGATTACTGGTATAAAAACTATCAGCTGAAAGTGAAAATGCCCGGTGGAAAAGAAATCGTGGTCAAGGACCAGAAAGAATATCCCGAGGTCCAAAACGTTGACATGACAGGCAGCTTTACAGGGCAAGAAGGGCATACTTTGCTCTATGCTTCATATGAACCAGAGAACGCTTCGGAGAAGAACAACAGACCTCTTGTAATCTGGCTTCATGGTGGCGGATCCGGTGGAACCGACCCTTTGATGGCTTTGTACGGAAATAAAGTGGTCGCGCTTTTCGGCAATGAATTCCAGAATGCGATGGATGGCGCGTACGTCCTTGTACCGGTATGTCCGAGGTTCTGGAGCCAGTATATGGAAGAAGGCGCCTGGCAGAACAATGGCGGCGCGGATTCTGTTTATCTTCACGATCTAAAAGAACTGATCGACAGCTATGCCGATTCCCATCATGTGGATAAGAGCAGGATCTTGATCGGCGGATGTTCAAATGGCGGATACATGGCGATGGACATGATCCTCAACTACCCCACGTACTTCGCCGCCGCTTTTCCAATATGCGAAATATTCGATCCAGAAGGGATCACGGATGAAAAACTCCAAGGTATCCGGGAGCTTCCGATGTGGTTTGTGTATTCCGAAAACGACACGTCGGTCCCGCCAAAACAATATGAAGAGCCGCTTCTGGAAAGACTTGAAGCCATCGGTGCGACGAAACTGCATGTTTCCGTGTACCCGGATGTGCACGATACAAGCGGGCGGTATTTTCAGGATGGAAAAGAATACCAGTACTATGGTCATTTCTCGTGGATCTACTTTTTCAACAACGATTGCTTCGATGGAGAAATGTCTATCTGGCAATGGATGGCGGAGCAGAGGAGGTCAGTATGAGCGACGAAAAGAAACCGGGCAAATCTGCAATACGCTATGTGGTCCTGTTGCTGATTGTTGCGGCGGCAGTGCTTTTTACAACGCGAATCCAGCGAGAAACCATGGCCGTCCAGGAGACATTATCGGATTTTACCAGGATACCAAGCTTTGTATTCTGACGGAAGAAATGGATGATCTACGACATGTGGTCGTCGGAAGGATCAATTCCATTTCCGAGGAGGAACTGAAAGAGATCCTTGGCGACGGGGAATACACGGTCGTTATCTCGCTTCCTACTTCCCAGTAAACTGACCGGAGATGCGGCCATAGGAGATGATGTTACCTGTGTTTCCATCATCATCTGTGTCTAATGCCTGCATAAAAGTCGGGAGTTTTGTATTCTTGCTGTTGAGTGCGCCCTTTGCCTTGGCAAGCTGTTTTTTGAGTGCAATGACATAGATCTCATAGTTATGGGTTGCGCCACTCGGCGGATATGGACCGATGTAATCAGAATCTCCGAAGCCTTGAGCAAGGCTCGTCTCCGTGATTCCGTTCTGCTTCCAGTGAAGCCAGTTACCTGCATCCGTATCCACCATGTAGACCACATAAACAGAGGCACCTTCGACAGGTTCCCAGGAAAGGGCCGGAGACAGATTCTTGCCGGGCGCGAGATATGAACAGATATCCGGCCAGATGCCATCCTTCAGGTCTTCAGAGTAGAGTGTAAACATCGGATACCCTTTGAGGAAGCTTGTCTCCTCATCAAGTACCGCGGTCTCTCCCTGAACTTTTGAAGTGCTTTCCGATGTTTCGGAAGTATTCTCTGTAGACGCTTCGGTCGTTGTCTCAACAGGCCCGTCAGTCGGCCGTTCTTTTACCGATTCACTTGTATCCGATTTCTCATTTTTACAGCCAAACATGCAGAGCGAAATCGCGATGCACAAAGTAGCAGAAATAAACTTTTTCATTCTTTCCTCCAAAATCTTTCTTGTTCCTCGATTTCACTCTCTCGAAATCGATCTATCCAATTATATCAAATGGATCAATTCTCATTTTTATTCCAGTATGGGGCGATCTCTTCTGCAGTATAGACGAGTTCTCCCATATCCATCAGGTTTGTCGTGTGGGACAGAAGATCTCCTGGTGAGATGAATGCTTCCTGAATGGCAAGAAGCTCTTTCAGGAGGTTTACGATCTCTTCTGAAGTTGCTTGTTTCTTATCCGGATAGTCAACATTTTTAAGAAGCTTCAGCATGCACTTTCCATACTGGTAGAAAGTCTTGATCAGGCCTTCGGAGATCTTGCCGGGTGCAGTGATAAGATTACTGTTCTGCTGCTCCTGGATCGCTTTTGCGAGCTGTTCAGCATAGTTCTGGCCGGCAACTGCACCGACCTGAAGTCCGCCCTCTTCCATCTCGATCTCATACATTTTCTCTTTTTCTTCCTCGGTGAGCTGATCGATCATTTTATGGATAAGGTTCGAAACTGTGGATACTTCTTCGTTATAGTGGATCTTGTACTTCGGGTCGATCGTGATGGCTGCCTCATCGTAACAGGCTGCCGCGAACTGGGAGCAGACCATCGGCGGGGCACTTGTTCCCGGGTGAAAATGCTTGTTGATGAATTCCATGAGCACATAGCAAACGGCCTTTAAAGCACATTCGATCGTCAAGCCGGTAGCGGTATTCGGCAGGAAGTCCGAAGCGAGGATATACATACCGAGGAATACCAGATTCGACATTGGATACGGAAGTTTCTCATCCACATATTTCATGGCGATCTTGAGAACTTCGCTCGTGTCCGGTTCTCCTTCCAGTCTCCGGACATAGACTGTCCTTGTGCCTGGATCCGGAAGAGGACAGACTGTCGCACCTCCTGGAATCTCTTGTACCGCATAACCGGGATTACTGTCGATCATAGCGGTATGGCTAACGGGTGAGCCGGTAAAAAAACAGATCAGCCAGGATTCCCATGCATCTTTTCCCGGCGGGGGTGAATATAGAACAATATCACCCGGCTTCAGTTCTTGTAAAGTAATCGTTTTTGCCATTTTGAGACACCTCCATTTCCTTGATAATTCGATTGTAACATACAGGAATGAGAGTCTGACAGGGAAGTTTTATGACCTTCTTTTTGCTTGAGCAGAGAATTCTTTTCAGGGGGTCTTCTCAAAAATGGTCAATGGGTTTTAAATGGTATTAACCGATTCGGTCAATGACACAACATGCAAGAAAGGAGACGGGCATGAACGACAAATTCTTCGACCTTCCGAAGGAGAAACAGGAACGCATCATCAACGCCGGTTTCCGGGTCTTTTCGAGAAACTCCTATAAGAAAAGTCCGGTACAGCAGATCGCGGATGAAGCAGGGATCAGCAAGTCGCTTCTCTTTTTCTACTTCAAGAATAAAAAAGAACTGTTCCTTTTCCTGATGAAGAAAGTCGAGGAGATCACGACGCAGGCGCTGCTAGCTTCAAAGTGTTATGAAGCCTCCAACATTTTCGACATGATGTACCTGGGATTACAAGCCAAAGTGGGCATCATGAAGGACTATCCCGACATTACCAATTTCTCGGTCAAGGCATACTACGATGACGATCCTGATATACGTGACGACGTAAGGAAAATCGTGCAGCCTTACACGCAGCTGGAGACCAATCAATCCATCCCTCCTCTGGATCCGAAGGATTTCAAAGAAGGCATCGATCTCCGTCTGATGTACCGGGATATGTACCTGGCTTCCGAAGGGTATATCTGGCAGATGTCCCAGACCGGCGTCATTGACGTTGCCCGCATACTGCAGGAATACAAAGAAATGATTGATTTCTGGCGAGAGCTATATGCAAGAAAGGAAAACACATGAACACAGTTGAAATCAAGAAACTGACGAAAAACTACGGGAAAGCCCGTGGCATCACAGAACTGGATCTGGTCGTGAAAGAAGGGGATATCTTCGGTTTCATCGGCCCAAATGGTGCCGGTAAATCTACTACGATCCGTACTCTTCTGGGACTCATCGCGCCGACTTCCGGCGATGCAAAAGTACTTGGCCATGACATTCGTACGGAGACGACCAAGATCCTCGCGGAGACGGGGTATCTCCCTTCCGAGATCAACTTTTACTCCGGCATGAAGGTCAAAGATGTTCTTCGTTATTCGGCCGACATCAGACGTAAAAAATGCGACGAGAAAGCGATGAAACTGGTGAAACGTCTGGACCTGGATCTGAATAAAAAAGTAGACGATCTGTCTCTCGGTAACCGCAAAAAAGTCGGCATCATTACCGCACTCCAGCACAGCCCGCGCCTCTTGATCCTGGATGAGCCGACAAGCGGTCTCGACCCACTTATGCAAAGAGAGTTTTTCGAGATCCTGAAAGAAGAAAATGAAAACGGGACCACCGTGTTTCTTTCCTCCCATGTGCTATCTGAAGTGCAGACCCACTGCAAGACCGCTGCTTTTATCCGGGACGGACGGGTCCTGATGCACGATGAAGTTTCTAAACTCGAAGCGGCCGGCACAAAGAAGGTCTACATCAAGATCGCCCCTTCTTCGGAGGATGGGGCACTGGATGCGCTGAATCAGTTGAAGGGAATCTCAGACATAGAGAAGGGAAGAAATACGTTGAGCTTCATCTATCAAGGTGATGCTTCACTTCTTATCGGCGAACTGGCCAGGTACAAACTTATGGACGTGAGCATTACCGAGCCCTCTTTGGAAGATATCTTTATGCGTTTTTACGAAGGAGGTGAGGGGAAATGACGATCTTCAAGAACGAACTGAAATTCAGTCGTACTGCACTTCTGATCTGGAGCCTTTCCATCGGTCTTCTTATTGCTGCCTGCGTGTTCATGTACCCCAGCATGAAGTCGGAAATGGACGACGTCAACAAGTTGTTCAGTTCTATGGGAAGCTTCAGTGCTGCCTTCGGAATGGACAAACTTAACTTCGGAACCCTCATCGGATTTTACGCCGTAGAAGGCGGGTCCATCCTCGGAATCGGCGGTGCTTTTTTCGCAGCTGTCACAGCTATCAACGCGCTCATGAAAGAAGAGCGTAACCGTACGGCAGAATTCCTGATGACACATCCAGTCAGCCGTGCCCGCGTCATAACGGAAAAACTGCTGGTCGTTTCTACGCAGATCACGATCCTGAATATTATCGCGCTGATCCTGACCATCGCATCCGTATTTCTGATCGGAGAGACGATGGCCTGGAAAGAACTTCTTTTGATCAATCTTTCCTTCTATCTCATGCAGATCGAGATCGCCGGAATCTGTTTTGGTATCTCCGCATTTATCACAAAGGCCGGAGCGGGCATCGGTATCGGACTTGCCGCGGTCATGTACATGCTCAACATCCTTTCGAATATTTCTAACGATGCAAAAGCACTGAAGTACATCACGGCTTTCGGTTATACCGATGGATCCACGATCATCAATAAGGGCGGACTCGAGATGCAGTATCTTCTCGTCGGTATGGTTTTCTGTGTCATCGGAATCGTAGTGGCGTATATCAAATACACGAAGAAAGACCTTCGTTCATAACCTGATCTGACGTCTCTTAAGTGACAATTTTGTAGGAAATCTGAAGCACCTTTCGTTCTATACTGTAGACAGAGGAAGTAGATGTATGGCACAAAAGAGAGGTATACGATTATGAACGAGAAAGACCCTAAGGAATCATTACCACAGGCGCATATTTTAACGCCTGAAACTGTTGCACTGAAACAAACAGAATCGGTGTCTTCTTCCGAAGATCTGGAACGATCTGCTTCGAAGAATAACCGAGGAACGAAGATCCTGATCGGTTCGCTTGCCACTTTACTTATAGCTGGAAGTGTGACCGTAGGAATACTTGCCAAATCAGGTGCTTTTTCCAAGACAAAAGAAGTGGCAGAGACGGAGACATCGGCAACTTCCAGTTCGGAAACCAAAGCAGAAACGAAGGCATCGGAAACTACTACCACTACCACAGATCCGACATCAGTGGCACCGGGGAAACATCAGACGGTGAGGAATCTGAGCCAGGTAACAGATGATCAGTTAAAAATCATGGATGAATCATCGAGAAATTTCATTCGGAAAGATGGTCATTTTGATGGTGATGGGATACCGGATGAAGTGACTATCGATGGTATGTACTATCTTGGAATGCTTATTGAGAGAGATGAGATGGCGAGCTCGGAAACCACTGAATCAACCGTGGTTCAATTGGTTTATCAGGTGCAGGTGACGGATAACACGGAGCCCGAGCCGGTAAAACGCCAGTTCTTCTGGATGCACGGTTTTTCTGGTGTGTACGAAGACGGAACGATCGATCCTTCCAAGATAACGGTTATGAGAGGAACACTCTGTTTTGATCATTGGTCATCACATGGCGCACTGGATATCACAAGTCTGATGCGTGAGACAGAATTTCCGTTTTCTTTAAAAGAAAAACGATTGGACGATTCTTTAGTGCAGCCCTTCGATGGAGAAGTGATCGAGAAGCTTATTGTTGTCAAATCGCTCGATCAGATCACAGCACCTATGGAAGAAGGCCTCAAGAAGGGAGCCAAGGGATGGCAGAGTATGCAGGGTATTGTTGTGGGTGCCCAGGATTCCGGTCTGAAAATAGAAAATATTGAATATGCCGGTTTGGCTTTGGCGAATTCAACACATCACAACGAGAACAAAGTATATATCATCTATAAACTGGATATTATAGATCTGAACCAGACCCCGCCTGTTAAACGGAATGCGTACTGGTATATTACTTTTGGACACGTATATCAAGGAGGACAGATTCAGACCAGTTTCGTAGATGGTCAAACTTTAGAAATGAGCAGTATTCCGGAAATGCTGGATAAAACTTCTTCTATCGAAGATCTGCGGGACTATATTACGACATACGAGGCATTAGGCTGGGACTACGAAGACCATCTTGAACAGGAGCTGTATACTGAGAAAAAAGCAACGACAAAAACAGAAACCAATTAAGTAATATTTCGCTCCTTCCATATCTTTCCCATGAAAGAAAAACGCTTGCTGGTGGTATAATTTCCATATACAGTTTGCGGGGAGAATGGGTATGAGTGATAACAATGATATAGCAGTATTGGCTGCAAATAGAGAAAAAACAATCGTTAAAACCAGTATTATAGGAATCGTGACCAATCTTTTGCTTGTGGGATTCAAAGCATTTGTCGGATTGGTCTCGAATTCTATTGCCGTAATTCTGGATGCAGTGAATAATCTCTCGGACGCACTTTCGTCTGTCATCACGATCATTGGTGCCAAGCTTGGAGCTAAACAACCGGACAAGAAACACCCTCTTGGATATGGCAGGATCGAGTATCTCAGCTCCATGGTCGTGGCTTCACTTGTGATCTATGCAGGCATCACCTCTCTGGTGGAGTCAGTGAAAAAGATCATATCTCCGGAAGCCGCAGACTACAGCACGGTTTCACTCGTCATCATTTCCGTTGCCATTTTCGTGAAACTCATTCTCGGAATGTATGTCCGCAATCAAGGAAAGAAAGTCAATTCAGGTGCGCTCACGGCTTCCGGGTCTGACGCGCTTTTTGACGCGATCCTTTCTACTTCAGTACTGGCATCCGCCATCATTTTCCTGATCTGGAATGTCTCTCTCGAAGCATATGTTGGCGTCGTGATCGCCGGTTTTATCATCAAGGCCGGTGTTGAGATGATGAGCGAAACGCTGAATGACATCATTGGCAAACGCGAGGATGCAGATGTGGTCCGTGAACTTAAAGAGCTTATATGCGAAGAAGAATCTGTTCTCGGCGCATACGATGTTACCCTTTTTAACTATGGCCCGAACAAGAACTATGGATCCGTACATATTGAATTGCCTGATAATCTGAACGTAGATGATGTAGATAAGATCACAAGAAGGATCCAGACCCATGTTTTCAAGAAGACCGGTGTGATCCTTACCGGAATCGGTGTGTATTCTTTCAACACATCGAATGATGAGGCGGCGAAGATGCGGAATGATATACAGAAGATCGTCCTGTCTCATTCCTGGGCGCTACAGTTACATGGTTTTTACGCAGATACAGAAAAGAAGACGGTACGTTTTGATGTGGTCGTCAGTTTTGATGTGGAACGGAAGGAAGCTATCACAACGCTGTACAAAGAGGTCAAGGAAAAGTATCCGGATTTTGAGATCCTTATTATCCCGGATGCCGATATTGCGGATTGAAAGATTGTAGCTGCTTCTTGTGATAATTCACGGTAATTTCATAATCCGATAAAATTCAACTGTCAAATAAGTTATATAATGAACGTAGTTATTTTTTCTGGGGGAAAGGTCAGAAGGAAAATGTTCGAAATCCTCAAGAGTGTACAGCTTGACGTAATGCTTATCTTGAGTGGCTTAAATGCCGCCACTGCACTCTTTATGGCCTTTTCGAAGTATTTTGACCAGAAACGGAAGATCTACTTGATCCTGACGAATGTTTTCTCTTTCCTTCTTCTGTTTTTTGACCGGTTTGCCTACATTTACCGGGGCGATATCAGTAATGTCGGATACTGGATGGTCCGGATCAGTAATCTCGTTGTATTTGTAATGACACTCATGATCGTGTGGGGATTCAACCATTATGTGCGGGATATTGTACTTGATGAATCTTCTAACAGCAAGATTCCTTTCCGCCTCAAACTGACTGACCTTCTGGTCGCGATCGGCCTGGTCCTTCTGCTTATTTCGCAGTTTACCGGACTGTATTATACCTTTGATGAGACGAATCACTATCAGCGTTCTCCTTTCTTCTTTATCGGTACGCTTATTCCTATGGCTGTCCTTGTGATCCAGTTATCTGTTATTGCCCAGTACCGGAAATGTCTGAGCCGGAGACTCTTCTTGTCGCTGGTCCTCTTTACGACGCTTCCGATCCTGGCGGGTCTTGTCCAGATCAAGTTCTATGGACTCTCGCTCATCAATATTACAACAGCTGTTCTGGCTTCTATGCTCTATCTGTTTGCGCTTGATGATATGAATGCTGCGGTCGGGCGTGCTAAGAACCTGGAAGTCTCATTACTTAAGAAAGAGGGAGAACGTATCAGAAGACTGTTTGCACAGACGGCAGAAGCGCTGGCCAGTGCAATCGATGCGAAGGACAAATACACGAAAGGTCATTCTTCCCGAGTTGCTGAATACTCCAGAAAAATCGCTGAACTAGCCGGGAAGGACCCTCAGGAATGTGAGGAGATCTACTACGCAGCGCTTTTGCACGATGTAGGAAAAATCGGTGTCCCAAGAACAATTCTCAATAAGAAGGGGAGACTCTCCGATGAAGAATTCAGCCAGATCAAGGAGCATCCGAATATCGGTGAACAGATTTTGATGAGTATCAGCGAGTCGCCATACTTAAGTATTGGTGCGAAGTCTCATCACGAAAGATACGATGGAAGAGGATATCCGGAAGGACTCAAAGGAGATGATATCCCTGAGATCGCCCGGATCATCGCCGTGGCTGATGCCTACGATGCGATGACGTCTAACCGAAGCTACCGCGATACGATTCCGCAGCAGCTGGTTAGGGAAGAGTTCATCAAGTGTCTCGGAACGCAGTTTGACCCGTTTTTTGGAAAGATCATGCTGCACTTGATCGACATTGACAGTGAATTCCAGATGAAGGAGAAAGAAGACGTCAAGGAACTGGCCGGTAAGAGTGAACTGTCCTGCGATAAATACAGAGACGCGGTCTCCGAAGGCATCATCCTGACAAATGAAATCACGCGGATCCATCTGACAAGCAGGCCCAAAGAAGGAAATGCTGACGAACCTGGTCTTCCATCGATCGTGCTTTTCGACTCACTTGACGCGAGGATCCACGATGATGAGAGGAACGTAACGCGTTTGCTTTATTTCGAGTACGGCGAGTTACGGTTCGACGGACAGACCGTCTGTAAGGGTGCACGAAAGATTCAGACCAAGGAAACGGAAACCGGTAAAAAGAAATCTTCTGGAAAGAACATGATCTACACAGTGGAAGCAGTAAAGGTCAAAGATCATGTGCTTATTCGGATCATTTCGGACGAGAAGACCTTCGAGTTTACGATAGCTCTTCCAGACAGTGCAAGATGGGCCTATATCGGTCTTACCGGTGCGCACTGTCTGATCAGCGATGTCAGCATTCTGCGTGACGAAGAAAGTGTTCCTGACGACTACATCGGTAGGATCGCCGAGGAAATCAGCTATATCAATGTTCCTCAGGGAGATGTCCCGAACCTTCAAATCGATGGATTCCGCCTGGCAACATCGGATGGTATCCCGATTCACGACAAACTTTCGATTACTTTCCATACGATGAGTCTTCCTACGGCAAGACTCGTGTGGCACTGCCCATACTTCACGATTTTCTCTTCGAAGAACGGAAAGGTCGATGGCGCGGATTTCCGCGAGTACAGCTTGATCCGTCTGGATGGAGAGAACTGGGCGTCAAACGAATTCGGAACGAATAAGATCATTGTGAATAAGACGGCAGAGTTTACCAATTGGGATAACTGGAAAGAGAAGAACCGTGCCGGATTTGATGTTTCCGTTTCTATTGAGAGGTCGGGAAAAATCATCACGTTAACGACCAAGAATGGCGGAATCGAGATGATGAATATCACGACCGTCAAAGATGATCCGGAAGAGATCTACATCGCGCTGACAGGTGACCAGTGCGCCATCACGAACATTCACATCAATTGACTACTTAAAAAGCACTGTGATACAGGGATCCCCGGGCGTTTTGCTGCCTGCTGCTAACGGATAATCTGAAAGACCGAGCTTGAACATGATCGAGGGATCGGTTACGTCTACCCATTCTGTGCCAACCTGGATGAAGGAACGGCCGGGTTCGGTCTTGGCTTCATAGTGTGCAGCGTGTTTTGCGTAGATGGTAGCTACACGTGCCTCTTTGGATTCGCCCTCGAAAACGCCCTGACCGGCAGTTTTTATCACTACGGTAAACTTCTTGACGGAGAGAGGTTCATCAAGTACCACTGTGTGATATCCGAGATGCTTGAAGCTGCCGCTTTTGGTGGCGAGAACATCGCCAAATTCGCCATCGAGGATCTCAATAGTGTATGGCTGGTTCGCTGCGCTTGACCAAAAACCAATTGCGCCGATCTTTCCTTTTTTCTCGTAGACAGATGCGGCTACGACATCGTTGCTCGAAATCAAGTCTTCTACTGAGACTTTCGAGGAATCCATTTCTTTGCCCATTTTCTCCAGTACATCAGAAGAGAGAACGAAACCTTCCGGGAAACGTCCGTAGGAAATTGCTGAGGAGTATTCTTTCGTGACTGAGCAGTTGCAAAGCGACGGAATGGCCATGTCGTAGGATACCCAGTAATAGCCTTTGTTTCCCCAGAACTCACCAAAAGAATTCTGAACCAGCCAGGCACCATTACGGGAGGCCGGGGTTACGAAACCATCAGCAGGGAAATCATCATCCCAGCCGACGATCGTCGCTACGTGGTCAGTATCGGTATTCTGGTAATTCTGCGTGTGGTAGCCATGCATAGTTTTGCAGCCTTTTCTGTAGTTGACCGTCATATCGATTGCACCATACTCACGGATCATTGCTTTGACTTCATCTTCAGTCAGGGAAGAAAAGCCTTTATCAGGAGCGTTAAAACTGCCGAAGATGTTGCTTTCTTCTACCAGGTAGCCATTCAGTGGATCGGCGCAAAGAGCTGCAGTCACTCGGGTTATGTCTCCACCGAAATCCGTTGCCGGACCGACTTCCGGATAAAACTTCTCTTCCGTATATTCCGGCTTTTCCCCGGTCTTGGCATCGGGTGTCGAGTAGATCCGGTTGATCAGATCGATCGGATTGATTTCGATGAGTTCGCCGTGCCTTTTCAAATAGTTTGACTGCATGGAAGAAACCGCAGCATAGGCATAACATCCGCCCATACCTTGGTCTCTGACAGGTGTTCCCAGCCCATCGTTGAGCGTGCAGTAACTGTGATTCGGGTCCTGGAAAGGAACGAAATATTCTTTGTCGCCAGCCGAGAAAAGTTCTTCTGCTTTACTTATCGGGGCAATGGTCGTTTCTGGTGTGCCGGTACTGCCTGTCTGGGCCTTTTTACATCCAGTTAAGCTGATCGAAGTGATTATGGCCGCAAGGACTACTGCACAGGCGAAATTCTTACTTATCTTTCTTATGTTCATGCTTTTTCCTCAAAAGTAACTTCAGTTTCAATATATTTTATCCTTGCTTTTCTCTTGTGACAATGTGGAACTTAGATTTGAAGCTATATTTCTTTCCCATACCTATCCTGCTATTTCGGCGAAGATTATATTGTATAATGAGTAACGGTTGGAATATGTCAGGAAATGGAAAAGAGAATAGTGTTATGAAAAGAATGAAGAGAACCCTGAGTGCGCTTCTGACCGGAGCAGTGCTTTTGTCTATGTGTGCATCTTCCGGTTGCGCCGTGATGAATCAGAAAAAGACTCTTTCGGAGGAAGAGATCCTTGCTCTGGCCAGTGAAAAAGCCGGGCAAGTGGGTATAGCAAAAGACGATCTGCATGGACAGTACTCGTTTTTTCTCGAGTATATGGACCGGGTCGAGAAGAATGAGAAACTCGGCGACTTCCGTGAATTTGTCATCCGGCTTTTCCCTGAAGTGGCGGCACATATCCGGGACGAGAACAAAGCGCTTTTCCTGGATAAGATAAGCAAGCTTCAATTTGAGATCGGAGACATCGAGTTTGGCGGAGAATACCATTCGGATACAGAAAAGGTCATTGTCTCCTCGAATTACTACCAGTGGGAAGAAGGGGCTACCTGCTTCATCCTTTATCACGAGACGTTTCACTTCGTGGACCGCTATATTGATGGAATGGAGCAGGTCGTAACATACAACGGTATGGATTTTTCCCCTCTTGATAACGAGGTCATGTACGAGGGAAGTGATGAGTATGTCAGATGCAGTTTTGCCGATGAGGGTATGGCGGATCTTTATGTGGCAAAATCTCTGTCCAAGACTTTCGACTCCTATCGTCCTGCCTGCAATTTTCTGACGACAATGGAATATATCTACGGAAGTGATGTGGTGGAGGACATGCTCTTCGACCGGAACACGACCATGAAGTTCATCTCGATTTTGAAGGAACTGGACTACGAGAATTCGAAGATCCTGAAGATCATCAAAGACTTCAATGCATATACATACGATTTCTGGGATGCAGACCCGGTGACCCGTTCCTTCGAAGATGTGCTGGTGGACATGTATCAGAAGAAGATCGGACCGGATTGGCAGAACGATCCGCAGTTTTGTTTCCTGCTTTATAACCAGACCCGTGCCTACTCCCCGTCACGTCGCTTTTCCGGAAACTATCTGCATAGTGAGATTACTAATGTTACGGAAAAAGAACTGGCGAACATGCAGACCCGTTGTGACACGATCAACCAGACAGCCGATATTTTCTGTGAAGAAGATGATCCGGAAACCTGGCATACGGTTTTCTATGTGGATGGGGAACTCTGGCTTTCCGAACCTACCTGGACATATGACGAGAATGACGACTATGAAATAGAGATCCAGCTTCTCCGGTACGACTTTGAAAAAGAAACCATCGTCGAGCATACGGTGGTCACGGAAATGGAATTCCCGGACAAACTCCATGAAGACTATTTAGCAAAAACGAAGGATTGAAAGGGGCTGTCTCAAAATGATGCAAATCACATTGAGACGCCTCATTTTGAGCAACCTTTGAGAATTCCGACTTAAATGACTCATATTGTTAGCGCGAAAAGCACTTCCCCCCGATTCGCGCTAACGCCAGAAGAGCCATGTTAGCGCAATTTCGGAAAATCCCGATTTGCGCTAACAAAAACAGCACTATTTTGAATTATTTCCGCGTAAGTCGGGAAATGGGAAATACCGCTTTCCGACTGCTTTTAAGTCGGAAATCCAATATTCCCAAAAAACGACTTACTATTTTAACGCCGCGTAAGTCGGAAATTGGAA
>JAFWPB010000014.1 GCA_017545245.1 Clostridiales bacterium
CGTCCACTGCGCCAAACGGATCTCATACGTGCTCTTATCCATGCCCGCCTCCAGACTCTAATTTCTCCAACTAGTTTTTTGAGTTTTTTAAAGTCTGACATATCCGGGCTCATTTTTGAAGGCGCATGTTTTGACGCTTACCTTTAAAATCTTTATTATATATCACACTAATCAGGGGCTAAGAATGAAAACGACGATCGGATCATTTACTATCCAATCGTCGTTCCATGGGCGCATCTTTCGCGTTTCTTTTTCAACTTTTGTTAAATGCTTGTTAAATCCCGTTTTTTGATTTAACAATTTCTCGCAAACCCTTAATTTGCAGGGGTTTCAAGACACGCTTTTTTGTTTTGGCGGAGCCGGTGGGATTCGATAGTGCGGCATCGCCAGGATAGTCCCACTGTTTCGCCTGTTCGTTGGGACTAAATCGGACAACGCCGGTTATGTAGTCCCATTAAGAGCTCATATGAGTGGGACTTAACGGGTAGATATAAGTGATTTGATCCCATTCGGAGTTCTCGTGAGTGGGATCATTCAATGTAGCCAAGACTATTTAGTCCCATCTACTACTCTCAAAAGTGGGACTAACTGGGCACGCTAACACCATCTAGTCCCAGCCACCTCGATGGCGCCTTCTTTTCATGCGCAAAAAGCACTTATGCCAACTACCTCGTTCTATTTTGCTCGAATCCACCGTACACATGGGCTAACTGTATGGCGCAACGAAAAAAGGACTGTTCCCGAAGGAACAGTCCTCATTGTTGTTTCGATTGATCGAGACTCTATTAGCCGAGTTCAGCGTTTATGCCGAACTCTCTCAGATCTATTAGCCGAGTTCAGCGAAGTACTTAATTGTACGAACCATCTGAGATGTGTAGGAGTTCTCGTTGTCATACCAGGAAACTACCTGAACGAGGTTGTCAGCGCCAACCATTGTCTGTGTAGCATCGAAGATAGAACCGAATGTAGAACCAACGATATCAGAGGAAACGATCTCGTCCTCGTTGTAACCGAAGGACTCGTTAGCAGCAGCTTTCATAGCAGCGTTGATTTCTTCCTTAGTAACGGACTTCTCAACTGTAGCTACGAGAATTGTTGTAGAACCTGTCGGTGTCGGAACACGCTGAGCGGAACCGATGAGCTTACCGTTGAGCTCCGGGATAACCAGGCCGATAGCCTTAGCAGCACCTGTGGAGTTCGGAACGATGTTAACTGCGCAAGCGCGGGATCTTCTGAGGTCACCCTTACGCTGCGGGCCATCGAGAGGCATCTGATCGCCTGTGTAAGCATGGATTGTGCTCATGATACCGGACTTGATTGTAGCCAGATCGTTAAGAGCCTTAGCCATAGGAGCCAAGCAGTTTGTTGTGCAGGAAGCAGCGGAGATGATCTTGTCATCAGCTGTCAGAGTTGTGTGGTTAACGTTGTAAACGATTGTCGGGAGATCGTTACCAGCCGGAGCGGAGATAACAACCTTCTTAGCACCAGCGTTGATGTGAGCCTGTGCCTTTTCCTTAGATGTGTAGAAACCGGAGCACTCGAGAACTACGTCAACACCGAGCTCACCCCAAGGGCAATTGTTAGCATCCGGCTCTTTGTAGATCTTCAGTGTCTTACCATCAACTGTGATGGAATCTTCACCAGCGGAAACTGTGTCCTTCAGAGCGTAGGAACCCTGAGCGGAGTCATACTTCAGAAGATGAGCAAGCATCTTCGGGGATGTGAGGTCGTTGATAGCAACTACTTCGTAACCTTCTGCGCCAAACATCTGACGGAAAGCAAGACGGCCGATACGACCAAAACCATTGATTGCAACTTTAACTGCCATGTTAAAATCCTCCTATATTTTCCCCTCAATCGGGGATTATTAATGAGATCGTGCAAAAAAGCACCGATAAAATTCTACAACAGAATCTCTTTTATTACAATCAAATTTCATAGCGAAAAGACGAAAAGTGCAGTTTTTCTTCTTAATTCCTGCATTTTTGTTCCCAAATGATTTTCATTCCCTGACCACAACCGAACTGCCCTGAGGCGCACCCTGACCATGAGGCAGATCTTTACTCATCTCTGGTGATATTCTTCACCCACTTGTACTTCTTGTAATGGAGGTACACCGCCGGAATCTTGACGAACTCATCCAGTGTCAGGATCGCAGCCACGGCAACGACCGGGAGTTTCCAGACAAAAGCGGCGAGCATGCCAAGAGGCACGACAACACACCAGAGCGTGACGCAGTCACAGATCATGCCGAATTTCGTGTCTCCTCCCGAAGGGAAGATACCTCCGATGACCGTGGAATTCAAAGAGTTTCCTATAATGTAGTAGGCGCCCATCAAGAGCATCCACTTCATATACCCGTGTGCTACAGGCGTCATATCTGTCGGAATAAGGAGCGCCAGCGGAGTCAGCCCCAGGATGATCACACCACAGGCCACACCGATCAGAAGCGACAGGCGCACAAACTTGCCGCCGCAGCGCTTTGCCTTCTCGAGCTCGCCCGCGCCAAGCATCTTTCCGATAATGATGCCCGCCGCCGTGGCCAGCGCCCAGCAGACACTTGCGATAATGTTACGCACGATGCCCGCAATCGAGTTCGCTGCTGTCGCATCGTTTCCGAGATGGCCCATAATGACCGAATACATCGTCACACCGCCGCCCCAACCGAACTGGTTGATCAGGATCGGAACGGAATACTTCCAGAAATCCTTGTGGATGAACTTCTTCGCCACGCGAATGAGCTTTTTGATACGAAGCGGCGTAATATCCGTCGTCTTGACTGCCACCGCAACCATCACGCACTCCAGCGCACGGGAAATTACTGTCGCCAGTGCCGCGCCCTCGATGCCCATCTCGGGGAAAGGTCCGACACCAAAGATCAGAAGGCCGTTCAGGATAATGTTGATCACTACGCCGACCGATGAGATCACTGAACTCAATGTGGTCTTCTCGCAGATCTTCATGATGCAAAGATACGGATCGCAGTAGCTCATGAGGAAATAGGAAAGGGCAACCATGCGAAGATACTTCACACCACCCGCGATCATCTCCGGGTCGTTAGTAAAGACACGCATCAGCACACTCGGGAAAAACTCAGCAGAAAGCGTGAACACAAGGCCGGCGATCATGGAATAACGCAGCGTAATACCCACGATATCTTCCATCGCGGCAAAGTCCTTCTTGCCCCAGTACTGCGCACCGATGACGGTCGCGCCGGTAATGAACGTATTGATAAAAAGATAGAATACAAAAGCTACCTGTCCCGCAAGAGACACGGCAGACAGCGACGCCTGGTCCAGAAATCCGAGCATGAACGCATCGGACGCCGTGACCAGCGACGACATGAAATATTGGAAAATGATCGGAAGCACGATGACCAGAAGTGCACGATAAAATGCCTTCCGATTATCGAGATCCGGAAAAGTAGTTTCGTTTCTCATATATTTATTTGCGCAAGGATCCCCCTGCACTCTCTTTCTTATAATTTCTTAGAATGATTTAGATGGCGCGGCTCATCCGGGCACAAACGCCCCCACCGCCTTCTCACAGCGTCGTCACGGTTCGATCTTAAGCACAACTCTGGTATCCGGAACCCGCGTTGCCAGTTCTTTTGCAAAAGCACTTGCGTCTTCTACTGTGCCCACGATATCACCATAGTGCGTCGGAACCACATAATCCGGCTTGATGGCTTCGATCAGATCCACGGCTTCTTTCCATGTCATGGTGTATGTTCCTCCGATCGGAATCAAGGCCACATTGCACTTCACGCTCTTTGCTTCTTCTGTCGCATCGCTATCGCCTGCTACATAATAACGGACTCCATTCTGCTCCACGATGTATCCAAGATACTGCTTCTCAAAAGGATGGAACTGCTTTCTGCCCTCAAGGTTATACGCCGCTACTGCTTCGATCTTGATCCCCTGGATCTCCATCGTCTCACCTGCACGCATGCCGAATACCCGATCCTCACTGACACCCAGTTTCTCTACCGTTTCTTCCAAAACCGAAAGTGGTGTTACGAAAACAGTGTTGTCTTTCGCCACTTTTTCTACATCCTCCGGAGACAGATGATCGTAATGGTCATGTGTAAAGAAAAGGATATCGCCATCCTTCGTTGCTTTTTGTATATGAAAGGGATCGAAATACAGCACCTCTCCCAAGTCAAGGCGGATGCTGCTGTGCGCATTGATCGTAATAGAATCAGTCATATTTCTTTCCCTCTCTTTATATTTGTTTTACATTTTGATTATAACACTAAAACCCTAATCGCAAGCGTGATATTCTTATACCATAGGTAAATAGATTTTATCATAAGGAGGTATTATCATGGATTCTTTGAAAAAATATCTGGCTGAATGCATCGGTACTTTTGTACTTGTATTCTTCGGATGTGGTACAGCATGCGTTGTCGGCTGTGATGCATCAATCGGCTCTGGCTATATTCTGACCGCACTTGCTTTTGGTCTCGTTATCGTAGCAATGGCATATTCAATCGGTAATATTTCAGGCTGTCACATCAACCCTGCCGTTTCCCTGGCTATGCTCATTAACAAAAAGCTGGACGTGAAGGATTTTCTCTTCTACGTTGCTTCCCAGCTGGTCGGAGCCGTTCTCGGCGCAATCTGCCTGGCTGCTTTTGTAGGCGTAGACTCCAAGCTTGGCACCAATGCTCTTTATAACGGAAACGTATGGCAGTCATTCGTTATCGAACTGATCCTGACATTCGTATTTGTTATCGCTATTCTGGGCGTTACATCCAAAACTGAGAACAGCTCGATCGCAGGCCTTGTTATCGGTCTGACTCTCGTTCTCGTACACATTCTCGGTATCGGATTTACCGGTACATCGGTTAACCCGGCAAGAAGCATCGGCCCGGCCATCCTCGTTGGTGGCGATGCTGCAAAAGATCTCTGGGTATTTATCGTAGCTCCTCTCATGGGTGCTGCCATTGCCGCATTGATCTACAAGTTCTTATCATCGGATGAGAAAGAAGTAGCTAAGAAATAATTCTGCCATGCCAAATCCATATTGGGACCGGCCTTCGGATTTCCGGAGGCCGGTTCTTTTTAATCCTGAACAACGATAATGCCGTTGATGCTCGCGTCGCGCTTTTTGGCCTGAAGATTATGTATCTTTACAAAAGAACTGTACTCTTCAAAGCCCATAGGCCGTGCATAGTAGAATCCCTGGATATAGTCTGCACTGCTTCGGATGCAAAGGTCTGTCTGCACCTTCTTCTCGGCGCCCTGTACGATCGTCGTCATTGCCATCTTTCGGAAAACATCGATCGCGTTTTCGAACATGACCAGATCTTTTGGAGAACTCTCTGCCGAAGTCAGCATACAGCGGTCGATCTTCACGATGGAGAACGGAAGCGAAGTCAGGTTCACCACATTGGTAAAACCACTGCCAAAATTATCGAGGGCAAAGCGGAAACCCTTATCCGCCAGGATCTGTATATTCTCCGCCATCAGGAGATACGACGTGGTCGTTGCCGATTCGGTAATATCAAAAACGATCCGTTCATGCGGGATCTCAAACTCATCCACGATCTCGCAGACCTTCTTTGAGAACGCCGACGCCGCCAGTTCCGTCACCGATAGGTTGATGCTCACAGCCTGAAGCTGCAGTGTTTTCTCCGCCTCATAATCACGGAGGAAAGCACATACTTTACGCAGGACAAATTCATCGATTGCGGCCACCAGACCATACTTCTCGGCAATCGGGATAAACTCGCCGGGTGAAACCACACCGAACTCGGAATGGGTAAAGCGCACCAGCGCCTCCGCTGCCGTAAACTTGCCGCTCTCGATCTCCAGGATCGGCTGCAGATTCACTTCCAGCGTACCTTCCTTGATTGCCTCCGAAAGCTCGTGTTCGATTGAGATCTGGCGCTCGATACGGGACAGTACCGGATCGCTGATCGTGACCGTATCGCCCTTTGGAACGGTCGGCAGCATGATTTCCACGACTTTATAGAGTTCTTCTCCGGATGCAAAAGAACTGGTGTTTCCCATGTCGAGCATAGTCTCCATGAGCTGCAGTTCCAGTCCGCGGATGACCCATGGCTCTTCAAAACGCTGGTGGATATATCCGGAGATCGTCTCTGCCGTTTCTTCGCTCGAGCTGACGATCGCAAACTGATTGCTCATCAGACGGAACGTCCATGCCATCGGCAGTTTCTTCTCCAGTTTTCTCGCATCGCCCATCTGGTTATCCGTCTCCGAATAGCTGTACTTTTCCGCATTCTTACGAAGCCGGCTTCTCTCCTTGAGGTCCGGCGAGAATGTCGACAGGAAATCCGCCACGCACTGCAGTGTCAAGCTTCCGACCGTGTATCCGAAAATCTGGTTGATACGGCGGATATTCTCGACTTTCACCACAAGAACGTGATAATGGATGTCTCTGGAAACGAGTTCATCGATGTAAGAAATCATGGCATCAAGATTCAGAAGACCGGTAAGAGTATCGACCCGCTCTTCTGGTTTTTGCACGACGAAATACATTACGAGAAGAGAAAGCGCGATGGCCATACTGCTGGTCATCCATCCTATGGCTTTGATATGGAACGCCACAGTCAGACAGCAGAGAAGCGAAAGCACGAGCACCGTCGGCACCATACCCGAAGGCATCTGCTTCTTCTTAAGGACCAGATAGACCACACAAAGCGCGCTGTCAAAAAGCGCCACTACATGCAGGAATCCAAATGCCCGTCCCAGATAGAACGTACTGTTCTCGAAATAGAAGAACCCCTGCATGATCGGATTCAGGAGGATCACGGCTGCACAAAGGATACCCGGAAGCATGGCAAGCGTGATGTATTTGATGTTGCTCTTTTTCAGCTGACGTGTCAGCGACAGGATATAGAGGACCAGCATCGACGGGAAATACAGCTGCAGCAGATAATAAATGCTGAGCACCGTATAGGCCAGCGGCAACGGAAACAGTGCCACATGGCTGATGACCAGTCCCGAAAGGATATGAAAAACGATATCGACCATGCCTACCAGGAGGGTCATGGAAAAGATTCTGTTTTGAAGGATCGGGAGCTGACGCTTACTGAAAAAATGCCCCATAATGGCAAACAGAAACAGCAGCGCACACGCCGGAATTCCGTAAAGAATGGTTGCTGTAATCGGCATGAAATCGTCCTCCCGAAGTTCTTCCTTGTTCTTTGCCTGAGTTCCTGTTTCAAGCAATTCTATTTTACACGATTCGGATTCTTTTTTCTTCCGAAATCGTCCGTGGAATGTGAAAGATTTGAAAAAACTTTTTTATCCGTCTGTTTTCATTTATAATGACTAATAGCAAAAAGTGACTTGGAGAATGCTATGCCTTCTTTAAAAGAAAAATCACAACGCCGTCTCAGCAGATTCGAGTGGGTCCTTCTGGCATTTATCGCAATGCAGTTTCTCATGATCTGCTATGTCAACCTCACCCAGCTCCGACTCCTGACCGGCTACGACAGTTCTCTGTCCTATCTTCTCACGCGGAAGATGTGGGAACAGAAGACCCTCTTTCCAAGCGGCTTCTCACACATGCGCACCTATGGCTGGTCAAGCCCGGTCGTGCCGGCGTATTTCCTCTGCTATCTCACGCACGATGTTTTCCTTTCCTCCGGAATCGTCAACATCTTGTTTGTCCTTCTCTTGATCGGATCTTTCGCCCTGCTTCTCCGTGAGCTCGGCCTTCGCGGTAAATTCGCCCTTCTTTCGGTCATCTTCCTTCTGACCCCGTACACGGCAAGCTACGCGACGGACAATGCACTGGATTATCTTTCGATGACCTGCATCAACTACTGTCCTTACACGAGCCGCCTGATCTTTCTTTTCCTGATCACGGTCGTCTATCTCCGTCTCCAGAAAAAAGAACGGAAGAAATCCACCTGGGTCCTGCTCGGGGTTTCTCTTCTTCTTTCCTTCCTGATGGGTATGTGCGCAGGCATCTCGACGCTGCTTCTTTTCATCGCGCCATTTCTTCTTCACGCGCTCATCCGTTTCTTCGCCAAGAATGATTTCACGGAGCTGAAAACTTCCGCTTCGATCTACTCGTATATTCTCGCTGCAGTCATGTTCTGCGGCACGCTCTTTGCCTCCGGCATCATGCATTTCACAAGCCGCTCCGAAGGCATCGTCTGGGTCAACGCCGACGAGCTTCTCGACAATTTCCGTGGCATGCTCGGCGGCTATTTCTCCTTGACCTCCGCACTCCCGTTCCAGAGTGAAGTTCCGGTTTCCGGCAAGATGGGGCTTGCGTTCGGCGTACTCCTTTGCATCGCACTGTTCCTGATGATCAGTTCTTTTTACGAAGCGCGAAAAGCACTGAAGAAGAAAGATGTTTCCCATCCTTATTTCCCGGTCATCCTTCTTGTCTTCGTAAACCTTTTCGTATTCCTGTTTGCTGATCTGAGACTCAGCACCTCGATGACGGAATCCCGCTATTTCATTCCGGTCCTGGTTTCTTTCTTCCTTCTTGCTTGTTCATTCCTCCAGGATCTTCTTTCCGAAACAAAAACGATCCTGAAAAAAGTGATCCTTCCAGCGATCGTTCTGGCTCTCGCTTTTTCCAATGCACTTTCGTATTATTCTCTGTTCCACCATCGTCTGGACGAGAATAAGTACACGCGCATTTCCGACCTTGTCAGCACGACAGGAACTGACCTTGTTTATTCTTACGGCTCGAAAGTTTCTTCCGACTCCCGCATCCTGCGCGTCATGGATCCGGATCACACCTACCACCAGATCGGTGAAGACGTTTCCTTCATTGAGAGCGCAGCGGATTCCACGGAGTACGCAACTGCAGATACGTATCCGGGCGGTGTGTGCCTGATCACGACACTTCAGGATTTCGAGCTTCTTCCGACCGCTGTTTCGGATTCCTACAAGCTGATCGGCGAGACAGACGGATATGCGATCTACTATGCAGATAAAAATGTACTTTCCGATGATTACCTTGCCTCCGACAAAGATGGTTATGTGCCTGTCATTCGCGTTGTCGAAGACGCGGCGTACGCGAAATAAAACGAGCATTAGCAGGAGGCCCGGAAATTGAGAAACATCATGGATTTCATAAAAGAGGAACAGCGTACTTTTGACGAGTTCCCTTTCACACCGGTCGATGCGCTGATCTTTTCGGAAGCGACATATTTTCAGTGGGAATATATCCTTCAGAACATCTGGTCAGCAGAGTGGCCGTACAAGAATTCCGACTCACTGTTTCTTTCTGACATGCCCGCGACGCAGGATATGCCGGTCTTCGGACAGTATACCGCAGATACGCCGAAAAACATTAAAATGATCGACGCGATGCGTCTCAGCCCACGATACTGCAATGTTTCCATCTCGCACTTCTGCGCAAGGACAGATGAAAACGAACAGATCCAGTTTGCGGCGATGTGCTTTCATCTGACCGACACGCTCGTCTACGTTGCTTTTCGCGGAACAGACGGCACCTGGATCGGTTGGAAAGAAGATTTCCAGCTCTCCTACCGTTACCCGGTTCCTGCACAAAAAGAAGCGGAGCGGTATCTCGCGTATCTGGCACGAGAACTCGCTCCGGAATTGACGTTCGCGATAGGCGGCCATTCTAAAGGCGGAAACCTTGCAATCTATGCCGCGACCGGCTGTGTGGATGCGCTGAAGTCGCGCATCCAAAATGTGTATTCTTTCGATGGACCCGGTTTTTCCTTCCATCTTCATGACACGGACGAATATAAGAAGATCGAAGACCGTGTCGCGCATATTGTGCCCCAGTCTTCACTTGTCGGCATGCTCTTAACCAGCGCCCCCGGGACGAAATATGTCTCCAACCGGAGTCTCTGGCTGATGCAGCACAGTCCTTTTACCTGGGAAATCGGAGAAAATGATTTCATCTTCAAACCAAACCTGGATAAGAGCGCCTGCGTCCGTATCGCAGCGATCCACAGCTGGCTTGATGACCTTTCCTACGAAGAACGCGAGAATTTCACGGAAATGCTCTACAAGATCGCTACCGCTTCCGGTGCCACCAATATTTTCCAGCCCAAAGTCGGTCTTACCCAGCGTATGGCCTACATCATCGATGCAACCAAGGCGATCGATTCAAAAGCCCGCTCCAAGATCATCGAGACGATCAAGCTTTTGTTCCTGATGACCATCCAGCAGCGCCGCCTGTAACAACATCCCTGATCACAAGCAAAGCCTCTGTCACGGCTTCAGTGTCAATGGACTTTCCAATTCCAGTTCCTGGCAGAAGAATGTCAGGAAATTAACGACCGCCGTTAACATAGTTAAAAACTGCTTTTTCATTTTTGCCACCTTCCTTTTTGATCACCCCATGCACACAAACCTGACTATCTTATTTAAGAAAAAGGGAGACCATCTCTCCACATGGAAACAGTCCCCCCTTCTTCAATTTTCCTTTTCCAAAAGAACTCGCGTTCTTTTTTCTTTTTAGATCTCTGTCGGCAGATCACCGTCTGTCGGGAGTGGATTCTTTGTCCAGATCGGACCTTCCTCTACCGGCTTCGGAGCAGCCTGGGCAGCTTGTGCAGCCTTCGCTTCCGCCGCCGCTTTTGCCGCCTGGGCAAGTGCCTGAGCCTCAGCCTTCTTTTCTGCTTCTGCCTTCTTTGCTGCCGCTTCCTGGGCTGCCAGATCAGCATCCGAAGTCTTCGGCGCTTCTGCGCTTTCTACTTCTTTTGCCTGTGCTGCCACTGCCGCTGCATCACCGGAAGAAACTACTTCGCCATCCTTTGGCGCCATCTTCTTTCCGAGGAACTCAGGCAGCTGCATGCCGGCCATCTCGAAGATCTCGTTCATCGGAGGAACACTCTTCATGAGGCCGGAGATAAAGTTCGCTGTCGAACCCTTGCCATCGGTACCTGTGCCGGCGCCACTGTCCCAAACGGTTACCTTGTCGATCTTGAGGTCGCGGATTGCTTCTACCTGGATCTTCATGAGGTCTTCCATCTTATCAGCAAGCATGAGCATCATCGCGTTCTTGGCGTCGCCACCTGCTGCTGCAACGATTCTCTCGAAACCTGCAGCCTGCTTGGTGAGGATTTCCTGCATACCACGAGCCTGCGCTTCCATCTTTGCATAGATTGCGTCCGCTTCACCGGAAGCTTGTCTTCTGATTTTCTCTGCTTCTGCTTCTGCAGCGAGCTCGATCTCTCTCTTATTGATCTCAGCCTTAACGATAACGTCTGCTTCGAGTGTTGCTTTTTCACGAGCCGAACGGGAAAGCTCAGCTTCTTTTTCAGCCGCATACGCTTCTTCGAGAGCCTTAGCAGCCTGAACTTTTTCTGCCGCGATAGCAAGTCTCATAGCTTCAGCGGCCTTCTCACGACGTACAGCCTCAGAATTTGCAACTTCGATCTTCGCGGAGTTCTCACCCTGGATAGCCATGGAGTTTGCAGATGCAACCTGGATACGCTGATCTTTCTGGGCAAGAGCCTCACCGATAGAACCGTCTCTCTCTTTCTCAGCAACGTTCTTCTTCGCGTCGTTGATCGCCTTTGCCGCTGCTTCTTTACCAAGAGCTGCGATGTAGCCGGACTCATCACTGATATCCGTTACGTTTACGTTGATCAGACGGAGACCGATCTTCTTAAGCTCTGTCTCCACGTTTCTTGAAACAGCCTCGAGGAACTTGTCACGGTCTGTGTTGATCTCCTCGATATCCATCGTCGCGATGACCAGACGGAGCTGACCGAAGATAATGTCCTTCGCCAATTCCTGGATCTCTGCGAGCTTGAGTCCGAGAAGACGCTCAGCAGCATTCTGCATGATACCGGGCTCTGTCGAGATACCTACTGTAAAGATAGACGGTACGTCGATACGGATGTTCTGACGGGAAAGTGCAGAACGAAGGTCAACCGCGATGGAGATCGGGGTCAAGTCCAGGTATTGATAAGACTGGATGACCGGCCATACAAACGCCGCACCACCGTGAATACACTTGGATGAACGGGCCGTTCCATCTGCATTCTTTCCGACTTTACCGTAGATGACCATGATCCGGTCAGACGGACATTTTCTGTATCTTGACAGGAAGATCAAGAACAGTGTGAATACCAAAAGAGCGATTACAACTAATAAGCAAATTACTTCTACTGGCATTTTCGTTTCCTCCTACTACTTCTTATTTATGTTTGGTCACAATCAGTGTTGTACCCTTTGTAATACCGATCACCGTGATCGAAGATCCTGTGGCGATCTTTTCTTCATCGTCCGTGACCGCGTCAAATTCCGAGACCTGGTCCTGGACCTTTACCATAACTTTTCCCGAGTTCTCACGTTTTCCTGGAATCGGGATATACACTTCACCGGACATGCCCAGTGCATTTTTAATATTCATCGTTCCATCTGATTGTATCTTGAGCATGCCCCACATGGCAAGTGACATAAGGAACATTGCCAAGAATCCGCATACCGCTGCAACGAAAGCCGATGGAGTAGCATGCCATCCGGCTGCTTTTGTGAAGATCAGACCCGTCCATCCGTAGATGCTGAAGAATGCGATGATTCCCTGCATCGTAAAGAGCTTGAATCCGGAGCCATGCACCTTGTCTGCACGATCGACGTATGTTCTTCCATCCGGCAGATCCTGATCCGGAATACCGACGTCCGGTCCGTGGACCATCAGATCGTGCGGCACGGCTTCTGCAAGATAGATATCGCCGCTGTGCACATCCACGACCACGCCGCCCTGTACTTCTGCGAATTCGTGAGCCATCTGGCCGACATGTGTGTGGCCTGCCTGCATGTCATGATCATAATCAAATGTACCATCTGCCTGACCATGTGCAGGGAAATCGGAATGTGCATCTGCACTGAAGTCTGTATCAAGATCTGCACCGCCATGACCGAAATCATGTCCGACGTTTCCGTCAAATCCTCCGAAATCTCCGTGTCCGAAATCGTGTCCGAAATCACCATGTACGTGTCCGCCGAAATCATGTCCGACATCTACGTCTGCGCCACCGTGTCCAAAGTCGTGGCCTCCAAAATCGTGTCCTGAAAAATCACCGTCGTGACCGACATCCATGTCGTGACCAGATCCAAAATCATGTCCATCGCCACCCACATCGTGACCACTCATGTCGCCACTTGCGTGAGATGCGGCGCCGATCAGAAGAAGAATAAACTGAAAGATCAGCAGGACGGTAAACACAACTGCGATACATGCAAAAATCTGCTCAGGCAGATTCATGGATTCAAACCATTTTACAAAGTTACCCATTTTCTTACTCCTTTCTTCTCTTTCAGATCAAATATCCTGAGCCATTCTTTCCGCCTCTTTCTTCAGGATGATCGAGAGGTGGGCCGTGTAAAGGATCGTCAATAACCGTCGTACCTGCTCACGGCTTGTTTTGCTGTAATTAAAATCATGACCGGAAATGGCGTTGTCGATGATTTCGTTGAACTTCGTTTCCGACCGGATCGGATCGACCGGCGAGAGTGCCAGCAGCGAACAGAACGCGGCGTACACTGTATTATCCTGATCCGCCATCTTCAAAAGGGAAATGATTCCTTCGAGTGAAAACACATCTTTGAAGTAATTCAGAAATGCCAGCCGCACGAAACGGTCCTGATCGTAGATCTTCTTGACTGGCGAAGCCACAAAACCTCGCTTCACCCAGTTCTGGACTGTGTGGGCCTCAACGCCGGTGAGGTTCATCACCTGCCGAAGCTGCATCCCACCTGATAGGAACATCGGATCAAAAACCTGCTTGACGTTCTCCAGATGGTTTTTCGATACCGGGATCAATGTTCCGGGTAGTAACAGTTCCATGCGCAGCACTCCTTTCTTCGTCGTTGTATCAATCTTACCACGCGGTCACGTGACTGTCAAGAACGTTCGCGCGAACTTTTATTATTTTCACACGACCCCAAAGAAACGCCTCGGCGCAAGTGCTTTTCGACCGCAAAAGGACTCGCAAATCGTGTATAATGTAAGTATCGATATCTTGGTGGAGGAAGACGATATGTCTTATCAGAAAGAATCATTTACCAGTTCCGACGGAAAGTCGACCATTGCCTACTTTATCTGGTCCCCGTCTGTTCCGGCCCGAGGCGTCGTACAGATCGTGCACGGAATGTGTGAGTATATGGGCCGCTATTCCATGCTCGCACACTATCTTGCCGAGAAAGGTTACGTAGTCTGTGGCGAAGACCACCTAGGGCATGGACAGAGTGTCGGCGACAAAGATACTTTCGGATTTTTCGGGAAACGCGGTGGTGCTGACTTTCTGGTTGAAGATGTAGAGAAACTGCACCAGATCATGAAAGAAAGCTATCCAGGCAAGCCATACATCATGTTCGGACATTCGATGGGTTCTTTTATCGTGCGGAACTGGTTTGCTAAATACGGCAACGACTGTGACGGCCTGATCCTATCCGGCACCGCAGTTGCTCCCAAACTTCTGAAGCCTCTCCGTCTGCTTGCCAAGATCCAGCGTTTCTTCGTGCGCGACAGAAAACCCGCCACCATGATTGCCGGTATGATCAACAAAACCTATATGAAGAAGATTGAAAACCCGTCAACGACGGCAGATTGGATCTCCTATGATTCCGAGGTCGTAAAGCGTTATACCGGCGATCCGTTCTGCACTTTTACATTTACGCACGCAGGTTACATCGACCTGTTCAATCTCCTCGAGCGCTGCAACAGCGAAGAGTGGTACAAAACTATTCCTAAAGACAAGCCGATCCTCATTCTTTCCGGCGACGAAGATCCGGTGGGAGATTATGGTGAAGCACCTCAGAAGATCTACAACAAACTCATCGAGTCCGGCCAAGGCCGCGTCACGCTTGATATCCGCCACGGCATGCGCCACGAACCACATAACGAAATCGGCCACGAAGCCATCTTCCAGCGCTACGTCGCATATCTCTTCGATAACTTCGTACGGAAAGCCGGGACCTGAGTTTCGTCTTTAACCCGTAAAAGAAAGGGGTGTCTCACCGTGATCCAATCACTTTGAGACACCCCTCATTGTTTTGTCTAATTCTCCGAGCGCCTTACACTCTGTTGTAGTTGATCAGGCAGCCCTTCAGGATGATCTGACGCTCTTCATCGGTCAGGTCGCCGAGACGGAGATCAAATTCCTTCAGTCCTTCAGATCCAACTGTGTACGCCTTGATGACTTCGGTCTTGTTCTCTACCGCCGCGCGGATGCCCGGGATAAAGATATAGTCGAGGTTCTTAAACGGCAACTCGCCCTCTTTGATCAGGAACGGGAGCATACCCCAGTTGATGAGGTTGCTTCTGTAACGCTTGGTTGCATACTCGTTTGCGATGTTTGCCCATCCGCCCAGTACTTTCTGGCAGGAAGCTGCCTGCTCACGTGCGGAACCGTCACCCGGCTTAACCGCAAAGATCGTAGAACCAAATCCAGTGTTGGTCTTATGCACATCCGGGAAGTCCTTCTTGATGGTCTGCATGACTGTATGGATCTCCGGGAAAAGCTCGCAGAGCTTCTGTCCATCTTCTCTTGCCTTCTCGACCTTCTGGATCTCCTTGGCACGACCAACATACTCCGGATCCTTACGGCTCAGTGTGAACTCAGCAAGACCCAGCGGGTTGGAACGGTAAGAAGAAGTCTCACCGGAAGGAATCAGCTCGTCGGTCGTGGTTACCGGATCGTGGATCTCGGAAACGCAACGGAGTACGAGGTTATCTGTCAGAGCAACCATTGCCGGCCAGTCTTTGATGTTCGGACCGAAGTGGATCTCCTGGGAAGGATCTGCCACACCGTTACTGTCAAATACGCGGTTAGCATAAATCTTGGAATCGAAGAAGTACTTGTACTTACCGATCTCACCATCAAATTCAGTTGCAGCTGTCAGCTCGCCCTTGTTTGCAGCCGTTGCAGCGATGGAACGAGCGTCCATAAGAGCAACAGAAGAAATCTGGCCGTTCTGGAGCTTCGAACCTTCACGGTTCGGGAAGTTTCTCGTAGAGTGACGGATACTGAATGCATTGTTTGCAGGAGTATCACCGGCACCGAAGCACGGTCCGCAGAATGCTGTCTTAATGATCGCACCTGTCTCCATGATCGTTGCTGCACAACCGTTTCTAACCAGTTCCATGTAAACAGGCATGGAAGCCGGATATACGCTGAGTGTGAACTTGTCGGATCCGATGTAGGAACCACGCAGAATGTCTGCTGCTGCGCAGATGTTCTCAAATCCACCACCGGCACAACCAGCGATGATTCCCTGATCGACCATGAACTTACCGTTTACAACTTTGCTTCTCAGCGAGAAATCAACTGCATCACCGAGGGAAACCTTTGCGCGCTTCTCGACATCGTTGAGGATATCGTCGAGGTTGGCCTTCAGTTCTTCGATCGTGTATGTGTTACTCGGATGGAACGGCATAGCGATCATCGGACGGATCGCAGAAAGATCGATCTCCACAACACCGTCGTAGTAAGCCACTTCGCCCGGGTTGAGTTCTTTGTAATCATGAGCACGGCCATGGATATCGTAGAAGCTCTTCACTTCGTCATCTGTCTGCCAGATAGAAGACAGACATGTGGTTTCCGTGGTCATAACGTCAACACCGATACGAAAGTCAGTCGAAAGGGACTTCACGCCAGGTCCGACAAACTCCATGACCTTATTCTTTACATAGCCGTTAGCAAATACAGCACCAATGATCGCGAGCGCTACGTCCTGCGGACCAACACCCTTTACCGGAGCACCCTTGAGATAGATAGCAACTACACCTGGCATGTTAATGTCGTATGTCTGGTTGAGGAGCTGCTTAACCAGCTCCGGTCCGCCTTCACCCATCGCCATGGTACCAAGTGCACCATAACGTGTATGGGAGTCAGAACCCAGGATCATCTTGCCGCCACCGGCCAGCATCTCACGTGCAAACTGGTGAATAACAGCCTGATGCGGCGGTACATAAACACCACCATACTTCTTGGCACAGGAAAGACCAAACATGTGGTCATCCTCATTGATCGTACCACCGACTGCACAAAGGGAGTTGTGGCAGTTCGTCAGTACATACGGAACCGGGAATTTCTGCAGTCCCGAAGCTCTTGCCGTCTGGATGATTCCTACGAAAGTAATATCGTGGGAAGTCAGCTTATCGAACTTGATCTTCAGTTTCTCCATGTTGTCGGAGGTATTGTGATCTCTCAAAATACCATACGCAATGGTCTCTTTCTTCGCCTCTTCTTTTGAGATGGTCTTGCCGGTCTTCGCAGCAATAGCCGCTGCGGCCTCCTGGTTATCCGGAATGATCTCCGTACCACGGATCAGGTACGCACCGGAATCAAGTAATGAAATCATAAAAACCTCCTTGATATACACAGGATCAAGTTTCTTCCGCGCCAAAAGCACTTGGCCTCGGCTTGATCCGTTTTTTCTGAACATTCTTATTATATGGAAAACAGAAGAACTTGCAAGAAGTCCCGTCCTTTATTTCGTCTTCGCGGACACTATCGGGCTGTATCCGCCATAAATCCTGTGTTCCGTTCCGTCCGCATCTTTGTAGTAATAGTATGCTCTGACACGGTAATAATACGTCGTTCCGGACTTGAGATTCGTACTGACTTTGCTTGTTTCCTTATATCTTCCCAGGCAGGCTCCCGGCAGGTTATTCGGATCATCGATTCTCCATACTTGGTAGAAGATACTGGTTCCATTCACCTTGTTCCAGCTCAGGCTTATGGAGTTACTTGTCGTCGCCGTCACCTTCAGGCCGGTTGGTACATCGACTTTTGGTGTCGCACTTACCACAGTACTATAGCCGGAATAGACATTCGTTCCGTTGCTCAGTTTCTTATAACTCCGCAGCTTATAGTAGTACGTCTTATTCGGGGTCAAAGACTTCGAAACAGACTTTCCATCTGAAGCATAGTAGGTTCCGAGAAGCACATAGTCGCTCTGCTCCGCATTCGGCTTATGTGTTCTCCATACTTGAACGAAGTCGGTATTCGGTGCCGGCGTCCAGCTGATGTCCACCGTTGTCGGCGACGAAGCCTTGGCCGTCACATTGCTCGGAGCGGAGACCTTTATAGTCGGAGTCGGCGTTGCCGTTGGTTTCTTAGTCGGCGTATTTGTCGGCTTCTTGGTTGGTGTATTCGTCGGCTTCTTAGTCGGCGTATTTGTCGGCTTCTTGGTTGGTGTATTCGTCGGCTTCTTAGTCGGCGTGTTCGTCGGCTTCTTAGTCGGCGTATTCGTCGGTTTCTTCGTTGGTGTATTTGTCGGCTTCTTAGTCGGCGTATTCGTCGGCTTCTTGGTCGGCGTATTCGTCGGCTTCTTGGTTGGTGTATTCGTTGGCTTCTTGGTCGGCGTGTTCGTCGGTTTCTTCGTTGGCGTCGGAGAAGGCGTATTTGTTGGAGTCGGTGTGGCAGGCTTCTTCGTCGGAGTCGGCGTCGCTTTCACAAGTTTGACTTTGGAAGCCACCGTCTTCCCATCCTTCTGATAAACATTCTTACTGTCACTTCCGAGCGTTCCCGAAGCCGGCGTCGCAATATGCATACCGTTCATCGTGATTTTTCCTGTCCCGGATGTAATGTGCAGCGCACTGTAACCGGAAGTCGTCTCGATCACGAACGTCTGGTTGCTTGAGGAAATAGAAATGCCGGCTGACGCTTCGCAACCCGAATTCTTTCCCGAAGATAAGATATCCATCTCTTTACCGTTGAAAACCACCTGTTTTCCACGAATCGGCAAAGAAAAGGACTCTCCGGTGATCTTGCTGCCAGAAGCAAAAATCAATTTACCTTCTGACGCGAAGATTTCTTGTTTGCTGAACAGCGTACCGGTTCCCTTGATCGTCAGATCCTTGGTACTATAGAAAAGCACGGTATCCAGCGCGTCCCCTCGCCCATCGTAACCCCTTGCGGTCCATAAGGCAAGTTCTCCCAAAACATCCAGATCTCGAAGCAAGATCGTATTGGTCTTGTAATCGTATTCTGCATATCCATAACCGAAATATCTATGGTCCAGTACAATAGGGTCGGACAGTGATGTCTGCTGTACACCGTTTACCCATAACGGAGCATACTCCCATGCGAAATAAAACTCCTCCGAAGCAGTAACGGAAATCGGTGTAAGAATTCCATAAGTCACTTTTTTCACAGCGGTGACTTCCACGGTATACGTAGTATCATTTTCTACGGACTCTTCATAAAGCCTCTTATTTACATTGTAGCTTGTTTTTTCCGTACTGGTTGACAAGACGATATTTTCATCCGGATCTTTGACCTTGACAGTATATTCCTTCGCTCCAGGAAAAGCGTCCCAGGTAGCGATCCCATCTTCGTCGATCTTCAGATTTGTAATCGCGGCAGGATTGAAAGCCCTCACACACCCCGTTTCGATTAAATATTCACTTCTTTGATACCCTGGAGCACGGGCAACCACGGAAAAACCGTATTCATAGGTGCCGACCTTGATGAACTCATAGATATCAAGTTTTGGCTCGTTAGTGATTCTACGACTCCAAGCCAGCATATCCCCGTTTTCCGAGACAGTTGCAAAAACTTCATACTCGACATCAGGGACTTCCTGTCCGTTACAAGTCACACTGGTCCAAGTGAGGTATTCCTCGCCAAAAGTAAAATCCTTGATCTCGCCGATCGCAGGATACGGAGAGGAATAACTATAGCTTCCGCTCCATTGCGCAAGAGGCGCTCCACCATTCGACCCATATGCCCTGAGCTTAACCGTAAAAGAACCGCTACGCTCATATTTGGAATCACAATATGCTTTCAGATCGTAACTTAGAACAGTGGAAGATAAGGTAATATCACCTTCGCCGATATCGACATAATATTTTCCTGCATCTGCAACCGGATCCCATGACAGGATGCCTTTCGATGAAATGCTGACATTTGTGAATGTTGCAGTTGCAAACGTTTTTGTTTTGATACCTACTCCACTGAGAAGCATCGCCAGAACAAGAACGATACTGAAAAAACACTTATTCCTACGCATATTCATACCCCTTTTTCATCCCCGCCCAACCTGCGGATAATATGCGAATATTATATATTAGGCAGGACGTGCAAACAACTACTCGGCCACTCCCACTTCCAAACCCAAAACTGTTCATAACTTCGCAACAATTTTTATGATCCTTTGTAGTATCATAGAGTTGGTGATTTTTGCTTGGCATACAAAAGGAGCATAGAGATGAAAGCAAGAAAGAAAGTAGCCGTCTTTTCAGCAAACATTTATGAGCCGATGACCCACGCTATCCAGGAGGGCATTAATAAAGCTGCGCTCGAACTGGGTGTCAAAGTCATCTATTTTGCAAGTTTCAGTGATAACTTCAGCGGCAAGATCTACGAGCAGTATCACAACTACGATGTGGGTGATATTGTTTCCTTTGAGTTGCCTGACTTGGATGACTTTGATGGAATCGTCCGTATCGACCTTACTTACGGACCATATTCCCTTGAACATCTTGATGCACGTCTTTCCAATGTGAAGATTCCGATCATCAATGTCGGTGGCTACGACAACCGCTATCCGAACATCGTTAGTAATGAAGCCGCTTCTTTCAGAAATGTGGTCGATCATCTGATCACCGTCCACGGCTGTAAAGATATTTACCATCTTGCTGGTATTAAGGAGAGACATTTTACCCAGCCACGTATTGACGCATATCGAAAAGCACTTGAAGATCACGGCATTCCCTACGATGAGAATAAAGTTTACTACGGTACCCTCTGGCACGATTGCGGTAATCCGGCATTGGATTACATTCTCGCCGATTGTGCCAAGCACGGGAAGAAATTCCCGGATGCGATCGTATGTGCCAATGACTACTCCGCAGTTGGTCTTATTGATGCTTGTCATGCCCGCGGCATTGATGTACCCGGTGATTTCCTTGTTACCGGTTATGACGGTCTCGAAGAGGCATATCAGGGCTACCCTTCCATTACAACAGGCGCCCAGCCGTTCTTCCAGTCCGGTTATGAAGGTATCTATGCTCTGAGCCGTTTCTGGGAAGATAACAAGCCGCTTACGGATTACCTGATCAGTGGGGATCTCAAATGCAACCAATCCTGCGGATGCGTTCCAATGAATTCCTATAATGTTGACGATATCCGAGCTATCTATACTCAGCGTCTGGATCGCGTAGCTGATCTTGCCCAATCTACGACCAGCCTCATTTTGAGTGTTTCAAGCGCCAGCACGATGGAAGAGTGTTTCAGCGAGATCACACGCAACTCGTCCATTGATTCCGGCTTTACAGACATGCTCTTATGCCTGGCACCGGATTGGGAGAACCAGCGCGTTATCGATGAGGACTTTTCTGATCTGGATGAAGAGATGACCGTTGTTGCCGGATTCATAGGTGATACTCCGGTGAAACGCGAGACATTCCAAAAGAAGGATCTCCTTCCTCCGGAGCTCCTGAACGATCCAAATCCGTATTACATTTTTGCCATTCACCATTTGCAGTATTACATGGGATATCTTATCGTTTCCCCACAGAATCATGCACACGAAGCCATTTTCATGAAGTCATGGATCGTTAATCTCGGATCGATGCTGGAAAACTGGAGGATCCGCCAGAAGCTCAATATGACCGTTCAGCGTCTGGAGAACCTTTACAATCGTGACATGCTGACAAATCTATACAACCGTCACGGCTACGAGCCGTTCTTCTCTCAGATCTTTATTGAATGCCGTGAGAAGCATGTTCCGATGTGCGTCATGATGATCGACATGGACGACCTCAAGCTGGTCAACGACAACTACGGTCACTCCGAAGGCGACTACAGCCTTTGCACCATTGCCGATGGTATGCGTTTTGCCGCCACAAATGGTGAAGTCTGTCTGCGTACCGGCGGTGACGAATTCGTAGTTCTTGCTAAGGATTATTCCGAGGCAAAAGCGGCTGCCTACGAGAAGACTTTGTGTGATTTTGTCGCCAACCGCATTCAGCGCGACAAGAAGCACTATACCTTCCATGTAAGTATCGGATATTGTGTGAAAACCCCGCCAAAGCATATTGCTGAGGATCCGAATCCCGAAGATGCAGAGCTCACGGAAGAGGCGATTCGCGAATTCTCGGAGGAATATCTCCGCATTGCCGATGCAGGTATGTATATCCAGAAGAAAGCACACAAAGCCGGCCGCAGCTGAATATCTCCAAACGAAAAGCACTGGAGCTTTTCAAACACACATAAAAAATCAGGGATGCTTCTTTGTGATTCACATCACTTCAAAGCATCCCTTTCTTTTATCTTATGATATTGGATTTCGACACAATGGAATCAGATCGTTCCTCTGTCGATGCCGTACTTCTTACAGATATTCGTAAACTCCGGTGATTGTCCGAAGAAGGCAAGTACACTGTCTTTTGTCTGTGTACCCTTCTTGATCTCGCCTACCCAGTATGCGACTTCACTTGCTTCCGGATCTCTTCCCATGAAGGTCGTGTACAGTCTTCTCACATACTCATCGTTCTTCAAGCCGAAGCCGACGAATTCATCACCTGTAAAGAAGAACTTTGCGGCCGAGCATCCTGTCTGTTCAAGGTTTGTAAGAGCTAACGACCAGTAGGCAAGTCCTCCCTTTTCCGGCTCACGGTTCAGACAGCAGGTGTAAAGTCTGGTCGCAAAATCTTTCGCATTCTGGGATGCTACCTCTGCCTTTGCATTTGGTGCTCCGGACTTCACTCCATAAGAGGCACAGATATTGCACCACTCTGTAGAATCAATGAATCCGTTGATAACATCTTCTTTTGTCTTTGTGCCCTTCTTCAGTTCTCCTACCCAGTATGCCTTACCTGCAGGTTCAGAATCACGTCCGAAGAAAGTCTTGTAAAGTGTCTCAACAAACTCCTCTTCACTTAATCCACGATTCAAAAACTCAGGTGCATCGATCAGGAAGAAGTGCGCACACTCTCCACCTGTCTTGTTGCCATTCTTGATTTCATCCGACCAGTACTTCAACCCTTCTGCATCCGACTCACGCCCAAGAGCTACTGTATAAAGACGCTCAGCAAATTGCTCGATTGTCCCCTCTGACGTTGGAGCCTGTGTAGGTGTCGGTTCAGTTGTAGGCACTTTTGTCGGCTCGCCAGATGGAACCGGACTAACAGTCGGAGCCTTTGTCGGTTCGCCAGACGGAACTGGCGTAGCTGTTGCCGGAGTCGGGCTAATCGTCGGCGCCTTAGTTACGGTCGTAACAGGAGTCGGTGTATTTGTTGGATCCGGCAGTTTCTCCCACTGGGCTACGAAAATAACATCACCTCGGCGATAACGATTCTCATCATTGCGCTCAAAACGGAAAGAATAATCTTCATTCTGAGCGTAGAGTTTATTAGTTTTATCTCCCTCGAGTTTCCATCCTAAGAACTTATAACCTTGCTTCTCCACTTTAAACGGTTTGCAGATATGATAATCTTTCTCTTCAATTTCATCCCAGACATCCACATTATCTTTGTACCATTCATCCGTTAAATCGGTATCCAGGCAACCGACTTTAATCGTTGAATCTACATATGATTTTGCCTCATAATCATACTCAGGAGAGACAAAGAATGCACGCCACTCCCCCTCATCAGAGAAGAGATTTTTCTGCGTAACATCATCAACAAACGATCCGCCATTCGTCTCATATCTTATCGTGTAGGGAATAAAATACATATTGTATTCAGACCAAAGTTTCTGATCTGTCGCAGGCTCCCATTGCGCTACCATAACCATATCTTTTTCAACAACAATTAAATCTTTTCCGAGGTAAAGTTTATTGTCTGTGGAATCCTTGATTTTCCAACCTGTCATCACCATGCCTGGTTTTAACATCTGTTCCTCAGGCTTCGTTCCTTCATATACTCTTGCAACACGAGTAAGCGTGCCGACACACTGATAGTTCTGAATCTCCAACGTAGGAGCACCTATACTGTAAGCTGTATCAAGGCCTCCATTTAAGTCATGATCTACTATTGTAGGTTCACCCCAAACTGCAACAAATGTAGTTTCTTTTTCAATGGTGACCTCTACTCCCCATGCAAAATAGTAGAGTTTTCCTGACGCATCACCTTTGACAGTCCATGCATAGCAATAGTTTCCGTCCTGATCATTTGGATAATGATAATTATTTCCTGAGAATTCGTCTATACAAAAGTCAGTTCCTTTTCCTCTGTAGAAGACTGACTTGGTATATGTTTCATCTCCATCCTTTTTGCCTTTTGTAAAATAATTATTTGCAAACACATGCCCTTCTCCGGCCTCAAACGTTATCTTCACCAAAGGAGACCATATTGCTTCAAGCGTTACATCTTTTTTTGCCTGATAGTAGATTTGGGGATCATCAATAACTTCTCCAGTTTCTTTATCTTTCCAACCAGTAATCTCATATCCTTCTTTGGTGATCGTGCTAACTTCACGTTCTTTGGAAAAACCATTGTCATACTGTCTGATCAGCCATCCAAATCCTGTTACAATCGTCTTGGATGTATTTCCTTCTTTGTCTGTACCACCATTATAGTCCAGTTCCACTGTAACCAGTTTTTCCCATACTGCTACAAATTCGGTATCATTAAACACTGTGTAGTTTAGAACCGCCTTGTAGCCGGTAATCTCATCCGGCTCCATCTCGTTCTCTTTACCAACAAGCGCCCAGCCAACACAAACGTAGCCATCACGTTTAGGATAGGTGGGACCATCCAACTCTTGAATATCGATAAGAAAGGTTCCTCTCTCATCCATCATTCCGATCCAGCCGTTTCCACCTACACCTGTAGTCGTGTAATAACCATAACGCAAAGAAATTGTATACCCGCCAGCAATTTTCTCTGTATATGTCGAATCCTTCTCTCCGTCTTTTTCAAAATATCCACCATTCGCGTCATACGTGATGGTGTAATACCCATCCTCATCAGCTCTAGTTTTCGCAGACATCATTGCGATGACACCAAACATTGCGATAATCAGAATCATTGCAAAGAAATACATTCTGCAAGAACTTCTTCGTTTGAAACCTTCCATACGAACCTCCCCAAAATACTGTAGTTCTTTTCGAACTGCACCAAGAAAGAGTTTGTCTTAACAAACTCGTAAACCCACAAATTCAGTATAACAGTTTATTCTTTCGATGCACAGCGGGGATTTTTCTTATTGATCCATCTGAGTAAACATGCGATGCCCCAGCTGGTGAGTACCACTACAGCGAAAATAACGATTCCGACACCGAGTCCCCAGTTGACGAAGCCATACCAGTCGTTGCTATGAGGCCAGGTACCGGTTCCATTGATCAGGATATTTGCTAAGTAGAAGGCACCATATACCAGAGCCGGTGCGCCTGCCAGGAAAGTATATCGGAACGGAAACTCACCATCGAGAAGTATGAATTCCACTATGGCCAGAACCGGGACGATAAGATGGAACATGAGATTTGATCCCTGATAAAGCTTCAGCCAGCCATAAAGCGGGCCGAAGAAAACCGCAATCATGAGAAAAGTCAACGCTACGGCAGTCGCTGCCATGAGTTTCCAAGGAAGAAGTTTCTTTGATTTGCATCCTGCTATGAGAAAAGCACTAGCGACGATCCCGCAGAAAAGATTGGACAGTACTGTGAAGTATTTGAGATTCTCTACTCCGCTCGTTGTCAGCATGCTGTTCTTTCCCGTGCCAAGAATCATCATGACCACACCGGCAATAGTGCCGGCCACGATCAGGATATTTAAGATAACCACCGCTTTTTTCCGCACGTTCTACCTCACTGCCTGCATCACATCTGTTTACTTCAGTTTCTTTTCCAGTTCTTCGATCACGATCTGGAGAGCCTTGATCCGGGCATACTTCTTATCAACAGATTCAAGAATATGCCACGGTGCAAACTTGGTGCTTGTCTTAGCGATCATCTCATTGATCGCATCTTCGTAGACATCCCACTTCTCACGGTTACGCCAGTCTTCTTCCGTGATCTTCCACTGTTTTTCCGGAGTATTCTGCCGGTCGGTAAATCTCTCCAGCTGGGTATCTTTATCGATCTGCACCCAGAACTTGATGATGACCGCACCCCAATCGTCGAGTTCTTTTTCAAACTCATTGATCTCGTTATATGCACGTTTCCAGTCATTCTCGGAACAGAAGCCTTCGATTCTTTCTACCATTACGCGGCCATACCAGGTACGGTCAAAAATCGCAACGTGACCATCTTTTGGAAGACGCGTCCAGAAACGCCACAGATAATGACGGGATTTCTCGTGTGGCTCCGGGCTGGCAATCGGATGCACTTCGTATCCTCTCGGATCCAGCGCTTCTGCAATACGCTTGATGTTACCGCCTTTTCCTGCGGCATCCCAACCTTCGTATGCGATGATCAGCGGAACACGTTTTCTGTAAAGACGGTTGTGCAGTTCAGAAAGACGATCCTGCAGCTTATCGAGTTTCTCCTTATACTCCTCGTCCGACAGTTCTTTTCCATCGAGAGGAATATCAGCCAGTTTCGGCATCTTCACCAATGGGAAAGTATTCTGCAGGAGCGGGACAGCAAGTGAGTGATTCTGAAGTGCGATATCGATGCCTTCGTTCATGCGTTCAAGCACCTGAAGCTCCGTCCACTTCTCTGACTTCGCGTCGACAATGTACCACGGAGCAGAGGAAGTATCGGTATCCTCCAGATATTTCTCGAAGATCTTCGCGCAGGATTTGTAATGTTTATTTTGCCAGATATCGCCTTCGTTTACGCGCCACTTCGTGTCGATATGTTCTTTCAATGCATCGATGCGTTTCTTCTGCTCTTCTTCGGATATATGCATGAAGAATTTCAACACGAGATATCCGTTATCGGTGAGCTGTCTTTCAAATCTTCGGATGCTGGCAATGCGCTTTTCGTACAGCGAATCAGACATCGTTCCATCCAGGCGGCTCATCACGATTTCATTCATCCATCCGGTGTTATAAAAGCGGAATTTTCCTGCTTCCGGAAGGGCTTCAAAATACCTGCAAAGGAACGGCTTTCTCTTCTCCAGATCGGTCGGCATATCGAAAGTCGCCACCTTGTAAAAACGAGGGTCGATGTTGTTGATCACGTTACCGATAAGTGTACCCTTACCGGCCGTGCCCCAGCCTTCAACAAGTACCACTACAGGTAGTTTGTTGTCCTTGATCTTATTCTGGTTTACAAACAGAAGGTCTTCCTGTTCTTTCAGACGCTGCTTGAGTATTTCCTTCTCCGGCTTTTCATTCAGATACGCATTCTTCAACAAGGCCATCGCCCCCTTTCCCTATACTGTAATTATAGCGCGTTCGGGACCTCCTGTCGCTAGGAAAGAGGGATTACAAAGAAAACCATTCAGGGCAAGGCCAAGTGCTTTTACATGATTGGAGAAAGAAGTCTGAGCGCCAGTCGGAACAAACTCCAGACACGGTGGTAGTTCAGTTCTTCCGGCAGCACTTCGTCAGAGAGTTCGAAAGATTTGAGCATGTCCTGATAGACGTCGTGAACGGTGTCCGTCCCGCACATCCAGACCGCACTTTCAAAGTGCAGATACAGGCTTCGGTAGTCCCAGTTCACCGAACCCACGATAGCAACACGATCATCTACGACCATGGTCTTACTGTGCATGAATCCTGGCGAATATTCGAAGACACGCACGCCCGCACTGACAAGGTCACGGTAGTAAGAACGTGTCGCCTGATGGATCATCCATTTATCGTATTTGCTCGGCGTCACGATGCGTACATCGACGCCGCTCTTGGCCGCAAGGCTCAAAGCAGAGATCACTGTCTCATCAAGGATAAGATAAGGCGTACTGATCAGGATCGATTTCTTCGCAGAACTGATCATGTGCATGTACACATTTTCCCCGACATACTCGGTATCGATCGGCGCATCACTATATGGCTGGACAAATCCATCGTCTTCGATCGGACAGGGCTGGGTACGCCAAGGATCGTATTCGGAAAGATCCAGATTCTCATTGTCGAACATATTCCACATCTGCAGGAAGAAAACAGTAATGCTCCATGCAGCACGTCCCTCGACCATTACCGCCGAATCCTTCCAGTACCCGAACCTCTCCTTCTCGTTGACGTATTCATCTGACAGATTCAAGCCGCCGCAGAACGCCACTTTTCCATCGATGGATGTGATTTTTCTGTGGTTTCTGTTGTTCTGGATCGTCGTAAAGAAAGGACGGAAAGGATTAAAGATCTTGCATTTTATCCCAAGCTTTTTCATCTGCTCCGGAAAATCCGAAGGAAGGCTCAGGAAGCACCCCATGTCATCGTACATGATACGCACATCAACGCCTGCTGCAGCTCTCTCTTTTAGCACTTCAAGAATGGAATTCCAGAACTTTCCTTCACCGATCGTAAAGTATTCCATGAAGATATACTTTTCAGCTTTCTTCAGTTGCTCGAGGAACTCCGGCCAGAACACCTCTCCTGGGGAAAGATACTTCGTCTTCGTATTGGTATAGAGCGGAAAATGCATCGTATTCTGCAGGTAATCCACGCTCTTTTCGTATTCGGGAAAAGCACTTGCGAGTTTTGCTTTTGCTTCTTCGTCAAACTCAAGGAACCTCATGGTATTTTCAATCGTATTACCCAGATTCTTCGCATAATATGTCGTGGTCATCTGCGAGTTGATGAACACATAGAGAACGCCTCCGAAGACCGGGAACACAAGGATCAGGAATACCCATGTCAAGCGGTATCCACCCTTATCGTTTTTGCTGATCACATAGAGCGCTACGATCACGCTGATCACACGGAACAGAATGGAAGCGATTTCCGAATAGAGGGATCCGGCAAGAATCAGGAAAAAGAACGAAGCAATTTCAACCAGCAAGATCAAGATAATGATCGCTCGTCTCATCAACAAAGATTGAAACCATTGTTTACGCATTTGCTCCCTCCAATAATCCCTACCTAATAATTATCAACATTCTGGAAATTTAGTCAAATAGGTATAGGAATTTAAAATGGCGTGTAATAAAATAAAAATATTCTGAAGAGTGTTTCGGAGGGCGAATTTATGAGTAGTAATTCAAGTAACAACAAGACCTCTCTTCTTCCCTTTTGTATTATCGGTAATTATGTGCTGAGTGCCGCGATCACCTATCTGGTCTGTGCGACCGGTGGTGCACCAAGCATTTATGCCAACCTGATCCTTATTCCGATCGCAATCATTGCACTCTTCACCCCTGTATGGCACAGCGTACTTTTTGCCGCGCTCTGCGGTCTTGCGATGGGTCCTTTGACCACGGCGATCACAGGCGGCGACATGAACAATTTCGCATGGGTGATCCGCTTTATCGTCTATATCGTTTTAGGTCTGGTCATCTCCGCGATCTCCAACATGATCAAGCAGCGTGAGCAGCACTTTAAAATCCTCGCTACGCAGGATCCTCTGACCGGCATTCACAACATTCGTGCTCTGGAGCAGGCACATATTCCATCTGACTGTACAATGACCATACTCATGATGTCCTTCATCGACTCGAGCGATATGCAAGGCCTTTTCGGGAATGATTTTTATCAGTCGATCATTCTCCGTATTTCAAAAGAACTGCAGGATCTCCTTTCTTCCTATCCGAATGCGAAGCTGTATAAAGGAAACGACCTGAATTATGCGATCACGGTTTCACACCATACCGAAGAAGGAAGTCTGGAAAGTCTTCTCGCTTCACTCAGCAATCTGAACGATGTAACGATCACGATCGATCAAGTGCCTGTCTACGTGCAGTACCGTATCGGATTCACGATCATCCAGGATGGAGAGAGTATCACAGAAGGTCTCCGGAATGCCAATATCGCTCTCCGCTATTCGTTCTTGAAAGAGCAGCAGATCAGCCGCTACACCGAGGCTATGCGTGACTATTACAAGGGCACTGTAAGCATCGCAAGTGAATTCTCCACCGCGCTTTCAAAAGGCATGGTGCAGGCTTCGTACCAGACGATCCATGATGCGAAAACCAAAGAAGCACACAGCGTCGAGATCTTTGCTAAGTGGATCCGCGAAGACGGCTCGAAAATGACTGCCGAAGAATTCGTTCCGATCCTGGAAAAGACCTCATGCCTGCATGAACTGACTTTGTTTATGACGAAAGAAGCGCTTCGTTATGCGCGTCTTCCGATGAACGAGAATCATCTTTTCCATATCAATTTTGCCGCTTCCGAATTGAACGAGAAGAGCGTACAGGAGTTTGTCCATACTGTAGAAGATTCCGGCATCAGCCCCGAGAATGTCATGCTTGAGATTGCCGGTCGTCTTCCTGAAGATCCATACATGGTAAGAGAAAATCTTCTCTTCCTGCATAAGCACAAGATCCGCATCGCGATCGACTATTTCCACTCAGGATTCTCTTCTTATGTCATGCTTGCAGATGTCCCGATCGACGAGATCAAGTTAAGCCGTTCACTGACATCCCATATCGAAAGTGAACGTGGATATGCGCTGGTCAAGAGCATCGTTTCTTTCTGTAAAGAGACGAATATCCTGACGGTTGCTGAGGGCGTAGAAAATGAACACCAGGCCAATCTCTGTTCCCAGGCCGGTATCGATTATCTGCAGGGATATTACTTCAGCGTTCCGCGTCTTCTCAGCGATGTGCGGGAGACAGTCGATATTCTCAGTGCCCGCTCCGCCGCACCTTCCGATGAGCCCATCGATATCGAAGAACTGAAGGGTTACAGCACTATCTCCGTAGTGAGGAAGAGCACTGCAGCAGAAGAAGAGGAAAGTGACGCAGTTTCCGATAGTGAAGAATCAGAAAGCGAATCTTCCACAACGGACGAAGAAGAAAATGAGAATAAAAAACCGGACGAAGAGAGTCCGGTTTCCGAGTGATAGTTGAAACTAGCTTCACATTACTTTTTACGCAGTCTAAGAAGATGAGCATATCGTGCCGCCGCGCGATATGCTTTTTTCGCGTTGGCCTTTAGTCCGCCCTTCTCTTCCTCTTCCAGATTCTCTGATGCTACCGGCACCATCTTCGCCTTCTTCAGTTTACGGGAAGAATGGATCTTGCCTACATGAGCACGACGGATCGCCTTTTCTCTGACATGACGTGCGATTGCATTTTTATATGCATCTTCTACACGGTTTGCAAACGTCTCTGCAGAGTACGTCTCGACCGTCTCCTCCGCATTGTCCGAAAGCATACGCATCTTATTTTCGTCTGTAAAAAGTGCATACAGGATATCTGGAATATCGTTTTCTGCTTCGAAAAGGCATGCATTTCTTCCATCGACGAAAAGCTCATTGACTGCATCGTCTTTTCTTGCCATGACCGGAAGACCGGCAGCCATCGCTTCGTAATAGGTCAGGCCTTGTGTCTCGGATGTGGAGCAGGAAATGAATACATCGCCCATCTGATAGTAGCGGCCAATATCCGAATAAGGAACGGAACCTGCAAAGATCACCGAGTTTGAAACACCCAACTCGTTTGCCTGCTTTTTCAATCCTTCCAGTGCCGGTCCGTCACCAACGACCAGAAGCTTGACCCACGGCATTTTCTCCGTGATCGCCGGCATCTGAGAGACGATCTTGTCAATGCTCTTCTCTTTTGCAACACGGCCAAGAGAAAGAAGGACTTTATCGCTGTCCTTGATGCCAAGGGAACGGCGTAGTTCAAGGAGTTCTTCTTCTTTAAAATTCGATCTCTTGAAAGGAGAAATATCGATACCGGTCGGGATAACATAGATCGGTTTTTTTACTCCATAGGATCGAAGACTGTTCTTCACTTTTTCTGTCGGAACGATCAGGCCGGTCGGCACGTTGCAGAATACTTTACTGTACTTCTGCGCCATCTTCGGCGTAATGACCTTCTTGGCATGACCATTCAGAATATAGTGGGTATAATCTTCCAGCATGGTGTGATACGTATGCACGATCGGAAGATGCAGCTGCATAGAAGATGTCAGTCCTACCAGGCCCATCGAAAACTCTGTCTGGGTATGGATGATATCGATCTTCAAGCGTCTCACGATCTGTACCAGACGCAAGGAATATGGCATAGTCGTCCGATAAGGTCTTACAAGAAGCATCGGAACGCTTGGTATGCGGAAAACCGGTGGTTTCTTGTGTACACGTCGAACGATCGGAGAGTTGTTATCCGATGTCGCAAAAATATAAACACGATGTCCCTTCTTACGCAGCGCGCACGCCAGTGTATAGATCGAGGAAGTGACACCATTGATATCCGGAAAATATGTATCCGTTATAATCGCAATATTCATTTCTCTTTCCTCCACAACATACCATTCAAATTATAACACAATCTTTTTTTTATATTTCTACCATCTTGGATGTATAACTATTTTCAAGTCGAAAAGATAGTCGGATTTCTGTTATAAACAACGCCATTTTCTTATCTATTCACGTTGGGTTTTGCTATACTAGGACAAGGAGCAAAAAACAAACAAGGAGGTACGACCATGACATTTTCGAAAGATTTCATCTGGGGTGCAGCCGCAGCTTCCTATCAGATTGAGGGAGCATGGAATGAAGACGGAAAAGGTCCTTCTATCTGGGATACTTACACACACCAGCGTCAGTCGCCTGTACATTTTCACGAGAACGGTGATGTAGCCTGTGATCACTACCACCACATGAAAGAGGACGTAGCTCTGATGGCCGAGCTGGGCATCAAGGCGTACCGCTTCTCGATTTCCTGGCCGCGCGTACTTCCAAACGGAACAGGAAAAGTTAACGAGAAAGGTCTCGCTTTCTATTCCGAACTGGTCGACGAGCTCAAGAAATACAACATCGAACCGATGATCACCCTCTACCACTGGGATATGCCGCAAGCGCTTTTTGATCGTGGCGGATGGATGAATCCGGACGTCGTCACATGGTTTTCGGACTACACCAAGATCGTCGTCGATGCATTATCTGACCGTGTGAAATACTGGTTCACCATTAACGAACCGCAGATTTTTATTGGCCTTGGTTATTCTCTCGGTGCGCATGCGCCATTTTTGAAGATGACCGACCGCGACATTATCCTGATGAGCAAACATGTTCTTCTGGCTCATGGTACGGCCGTCCGCACGATCCGTGCCAATTCCAAACTTACACCAATCGTTTCTTTTGCACCAACCGGTCCAAGTGTCGAGCCGAAAAACGATTCGGCAGAAGCCATTGAGGAAGCAAAGAGAAAGACCTTCGAATTCGAGGACAGAGCCTATTTCCTCTCTTCGTCATGGTGGGCTGATCCGATCTTCTTCGGAAAATTCCCGGACGGCGCGATGGAGCGTTTCGGCGATATCTTCCCTGAGATCACGGAAGAAGAATGGGATATTATCAAGACGCCGATCGACTTCTATGGCTGCAATATCTATAATTCCATCGGAAAAGAACTGGACCCGAACAACGAGAGCGATTGTGGCAAGGCGATCACGCTGGCTCGCTGGCCGGTCACACCGGACGTCCTTTACTGGTCCGCGAAATTCCTTTACGAACGTTATGGACTTCCTGTCCTGATCACGGAGAATGGTTGCGCGAGCGCCGATTCCGTACATCTGGACGGCAAGGTCAACGACCCGCAGCGCATTGACTATACCAAGCGTTACCTGCGCTCCTACTATCGTGCCGCGCAGGAAGGTGTACCGCTGGTCGGATACATCCACTGGTCTTTCATGGACAATTTCGAATGGGCAGAGGGCTTTGACCTTCGTTTCGGTCTTGTTTATGTAGATTACCAGACACAGAAGCGCACACCGAAGGAATCCGCATACTGGTACCGCGACGTGATCGCATCCAACGGCGAACTTATCTGGGAATAAAGAGCATTCATCAAGCTTCAACAAAAAAGAGTAATGGTTTTCCATTACTCTTTTTTTTCGCTATCGATGTTCTTTTGAAAAGGACTCGGGCCGGACGGATCAAACTCTGGAAGATCGGCCAGGCCTTCTTCGACGGCTCTCTCTTCCCTTGTAATGTCGTCATATACCGAATCCGAATGGATACCTACATCACGATCCACCGGTTTCTGAGGAAGCCGCTCGCCACGTCCGAGGCGGCGGTCCTGGATCTCCTGCTTCATCATATAAAGTGGAGAGTGCTGCTCTGGAAGAGGAACAGGCGCACTTGGAATAGGTGTAGAGGCCAGTTCTTTCATCTCCTCATCCAGTTCTTCTTCATAGGCTTCGGCAACCGGAACAGAAAGATTGATATCGTTCTTCCGGAAGGACCGCTCAAGACGGAACAGGGATTTATCCGAGGCGGATTCATTCAGCTGGGACTCCAGCATGATCGAGGAAGAAACCGTATCGACCATATATGTACGGCAATTCAAGGGATTACCGGTATTGGCAAGATCTGTCTGCTTGAAGTTACGAATCTTCTTCTTATTCAAAGAAGCCAGTGACGTCGGGGAATTCTGTTCGACCCGCGTCTCAGATGCTGCAGTACTGACCAGTTTCAGATCGGAAGGCGAACCCGTCAGTCCATTCATGAACCAGCAGTACAGGTCCTCTTTTTTCTTATTCTTCATGATCCATACAGGGAAATAAGCCAGCTGGCCAAGTCCTTTTTCATAGGAAGAATTATCCACGTAGGAACTCACTTTATAGTGCTCCATGCTCTCGCTCAGCACAAACTCCTTGACCCATGCGCGGACAGTACTGGTAAGATTCTCGTTGATCTCATCCCAGGGACGATCGACCGGCAGGAAACAGCCGTCCTCGCGAAGTGGTTCCATGTCTTCGTAAATGCCGCTTTTTATGGAAAATGGCGAGATCTTCTCGAACTGTTCTTTATCAATGGCCGTGCAGGCAGGAATAGGAAGGTTTTCCCAGATCATCTCTGCCACGAAATTCTTCGGATAGGGCTCAACGGTAGACGACGTATATTCCAGCGTCAGATCACTTGCCGTCAACAGATTAAAGAAAGACTCTCCACGATGGGTATTCTTTATGATCGGCACGACGCTGATGACAGCATGGCAACCTACGTTATAGTCGTAGAGGAAACAAGGAATATACACAGGCGTGATCGATTCGAGGAAGGCTTTTCCTTTACACTGGTGCATATGCCAGCCTTCCTTCTTGACGCTTTGTAGATAGCTCTCTACAGCTTCCTCACGGGAATACTTGAACGGGATGACCTTGATTCCTTTCGGAAGCTTTACAGGCAGGTTCTTCTGCTTCAAGGAAGGGCTTCCGCAGTTCACGCAGGTATGAAGTTCCATCGAGCTCTGCTTCGGCACAAACATCAGTTTCTCACAGTCCTCACAGGAGACAGCGATCACTTTTGGAGGAGTCAGATATCCCGGGGTATGGAAGCCCCAGTCGACATCCTTCACGGCGTTCTCATCTTTTAAAGATAACGAACAGAAGCAACAGACATTGTCTGCTGCTTCTGAAAGTAATACTTGTGCTCCACATCGAGGGCATAAAAATGCTTTATCCATCTAGGACTTTTCCTTCTTTTCTGGTAGGATCAGTTCTTCTTGAAAGGGCTCGGTCCATCCGGGTCGAATATAGGAAGATCCCGCATTGCTTTCTTTACGTTCTCTTCTTCTGCTCTTAATCCTTCACGGATCGGATTGATACCGCCTCTGGCAAGGGACGGGATATCGTCATCACTTGCGAAATTCCGGACGTTTTCGACTTCAGTTTCTTCTTCCACTACCTGACGGCGCTGTGCAAATGTGCGTGGACGCTGCTCAGCAAAGCCGGACGGCTCTCTTCTTCCGAAGCGGTCTCCATCGTCACGACGGTCAAATTCCGGCTGCGGTATCTCTACACCCACCTCACGGCGGGCACGCGGAGCCGGCATCTCAACCTCGATCTCACGACGGGCACGTGGGGGCTGTGGTCTCTCTACAGGAATATCACGACGGCCACGCGGCGGCATCTTGACTTCTACTTCACGGCTTTCCTCACTGCGGCCGAACTTCGGCATCGGAATCTCTCTTGCTTCAGAAGAGCTCAAACGTTCTTCATGACTCGGCAGTACCTCTTTCGGCTGACCCTCGTCATATCTTCCAAGTCCACCAAGACCCGGACGCGTTCTCGGCTTTTCAACATCGATGATCTGTCCCTTCGGCTTTGTAAGAGAGCCTGCCGGTCTCTGATCATCGTTGAATCCCATAGGAGTGCCCCATGGAGACAGCGGACGGTCGGTATCTGGTACACGTTCCCAGATTGGAACCTGCTTCTCCGGCTTTTCAACTGCACCGGCAGTAGCACTGCGTGCACCTGGTCTCTCTGACATCGGACGACCACCTTCAGGACGGGATGCGGTTGGTCTTGCACCTGGTCTTGACGCGGTCGGTCTGGAAGGTACCGGTCTTGAAGCTGTCGGTCTGGCAGCAGGTCTTGTTGTCGGTGTTCTATCACTCTGATCTGGTCTTCTAAAAGCACTGGAACGGTTGAGCGTCTCTTCCTGCTCTTCCGGTTCTTCATCTCTTCTTCCACGACCCATCAGTTCATCACGAGAAGGTCTTCTGACACGGTCTCTCGGAGAACCCAGACGGGATTCTCTCGTCTCACCACCCTGCGGCTTTGCCCAGGACGGAGTCTCTGTTGCTTCTGGCATCTCGCCCCAGCGTCCACCGCCTCTTGCCAACGAAGGAATCTGGTGAACATCGTCATCAATACCATGCTCAGCAATATATTCTGCACTAGGTGCAACTTCAGTTACTCTAGCAAGAGGTGCAGCCGGACGGGAAGCCAACGGACGGTTGTTCTCGTCTTCTTCCGGATGGTGCTCTACTTCTTCCACATAAACATCATTACGGACCTGTGCCAGAGGAGCTGCAGGACGGTACTTCAACGGACGATCATTCGCATCACTTCCGAAGTAATTCTCGGATACATCGTTCTTTTTCTCTTCGAGTGTTTCCGGAGAGTACTCTACGACATCCGTGTCACGCTGGCGTGCCACACCTGGCAATACACCAGAGTCGTACTCGGAGTTCATGATCGCCATACCCCGTTCCCGTGCCGGACGCTGTTCAGGCATTCTCGGGATCGAAGTTCCGGACATGGTCTTGTGCTCACGCTCAGCGGCCTGCTTCTTCTTGTTAAAGGAAAAAGTAATATTGGCCACCATATCCTCATTGCCCTCTGTATATTCTTCAAACTCGGGCAGATCATTCTCTTCGTCCTTGGAAAGTTCATCTGCAGGCGCGGAGATTTCTTCAGGAATCTCTTCAGGGATGACTTCAGGAACGACTTCCGAAACATCTTCCGGAATAACCTCCGAAATCGCTTCTTCTACCGCACCGGCACTCATCTCTTCGATCTGCTGCGGGATATCCTCTCCAAAGTCTTCAGCCGGGAACTGTTCTTCCTGACCATACTCTTCCTCGTAGCGCTCGATTGCTTCTTCTCTCGCTGCACGGAGTGAAGCCTCATATTCTTCAGCTTCTCTTCTTGCCTGTTCGAGAACATCGTCTACACTCTCTACAAGGCCGGATTCGTGTCTATCATCCAAACCATAGGATTTTACCTGCACTTCACGAGCCGGTTCACCCAGATCACGGTCATCATCTCTTCTGTTGCGGTCGCCACGACGCTGGTAATTACCAAGCGAACCTAGCGGCAGAGAATTGATCATATCCTGACCCAGCTCCGGTACATGCTCGTCATCAGAAAGCATATCATCCGGATCACGATTCCAGATCGGCTGATTCATCCGGCTTTCGCCTTCTGGCTTCGGATTACGGGAAACCCACTCAGCCAGAGATGCAGGCTTGCTGTTCGAGAATCTTGAATCCTCGAGGATATCTTCACTTCTCTCCCAAAGCGGCTTGTTACCGGAAGAAGCCACACTCGGCTTTTCCATTGCCGGTTTCTTAGTACGTACACTACGCTTGTTTGGCGTACTGGAAGCGGCCGGTGGCGGAGTTACTGCCTTCGCCCAGCTCGGTGCCTCAGAAGCAGCCTCCATCGGTGCTTTCGCACCTTCACGGGCAGCAGCACGGAGTCTTGCGGCTCTTTCCTTATCACGCTTCGCCTCATCTGCCTTCGAAAGCTGCAGGGACTTGAGGTCTGTTACAACCTGAACATCAAGCGGCACAGCTGGTTTCTTCGTCTTGGACGGAGCAGGTTTCTCTTCCGGAGCGGCTTCTGCCTCTGCCTTTTCCACGTCCTCTGCTTCCGGTGTCTCCAACTCCGGCTCGGTAATGGCATGAGAGATGGAAGAAGACTTCTTTCTTCCATCTGCTGTCAACTTGGAATCTCTTGGCTTCTCGAAGAAAGAATAGTCCAGGATCTCGATATTCGGATCATGGATATTAAATTCAAAATGTGTATCCGTCAAAGCGGTGCAACGGGACTTGTCCCAGAAAGACTGGTAGGTAAGACCGGTATTCTTGCTGGAAACCTTAGACATCGGGATATTTGCTTCGACCTCGCCGGTCTGTCCGTTCATGGAGAAGAAATATTCTCTTCCGGAATAGTCACCTTTCATGTACCAGATCGGGAAAAGGACCAGCTCACCAATACCCAGCGGGTAATCGGTCTTATCCTGGAAGTACGAGATATCATAGGAATCGGAGTGCGCATCCATGATCATCTGACGAGTCCACTTCTTCACACGGTCCATGAATTCCTGCATACATGCGATCGGATCTTTCTTTATTGCCAGTACCGGTGTGTCGCCCAGTATCTTTTCGCTTAGATTTACCAGTTTTGACTGGTCATACGGCTGCAAGCCGGAAATGACGCTCTCAGGCAGAATGCCTGTCGCATCAAAGGGAATTCCCTGCCAGGAAAGTACACCACCGGTTACATGCTCAGATGGCTGGTTAGCGGCGTCTTTCGCATTTTTACCTTTTCGTCCCTGGAAACGGGAGAAAGAAGAACGCAGCGCAGAAAGCTGCTCCGCAATGGCTTCTGTACCATTGATACCCAGGAAGGTCTTGCTCTCATTGGCTCTATTTCGGATCGTGACTGTCAGCTTTGCGTGTGCCACGACTTCATAAGTAAAGATCCAGCAAGGAACATATGCTTTATGTAGAAGTGCCTTATTCTCTTCTGTTGCAAGTGTCCGGCCAACAGCAGAATTATTTCGCAGATAATCGAGGAACATTTCCTCAGCCTGCTGTTTGGTATGCGCAAAAGGGATCGCACGCTTCGGCATCGCACCGATAACTGGTCCCTGGTCTTTCAAAGCTGCTGCGGAGCAGAGTGGGCATCCTTGCTTCGCGTTCGCGGTTTTCATGATAAACTCGCCGTTACAATCTTCACATTTATATTGATGATACAGATCCTCATTCCAGGCATCCCCGACGTAGTATCCGCCCTCCAACTCGCGGACCTCGTCTTTACCTGTAAGAGTAGTATGGCAAAAGCAACATGTGTATTTCTTCGACTCGTCGAAAATCAGGTCGGCGAGACAGTTGGGACAATGAAAAGCTATTTCCATATAAGACAACCCTCCTACTTCACTCTATAATATAAAGTCGAATGGTAAGATTGTCAATTATCACCTCATATGCTAAACTGTTTTTATTCGGTTTTGACAAATTCCGCAAACCGTAGAAACACATACGAAGCAGGTAAATAGATGAGGAATATTGCATTTTCATCTGAATATGCAGAACAATATAACCGACAGTTCGAGATCCTTTTTCGTGATGAAAATCGTAGAAACAAAGAGGAAGGATGTTTCGCCAACGGCTATTCTCTCCTGGCAGAGAGCTTCGAAGGCGAACTGGATGGAGAACATCGTCTGGCTGCCCGTTATGCGCTTTTCGCACCTGATCACGAGCCGGTTTTCGATTACGCCTGCCTGGATAACGCCAATCCCCTGTGTGAGATGATCACCCACAAAGACGGCAAGACCTATTTTCTCTTCCGTCGTGACCGTTTCGGTTTTTCCGTTCTCGATCTGGATTCTCTCCATGAGCACCGTTACTATTCCGATGAAGCTTTCAACACTGGTAATGACTTCATCTGGTGCAGCGCGGAATACTATCCGGACAGAAATACGATCTTTGTCGCCGGCCATATGCTCGGCGCCCCTTTTGAAGTATACGAATTCGACTTCTCTGACCCGTTGACCTGCGTGGCCCACGTTCCGGATGACGCTTTGATCCTGACCCGTCCGACGACTGATTTCGCTGACGAGATGGAAGATTTCCGCGACGAGTATGTAAACTGGGGCGAAGAAGAGATTTACGGATCTGCACTTCTCAATTCTTTTGACGATATTGCCGAGTGGTTCGCTTTCGTCGATACACTCGGTTCCAGAAAGACCGCACCGTCTTACTATATGCCGTCCACGCCGTTCATCGCATTCCGTATGTCCGATGGTATCCCGGTCGGCATGATTGAGGTCAAGCACGAGCTGAATGACTACCTTTCCAAGCATGGCGGTCATATTTCCTATTCCGTACGTCCGTCGGAGCGTCGTCGTGGTTACGGAAAGAGAATGCTAGCCATGGTCCTTCCTTATGCGAAGATTCTCGGTCATTCCAAGGTCCTCGTCGTCTGCCACACGGACAACGAGCCTTCCCGCCGTACGATCCTGGCCGACGGTGGTGTCTACGAGCAGACGTATTTCAGTGAACTGGATAATATTTATAATGAGAATTATTGGATCAGAACGACACCGGATAATTCCTCCGACCCACAGGGCATGAAGAAAGAAGGAAACGTATCCTGAGTTCTTTTGAATACGAATGATAACAAAAAACAAGAGTACTGTCCGAAGACCGGATGGTACTCTTTTTAGATGAAGAGCTGGGAACAGACGTACACCATGACCGGCAGGGTGACCATGCACAGGATCATGCTGAGCACGGTCGAACGGGCGGCAAATTCCGGTGCGCAGTTATACTTTTCGGACAGGATCACATTCATGGAGCCGCAAGGAAGCGCACACATCAGCACGGTAACGGAAGCGGTCGCAGGTGCCATACTGATTCCACGGAACACGAAAAACATACCTAGGAGCATGGCTCCCGGCAATATGATGAGACGCATCAGCGAGATCAGATACGACTTCGGGTCGCCAAGTACTTTTGCAAAAGGAATGGCGGCGAGATTGGAGCCGATAATGATCATAGAAAGCGGCACTGTCATCGAGGCGATCAGGTCGATCGGTTCACTCACATAAGACGGAAAACTCAGTGGAGATGCGAAGATCAGGATCGCTGCCACCGAAGCTATGTTCACCGGATTCAGAAGAAGGTCCTTGAGTTTGCCGGTTTTTCCGCTGAGAAGATGGACGCCGTATGTATACATAAAGAGGTTATAGGCCAGATTAAAAACAACGGCCAGAAGAAGTCCGTGATTTCCGTAAAGAGCGGACATCACCGGGAAACCGACGAATCCCGTGTTGGCAAAGACCGTCATCGTGACAAACACCCTCTTCTCTTTCTCTTCATACGGGAGTTTTCTGCTAAGAAGGCGCATCGCTACAAGCGAAACGATGTAATAAATCAAGGCCGCCACCAGGGTAACGATCATGCCATGCGCCACCTCAGGCGTTTTTTCGTAGTTGGATGAGGAAAGGATCGAAAAAGGAAGGATCGCCAGAAGAAGCATGTCTGACAACCCTTTCTGCATACGCTCGTCGATAATGTGTCTCTTACGAAGCACAAAGCCAAGTGTTACTGCTACAACGATCTTTATAAAGACTTTCAGAAGAACCGTCACTCTTCTTTTTCCTCCCAGGATGCTGCGCGGGAGACCGCTTTCTTCCAGTTGCCCAGAAGTTTGTCGCGAACGTCATCCCGCATATTTGCCGCAAAAAGAGTATCACAATGACGGAGCTTGCGCAATTCATCCAGATCATTCCAGTAACTGCAGAACAGTCCCGCAAGATATGCGACGCCCTGGGAAGTCGTCTCACGTTCTTTTGCCCGGTCAACATTACAATTCAGGATATCGGCCTGGAACTGCATCATGAAGCGGCTTACAGACGCGCCGCCATCGACCTTGAGCGTAGTGATCTTTATATCGCTTTCTTCCTGCATCAGCGTAACGAGATCGTAGACCTGATAGGCGATGCCCTCAAGTGCAGCTCTGGCAATATGTGCCTTGGTCGACCCGCGTGTCAGTCCGAGGAGCGCGCCTCTTGCGTACATATCCCAGTACGGTGCGCCCAGACCCGAGAACGCCGGCACGAGATATACACCCGCATTATCCGGCACAGTCTCCGCCAGTACATCACAGTCCGAAGCATGGTCGATAAGTTTCAGTTCGTCGCGGAGCCACTGGATCGTGGAACCGCCGTTAAAAACACTGCCTTCAAGTGCATATGTGGTCTTTCCGTCGATTGACCATGCCGCTGAAGTGACCAGTCCTTTTTTTGAGACGATCGGTTCATCCCCAACGTTCATGAGCGTGAAGCAACCTGTTCCGTACGTATTCTTAATGTCGCCTTTGTCGAAGCATGTCTGCCCGAAAAGCGCTGCCGGCTGATCGCCGAGAATACCATAGATGCCTACCCCGGCAAGCACCTCCAGTCCGGGAATATCTCCCGTGACATAGCCGAATTCCGAGGCCCCGGGAAGGACCTGCGGCAGCATGCAGACTGGAACATGGAAAAACCTGCAAAGCTCCTCGTCCCAGGACAATGTAACAATGTTAAACAGCATGGTACGTGAGGCATTGGAGTAATCTGTGGCATGGGAGCGGCCACCTGTCAGCTTATAAAGGATCCAGCTGTCCACCGTGCCGAACAGGATCTCGCCCTGCCCTGCTCTGGCCTTTAGCCCCGGCACCTCTTCCAGGATCCACTGGATCTTCGTTGCAGAAAAATACGCATCGGGAACGAGGCCCGTCTTATCGCGGACGGTCTCAATGAAGTCCGGATCCGATGCTTTCAGTTTTTCAACCAGAGGCGCGGTTCTTCTGCACTGCCACACGATCGCGTTATAGACCGGACGGCCCGTGTTCTTTTCCCAGAGGATCGTCGTTTCTCTCTGGTTGGTAATGCCGATGCCGGAGATCTGTCCCGGCTGGATGTTGGCCTTTGCAAGCGCCTGACGGATACAGTCGCACACCGTTCTCCAGAGGTCCTCCGGATCATGCTCGACCCAGCCCGGCTTTGGATAGTGCTGTTCAAACGCTTCCTGCGCGGACGCCACGCATGTGCCGTCGTTACGGAATATCATGGCACGGGAACTCGTCGTTCCCTGATCGATCGAAAGCATGTATTTCTCCATAGGTACCTCCCGTCTTACCACGCCAGGACCGGCGCGGTTGTTTCTTCTCTAGAAAAAGCACCTTCCGGTCATCTTTCCGGAAGGCGCGTTGTTTTAGAATCTCTTATAGACCCAGTTCAGCTTTGCAAGCCACTTGGTGTCCATCTGTTCGATGGATTCCGTACCGAAGCGGATGTGCCACTGACCGGTCGCGGTTCCCGGTGCATTCATTCTCGTATCGGAACCAAAGCCCATTACATCCTGAAGTGGGGCTACTGCCAGCTTGGCTGCGGATGACCAAACACTCGTCAGCATTGCACGGCAAGCTGGTGCATGTACACCGCCATCGCCCCAGTTGTCGCCATGGAAGCGGCAGTAGTCAAGTGCGAAACGGCGGTCTTCTTCGGAGGCTTCCCACAGCCATCCGAGAAGCGTATTGTTATCGTGCGTGCCGGTATAGGCAATGCAGTTCTCCGGATAGTTATGCGGCATATGCTTGCTGTCGTCGTGCGGTACCATACCGAACTGCAAGACACGCATAGTCGGAAGACCGGTCTCTTTCAGGAAACTCTCGAGTGCCTCATCGGTCTCACCAAGATCCTCGGCGAAGATAGCCGGTTCACGACCGAATTCTTCGAAGATCCGGTTCCAGAGTTTCATTGCCGGGCCGTCTGTCCAGACGCCGTTTCTAGCATTCTCGGCATCGGCCGGGCAGGAATAATATCTCGAAAAACCACGGAAGTGGTCGATACGGATCACGTCATACAGACGGAAGTTCTGATGCAGACGGGAAAGCCACCATGCGTAGCCGTTCTTCTCGTGCACCGGCCAATCGTAGACCGGATTTCCCCAGAGCTGGCCGTCTTCGCAGAAATAATCCGGCGGAACACCTGCCACACGCTTGAAACTGCCGTCTGCATTCATCTGGAAGAGCTTTCTGTTCGCCCAGACATCGCAGCTGTCACCGGAAACATAGATCGGGATATCACCGATCACCTTAATTCCGATTTCGTTGATCTTCGCCTTCAGTTTCGTCCACTGATCGTAGAAGATGTACTGGATAAACAGATAGAAATCACAGAGTTCACGGTGCTTATCCGCGAAGAAAGTCAGTGCTTTTGCATCGTGCTTCTTCAGATCCTTGTCGTCCCATTCCCACCAGGCTTTCTGGCCCTGGCTCTCCTTGATGGCCTGGAAGAGTTTCACTTCCGTGACCCAGGCATTCTCCTGTTCAAAGACTTTCATGGCAACACGTGTCTCATCGTCGATCTTGGCAAAAGCACTCTTGAGCATCTGCATGCGGTTCTCCCTTACCCATGCGTAATCGACGCTGTAGCAGGAACCCGGATATTTGCATGCCGCCAGTTCCGCGTCCGTCAACAGTTTTCTCTGGTGAAGATCCTCCGGGTCAATGATCAGCGGGCTTCCGGCAAAAGCGGAATCGCTCTGGTACGGGGAATCTCCCGATCCCGGATTGGTAAACGGAAGGACCTGCCAGTACCCCATTCCGGCTTCCTTCAGTTTTCTGGCAAAAGCGACGGCCTCTTTTCCGAAACCGCCGATACCAAATTCTCCCGGTAAAGATGTAATGTGTAATAAAACACCTGCGCTTCTGTTCACTTTCAATTATCCTCCTTATTGCGAACATAGATCAGTTTTACCTGCGGATTCTTCTCGTTGACCCGCAGTTCACACTCAACAAAATCCAAAGACTGCATAAGCTTGCTCATCTTCGTAAACCCATAGTTACGGGAGTCAAAAGACGGGCTCTTCTTGTTGATCAGGTTTCCGACATCACCAAGGAATGCCCAGCCGTCTTCATCAGCCAGATCCGAGATCGAACTTGCGATCAGGTCGCAGGTCGAGTCATCCATAAACTGGATCGTTCTCTCTCCAGTAGTATTCTCCTTCGTTTCTGAAGCAGCATCCTCGGATACCACTTCCTCCTCCAGTTCTTTTGGCGAAGAAGCAGCATTCTTCGATCCTGCATTCTTCTTGTTCTCCTGATCTTTTTTCGGAGACAGGATCTCGAGGAACAGGAAACGGTCACAGGCAGCAACAAAAGGCGTCGGCGTCTTCTGTTCGCCGATACCGTAGACGATCTTGCCGGATTCACGGAGTCTTGTCGCGAGCCTTGTAAAATCACTATCGCTGCTGACGAGGCAGAACCCGTCGACACTCTCTGTATAGAGAATATCCATGGCGTCGATGATCAAAGAAGAATCTGTGGAATTCTTGCCGCTGGTATAGCCGAACTGCTGTACCGGTGAGATGGCGTGATCCAGGAGCACCTGCTTCCAGGGTCCCAGCTGTGGTTTCGTCCAGTCGCCGTAGATACGCTTGATCGTAGGATTGCCGTAACGCGCGATTTCAAGCATCATAGGCTTGATATAGGTGGCAGAAATATTGTCCGCATCGATCAACACTGCCAATCGAACATCTTTTCCCGACATATGCACCCCTTTTTCCTTGCCCTCTCCCAGCAAGGCTGATATAATATTGTGGCTTGTTTTCCAAGTCCGAAATACTACGTCCGGTTTTTCTCTCCGCGCGAAGCCCGGATTGGAAACGACCATTTCTATTATATCGTATTTTGCTATTGTAACCAAACCAGGAAGGTATGAAATATGGATCAGAGTGTTCTTAATGAGATCAACCGCCGCCGCACCTTTGCGATCATCTCGCACCCGGACGCCGGTAAAACAACAATGACGGAGAAACTTCTTCTTTACGGAGGCGCCATTCATATGGCCGGTTCCGTTAAGGCTCGAAAAGCGGCGCATCACGCAACTTCCGACTGGATGGAGATCGAGAAGCAGCGTGGTATCTCGGTTACGTCTTCCGTCATGCAGTTCAACTATGACGGTTACTGCATCAACATTCTGGATACTCCTGGTCACCAGGACTTCTCCGAGGACACATACCGTACACTCTGTGCCGCAGACGCCGCAGTCATGCTCCTTGACGGCGCAAAAGGTGTCGAGGCCCAGACGATCAAGCTCTTCGCCGTTTGTAGAAAGCGTGGTATCCCGATCTTCACTTTCATCAACAAGATGGACCGTGCCGCCAAGAATCCTTTCGACCTCATCGATGAGCTCGAAAAGGTACTCGGCATCCGTTCCACTCCGGTCAACTGGCCGATTGGTACCGACGGTGACTTCCAGGGCGTATATGTCCGTGAATCTGAGGAAGTACTCCTCTTCGACAATGAAACCAAAGACCATGGTGCTTCCATGGTTAAGTCTATCAGTGCCGGCATCAACGATGAAGAAGCACTGAAGAAGATCCTGAGCGATCATCACTATGAAACATTGAAGAACGATATCGAGCTCCTCGATATGGCCGGCGATCCTTTTGACCTCGATAAGATCCTGGCCGGCGAGCTGACTCCGGTATTCTTCGGTTCCGCGATCACCAACTTCGGTGTCGAGCCGTTCCTGAAGAAGTTCCTGGAGATCGCGCCTGGTCCGCAGAGCCACGAGACTTCCGAAGGCGTGGTAGCTCCGACTGAAGATTATTTCTCCGGTTTCGTCTTCAAGATCCAGGCAAACATGGACCCGAACCACAGAGACAGAATGTCCTTCCTGCGTATCTGCTCAGGCAAGTTCGAAAAGGGCATGAACGTCAAGCATATCCGTACAGGCAAGAAGATCACGCTGGCCCAGCCGCAGCAGTTCATGGCGCAGGACAGAACCATCGTGGAAGACGCCTATGCCGGCGACATCATCGGCCTTTTCGATCCGGGCATTTTCCGTATCGGCGATACCGTCACCACTTCTTCCAAGAATTTCAACTTCGCCAATATCCCGGTCTTCCCACCGGAACATTTTGCACGCGTGCAGCCGAAGGACTCCATGAAGAGAAAGCAGTTCCTGAAAGGTATCGAGCAGCTCTCCGAAGAAGGCGCCGTCCAGCTCTACAAGCAGCCGGGCATCGGTACTGAAACCTACATCATGGGCGTGGTCGGTGTTCTCCAGTTCGAAGTTCTCGAGCATCGTCTGAAGACAGAATATGGTGTAGATATCCTGAGAAGCAATCTCAACTATCGTTTTGCAAGATGGTGTGCCAAAGAAGACGAGTCTGCTGACATCGATTTTTCCAAGTTAACGCTCACCTCCACCTCCATGCTGGTTCTGGACAGAGACGAAATGCCGGTAGTGCTTTTCGAGTCGGAATGGGCGATTTCCTGGGCACTGGAGCATAATGAAGGTCTCAAGCTCGACGATATCCACGAAAGATAAAGAGAAAAACTCACCGTGCAGATGTTTTCTTTATCTTAAGACGCAGTGATTACACATTGGTTGTCTTATTCGATATAGATTGAAAATTCCATTTCGCCACTTTCCGGAAGTCTTCTTGCGAAGATGTTTCCACCAAGGGAGGTGGCGATCTTTTTTGCGGTGTAAAGGCCGATGCCGCTGCCGTCTTTATTTACAGAGTTACTGCCTCTTCTGAAACTCGTGAAGATGAAGGAAAGTTCTTCTTCCGGAAGAAGCTCGCCTTTGTTTCGGACGGAAATCAGGATGCCCTCTTCCTCTTTGGAAAGAGAAACCGTAATCCCTGTTCCATCTCCGTATTTGACTGCGTTATCCAGAAGCAACGAGACGATACGCAGGATGCCGTAGCTGTCACTTTTTACCATCGGGTTATCCGAGCATTCGACAGCAAATGGGATTCTGGAAAGCTCCATCTGCTGTGCATATTCCTCGTTGATCAGATTTGCCAGTTCTTCTAGATAGAATTCGCTGATTTCGGGTTCATAGGAAGTGACGGATTCCACAGATGCATTGATTACGTCCGTAGCGATCTTCTGGATCCTGTCCGCATTGTTGTCGATCTTGGCTGCGATGTCTTTGATGTCTGCTTTGGAGCCGTCTTCAAGCGTAAGACCATTGTTCAGTGCCTCGGCATAAAGACGGATATTCATGACCGGCGTCTTGACGCTGTGTGCGATCGAAGCCACAAGGATCTGCCGCTCGCATTCCAGTTTTTCGTTGCGGCGGCGCTCGCGTCCCAGTGTGTCCCGAAGAAGATTCATACCCCAGATGTATTTGCCGAACCAGCGGTTCTTGTTCTCCGGAAGATGCTTCGCATCCGGAAGTCTGGCGATCTTTTCCGGATAGTTTGAGAGACGCTTGAATGGATTCAGGATATTGAAACGCACATACAAAAACAGTCCAAGCGTCAGCAGGAAAAGCACTGTGATCGTGATGTTGACGATAAGCCGGATCGAGGACGCATAATCCTGTTCATAATGGTATCTTGCAAATCCCACCAGTTCGCCGCCACGGAAGATCGGGCAGATAATATCATTCCCTTCTCCCACTGCCACAAATGGCGATTCGTACGTTGAAGTTTCGGTAGAGAGATATTCGACCAGGTCCGGCGCATCTTTTCCAAATGCATTTCTCCAGGCCTGCATATGCTCCGCGATGCTCTCTTTCGCAGCAGCATCCCGCATTTTCGGGGTTGCCGGCCAGTTGACCTTCTCGTCTGGCGCAGGAATATAGTCTAAAACATCAATTTGCGCGATGTCCTCACTTAGTTCCGCATTGATCCGGTTGACCGCGACGGTACGTCCTTTCATGCCTTCTTTTCTGACGTGCTCGATCGCAAAATTAAACACAAGTGCGATCACACCGAAAAGAAGAACCAGCACGAGAACGGAACGCAGAACCTTTTTCATCAGCAACCACCCTTGGCGTCGCCAAAACGATACCCGATCTTATACACGGTATTAATGATCGTAGGGTTTTTCGGGTCCTCTTCGATTTTTTCACGGAGCCAGCGGATGTGCACGATAACCGTACTTGGTTCCGTCACGCAATCACTTCCCCACACTTCATTAAAAAGCCTGTTCTTGTCGAGCGCTTCCCCACTATGTTCCATAAGGCATTTCAAAAGATCGAATTCCTTCGCATTGAGCTGGACCGGTTTCCCGTTTTTTGTCACGGTCCGTGCGGAAATATTGAGTTCGATTCCGAAGCCGGAAAGAATATCAGAGACGTTCTCACGGTTGCCGCCACGCTTAAGCATGGCCTTGATCTTCGCAAGCAAAACCGTCGTTGAAAAGGGTTTCTCGATAAAATCGTCTGCGCCGGTTTCGTAGCCGAGGAGCATACTGCTCTCATCTGCTCTCGCGCTCATAAGAAGGATCGGAATGTCCCCTTTTTCACGGATCGCACGCGCCACCTCATAGCCGCTGCGAAGCGGCAGCATGATGTCCAGAAGCGCCAGCCGGAAAGACTCGCCCGGAAGAAGTGCAAGTGCTTCTTCTGCGGTATAAACAAGCACCGTGCTGTAACCCGCCGACGAAATAAAACTACGAAGGAGCGCACCTAAGTCAGTATCATCTTCTACGATCAGGATATCTGTCATGCGAGGCCCTCCTTTCGATTTATTATATCAGAAAGTACCGATCTCGTAGAAAACCGGCGGCTCGCCTTTCGCATCTTCCCTGGCAAACGAAGCCTGAAGTGTCCGAGTTTCGTAGTCGGCGATGACCAGATGGAATCCGGTGTCATTATTCCCAATCTGTACCAGAAAAGCCTGTTCATCGGGGCGCTCGCTAGTCATGATCTCCTTAAACGATCCCAAGGAAAAAGAACTGTCGCCCGCGAACCATTCGTTAAAGCGTTCCCAGCGGATGAGATTTCCGGAAAACTTTATTCCCGATGGATTGCGGCCTTCACAAACATATGCGTTTACAATAATGAGGCAGTCCTGACAGTCGTTGACGATCTCATCCAGGAGCTTCGTATTCTTGTCGCGAATGATCACCTCGCCGTCCGATTCCGTGACCGGCATTTCGACACATAACGCTTCGTTTTCATCTGTGACAAGGATATTGGCGCAGTATGTATACTCTCGTGCATGTTCCGCCAGATACTCCGCTACTTCCCTCGCCGTCGGATAGTTTTCGATCGCGTATCGCATGGCGAATGTATAGCTGCTCTTATCCTGGATCTGGTAGTCTTCACTAACCGAGCCGACATCCAGTTCGCCGACCATAACGCCGGAACGGCTGATGGCCGTAAGCGTGGTCATGAGTCCGAGGGATCCCACTGCCGTATATGATTTTTCCGCATTTTTGATATGGGTTACCGTATGGATCTTGGCCACCTGGTTTTCCGTTCCGATATACCACTCAAGAAGGCGTGACGTGATCCGCTTCCCGCTCTTTGTTCTCGACCCGTCAAGCGAGACCGCACTGCAGGCCGTGCCACGGACTGCATCCGGAACAAACTGTGCCAGACGGAATTCTTCGAAAGAAAGCTTCCCGTCCTTGATCATTCCCTCACCGGATGCAAATGCTTCCGCGATTCCGCGAATTTCGTATTGATACTCTTTTTGAATCGAATCAAAGAGAATCGTTGCCCGGATGTCCAGACGATGATAAAGCGTATCGTCAACATTGGTAAAGGCATCTTCAATATTCTCATAGATATACGATTCCATATGCCTTCCGCTTCCGGCATGATCTTCATGATCGCTTCACCATATGCTTTTCCGACAGCATAGTGGTCACCTTTTTCGAAATCGAGCGTAACGTCGTAATATACGCCTTTATTCTCAATCACGCAGAGCCCGTCGTCCGATGAAGCCTTTGCAATCGTTGGGAGTACTTCTCCGTGATCTTCGTAATGCGTCTCAATCTTATGCTGATCGATCGGAGTGATCGTACTCTTCCCTGCATTTTGCGGAAAAGAAAAGTTATCGTATCCGTTACCTGTGCATGCACAAAGCAATGTCGAGCAGGAAAGAAGGATTACCAAAAGTTTCTTTTTCATGTTACCAACCTCTCTCCAAAAGCCACGCATTCAGTTTTTTCTCGCGATCCTTCATGTCGCTTTCTGTCTCCATCTTTCCTAGCTGAAGTTCACCCTGGATGCCGCCGTCCATAAGATAGATCACGCGCTCGCTTCTAGCCGCCACTTTGACCGAGTGCGTGACCATGAGTACACTCGTTCCTTCTTGATTTGCTTTCAGAAGTTCATCCATCACACCGGACGCTGCTTTCGAATTCAGCGCGCCTGTCGGCTCATCTGCAAAGATGATCTGCGGCTGATTGATCAGCGCACGGCAGAGGCACGCACGCTGAAGCTGTCCACCCGAAACTTCGTTGATCTCGTTCTCGGCGATTTCGATAATGCCAAGTCTTCGCATCAACTGTTCGGCGCGCGCATTGATCGTCTTTCTTTCCTCTCCGGACTGGTATCCAGGGAGCACGATATTGTCGAAGATACAGAGTTTTTTCATCATGTACATCTGTTGGAAGATGAAACCCATCTTGTGAAGACGGAGCTGCATCATTTCTTTTTTCTTCATGGAGGTCAGTTTCTTCCCGCAGAAAGTCACCTCGCCGGCCGTCACGTTATCCATGCCGCTCACCGTATAAAGCAGTGTGGACTTGCCGCTTCCCGAAGGTCCCATGACGCTCACGAACTCACCGGGTTTCATTTTGAAATTCACGTTACAGAGCACATTGTTGCTGATAGAATTTACGATATATGTCTTACACAGATCTTTGACTTCAAGTATGTTTTCCATTTTCTCCTCCATTATTCTTCCGCAATATCAGAAAGCGAGATTTTCTTCAGCTCATGCAGTTTCAGGATCGTCGGAATCAGAACCGACCCCAGGACGATTAACGGGATATACACTAATGTGACCTTAGGAAGCCAGATGAATTTATACCCGTAGATCCTTACATATTCGAAAAGCACTCCTGACAGCAACTGTCCCAGGGTATTGACAAGCAGAGTGCCGATTCCCAGTGCGATCAAGGCAAGGAACGTCATCCGAAGTACCTGCCAAAGTGCAATTTTCCTGTCAGAGGTTCCCAGCATATGCAGAAGGGCAATGTCACTTCGCTCCTCGAAACGGAATATATTCGTGTAGAGTACTGTCATCAGCACCGTGATAAAGATCACCGTGACTGCCATGACCACTTTGAGGATATCGAAGAGGCCCGCGTATTCAGACATGAAATCCAGAATACCTTCTCTCTCATCCAGCACGTATTCCTCTCCATATAGATCACGAATCCGGTCAAGGGTCTTTTCTCCTCCCTCGTCAATAACCAGAGAGCTCCATCCGTGTCCGGCATGGTATCCGTCATGGTACTCGCTTCCCATCAAGGCCGAGCGCGTATTCATTTCTGCTTCCAGTAGGAATCCTGTCACAACAAGTTCTTTTCGGACCACGATCAGATTTCCTTCTTCATCTTCTTCACACATATCTACCGTGATCACATCCCCGATCCCGATGCCATGCTGTTTTGCCGTATATTCGGTTATGGCCACTTCGTTGGCAAGGACCGGTACGCGGCTTCCTTTGGTGAACTGGAACTTTTCGTTCTCGTTGCTTTCAAAGCGTACATCGTATTCCAGTTCTTGACCATCCACGATCAGCTTAAACATCGTATACTGATACAATTCTGCGTGCGCCGGGATATCGTTCTTTTCGAGATCCTCGTTGATCAATTCCCAGAAATCTTTACCTTCCTGAAGCTCGCGGTTATCGTACTCGCGCGTCATCTGGCGGTTAAAACTCAAATAGAAATCCATGCGGTTGATGCCGTAATATTTGGCAAATCTCACGTTGATCACCGATCCTGCAATATTAAACACAAGAAGGAGGACCGAGACGCCGATCGCATATCCGGCCACAAGGAAGAAATACCGCTTGAAGCCTTTCAGAATATCCGAGAGCGAGAGAAACAGCGGGACCCCTATTTTTTTCTCTTGTGAAGGAAAAGGTACGAACTCTTACCAAAGCGTTCACCACCGGCTTCCCCATGTATCGCGTTGATCACCGAGATCTTCGAGATCTTTCTCATGACAAGGAGACAGAAAAGGATCATGATCAAAGCCAATACTGAAACCGATAGGATTCCGATGACCAGTTTCACACCTGCCGGCGGAAAAAGCAGATTGGAAGAGAATGTATTGAGGAAAGCATCGGAAAGGAAAAATCCCGCGACGATTCCCAGGATGCCTCCAAACACCGCAAAACCTATATACTTTGCCGAAAAAAGCCATCGGAAACTCAGGTTATCCACACCGATCGCCCGCATGGTACCGATTTCTTTTTCCTCATCCCGAATAGCGGAAAGCATGGTGAAGCGGATCGTCATGAAGATGATCAGGATCATAAAGAGACTGCATACAAGAACAAATGCCGAAAGAATAAAAAGCATCGTGTCATCATTGGTCATGCCGTTTCGGGAAAACCACGAGGCCACAACACCCTTTTCTCTCAGGGCCACTTGAATATTGCCCAAGGTCTCATATTCTGCATCCTTGGCATTCACTTCCAGGCATACCACATGGTTCAGATATTCTTTCGAAAGCACTTCATAATCTGCATCGGAAAGAATGATCCTCATCCGGCTGTTCGTCACTTCTTTATAGAAATTCGCAATCGTAAATTCATATGTATTGCCATAATCGGTGGTGATGCGGACTTTATCTCCGATGGATGCACCCGCATATTCTCCTACACTGCGGGGCAGCACGACTGTACCGTCTTTGACATAAAATGGCCTGTCATGTATGTCATAGACCAGATCCGCCTCTCTCGGCTGTTTCACGATCAAATACCGGTTATTGAAAAAGTTGGAATCTTCGAGTTCATCATACTGATTGAAATCGATCAGAGTATTATTGATCGTACATCCATAGGAAACAGTGTAATTATTCACCATCGGGTGCTGATCCATGACCGCTCTGGCTTTCTCTTCGTTCTCCTCTTTCACATAAAAATACGAATTGTATGCCTTACACATACGATCGGTATAAGAAGAACCGGTGATTACCGCATAGAGCTGCACCGTCCCGACAAACACCAACGCTGCCGCTGCGATCATGAAAATAAAGACGATCAGATTCAGACCCTTCTTCGCCTTCAGATCGTTTTTAAGCATTCTGAAAAACATCGTCCACCTCCGCATTTTTCCAGATTACGATTCTGTTATAACGGAAGTGCGATTAAAAAGTCCTTAAAAACTACAGATTATTTCTTCAACAAGTCCAATACTGTCTGGCGCATATTCTCCTTTTCGATCAGGAGATTATGGAGGATCGGCTTCTTGTTGATGTCCTTCAAACCGTATGGAATCTCCAGACCACTCTCTTCAGAAAGTTCTTTTGTAATCACTTCATCAGAACGGCCGTTGCTGTATCCCGCACCATTCAAGGAATCCATGACCGATGGCGCGAATTTAAAAGGACTTGCCGTGGAGACGAATACTGTCTTGGTCTCATCGCCGGATCTCTGGTAGTAACGGTTATAGATGTTGAAACCGACAGCGGTATGTGTGTCGACCACATTATCGCAACGGTCATATACGTCACGGATCGTCTTCATGATGCCGGCTTCATCAGCAAATCCGCCGACGAATGTCATCTGGAGAGTATGCAGTGTTTCCGGATCTACAGTATATGTACCCTTGGTCTTCAGTTCTTCCATCCATGTCGCAGTCTTTTCTGCGTTCTTGCCGGTTACTTCGAAAAGAAGTCTCTCGAGATTGCTGGAAATAAGAATATCCATTGACGGTGAGTTTGTCTTGAAGAACTCACGGTTACGGTCATATGTACCACTTCTAAAGAAGTCGGACAATACTTTGTTCTTATTGGAAGCACAGATGAGTTTCTTCACCGGGATACCCATCTTCTTCGCATACCAGGCAGCAAGGATATTTCCGAAATTTCCTGTCGGAACGACCACATTCATCTTCTCGCCGAAGTTGAATTCTTCATATTTCAGAAGTTCCACATAGGATGCAACATAGTATGCGATCTGCGGAACGAGACGGCCCCAGTTGATCGAGTTGGCCGAAGATAGAACGATACCCATGTTATTCAGTTCCTCTGCCATGGACGGATCACCGAAGATTGCCTTCACACCGGACTGCGCATCGTCGAAGCAGCCGTTGACGGCTACAACATGTACGTTATTTCCTTCCGTCGTGATCATCTGTTGCTTCTGCGCATCCGATACACCCTCCGAAGGATAGAATACGATAACTTCTGTACCCGGAAGATCTTTGAATCCCTCAAGCGCAGCTTTTCCTGTATCACCGGATGTAGCAGTCAGGATGCAGATTTTTCTGTTTTCTCCTGTCTTTCTGGCCGAAGCTGTCATCAGGTGTGGCAGAAGCTGGAGTGCCATGTCTTTAAATGCTGCCGTCGGACCATGCCACAGTTCGAGCATGTACTCGCGCGGATTATACTTATTCAGCTGAACCAGTGGTGCCGGCTTCTCGCCGAACTTTTCTTCCGCATAGGCCTGCTCGGTATATCCGAGAAGTTCATCGTAGGTAAAATCAGTCAGATATTTGCTCAGGACCGTCGCCGCGATCTGCGGATAAGTCATCTCGGTCATCGCCATGATCTCTTTTTTAGTAAGCTGAGGAATCTCCTCCGGCACGAAAAGGCCACCATCCGGTGCAATACCCTGCTTGATCGCCTCTGCCGAGGTAAACTTCTTTTCATATCCTCTTGTGCTGATGTACATCATAGAAAAACAACTCCTTATTGTCCATATTTCTCATGATATTCGGAAAGGATCGCTGCTACTTCAGGATCCCCTGCATTCTCTTCGAGTTTGGATTCAAGATACTCGACCTTGTCCACTGCCTTGGCTTTCTCTGAAGATTTCGATATAGCCGGAATGATCAGATATTTACATGCAAAAAACAAGCCAACCAGAATAAGGAATACGACCACGCCGATCAACGTCATGCGCATCTTTTCGGCTGGTGTTTTCGGGAAATCCACTTCGATCTCGTCATCCGGGATCTCGCCATTAGACGAGGTCGTCTGCATCAAGGCATCCCGGATCTCCTTCTCCGTCGCAAGGCGGCGCTTGGTCGGTTTTCTCGGGGCTTTGAGAAGGATCGGCGCCTGCATATGGATCCGCTCGCGGTTCTCACTCTCCGCAACCATTGGTGACTCCTGGCGCGTAATAGCCGAAGAAAGTGCTTTTAGCGGAGACTCTTCCGTCTTCTCATCCGGCACGGCCGCCTGCGCCTCTTCCATATCTTTCTTCGCTTCGGACAGGCAGAACTGCGCAAGCTCCGTCATCTCCTGTGAATGAAGTCCGCTCGTGAGCGCATGTTCAAAACAAGAGAGCGCCCTGTGATACTCTTCACACTGCGCGACGCAGATACCAAACATCAGTGATGGTTCGCCCCAGTCCGGGTAGACCGTGATGATCTTCTTCAGGGATATGATCGCCACATCCGCGCCGTCATTATTTGTATTAAAGAGCGCGCGGTTATACTGTCGTGCCAGCTGCTCCGCTTCTTCCGGCGCCAACCGGAATGCGGCCAGGTCACGTGTGGTGATCTCCGGGATCGATTGTCCTACAGTTTTCCAGTCCATTTCGCTTTCCTTTTCAGGTTTTACCCTGTCGCTTCTCCCATCCCGATACGATCGTTTCCCGGACCTGTCCGAGAAGATAAAGTGAACCGATCACATAGAGCGGCGAACGGTTCCGCACAGCCCGCGCAATGGCATTCGCACAGGCATCAGTCGCATCATCGCAGGAAGCGAGTTTTTCTTTAGCATTATACATACAGGATTGCGAATTGTAAAACGCTTTCCCGTTTACTAACACTTCTTCAAAAGCTCTTTTCAGGGAGACTGCGTCCATCGCCCTTTTCTGTTCAGGACGCACAAACGTGATCCGTCCGAGCGGGACACACCATCTTTCCGCCAGAATGGAGAGCATCTTGCTCACGTCTTTGTCCGCCATGACGCCCATGACGATCTCGCAAGGTGCGCAGTTTCTAAGTCTCTTCGTATCCTCCAGAAAATCACAGAACGCAGTAATTCCCTGCGGGTTATGCGCACCATCGAGGATGATCGGAAGTTTGTCCGAGACCACTTCCAGTCTTCCCTTCCATCTTGTATGAAGGATTCCCTCTTTTCTGGCCTCTTCGGAAACCAGATCCTGCATTGCGGTGATTGCCAGCGACGCATTAATGATCTGGTAGGCACCCTGCATCCTTGTAAAATACTCCACACCGTCCAGTACGAATTTCTGTCCGGAAAGATCCGATGAGATCCTTCTGGCCGCATTATTCTTTACGAAAAGCATCGGCGCGTGTTTTTCTTCTGCGATCCTGCGGAGTGTTTCCTTAGCGGAAGCCGCTTCCTCTGGAGTCACCGCCGCCTGCTCTGTCTCCATGGCAAATACCGGGCAGCCTTTCTTGATAATGCCGCCCTTTTCTGAAGCGATCTCAGAAAGTGTATTCCCCAGGCGGTCCATATGATCGTACCCCAGTGCGGTAATGATCGAGCACACAGGGTTTTCAATTACGTTTGTCGAGTCGAGACGGCCACCCAGTCCCGTCTCAAGAACAACATATTCACAGTTCTTTTCACAGAAATACAGGAATGCAACGGCTGTCACCAGTTCAAATTCTGTCGGATGTTCTTCGCCCTCTGCGAGAAGCTCCCTGACTTTGTTCTCCACGACTTCGGAAAGCCGCCAGAGATCGTCCGGCCCGATTTCACCGGACTTGTCGTCTTTTTCCCATGCAAGAAGACCTTCTTTTCCGTCCAGTATACGGATCCTCTCCGAGAAACGTTCAAGATAGGGGGATGTATAAAGGCCGACTTTGTGTCCGTCACAGGCCAGCATGGCCGCACAGAAGGCGGACACCGATCCTTTTCCATTCGTTCCGGCAATATGCACCGCATGAAGATCTTTCTGCGGATCTCCTAATTTGGCAAGCAGCGCCTGCATTCTGGAAAGACCGAGTTTGATTCCGAAACGGTTGGCCGACTGAAGAAATAGCGGAGCACTCGAATCGATCATGTTATGCTTCCTTGACCTCTTCGGCTGCATCTTCCACCTTCGGCTCTTCCTTCTTCTTAAAGATGAAGATCTTACTAAAGATATAGTTGGCAACAACAACGAAGACGGCTATAAAGATCTTGATGATATATTTGTTTGTCACATTGAAACCAAAAATAGAGAACCAGAGATCATCCTGCGGCATATTGAATGCATTTTCCATTACCATGATGCCCAGCGTAAAAAGACCGATCTCGAATGCAAACAATGTAAAAAGCCGTGCAACTACGAAGTTGAAAAACTCGCGCACTACATTACCTTTGGTCTTGAAAACAAATTTCTTATTCGTAATATATGCGAATACAATGGCAACGACCCAAGCCACGACGTTAACGAAAACGATATACAAATCAAGATCGAATCCGAAGATACTGACCGGCCACTTTACATCGAAACACTTATCGAGAACGGTAAATGCAACAAGATTTACTACCGTCGTCAAAACTCCAAACACGAAGTACCAGAAGATTTCCTGAAATTTCTTGCTTTTTATGAGTGTCTTCAGTTTAGATTGTCCTTCTACATTATTCGACATCGCTATACTCTCCTTGGTTTGGCCTGACGGCGGAATTGATGGCGCCTTCTATAGAACATCAGACCGATGATCAGCGCTTCAACCACAGCTATACTAGCACAAACAATGAATAAATACAAAAACAGGTTCTGCGCCGGAGCCGTATTCTTATACGGATAGAAATCCTTGTTCGCGGAATCAATGACATAGAACTGCGCACTGCCGTCTTCCGTCTTGAGATAAGCGATATTCGTACTCTTATCTTTCGAACAATAGCCATCGATCTTGATTGTTCCGAACGGGATCGATGTCGGAGTAAATCCTTCCGGGATCAGGATACTGCTCGGCACCTCCGCCACAGTCAGGATCAAAGAAGAACGCAGAAGCATCTTTCCAGGTTCATAGAGACGGAGCACATTGGTTTCCTGATTATACGCAAAAAGTCCTGGCTCAGAGTCTTCGGTCCTGGCGTAGATCAGGAAGCTCTTCACTCCGTCTTTCTTAAAGCAAGGCACTTCTTTTCCTTCCAGAAGCACAGTCGTCTGCTGGAAATCAGACGGAACGACCAACGTCTCCGGCAACGGCTGGAAGAAATACTCCACGCCATTTTTATCCTTGACGGACAGACCTTCTACGGAAATCACATCGCTTCGGAAAATATTGATCGTATACACGTTGACCGATTCGCCATCCTCCGCTTTTACCGTCACGGTAACCGCATTGTTGCCCATCTGTAGGTTCGACTCACCGTCTACCGTAACACTTGAATTGATATTGAAAGCCGTGGCGTTGACCGCAACGTCGGTTGTATTCTTGGAAACGACCACCTGATACTCGAAAATGCCGGGATCAAATTCCGGTGTAAGCTCAAAAGCGCCTACCGAAAGCGAAGACAGTGTAGCATCCGAGGAAACGACAGCCTGTACAATAACTGACGCAGCATTTCCTGCTCCGGCCACTACATTTTCAAAAGCACTGTCACGAAGTCCGGTGATGCTGCCGAGCCAGGCTTTGACCTCACCTCTTGCTGATTCCTTGATACGGAAATTCAAAATGGCAACTTTGACCGGTTCATCGGAATAAAAAGCATCGCTCATGACGCTCTTTCCTGTGGTCTCACTGTCGCCGCTGCTCTCTGTCGTACTCTGCAGAATCGCTTCTTCCAGCTTTTCGTTTACGGCAGAAAGCCGGATCACGGCGTTCTCTTCATCTTTTTCCGAATTTAACTCAAAACCTTCCAGGACCTCGCCAGCACTTGCACTGACAAACTCCAGGTTTTCCGCTTCATAGTTGATTTCGATCGGGCCAAAACGCGTAACTCCAGGAAAAGAACTGAACATAACATCGAGATGAACGATATCTCCGGCTGTCGCCGAGGTTTCCTGGAAAGAAAGATCAACAGAAACACCACCGGCAGCGATTGTTGTCGCTGCTGGATGAACGAATAATAACGCACATATCAAAAGTAATAAGATACAATTGTATATCTTACTTCGTCTCATTTTCATGTTTGGTCCCAATACCTGAACTTCGTTCGTGTTAGCTTGTGTTTATTTCCCCTGCATTATAAAGGATAGAAGCGCCCTCTTGCAATAATTTACGGCAAAGTGCCATAATCGTTTGGCATTTCTTCATAAATAGGGATGATGAACACGAAGGCCTCGTCGATCATATCCTGCGAAGCATACGCAGTGAAATACCGGATCGACTCATTGCTCGCCATGGAAATGTTCTGGGCATACTGATGCTGATAGAGTCCGTCTTCATTGTCGATGATATCGAACTTCTGGAAATACAGCGTATCCTGTCCGATCTCGATGTAGCTCTTTCCGATCCACATCGCACCTCCGCAGATCGCCTTCTCCTCACTTGTCCAGGGCAGAAGCATCTCTTTTTCTTCCGCAGTGATTTTCTTCTCATTCGCCTTATATCCGTACATGGCAAACTTCGCACCATTGATCAACGCACCGTCCTTGATCTCCGGATCCGGTGTCGAGCCGATATTGTAGAAGTTATAGTACCCTTCGTATCCAGAAAGCGTTCCGTGCGCAAGTTTCGATTCGCCGTTTCTTCCCATCTCCTGCAGGATACGGCTGGCAAGAAAGTACGGCGAAACTTTTGCCGTCTCACCTGCACGGAAAAGGATCGAACTATATTCCGGATCATCCGCATCCAGGAAAGATCCCTTCGTCATCGCCTTGATTCCCTCAATCGAGTGGACACTTGCATCAAAAGAGAGCTTCTCGAACTGGAAAACACCTGTTGGCGTGAGGAAGTTTCTCGGATCCATAAAATAGGAGACGACCTCTCTCTTTGCTGCTTTCCAGCTCTTTCCATCGTAGACCTTGCTATCCGGCTTGACCCATGTCGGGTTATATGTCGAACTTGCCAGGCTCCGGCTGGTCTTGTCTTCATTACTCAGCACTTCTTCAAAATCGAGATTTGTGTTATATGCCTGGAACTGGTACTTCGGATGCAGGCAGTGCAGAAGCCACAGACCGTCCGCATAGGACTGCGGGAATTGCGCCATCGTCTTTGCGGCAAACCCTTCCTTATCCTGTCCATCCAGAAGATGAAGCGTATATGTCCGGCTGATATCATCGATTGAACTGACCGTTAACGTGATCTCATTCTTTCCTTCCTTCACGGAAATCTGGGTCCCGGAAAGAGAAAAGATCGGGATGACCGAACCACTCTTATTCGTAAGATTTATGCTCGCCGCATACCCTTCCTGCGCCGTGCACTGGACAGTGATCTCTTCAAAAGATCTGCCGACGATTGCATAGTCAAAGGTATTCTGGTCAAACTCCGGGTAAATTTTCAAGTCCTTGCCGGCTTTATCCTGGAAAGCCAGTTCTGTCAGATAACCATTAATCGGCAGGAACTTCAGATCTCCCCTCTTGTATTCGACGTCGTTCATGTTCAGGTTCCGGCAACGTACGATCACGTCATTCGCTCCGTCCGGGATCGGTGCCGTCGGTCTCGGTGTCGGCACCACTCCAACATCGTCCAGAACCGCAAGGTATTCTCCATTTTCATCCTGCGCCACTTCCAGAGACTGCACCAGAGTAAAGTCGATCTTCGCTACGGAAGGCGGTGCCTCCGGGCTTCGCTTGACTCTTACATAGAATTCATTGGCGCTCCGGTCTTCTGCTGTTTCTTCATCCGAAAGCACATCCGTCTGTTTCTTTCCGCGGAGTACCTCATATTCGCAGTTATGAAGATCGTTCTCTCCAACAAGATTTCCGTACCGGTCATATAGTGCCACCGCAACATCCGATTCCAGACCAACAACATTTACATAGGCATTCTTCTCCTTCGCATCCAGAAGATACCAGGATTCCTGCATACCCTGCTCAATATTGCCGCTCTGTACCGCATCCGGCAGAAGCGTATAGCACTTCGGAATATAAATCGCACCTCCGGTCACCACCTGTCCACGTCCGTCCGACGTACGAAGAAGCACGACAACGTTGTGATTTCCGGGGATCTCGTCATGGGTATCCCACTCCATCGAAAAATCCACTTCACCGGATATCTGTGGCACATAGATCTGCCCCGGTCTCGGCTCTTCATCCACGAAAAAGTCAGCACGAAGCTCAGATCCATCGATCCTCATGGAACCATCGATTTTCCGGATACCAAAAGCATATCCTTCTTCGTTCTGAAGAGGATTGTTGATCGTTACTCCGTCAAACCGCGTACCTTTCTCATCGGAAAAACCGCCCAAAGGTCTATACTCACCCTTGACGTCTGTAAGGATCTTCTCTATCGCGTACTTTCTGGAACCGCCATCAATAAGCGTGTCGATCTCTTCTGTTTTATTCGAATCGTTATAGGCCACACATGCCAGGTCCGCTGCAAAAGCACTGTCATCTTTTCCGGATAGGAGATAATCATGTCCGGTAAAAACGATACGGACATAATCCGCAATACTTACATGGCCCTGTTCCACTTCATTCTCCCAGGTCGGAAGTGCACTCTCCGTATTCGAAAGAAGCGCGGCACGATACATCGTATCCTTGTCCGCGTTGGAAAGGGACATGCCTCCGCTAAGAGAAACCAGGGCACCGCAGACTGCAATCAGAAAGAGGATTCCGATAAGCGCGGTAATGGAAGCCAGAATGATATAACTTTTACGAAGTTTTGCGTTCATTCAAGCCCTCATTTACTGATCTCGTCCAAAGTCATTCCATAGGCCGGGACAAAATGCTTCATATAGTATTCCGCTTCTTCACATTCGAGTTTATGGATCGAAGCTTCGATCGTCTCTCTTGCAGAATGGAACTCATCATTTCCGGCTTTATCTTCCATCAGGCACTTGAGATAGGCACTCAGGCGGTCTGCCGCCTTGACCAGTTTATGTACCTGCTTACGCTCTTCCGAAGAAAGGTCCGGGAGAAGAAGCGAACGGTAACTCTCCGTGACCGGCTCAGGAAGAAGTTCCAGCATAGTATTGGCAGCCTGTGCTTCTACCGCCTTATACGCCGTCTTCAACTCATCATTCTTATACTTGATCGGAGTCGGCATATCGCCTGTAATGATCTCGGTAATATCGTGGTATAATGCCTCGCCCATCGTCAAAAGCGGATCTATGGCCGGCTTTTTCAATATCTCGTTATGGATCAAAGCCAGGGCATGAGCAATCACGGCCACATCAAAACTGTGTTCCTTCAGGTTTTCTGTTCTCGTATTCCGCATCAGACCCCAACGCTGGATGTACTGCATACGGTCCAGCATGGCGTAGAAATTGTATTGTTCTTCCATTCCTCTATCCTTTTCTCTTTCCTTCTCTTCTCACCGGCAGATTTCTTTCTCAGATCCAGTAGATCTTCTCATAGCAGGAAGTGGCAAAAGAATCTGTCATGCCGGCAATATAATCCACTACCATCTGTGTATCGCTCACATCCTTCTTCGGATAGTTCGCGGCATAGCGTGCCATGCCCTCGAACACAGAGTTACCGGAAGCGGCCGCTTTCTCCTTATCTTTCATCGCACCCATCAGTGCCTCGAAAAGACCTTCAATCGAATTCTTCACCGTCGCTTCATAACGGTTGATCTTCTCCGATCGGTAGATCCGCGATACGTTCACTTCCAGAAGTTCTTTCATCGCTTCTCCGGCCTCATCAGAAAGGCGGATCTCATCTTTATCCAGACTGTTATGGATCAGGTCTTCTACAAGTGTATTGATGATCTGTGAATTCGTCTTACCCAGTCGTGAAGTAATTGCCGGAGCAATATCTTCAAATTCCATAATGCCGGCAAGCCGGGCATCTTCAATATCTCTTCCGATATAGGCGATCTTATCTGAAATACGTACCACACAGCCTTCCAGGGTTGCCGGCATGACCGAGAGTGCCTGTTTCTGATCCAGGATCAATTCTGTCGGCTTCTCACGGAAAGGGGACAGCACATATTCATTATATGTCTCTCCACAGTGGGAAACGATACCATCTCTTACTTCAAAAGAAAGGTTGATACCGCCGGGCGTTCCTACCGGACGCTCTTCCAAAAGATCTACGACACGAAGGCTCTGGAATTCATGACGGAATGAAAAATTCGGCTCGTACTTACGGGCGCACTTATCAAGTGCCTTCTCTCCCGAATGGCCGAAAGGCGCATGTCCCAGATCATGACCAAGTGCGATTGCTTCCACCAGATCCAGATTCAGGTTCAAGGCACGGGCAATCGTGGTAGCGATATATTTCACATAGATCACGTGTTCGATACGAGAGCAGATATGGTCATTCTTCGCATTAAAGAATACCTGCGTCTTATGGCGGAGGCGCCGGAAAGCCTGGGAAAAGATGATCCTTCCAATATCCCTTTCAAAAGGAGAGCGTACGACGCATGGCTCTTCATCGATCATCCGGCCACGGCTGTTCTTCGTGTGGAAAGCGTATGGAGAAAGATTCTTCTCACGCTCATCACGCAGGATCGTCAGCATCTGACGGTCTCTTGGATTGATCACACCCTCATTCTTCTCCGCTTCTTTCGGGAAAGCAGATGGAAACTGGTCAAATAAGGATTGTTGCTTATCCATATTCATACCTCCTTTTCTACTAAGTATATCATGAATAAATCAGCACTTCTTCAGTCCGGACTTATTCAAAAGCATGTTCTTCTTCAAACCGTCAAAATCCACGCAGACGAGCGCATCGCCAGCCACTTTCTCACAGGAAACGACGATTCCCTGTCCAAATCGCGGATGTACGACCTGCATTCCCTTCGCAATCGTATCTGCCGTGAAATCAGAATTGGAAGCCGGCGTAGGCGCAGCAGCCTTATACTGCGGTATGTATGGTTTTTCCTTAGGCTTGTCTCCGGTATATCCGGCCCCAAAACCAACTCCGAAACCCGAACCGAATCTCGCTCCTCCATCAGATTCTCCTCTGGAATAACGCGGATTCACTGCCTCCTGCGGATGGCTCTGTCTCTTATTTGCTATGCAGCGAAGATAGGACGGATCGATTTCCTTGATAAAGCGTGACGGCATAAGATTCTGTGTCTGGCCGAAAAGCATACGGCTTCTTGCGGATACGATCGTCAGTTTTCTCTTCGCTCTCGTGATGGCTACGTACATCAGACGACGTTCTTCCTCGATATCTCCTTCATCTGTCGAACGCGAACTCGGAAAGATCGTCTCATCAGCACCGACCAGGTAGACAGCTTCAAACTCCAGTCCTTTTGCACTATGGATCGTCATCAGGCGCACAAAATCTTCATTATCGTCTGCATTATCTCCCTCCGCATACAAAGCGGCATTCTGCAGATATGCTCCGAGGATTCCGTTCAGGTCAGCACCGAAAGCCGGTTCGTCCTCCAGGAACGGGTCGACCGGAATGGCACCATTCTGCGTTTCCTCACTCAACATGATCTCACGCTTACGGCGCGTCTCAAATTCAACTGCTTCAGAAAGGAGCTCCTTCAGGTTCTCAACGCGGTCGACGACCTCGCCTTTCTTCTCCTGCTGCTGGATGATCTCATTGACCATACCCGAACGATCCTGTACATACTCGATAAACTCGGAGAATGAGGCTTCGTTCTTATTCATCACTTCCCGCATTTCCCCGATCAGCATATAAAAATCGAAGAGTTTTCCTGCTGCACGAGAAAGGTCAGGATAGAGAGAGGCATTGTGGCACACCTCTAACGCCGGGATATTCTCACTGGCAGAAATTGCCAGGATCCGGGCAACCGTTGCATCTCCGATCCCCCGCTTGGGAACATTGATGATACGTTCAAAAGCATAGTTGTCGTTGTCTGAATAGATCAAGCGCAGATACGCCAGAACGTCTTTGATCTCTTTTCTGTCATAGAACCGCATGCCGCCGTAAACACGGTATGGAATACCTCTTTCACGAAGCGAGGACTCAATCGTACGGGAAAGAGCATTCATACGGTAAAGGATCGCAACATCCTTATAAGGGATATTGCCGGAAGCGGCGTCCCGCATAATCGATTCGGCACAGTAGTACGCTTCGGCACCGTGGTGATCGGCCCAAAGATACGTGATCTTCTCCCCTTCACCACTCTCAGTACGTAACGCCTTGCTCTTTCTGTGTTTGTTATGGGCAATAACTCCATTGGCCGCATCAAGGATCGTCGATGTGGAACGATAATTCTGCTCCAGTTTAATGACCTTCGCATCTTTGAAGTCCTTTTCAAAATCAAGAATGTTACTCAAATCCGCACCACGGAAGGAATAGATCGACTGGTCATCGTCACCAACCACACAAAGGTTCCTGTATCGCTTGGCCAGAAGCTGGATCAGGAGATACTGGCAGTGATTCGTATCCTGATACTCATCGACCAGAATATACCGGAACTTGTCCTGATACATCGTCAGGATATCCGGATTGTCAGAAAGGAGTTTCACCGAGTAGAAAAGGATATCGTCGAAATCCATCGCGTTGTTGCTCACCAGTTTCTCGTTATAGAGGCGATAGATCTTCGCAATCTTCTGCAGGCGGAAATCACCGCCAACCTGGCGTTCAAAAGCATCCGGGGATTGCATATCGTTCTTCGCCTTACTGATCACGCTCTGCACCGCACGTGGCGCAAAAAGCTTCTCATTCAGTTCCAGATCCTTGATGCACTCCTTCACGATCTTGAGCTGGTCGTCCGTGTCCAGGATCGCAAATGTCGGCGTATATCCCAGAAGTTCCGCATGGCGGCGCAAAATGCGCGCAAACATGGAGTGAAACGTACCGACCCACATATTTCTCGACACGTCGCCGATCAAAGACTGGATACGTTCACGCATCTCATTTGCCGCTTTATTCGTAAAAGTAATGGCAAGGATGTTCGACGGGTAGATTCCTCTCACACGGATCAGATAGGCAATCCGGAATGTAATCACACGGGTCTTTCCAGAACCGGCGCCCGCAAGGATCAGAAGTGGTCCTTCATCGTGCAATACCGCCTCTCTCTGTTCCGGGTTTAGACTCTCAAGTAACTCTTCCATGACTGCCTCCTAAGTTCTTTTAGAGTGTCATTATACTCTATATGGAGTACCATTTCTAGGACAGAAAATGCGTTTTTGCACAATATGTTGTGATTTTTAAAGATGCGGAAAAATCACTTTCCTTTCTTCTCAATGCCTGTCTGGATGCTCTCTTTCAGGCCATCCGCCAGATCCGAGAGACGTTCTTTCGTGTTCTCATAGGTTTCCTTCAGGAAACGGTTGATCGGCTGGTCCATCCAGGTACGGAAAATGAATCCGGCTTTGATCAGGCGGCTCTCCTTGTACTGGCCGATCCGCTCCTTGATTTCTTCGTAATGCAATACGATCTGCTTCTGCCGTGCAAACTTCTTGATCGCCAGAACCAGTTTCGTCTGGTGCACAAAGTCGATGATAAAGATTCCGTAGAAGAATCCGATAAAGAACGAGAAAGCCAGATTATTCGACAGCCACTCGAGTGCCCGAAGGATGTGCGGGTGAATCAGGAAATAATACACCGCGCCGAGGACCCACCAGAAGAAAGAATAGAGAGGGCAGATCAAGCCGGAGATATTGCCCCAGTTATTGGAATAATCCCAAAGGCGCACCCGAAAACAGTGCAGGCTGATCCAGCCGGCGATATACTCAATAACCGTCATGCAGATCATCATGATCAGGAAAAGCACGGCTTTCTGAAGATACGGATTCTCCACCGGCACTTTCTCTCCATAGGAAGCGATCAGGTACAGCACAACCAGTCCACAGCCATAGATGGGAAGACAAGGTCCGGAAAGGAAACCCGGATTGACCCATTTATGCTGGGAGAAGAATCGTCTGTAAAATAACTCGAGTACCCAGCCAAGCAGACTTCCCATTGAAAACAGGAACGCAAGAAGCAGAAAGAACGACATGAGACGCCTCCTATTTCAGGAATATCGCGGCTAGAAGATTCTCTCTCGCACAAAGTTCGATCCTCGAATCGTCCACGTCACGATAGTATGTGTATAGAATCTGGCTTGTCGACAACGTCGCGTAATGACGCATCATAGCCGAATACGCCATCTCGAAAAGCACTTGGTCGTTTTTGATCACGGCTAATTCCAGGACAAGCGGATAGGCTTCATAGGCCTCCACTTCCCCACTTGCTTCTCCTGAGAGCATATTGTATTTCGTGTATAGGTATCCCGTGTTCATCAGTTTCATCTGGATCCAGGAGTACGAAGCCGCGTCAAGTTCACCCACCTCAGCCAGATGAACCATGGTATAAAGCGACGGAACCAGTTCCACATCCGCATTACTTCCCGTATAGTAGCAGTATTTCTCTTCACCCAGATACACCCAGGCGTATAGCGGCAGGGTCTCCGAAATCATTCCGTTCTTTACGATGGACAGCCATTTTTCGTAAGTCTTCGTATGGACCGGATCGATCACACCGGCACGCTTCATCGCCAAAAGGTCCAGTCCTTGAAGCTCCAGGCCATCTTGTGAAACGAGCTTCGGAGCCTCTTCGTTCTCCGGGTCAGGAGTAGGTGTCGGTGTCGGCGTTGCCTCCAAAATCTCACTTACCGGAACCGTAGTCGGCCGGGCCAACCGGTCCTCTACTCTGTATTCTGTCAGTTTATCCGCTTTTCCAAGCACTGCAGCCAGTTCCTTGATCCGGTCAAGAAGCTTCTCGCTGCCCCACTTATCGTAATAATCCATCAGGACACGAAGATACGAACTCGTAGCCCGAAGCGACGCCGGCGCTTTTTCCAAAAGAAGGAAAGACGGATCCTCATACAGAGCATTCGCATCGTATGTCGTTGCCGCTTCATCTTGCTTCACCGACAGATCCTGTACTTTAGCAAATTCGCAAAGGTATCCGTCTTCTGTCAGGAGATTGGCCTCGATGGCTTTCATCAGTTTCTCGGCGTCACTCTTTTTCCCTTCGATCACATATGTCTCCAGAAGAAGGACCTGATCAAAAGCATCGACATACTGGGACTGGAATCCAGGCACACTTCTCGTCGTTCCCGGGATGACGACCCAGTTCAGGACCCATGGTCCGACACCTCGATTCTCCTGCAGCACCTGCATATAACGTGTGATCATGTAGCCACGCTGCAGATCACTCTCCCTTGTGACGTCGTACATTTGCGCATCCAGACTGAATTTCTGGCTGCCGGTATCGACCTTTTTATAGAAGAAACCGCTCTTACTTATGAAGATCCATCCACCGATAAAAAGGATCGCGGCCAGTACTGCAATCCCTATGGCCAGAAAGAGTTTACGGTTTTTATTGTCTACTGCCTTTAGAAAAGACATATCTCTTCAAGTCCTCCTTTTCGAACCAAGCGAAATAAGTTATAGTTATTGTACCATTACTTGGGAGGAATAGAATGCGCGTCGCGGGAATCATTGCCGAATACAATCCTTTTCATGAAGGACACCGTTATCTTTTCACGAAGATCTGTGAGGAACTGGGAGAAGATACAGCTGTTTTCGTCATCATGAGTGGAGATTTCGTTCAGCGTGGTGCGCCTGCTTTGATTGATCGTGCTGACCGAACCTCAGCGGTCCTTCAGTGCGGTGCAGATCTGGTCTTTGAACTCCCATTTACCTTTGCGACAGGATCAGCTGACCGGTTCGCTTCCGGTGCAGTAGATAGTCTCATCGCTTCTGGTGTCATAACCGATCTTTATTTCGGGGCCGAACACGATTCTCTCTCCGACCTGACGCGTATCGCTTCAATCGATCTGGAGACAATTCCGGAATTCAAAGATAGTCTCGATCAATTACAAAAAAATGGTCTTTCCTACGCTGCTGCCTGGGAACAGGCGGCTATTGCCGTTTTTCCAACGCTTGGTATGGAAGACTTTTCTGAAACATATCATATGATCATAGGAGAGCCCAACAACATTCTTGCCATCTCCTATCTCCGCAGATTGCTTAGCAAAAAGAGTTCCATTACTCCGCACCTGGTCCACAGGAAAGACAGTTACCATAACGAGCAGTTGAATGAAGGCAAATTACCCTCTGCCACAGCCGTGCGCCAGGAAGTAATGAACAACTATCTTTCACAGGACAAAGGTTCGTTCTTGCGTTCGCTCTCTTCGCTTTCAGATTATGTACCGATTCCCATGCTGGCAGAAATGCTTCATAGCTGGAACGGAATCACTTGTCCAATGGGGCAGGAGGATCTGATTCGGGTTGCATTACCCATTCTCCGTTCAACAAGCGCAGATAAACTGGCCATGACTGCGCATATGGGAGAACAACTTGCCAGCCACATTAAGAACAGTATCGGAAGCATGCATTTTGACAACAAAAGGTCCGTGGAAAGTTCTTTTGCCGAAGCTGTAAAAACCAAGTGCTTCCCATACTCAAGAATCATGCGCGCTCTTTCTTCGCTTGTAGTCGGTCAGACCACCGAAGACCTTATTTCCCTGAATGAGCCCAAATATCTGCGTCTTCTTGGATTCTCCGAGCGAGGACGGATGGTGCTCAAGGATATGCGAAAAAATGCAATTCTTCCCATTCTCTCAAGAACCTCAGACGCCTTACATTTTCAAAAGGATCCACTTTTTGCACGCATGAATGCACTCGATCTTACCAGTCACGATTGGTGGACCATGACTTCACGTGAAACCTGGGAAGAGGATTATCACTTCGAAGTGATTCAATTCAAACGCAATAAGATCTACCGCAAATAAAAATCGCAGCAAACATCTTCAAATCCGATTATCACTTATCCTGAATGTTTTTTTGAACATAAAAAGAGGATCACCTCTTCCGCAGCTTTCACTGTGGTTTGAGGTGACCCTCTATTTAATTACTCTTCATCGTTCTCGACTTCGCTAAGGATGCGCTTTCTGAAAAGAACGATAGCCAATCCAGAAATGATCAATACTACTGCAAATGCGATTCTGCCATTGATCGATGCATCACCTGTCTTCACGCGTCGTGATCCACCGGCTGTTCCAGTCGGAGTCGGAGAATCCGATCCGGTTGGTGTTACGTTGCCTTCAGATGTCGATGCTGTCGGAGTAGGTGTATCCGTAGCATTCGGAGGTCTCTTTCCTCCAGAGACATCGCTCGGCTGCGTCGGTGTCGGTGTATTCGTATTCGTTACTGTCGGCACCGACGTCGGTGTATCCGTAGGTACCGGAGTATTTGTAGGTGCCTTTGTCGGTGTGTTTGTCGGCGGCGGCACAGGTGTCGGTGTCTTTGTCGGTACCGGTGTGTTCGTCGGCGTCGGAACCGGCGTATTAGTTGGCGTCGGAACCGGAGTCGGAGAATCTGTCGGTACCGGTGTCGGTGTCGGCGTATCCGTCGGAACCGGAGTCGGTGTCGGTGTATCCGTCGGTATCGGAGTAACCGTTGACGGAACTGGTGTAATTGTCGACGGAACCGGAGTGATCGTTGACGGAACCGGAGTAATCGTCGATGGAACCGGAGTAATTGTCGACGGAACCGGAGTGATCGTTGATGGTACCGGAGTAATCGTTGATGGCTTCGGTGTGATCGTCGACGGTACCGGAGTAATCGTTGACGGTACCGGAGTAATCGTTGATGGCTTCGGAGTAATTGTCGACGGTTTCGCATACAAGTTCTCAAGAGGAACAACAGTCTGGTTTTCCGCTACAATCACGCCACTCAGATTCTTCGTAATCACAGTGAAGTGTTCTTTGACAGTCTCTGTGATCGTGAATTCTGTACCTTCAGGCAGATTGTTGATTGTTACGCTCTCATCTTTTGTAAGCTGAGCTGTTACCTTATTGCCATTGATAGTTCCGTTAACAACTTGTACATTGCTAAGATCCTTACCCTGTGGAGCAGTCAGATCAATAACAACATCAAACTTTAATGTGTCATCAAAGTCATCACTGCCATTCGCCTGCACCTTTGTTACCTTCAGGCTGCCGAACTTGTCAACAGGAGCAGGTTGCGTGTACTTATTCTCAACATTAACTTCAAGCGTCTGGTCAGCTACGATTTCACCATTCTGATCAGCTACTGCAGCAAAGTTTGCAACCGCTGCTTCACTTACTGTATAAGCAGTCTTGTCAGGCAGGTTGTTGATCGTTACGGTTTCACCTACTGCCAACTTAGCAGTAACTGTCGTGCCGTTGAGTGTACCATTTGTAACAGTAACCTTATCCAGATTCTTTCCATTCGGAACAGTAAACTCGATCGTAATATCGAATTCCTGTTTTTCGCTGATAGGATCACTATCTGCTGCCTTTGTCTTCTTAACCTGCAGGTTGCCGAACTTATCAGTTGATGTGTACTCATAGGTATTCGTGATCGTGATCTCAGCTGTATCCTTGTTGTTCGCATTGATCTCAAGAGATGCCGGCGAATAACTCGGTGTGCATGTGAAACCTTCGTTCAGATTTGTTATAGCTTCTTCTACTACTGAATAGGTCTTATCCAGTGCCAAGCCACTGATCTCTGTTCCATTCGATCCGGCTGTTACTGTGAATGCATGTGCCTGTGCGCCCAGAGTACCTGTTGTTGCATCCTGGACATACTGGTCTCCACACTTCACATAGAATGTGTAGCTTGCAGGCTTACCGCTGTTGTCCGTATCACCTGTCTCTACCTTCTTCACTGTCAGCTTTCCTGTTGCAGGTGCTGTGTACTCGTAGGTATTCGTGATCGTGATCTCAGCTGTATCCTTGTTGTTCGCATTGATCTCAAGAGATGCCGGCGAATAACTCGGTGTGCA
>JAFWPB010000015.1 GCA_017545245.1 Clostridiales bacterium
CCTTTCTTCTTTTTTGAAAAGAAAAGGGGTGTCTCACAGTGAAACCACTTTTGAGACACCCCTCATTTAAGTCTTATTGACTGGTCTTATACGACCGGAGCACCCGGATCAGACGGAGTGTCGTTTGCCGGAGTTTCTGGAGCTACAGGAGCCTGTGGCTGGAACGGATTAACCGGAGCCGCTGGAGCTACTGGTGCTGCTGGAGCAACCGGAGCCTGAGGTGCGACCGGAGCTACTGGAGCCTGAGGCTGGAACGGTGTTGCCGGTGCAGCTGGTGCTGTCGGAGCTGCCTGCGGGAAACCAGCTGGAGCCTGAGGAACAACCGGATTCGGAGCGATAGCAGAAGCATATGGAGCTGTTGTATCTGCTGCAGGAGCAGCCTTCTTCTTATTCATAACGATGATAGCAACGACTACGCCGATAGCGATCACTACACCACCGATGATGAGACCGATTGCCCAAGCCGGGAATCCACCGCCACCAGTGATCTTGAATTCACAGTGAATGTTTTCATCCATCTTGAACATATCCCACTCGAGGGTCTTTCCGCTCTTGGAAACGGTTGTTGCATTCTGCTTGTCAGCTTTGTTCGGCAGTTCAAGAACGAACTTCATGTATCCGCCGTACTCAGCCAGCTTGTCGAGTTCTACTCCAGAATCGGAAGCTTCGCTTGTATTGCCGGAAACATCCCAATCGATTGTGTAAACGCCCTTGCTCTCAGAGATAGTGAACTTATCGAAACCAAGATCTGTTCTCTGCAGTTCGTCTGCAAGGTCGGCTACCTTGATGCCCTTCTTAGAGAGCTCGTAGCCTTTGTAACTGTCTTTTGTATACTCTTTAACTTTCCATCCTTCTTCTTCCAGTTTTTCCATGGCTTCCTTCTGATCTTCATCATCTGTGTCAGCATCATCGGAAAGTGAAGAAGTGTCGTAAACAGCGTACAGGATCTCAAGATCCATCTTACCATCTGTTCCGACTGTCATTGTTGTGCTATAGCGGATACAGCCTGTAAGAGCAAGCATAATCGATGCAACAAGCACACTCGTCAGGATCTTCTTGATCCATGACTTCTTCGTTGCCTTAATTCCCATAAACATATCCTCCAATTCGCAAAAACGCGTTATTTCATTTTGATTATAACATACGACCTGCAAATTCAACAAATTTGCTTTACGATTTAACGAAGCTTATTTCAGCAAATTCTGAACTTTAAAAGAAAAAGAGGCTGTCTCCCTTGTGATGTTCTATCACTTGCTGAGACAACCTCTCCTGGTCGAGGTGACAGGGTTCGAACCTGCGACCCCATGCTCCCAAAGCACGTACGCTACCAACTGCGCTACACCTCGAAAAAATCGTACTTGAAAATTATATCATTGTTTCAAATAATTACAAGTAGGATTTCACTTTTTGCAAAGATATTGTCTTTTATCAGCCTTTCTGGTACGAAGCTATGGCGTCTCCGCCATAGCTTATCCTTGATTCATACCCTCTTTTTCCATGGCTTCCAGCTCACGGATCATTTTATGGACCTCGCTCTTCAAAATCGAGTTTTCTTTCGTAAACTTGTCTGCCTGCTTCTGCGTATCCGCGATCTTAAGATCAATAATAGATTCACGCTTGCCCATTGTCATAGCGTTTCTCGCTTCACGTGCTTCCTTCTCTTCATTTGACATAAGCATGTCGATCGCATGGCTGAAGATTCCGTCATTGTCGGATAAAGCGCCTCGGATCGCTTCTTTTTCGGCACGCTCTTCTTCGTCCTGGTTGGCAGCGCGGATTGCCTGCTGCTTCAGTTTTTTCACCTGATCCAGATAAGGCGCTCTCTTTTCAATGTTTTCCTTCTGCTTTTCATAGGAAGACAATATCTCAGAGATCTTCTCGATATAGGCTTTTTCATTCCCTGAAACTACTTCCAGCGCTTCGTTTATACAATTCTTCGCTTTCATCGGATCCGGCTGATCCGGTGAATAAAGAACAGGAATCGAGGCAACCTTCGTCCACTTCATCGCACAGAAGATCCGGCCACGCAGTGCCCGAAAGTTTCCAGGCTCGATTTTCAAAGCATGAACAAAAAGTGTATCGGCTTCATGGAAGTTTCCTTGAAGAAGTGCATCCTCCGCCTCCGGGACAGCTCTTTCATCACGGAGATAGTCAAGATCGAAGCTCACGCCACAGTAGACACATTCATAAATCTCCCGGTCAAGATTGTAAATCAGTTCTGCGCCACACTCCGCACATTTAGGACTATTATCAAGGATCTGATGTACTGAAGCAGAAACATTGCTCGAAGATTCCTCGTTCTTCGATGGCACTTCCTGTTTTGGTGCAACCGGCGCCGCTTGCTTTTTGAAAGAAGACGCTCTTCTGCGAGGCTGCTTTTCGTCCTTTCGTTCGTCTGTTTTCAAAACTATGTTATCGATCGTTGTCATATCTTTCGGGCGGAGCTTATTAAGAGAACGGATCTCTTTTTCCAGTTCTTCTCTCTTTTCTTTTTCTTCCGCTTCGATCGAAGCGAGCTGCTGTCTGCACAACTCTGTCTTCTCACGATAACTCTCGTACTTCTTCGTTTCCGAACGAGCTTCCAATGCCTTTACAACAACATAGCAAACTATGATACCAGCAGCGATCAGGATCGCGATCCAACCCAGAAAATAGATCAACACAATAGACGCTGCAAGCAAAAAAGCAAAAATATCCGTCAGTATTTTTCCTTCCGTGCCAGTCTTGTATCTCGGCGTCCACAACGCCTCCCAGAACGTCTCCATCATCGTCGGTTCAGTGCTGTTTGTAACACCCATGGAAAGAAGAGTCTTGGTGTGTCTTTGCTCATCTTTCTGAATCACTTCTTTCTTTTCCAGGATCGTTTTCAATTCGCCTGCCACTTCAAAGACATGTGGCATTTTCTGGAAATAGGGTGCGTCCTCTTCAAGTGCATGCTCCTGAGCAAAAGTAATGGCCTTGTTCGTCATTGTTTTTGGAGAACAGCTCATATCATCTATTGCCTTTGAGGAAAAATCGCAACTGAGGCCCGCCGCACAGAGAATCTTGCCGTTAAGTGCAGAAGCGTTGTGTGGTTCTTTTCCAAGAATAAAATCGTATCTCTTCTCGGCAGCTTCATACTCGCGGTGAAGTATTGCGGAACCTGCCTGATCCAGGACATCGCGCGTGCGAAAATACGTATAATCGAACATGATATTGCAATACGGGCATTCATACTGCTGAAGCTCTTCATGTACGATCAAAGCACCACCACAATTTGAACAGGTATGGCTCTTAACAAGTGTCATGGCTCTTTCCTCCTAACGGATCCCCCAAAACATAATACTCATCAACTACAATCTCAATATACTGGATACATAGATAGATATCAAGGTATTTTGACTGCGCAAAAAAGGCCTGTATTTTGCACTTACAAGGTAGATTCCTTGACCTGTACTACTGGAAAAAGCTTACTTTCTTTTCCGCCATTTTCTCAACTTCACGGATGTACTGGATCGGGTCCTTGATACAGGAGCACCGCTCCACACGGACATTTCCTTCTTCCAGGAAGACCCGCTTGCTCATTCCGCCAGCGCCAAATGAGAGTACACTTCTCTGGTCACTCATCATGGCTACGTTATAGATACACTCCGTTCCAGGGCGGCAGTATCCAACATTCTCGTGTCCGCCGATCGTGTCCTTCTGCTTATATAGATAATAAGGAACATATCCGGCTTCACGAAGCGTCGAAAACGAAAAAGAAAGCATCTTCTCCATCTTCAGGAGCTCCTCCTCTTCCTGACGCAGCACGTCTTCGCGGGTCAGATCGGACCGGCGCTTTTTGGAAAGAGAATGCACAGTGATATTTGCCGGGGCAAGTGCCACGATCCGGGAAAGAGAATCACAAAATTCCTCACTGCCTTCTCCAGGAAGGCCAGCGATAAGGTCTGTATTGATTACGGAAAAGCCCATTTCTACGGCCATTTCGAAACAGCGGAGATAGTCTTCTGCAGTATGTTTTCGGCCGACACGGAGAAGCGTCGCATCACTTAATGTCTGCGGATTGATGCAGATCCTCGTGATCCCCACATTCCGAAGGATCTCAAGCTTCCTTTTCGTGATCGTATCCGGACGCCCCGCTTCCACAGTAAGTTCTTTTAGAGAAGAAAAAGCATCATGCGAAAATACTCCTTTGATAAACTTCTCGAAAAGCACTTCATCCAGAACTGTCGGCGTACCTCCGCCGATATAGAGCGTCTCGATCGGTTTTCCGATTTTTGGAAGGACCAGTTCCATCTCGCGGAGCATCGCATCTACGTAAGATGGAAGAAGCGAAGTTTTCTGTGGTGCCTCATGCGCTACAAAAGAGCAGTACGCACATCTTGTCGGGCAAAACGGAATACCGATATATACATGAAGGCTGTCCGGGTCTGTCTTTTCCAGCACGGCATCCTCTTCTTTCATCGTCAGGAAAGCAAGGTGTGCCTTATCTTCACGGACCTGGTAGATACGGGTAAGATCCTCTTCTTTTTCAACCTCGCGTGCTACCTGCGTCGGCCGGATGCCCGTCAGTGCACCCCATGGGAAGGATTTTCCCAGTGCCCGTGAAAGAAGAATGTACAGCTGTCTTTTACACTCACGCGAAGACGGAAGGTCTTCCTGCGACGAAATATCACGGAAAGACGCCGGAAGGTCTGGAAAGCCTTCCACCACGTGTGTACTCACCGTCCCGTTTTCAAGCCGGCTTTCGATAAGCGCCGGATATTCTACATCTACACAGATCACGTTATCCACCACTTTCGGAATCACGCCAGTAAAGAGGCGCGCCACATCGCAAAGCGGATAAAAATGTTCATGACCGGAAAGTCGTATCGTCAGCATCGGTGTCTCCTCTTATTCCTTGACATATTTGAAGTAATAATCCGCCACAACGGAAGGCATCATGTGATAGCTCTTCACGCCCTCTTCCTGCTGATTCGCTTTTAGGAAAGAATCGTTCACGTTATTGGAAACTTCTTTCACGATCGGCGGCGGATTGATCGATTTCCAGTAGTCATCATAAGCCTGGACATCGCGGAAAAAGCCATCGCAAAGTGGGATCTGCGCAAGGATCTGACGGATCACACCGACATCGCCGCCGAGCGCCTTATAAAGGTCGTCCTCGATCAGCGGAAGCGCATCGTAAAACCCGGTATACCGGATCTCCGGACACGAAGATTGCATCCGCAGAAGAAGCGAAGCCAGATTCGCATTATTTTCTACGGCATACCCGTTCAGATGTGTCATCTCATGAAAAGCACTCGAGCAAGTTTCCGTAAATGGTGTGTCTTTGTTGATGTTACACTCGGCAAGAAGCGGATCGTAGATACCGACAATATCCGTATACGACCAGTAGTGGGAAAGTGCGACAGGTTTCGGTCTTCCGATATTCCCCTGAAGAGTCGGAAAAAGCACTGCACTTTCCTTATAGTACTTCTGTGCGTCGTTCCAGAAAGCGCGAAGCCCGCCCGGATAGGCCAGCACACCATTTTCGTCTTCACAGCACACTTCCCGGGTCTCGTTGATCTGATACAGCACCCAGATGTACACTTCTCCAAGTTCTTCGACAGAATAATTCTCTTGTCCGAAAAACAGCGTCTGATCCAGCGGCTTGCGCATATAGTTGATTCCATGAAAAAGCATAAAGATGAAGTACACGATACAAAGTCCCCATGCCAGGATCCTGCCTTTGGTGAAAAAGAACTTTCTCCCTTCTTTCTTTTTCAGCGCACGTACCATGCGGATGATAAACCAGGCAAGAAGAAGCGGCGAGGAAAGGACACCCGTCACGACAAAGACTTCCGTCAAGGAAATCGGGATCAAGCTTGTAAGTTTCATCGGAACATAAGTGAGCCAGCGGAAAAGTGTACGGCTGTATGCCTCAGCAAGATCCGGATAATACTTCAGGAAGGACTGGAACCCATAAAGGCCGGAAATGATCAGGACCGGCAGGATGATCCCTATCCCCCACTTAATGATTTGTTTTTTTAACCCGGATCTATTCTCCTCTTCATTCATTTCACTACCCCCAGATACTGAAGGAAGTAAAGTCCTCCGAGGATCACCGGCTGGTGAAGAAGGTAGATGATCAGAGAATGCCGTCCGATCCATTCAAAAGGTCTGGAAATGGCACGCACGGCTTTGGGCGCATTGGGAAAGAATGTTTCTTTGGTCGGATAGACCATACGGCCGATCAGGACACCAAAGATAAAAATGCCAAGCCAAGGCACGATGCCAATTACATCCCCCATAACAAGAGAATGTCCCGGTGCCGGTTCGAGTCCGAGGAAGTTGACCCACGGTGTCGGGAAAAGATAGTCATAGTAAGGAACGGCTTTAAAAAGTATGAAGAAGACCAGAAGCATCATAAGAAGAAACATTGTTCCCCCTCGGCTGTCTCTAGAAGAGGTCTTCTTCTGTTCCACATGGTCAAAGATCGCAAACAGGAACGTGCCAAGTGCAATAAGATGCAGGACATTGAAATAGACCGCACATCCTAGATCCAGCTTTTTGTCAGCTGTGATCGACACAGCCGAAAAGAGAAGCGCGACCGCCGCCACTTTTAAAGCACGCTTGAAATTATTCTTGGAGAACTGGCAGCATATGCCGGAGATACCGACAAAAAGACTCAGAAAGAAAGGATGGAACATTCCCCAGAACCAGCGTCCGTCCGGATCGATAAAGCCAAAAATATCGTATTTGAAAATATAACGAAGATCGTATGCAGTATGGTGCCAGAGCATGACACAGATTGCGAAACCTCGCAGAAAATCCAGTTCAAAAGCACGATTCTTTCTCTTCTGAAGACGAAGTGCACGTCGATCCGAAGCAGTCGTTTCGTTCACAACTTTGGCTTCAGGCTCGTCCATAGATCAATCCTCAGAAGCGATACAAGCGCCGATCGCCGTCGCGAACTCGGACATCTGCGGAACAACAAAGTTGAGATTATAGAGCTCAGAGAAAGCCTTATAAATACCTGCAACCATTGGTGCTTTTGTAGCCTGACCGGTAAATACAACATCCTTCAAGCCGGCATTTCTTGCTGCAAGGACAGCCATCGTACCTACCGACTGGAACACCACATTGAAAAGGCCGATTGCGATATCTGCCTTGGTCGCATCATCCTGCATCTTACCGAAGTTGGATGCGGTCGTGTCCATTGTCAGACCAGGAATTGCCGCATGCGAGATGTCTCCGATCGTCAGGTCAACATGCTTCAAGTCGCCATCTTTAGACATATCTGCGATCAGGTCAAAATCACGCATATTCAAAGCACAGTTGGAAAGACCGACAAGCGTACCGCCACCAACACCAGAACCGATGATGTGACGGACTTCCTTCTTTGTCGCTTCAACAAAAGCCGTACCTGTTCCCATGCTGACTACGATCGCATGCTCAAGGCCGGATAAGAAAAGACCGCCTTGGCCAGTCGCAAAGAATTCCTGGATCCGAACAGTCGGAATACCCAGAAGATTACCATTCGGGAAAGATGCACCGACACCGGTGATCTTGAGTTTTTCAATATCTGAGATCTGGAGTGCATAGGAATCCATCAGTTTACCAAGAGCACCAAACGCCGAGGTAACCGGATCATCGGCTTTTACGATCTTGTTGCCGATCACCTTATCTCCGTCCATTCCCACGATTTTAGTGGTACTTCCGCCTACATCCAGGCCAACAATAATACCCATATCCTTCTCCTCCTCAAACGCTTTTCCTTATCGGAAATACTGCAGGTACAAAAGGAGAGCAATGCCGACGATGGCAACGATCGTAAAGATACAGTATGCAGCTCCCTTTGGCTTTCTGATCCTGATACGTGAAACAAAAAGAACAGCTGTCAGCAACATGAATACATCGTACATGATCGTGGTCGGGATCTTCGTCATGAAACGGGAGATCAGCCACAAAGACGGATAAATGATGGCTGCGGAAGTAACCGGGAGTCCTGTATAGCTCTTCATCGGCTGGTCCGGATTTGAATTGGCAACCAGAACATTAAAATAGCCAAGACGGATCACGCCGGCCAAAACATAGAGTACGCTGATCGCAATACTGATCGGTCCCTGATGTCCCATCTCCAGTGAGATCAAAACAGGTAATACTACAAAAGCAACGGTATCCGTGAGCGAGTCGATCTGTACGCCGAATTCTTTTTCCTGCTTGGAACGGTTCTTACAAGCCCGGGCAATCTTGCCGTCAAACATGTCGCAGACACCTGCCACGATCAGGCAGACCACTGACCAGGTCAGATTCGTCACATATGCAAAACAGATTCCGACTACCGCAAACGCCAGTCCTATGTAAGTCAGGACCACCGAACGGTTATAATACCCAATACAGTACTTCGACATGTATTTCCACCCTCACTTTTCACTCTATCATGCCCTGGAGTACACGTCTGCTGCGTATTTGTCTCCAAGATAGTACACTGTCTGCTCTCCTGATTCGTACTTCACGACTTCACTTCTGACAGGAAGGCGATATACATACCCATCGTTGGTAAATACATCGACATACGTTTCATTATCCGTTCTGGCCCAATAAAAATTCGAGTCAGACGTCAGAAGCACTTCATCGCCATTCAGATTCGTACACTGAATATCGAAACCAATAACGTGGAGATAGTTGTTCTGCTCCACATTAACATCGGCGAAATAATCCCCTTGCGCTTTCAGGAAATCCACATCATTCGTGATCGAATAATTGCGAAAGAGCTTGTGTATACCATATATAGTATCATAAGTTGCGAATTGTACACCAGTCTGTCCGGAAGACGGCAGACCAGAAAGGAAACCATGGACGCGGGATGCATGGATCGTCTCCCCATCGAAACGTCCGATGATCGTATCGTATTCTTTCCAGTTATCACGCATCAGCACGACACCGATCTCGATATATTTGTCGGTAGAATCCAGATCGACCATGAAACCACGGATTTCGCCTTTGCAGACGTTTGTACCATATTCCTCTTTGACGGCATATTCCGAACTTGGGATAACATAGTCCACGACCTTATCCCCTCTTCTTGCTAGGAAGTAGAAGGAAGAGCTCGGCTGGTCAAGACTGATTGAAAAGTACTCAGTCTCTCCATCTCCGTCCACATCTGTCTCGATATATCCGAGGTAGGATGTGTAGTACAGTCCGTCTTCCGTCTTTTCCGACTCTTCACGCAAAGCCGTCATGGCCGGTTCGGTCTTCATGACCTGCATGGACTCCATGCTCACTTCCGCCACCTGGGAAAGATTGCTCTTCTTTGTCGTGTTATTGGTCTTTGTCGGTGCAGCGGTCGCCGTAGTACTGATCGACGGTGCAACCGATGACTTGAAAGGATTAGCTATCACGACATAGAGAACTATAGCCAAAATGGCGACCACGTCAAATATAAGAAAACCGATAACAAACTTTCTGTTATGCATGCTGATGCCTGCGTCCTCTTCTTTCTCTTACTTCTTCGGCTCGAGTTTCTCTTTACCGCCCATGTACATACGAAGCGGCTGTGGAATGCTTACTGAACCGTCCGCCTTGAGATTATTCTCCAGGAACGCGATCAGCATACGCGGCGGAGCAACAACGGTATTATTCAAAGTATGCGGCAGATAGTTGCCCTTCTCTTTATTCTTAACACGGATGCCAAGACGTCTTGCCTGTGCATCACCAAGGTTCGAGCAGCTGCCGACCTCGAAGTATTTCTGCTGACGCGGAGACCATGCCTCAACGTCACAGGACTTCACCTTCAGGTCTGCAAGATCACCTGAGCAGCACTCGAGTGTACGTACCGGGATATCCAGACTTCTGAAGAAGTCTACGGTATTCTTCCAGAGCTTATTGTACCAGTCCATGCTTTCTTCCGGCTTGCAGACAACGATCATCTCCTGCTTTTCGAACTGGTGGATACGATAAACGCCTCTCTCCTCGATGCCGTGAGCACCTACTTCCTTACGGAAGCACGGAGAGTAGGAAGTCAATGTCTGCGGAAGTTCAGACTCATCCAGCATGGTATCGATAAACTTACCGATCATGGAATGCTCGGAAGTACCGATAAGGTAGAGATCCTCGCCCTCGATCTTATACATCATGTTTTCCATCTCGGCAAAACTCATAACACCTGTAACAACCGCAGAACGGATCATGAACGGCGGTACATAGTATGTAAATCCACGATCGATCATAAAATCTCTTGCATAAGAGAGGATCGCGGAATGAAGTCTAGCGATGTCACCCTTCAAGTAATAGAAACCATTACCGGATGTCTTTCTGGCTGCATCGAGGTCAATGCCGTCAAATTTCTCCATGATATCTACGTGATATGGAACTTCAAAATCCGGAACAACAGGTTCGCCAAAGCGCTCATTTTCGACATTCTCACTGTCATCCTTACCAACCGGGACCGAATCATCAATAATGTTCGGGATCACGAGCATGATCTTTCTGACTTTCTCCGTCAGTTCCTGCTCTTTTACATCGAGAGCCGCCATCTCGTCAGCCATCTCCGCAACCTGCTTCTTGGCTTCCTCGGCTTCCTCTTTCTTTCCCTGGCCCATCAACATACCGATCTGCTTACTGATCGTGTTTCTCTGGCTTCTCAGATATTCCACACGGGTCTTTGCCTCGCGTAACTGCTTGTCGTATTCGATGACCTCATCGACCATCGGAAGCTTCTCATCCTGAAACTTCTTCTTGATATTTTCCTTAACAATATCCGGATTTGCACGGACAAATTTAATGTCGAGCATTGCTTGTCGCCTCCAATTATATGAATAACTCTATGATTTTACCATAAAACTTACGAGCGCTCCACCATATTCATCATGGTTAGATCTGTCTTTAGTACCACGCCCGGATCCTTCTTGATCTTGTCGAAATGATCCCGCAAACGCTTGGCCGCGATCTCACCACCTTTTTCCGCATTCGCGGACGGCAGCATGACGACATACTGGGAACTGCTGTATTTCGTGAAAACATCGCCTTTTCTAAGCGTATCCTGGATCGCGGAATAAAGAATATCCATACTCGGTTCCAGTGTTTCTTCGCTTAATTGTTCACCATTTTCATTCATCAGTGTCGCCAGAAGGACGCAGAAAGAATCCTCGGAACGGGCAAGACTACGCTCAATAAATCTGAAGATAGAAAGGAACGGTTCATATTCCTGCCAGTACGCACCACGGATCGTTCCCGGTTCACGGAGCTGCTGCATCAGTACACGGATATCCGTCTCGATGGAGGAAGGACGATCTGCCTTCGCCTGTTTGGACGGAAGTGTCGTATCGTAGAAACGGAAGCTGTTACGGCTCTCTTTCTTAACTACATACAGAGCACGGTCTGCCTTATCGTAGAGCGTATCCATGTTCGTGCCATCCTGCGGGCTCAGTGCCACACCGATGGAAAGTGTTGCAATGCCGCTTGTCGTCTCGTTCAGATCTGCGTTGACCAGATCCTGGAATGTCTGTATCCGCTCACAAAGCACATCATGCTCCGGCGGATCCACGATGAAAATCACGAATTCATCTCCACCAAGACGGGCAACCGTGTCGTTCGGGAAGATCTCCATCATCATGTGTGCCAGTCTTTTCAGGACTTTATCTCCCATGATGTGGCCGAGTTTATCGTTTACGCTCTTAAAATGGTCGACGTCAACGATCATGTATGCCGCCGTAAGTCCTTTTTCCAAAGTTTCATCGATCTTGGTCGTCAGATAGCTTCGGTTCCAAAGTCCGGTCATGGAGTCCTTAGAAGCGATGCTCTCGAATTTCTTCGCCTTCTTTTCAGCCTGGCGGCGGAACTCTTCCAGTTCAAGCGTTCTGGCAATACGGGAACGCATGACCTGCGGAACGAAAGGCTTGGCAATAAAGTCCGTCGCACCCAGTTCGAGGCACTCCACCTCTGTCTCCGGATCCGTCTTGGCTGTCAGGAAAATAACCGGGATTTCTTTGTTTTCTTCGGTCGCCCGGATCTGTTTCAGTGTCTCCTTACCGTCCATTTCCGGCATATTGATATCCAGAAGGATCAGATCCGGTGTTTTTTTCTCCAGAAAGCGGAGCGCCATCTGTCCGGATATCACCAGATTCACTTGATAATAGTCTTCCAGGGCCTGCTTTGCCAATGTCAGATTCGCTTTGCTGTCATCTACTACAAGTATTGATTTCATGTATCCCCCTACCGCTTTTCCAGGATCTTATCGATACCTTGCACGGCATCGTCATACTGGAAATCGTTCAATAAATTCCGGATGCGCTTTAAAGCCAGATCCGTTTCCTGTCCAACTTCAAAGTCCAGGATCCAGTCAAGTTTCTCCATCGCCGCATCCGCTTCGAAATCCTCCACGGATTCACGAAGATCAAGCAACGCCTTCTGTAACTCGTCTTCCGGAAGAGCCGGCTTCGGCATACCGTCGTTCTCGCTCTTTTCTTCCAGATCCAGGACACCTCTCGCCCGGAGTTCGATCGCGATATCGTCCAGGAGCGAACTGTACTGGGCAAGCAAGTCTTCGTAATTGCCATCAATAAAATCGAAGTGGCCATCGTAATTGGCAAACTCGTGATCCTTTGCCTGATTCGAAAGCGCTTGCGCGCCAATCGATGCAGCCACGCTCTTCAAAGCGTGTACCTCAATACCATATTCGTTATAGTTCTTGGTCTCTGCCAGTTCACGGATACGGTCGAGCTTGATGATACCATCTTCGTATACGACCTTGAGAAGGCTCAGATAATTATCCAGATTGTTTCCGCAGTTCAACATACCTCTTGCACAGTCAACGCCGCGAAGCTGTACTTCACCTTCACCGGCTTTCGGCGCACTGGCGGCAGCGACCTGCTTACGAATGATCATCTCTTCAGGAAGATTCGTCTTCAGTACTTTTTCCAGCTGGGAAAGCTCGATCGGCTTGGAAACATAGCCCTGGAAGCCTTCCTTGATAAACATCTCACGAACACCGCTGACCGCGTTTGCCGTAAGTGCGATGACCGGAACAGTCTTGAAATACTCATCCTCCATCTGACGGATCAGGCGGAGTGTATCGATACCATCGAGGTCCGGCATCATGTGGTCCATGAAAATGATATGGAACTTCTGCTCTCCCGATTTCAGGATCTCCAGACACTGCGCACCGCTGTTCGCCGTCGTCACGTGGATTTGATACGGCTCGAGAAGTCCTTTTACAACTTTCAGGTTGACTGCGTTATCGTCAACAACAAGGATCTGCACCTCCGGTGCGATAAAGCTCTCATGGAATTCATCTGCCTCGAGCGACTCGATCGGCTTGTCACGTAGAACAGACGCAAACACGGCCGAATACACCGGACGGCGTACTACAAGAACATCCTTGTAACCTGTGGCCAACTGGTTCGAATCGATCATGATGACGATCTTCGGATTGCCGTGTTCTTCCGCAAAAGCACGCATTCTCTGCGTATTCGCATCGAAAAGATCTTTGGACACGAAGAAGTAGGAATACTTGGCGTTGGAACTCTTATCGAGATCCGTAACACTGGATGCAAATCTGGCCGAAACGCCCAGTCTCTGCAAGTCAGAACGTGCCGATTCACAGAAGACAGGCTTATCATCGAGATAGAAAACATGCTCTTTTTTCGCTTCCGGAACAACAGACATCGGCTGGTTACGGACGATGAACTGATGCAATTCGAAGGAGAACGTACTGCCCTTTCCATAAGTACTCTCAACAGAGATCGTTCCTCCCATCAGATCCAGTAGGCGTTTACAGATGGAAAGACCAAGTCCGGTACCCTCGATGGAGCGGTTCTGTCTGGTGTCGAGTCTCTGGAAACTGCCGAAAAGGCGCTGCTTATCTTCTTCACGGATACCTGCGCCGGTATCGGCTACGTCAAAGTGCAAAAGACACATGTCATTGGTGATTGGACGATAGGAAACACGAAGTCCGATATAGCCCTGGTTCGTAAACTTAACGGCATTATTCAGAAGATTCAGAAGAATCTGGCGGAGACGGATCTCATCGCCTACCATTTCTGCCGGGATATTCGGGTCGATATCCACGACCAGGTCCAGGTTCTTGTCCTGCATACGTACATTGATGATATTAATGATATCGTTCACGACAGATGTCAGCTGATACCTTACGTTGATGATCTCCATCTTACCGGATTCGATCTTGGAAAAGTCAAGGATGTCATTTACGATCGACAGAAGCGCATTGCCTGCACTCTTGATATTTCTGGCATTTTCACGGACACTCGGATTGATGTCGTCACGAAGGATCATCTCTGTCATACCAACGATTGCATTCATCGGAGTACGGATCTCATGCGACATACTGGCAAGAAAGTCTGCCTTAGTCTGTGAAGCGGCAATCGCTTCCTTCTTCTTGATCTCAACGATCTGAAGAAGGTCTTCGGTACTCTTGGATTTGTCGACCAGTGACTGTCTCGAACGGTTGATAAAAGATACGAGGCACAAAAGAAATACCTGGGAAACCAGAAGGATCGTGATTCTTACCGCCAGTTCCAGCGATGACATCGACATCAGGGAATTCGTCAATAACGTATAGTCAAAGGCAATCCAGAAGGCATAATACAAGGCCGTAAAGAACAGGCAGTACAGGTTGATATCAAAATCGAAGTATAAAGAAACAATACACGCGACCGTAATAAAGCCGTCCTGTATGGTTCCGGGGTTTTTGTAGTATATACCGTATAGGACAACTATGACTAAAAACAGCGTCGTCATCATATACATCTGGAATTTCATATTCTCCCGTCCGATCTTAGTCAGAAGATAGGCGACGATCGGGGTGATCAGGCAATACAAAGAAAAATACAGCGGGTAGGACCGGATCGTGGAAGACACGATCAGGAAGAAGATACATACCACAAAGTACATCGTCAGGAGAATTCTCTGCGCATCTTTTTTCTCTAGAAGCATAGTTACTCTCCTTCCCCGTCTTCACGGCATTGTTCTTTCAGCACGACACCAGAAGGAAGCACAAACTTCAGTGCAGCCGGCATGACGCGCAGTGTATACTCGTTATGGTGTTCTTTCATATCGTAGGATTCACCATCTGCTGTGAAATACATAGTCTTTTTTCCTTCCGGAGCCTGGACATGCAATTCGGAACCGTCAATGGTTACGATGGAAGGTCCGATCTTCTCCAGATCACCCCTTCGGAAATCATTCAGGTGTTTCACGACTGAAAACATGGAAGCCGCATCGTACATAAGGATGCGCATCTTCGCGTTTACCGGGCTTGCCTTCTTAAAAGGACTGAAAGAGCCACCGTAAACTATACCGTTCATCGCGGAGATCATGGTCTTTCTTCCGGAAAAATCCTGTCCGTCGATATTGATCGTGTACATCGAATGGCGGACAGATACTGTATTTCTGATGATCGCCGCATAATACGGAAGCTTAGATCCGACAATGGAAAATCTGGCCATACTGTTCACATCAGAAGAAACCTTCGCATCATAGCCCGTAGAAACAAAGTTCAGTGCTTTTCCATAACCAAAATCGAAAAGATCGAGATACATCGGTGTACCGCTTACCAGTGCCGAGAGATTACGGAAAGGCTCTTCTTCTCCTTCAAACACCTTCAGGATATCGTTCGTCATGCCGCAAGGGAAAAACGCGATCTCGACCATGGCCAGATTCGGAATACCACTTACCGCACGGCAAAGTGTACCAGAACCTCCACAGATATAAAGGCGGATCGTCTCATCTTCAAAAATATGGCAAAGCCGCCCGACAAGGATCGTCTCATGACCGCTATATTCCGTAGTGAAAACCAAAGCTTCCAGATCCGGACGGGTAGCGATAAAAGAGCGCACACGTACAGAGATATTCTCTTTCTCTTTTCCTGCCCGCGGATTGATTATAAAAATGTGTTTCATACAACTAATGCATCCTTATCTGATCAGGAGGCAGAGCTACATCACAGTTCTCCCCAAATTAGGATAAGAATAACACATATCAAGATATATTAAAAGATATAAAGCCGTGATTTCGCCGTTCTTTTCGTCTTTCCGGCCTGATTTTACTGTTTTTTCTCCGGCTTTTCCAGAAGATCCTCCCGGATGAGATTCTCTTTTATTTCCTGCTTCTCCAAATCTTCGATCATCGTCAGGAATTCTTCTTCGATCAACTCTTCTTTTTCACCATGAATACGCGGGAGATACTTGCTGAGACTGGAGATATTGCTGAGCGCACTCTTGCCGTATCCGCTGATGCCGATCTTCACCGTCTTGACCAGACGCTGCTCATTGTGGCGTACCAGTTTGGCAAAGCCCGTGACCTTCTTGCCGATTGCATCTTTCGTGTTTCCAAGGGCCTCTTTCGGACTACCGATCTTGATTTCCTTTGGCTTCAGTTTGGCAAGAAGCGCCCGCTCCTCGTCTCTGTGCTTTTTGGCCAAATCCTTCTCTTCTTTACGGTGTTTCTGATACAGTTCGCGCCAGTCGTTATATGCGTCACGGGTAGGCTGGCTTTTCGTGATCACCGTATCCACACCACCATAAATACCTCCGCCGATCTTGTCGGAGATCACCTTCATTTCACTGGAAATGCCACCGATAATGAGGATCTTCTTCTTGAGGCCGACCAAGGCGCAGACTGTTGCTACGATGTCGCAAAGAAGGATGATCGAAAGGAATCCTAAACTCAGGATCTTCAGCCATTCCGGAATCCTGGCAAGAGTCCAGAGAACAGACGGATGCAGAACATAGATACCGAAAGAACAGGCGATACCCCAGTAAAGAGAGAACTTCGGGCAGATAAATCCCCAGAGATTCAGCTTTTCATCGGTATAGTCCCACCAGCGCATCTTGAAAAGCTTAAAGAGAATGAATCCGGCCCAGAATTCAACGAAAGTGCAGATCGTCATGGAGCCGAAGAACAAAAGGAAGAAGTTGAACTTGATCTTCTCAAGGATCAGGATAACGCCGTAAAAGCCGACTCCGTAAACAGGACAAAGAGGACCGTTCAAAAATCCGCGGTTGATAAAACGCCCTTCATCGAAGCCGTAATAAATGACTTCCAGGATCCACCCCAGAAAAGCATAGATGAAAAACATGCAGTACGAGTCAACAAGCGGATAAAAATGCATCACGATTCTTCCTTTCTTCAAACTATTCAATTATACATTTCCTTCTTCGATTTTGCTATAATTGAGGAAACTTGTTTTGCAAAGGAGATTTTTCTATGGCCAATCCATATTTACCCATGTGGGAACATATTCCGGACGGTGAACCGCGCATTTTCGGCGACCGCGTCTACATTTACGGTTCACATGACAATGCCGATACTGACGAGTTCTGCGATTTCTGCCTGAAAGTGTGGTCAGCGCCGGTTTCCGATCCGACTAACTGGACATCTCATGGTATCGCCTTTGCCACCCGTGACTTCCCCGGACATCCTTCCGATACAGATTGGACGGATGGACGGCTTTTCGCTCCGGACGTAGTCGAAAAGGACGGAAAATACTACCTTTACGCATATATTCAGAATGCTCCCGGCTGTGTAGCCGTAGCGGATAAGCCGGAAGGTCCTTTTAAACTGATCTCCCGCTATAAGCACAACATTGAAAACCATCCTGACGGTGGTATCTTCATCGATCCGGGCACGCTCGTTGACGATGACGGACGCGTGTATGTGTACTGCGGTTTTCTTCGTTCCTACATGTTCGAGGTCAATCCGGACAACATGTACGAAGTCATCGATGGTTCTTTCAAGATGGACATCATCCCGAACACCGCGCCGTTCTTCTTTTTTGAGGCTTGTTCTCCGAGAAAGATCAACGGCAAGTACTACCTGATCTACTCTTCCGCCGAGCCGACCAGCCAGCTGGTCTATGCCGTATCCGACTCCCCAACGGGTCCTTTTGAATACAAGGGCACGCTCGTGGATTCCGGTTGCTGCTATCCGGGTGGAAACGATCACGGTTCTGTCGGCAAAGTCGGCGACCAGTGGTATATCTTCTATCACAAGATGACAAACGGTTCCATTATGAGCCGTGTCGGCTGCGTCGATAAGCTGACGCTCAACGAGGATGGCACATTTACCCAGGCCGAGATGACATCCTTGGGATTCGAGGATATCCTCAATCCGTACCGTCCGACCAACCCGCAGATGGCTTGTGTCCTGACCAACGGTGCGACGATCACGGAGAGAACGCCATTCGACCAGTGCATCACGAGGATCTCCGACGGTTCGGTCATCGGCTTCAAGTATTACGATTTCGGGAACCATTCCGGTTCCGAAATGAAGTGTGTCATCAAGCTCGACAACTGCTACATGAGCGGTAGGATCCATATCTTCGCCGATGGTGTGCCGACGGATGCGGTGGCCGAATACGCCCGTCCGATCTTCCCTGACGAGCCGAATGCGGAAGCGAAGAAAGAAGCACGCGAGGATTCCTCTTCCCAGGTCTATGGATTCAGCGGCAAACTGCTTGATGAGTTCTGCACTCCGGAATATACCGGCAAGTTCGGTCTTTCCCGAGAGGGCCATGAGATCGGTTGTGCAGACTTCTCTTCCAATGCAAGCATCGTGACCGCGACTGTGGAAGGACTGACCGGCAAGCATGCGATCTACTTCCTCGTGGAAGGACGCTACAAAGGCTGGGGCGGTCATTACATGGACGGCAGGAATCTCTTCGACTTCTACGGATTCGTCTTCCAGGTCTGATCCGTCGCTTGATCCGGGTCGGCCCCGAGCCGGCCCCGTCGCAACGGGGAAAACGCAGGAAAGCCGCGGGCAAGTGCTTTTGCAAAGAAATCAATTAGAGGGTAATAAACATGAGTGAAATTTATGTTGTAGGACATAAGAATCCGGATACCGATACCGTAGTGTCGGCGATGTCATATGCAGCGCTGAAGCACGCGCTGGGCGAGCAGGATTACACCGCCGCCCGTCTCGACCACCTGAGCGATGAGACCAAGCGGATGCTGGCACGCTTTGGCTTTGAGACGCCGATGCGTCTTCGGGATGTACGTACCCAGGTAAAAGATCTGGACTTTGATACGCCGCCGGCGCTGAATGCTTCAGTCACGCTGGATCTGGCGTGGAAGACCATGAACGATGGCCAGACCACCGTAATTCCTGTTATAAATGAGGATGGCACGCTGCATGGCATTCTGTCTTCCAGCGATATCGCATCGTACAGTATGCAGACCATTCACGAACCGAGAATCGATGACGTACCGCTTTTTAACCTTCTGAGTGTACTCGAGGGACGGATCGTCAACGAAAACGATATTACCGTCGATTCGATTTCCGGCGAGATCTCGATTGCACTTCCGCAGTCATGTGAGAATCTTCTTTTCAGTTCGAAGGACTCCGTAGTGATCTGCGGAAACCAGGGCGACATGGTCAAGCGCGCACTGGAAATCGGCGTCAACTGCCTGATCCTTTGCCAGACCGATGTCGATCCGTCATGGTTCAAAACGCCGTCTTCGACCTGCGTGATCTCCACACCGCTTGATGCAAACAAGGTTGCCAAGCTGGTCTATCAGGCGATCCCGATCTCACGTGCGTGCTTTACCGGCGACATCGAGTGTTTCCATCTGACCGATTACATCGATGATGTACGTGAAGTTGTATTGAAGAGCCGATTCAGAAGTTATCCGGTTCTGGATGAGAACGATAAAGTCGTTGGTACACTGGCCCGATTCCACTTGCTGCGTCCGCGTAGAAAGAGGGTCGTCCTTGTGGATCACAATGAACTTGCGCAGGCTGTTCCGGGTCTCGAGCAGGCGGAGATCCTCGGGATCATCGACCATCATCGTCTCGCGGATATCCAGACCACGCAGCCGATTGCAATGCGTAACGAGCCTGTCGGAAGTACGACAACGATCATTACGGAGCTGTATCAGGAAAACGGCGTCATGCCTTCCGTCAAGATGGCCGGCCTGATGTGCGCGGCAATCCTTTCCGATACGGTTATGTTTAAATCCCCGACCTGCACGCAGAGGGATATTGCGATGGCCGAGCGTCTGGCGCGTATCGCCGGTGTTTCCATCGACGAACTTGGTCACGACCTCTTTGCTTCTTCTTTCGAGAGCAAGACTGTCGAGGAGCTGATGAAGTCCGATTTCAAGGAATTCCACATCGCCGAGCATACACTTGGTGTAGCGCAGATCATCTGCATCGATTCGTTCAAGATGCTGGATAGAAAGGATGATTTCCTCGCGCACATGAATACACTTCGTTCCGAGCGCGGCTACGACTTCGTGATCCTGATGCTCACAGACGTACTGCAGGAAGGTACCGAACTTCTGTATGTCGGCGAGGATGACACGATCCGCTTCGCGTTCAATGTGGAACCGAAAGACAATCACGTATTCCTTCCTGGCGTTATGTCCAGAAAGAAACAGATCATCCCGATGCTTACTGCTTTGTGGGGTTGATGGTTTACGGTCGGATCTTCTTTGCGACTTGCTTCGCGAGAATGCGGTGACCTTCTTCGGTCAGATGAAGCGAGTCGACATCCGATGGATATATATACCGGGCTGCATCAAGAAAGATGCAGCCTTTTTTCTCGGCCACGGCCTGATAGTATTGAGAGAACTTTTTAGATTCTTCGATGGATTCCGGTGCAAAAGCACTGGAGAATACTGACTGTGGCATACCTTTTCCGATTTCCGGAGGGGAAACCAATACGATCTCCGGTACAAAACCCTGCTTGGCTTTGGTCGTTTCCAGAATCACGTCAACCAGGATGCCTGCATTCTCCGCGATTTGCTTTGCATCAAGATGGAAGACCTCTTTGAGGTCGTTTGTTCCCAGCATGAGGACTACGATATCGACCGGCTTATGAGAATTGAGGCAAGGACGAAGGTAATCAAGGCCATTCTTCCAGCCCTCGACCGGATCATCCGTTACCGTCGTTCTACCATTACAGCCTTCTTCGATCACGATATACTCATCACCAAGAAGCTCCGCCAGGCGACCTGTCCAGCGGATGTTTTTCGGATAGCGGAGCCCCGTTTCCGGAACATAGCCGTATGTATTGGAATCACCATAGCAAAGTACTGTTTTCATATCGGTCCCTCATTTATTAAGCTGTCTATTTTTCTATCCCGAGCAGATGCTTTTCCATGCTCTCAAGAAGTTCGTGCGAGTCATCTTCGATGTGGGATTTGCCTGAAGCAGGCTCATAACATAGATCTGACAAGGGTTTGCTCTCCAATTCATAGATATTATCATTTTAGCAGAAGCAGACTATCTGTCTATATATTGCTGGTTTAGAGAGCAGTCTTACCTGTATCAGTCCACGTAGAGAGCCTTGATGCAGACGTTATTCGGCGTATACTCCAGGCCGAGGATCTCCTTGATCGAAGCGTCGGAAAGATCGATCCACTTGCCATCTTTCAAGATGAAAGACTGGCCTTCTTCAATTCTCGAAGTGTAGTAGATACCATGGTGCGATTCCAGAACCTCCGACTCAAGAGGAATCTGCGACTCATACGTTACCACGATCGAATAGTTCTCCACCTCGAGCGGCTCATCCAGATCCACAACATAATAACCCGGATACTCAAACTTCACTTCTTTCGAAGCCAGCACCTGCGTCATGGTCTCATCGCGCACTTCGATCTTGAGCTTGGTGAGATTGGGATCCATGACATAGTCATTTCCGAGCACTTCCTTGATACCCGCAAATGTGCCGACTGCAGCTAGTTTTCCCTTCTCGTGGAACACATTCGCCGCGACATTCTCGGTAACAACCTGCACGGAATCGAGGCACCCACCATCATACGAAAGTACTTTCGAGTATTTGTCGCTCATGTAATACAGGCAGTAATAACTCAGATTCGATTCGTAAGAGATCCAGAAATACCCGTCATTGGCATAGTCCGGGCCCATGCTGTCTTTAGCAAGCCATGCACCATCGCTCTTTGGCAGTTCTTTTCCCAGATAACCACCAAAATACTCTTTGGGGAAATTATCGTCCCATCCGACCAGGCAAACCTCGTGATGGTGCTTTGTTTTTTTCACAGGATCATCGTAAAGCGTATAGTAGCCGTGATCCATACCATAGAAATTCGCACTGGCAAAACTGAGTGTGGCCGTGACTGCGCCCTTCGTCTTGATGATTTCCTGGATCTGTTCCCGGGACGCAATATTCTGATGAACCTCATTTTCATCCAGATAGCTGTAAAACAGAGTTTCCACCAGAACCAGCCCGTCATTTCCGATACCGTCGGACAACGCATTGATAACCATGGAATCGCAGCCCGGAGTCATATTCACATCCAAATCGTAGTGCCAGCCCTCATCATGTCCGGTAAGGACATCCTTCATGACATCAATCGGGGTAAGGCCCAACGCCTTGTTATCACGGATCAGACTGGTAGACAGAATGGCCGAAGTCGCCGCATGCGCCCAGCATCCGCCGCTTCCCTGCTTTGTGACCTCCGAACTGATTCCGTTTTCTACCTGAAAATAATAACCCTTCTTGCCATGGACATAGTCGCCCTTTTTTCCGCAACCGGCCATCGGCAAGCTCATCGCTGCCATCATGGTCAGCGAGACCGCCTTTTTCCATACATTATTCATGCTGCATCTCCCGTCCTTACTCATCCAAAAGCACTTTCCCCAAGTGCTTTTCTCTCATTCTTCGTAACCATTCTAACAAGCGGTGCCTTTCCGGTGCACCCGACAGTTTCTAACAGATAGCGGGACATTTTTAACTTTTGACATGATGTGTTAGAATACTTTGTCGGAACTTCTTCTTGGAGGATAATGGAATGAAATATCTACTTTGGGCTTTATATGCAGTACTAGGTCTTCTCGGTGCTTTGGTCGCCGCGATCATTCTCTATTTTCTGTTTGTTTTCTTCTGTTCGCTTTTTATCGACAAGAAGAAGGAATACAACAAAGACTCAAAATTCTTCCGTTTCCTCATGCAGACCTCTACCGGCATCGGCATGCGGATCATGCGCATCCATTATGACCTGGTCGATCTCGACAAGATCCCGGAAGGCAAACAGATGCTCTTCGTTTGCAACCACCGTTCAAACTTTGACCCGCTCATTTCCTGGAGACTTCTGCGCAAGCATTATCCGTCTTTCATCTCGAAAGAGGAAAACTTCAAGATCCCGTTTTACGGCCGTTACATCACCCGTTCCTGCTTCATGTCGATCGACCGTGAGAATCCGAGAAACGCCATGAAGACGATCGAGCGTGCTTCGAAACTTCTCGAAGAGAACGAAGTCTCGATCGCTGTTTATCCGGAAGGAACAAGAAGCAAGGGCTGTGAGCTTCTACCTTTCCACAACGGCGTCTTCAAGATCGCCCAGAAAGCAAACGTCCCTGTTGTCGTACTTACGATCCAGGGCACGGAAAGAGTAGCGAGAAACTACCCATGGAAAAGAACTCTCGTCCGTCTGAAGTGTGTCGGTGTCATTCCTGCTGATCAGGTCAAGGGCGTAAAGACGTCTATCGTAGCAGATCAGGCCAGAGAGATGATGGAGAAAGATCTTTCCGATTTCCCGATCTGATCATGCTGAAGCGCGGTCATCTCGTTTCCTTCCCTTGCCATGTCTGAAAGATAAACATAGAATGATAGTAATAATGGTAAAGGGGGAATCCGTCCATTAAAAGAACGGAAAAGGAAATATGAATAAACTGAATCCAAAGAAAACCGCCTTGAAGCTTTTCATCATGCTCGCCATCATGGGCGCGCTCTTTGCAATTGGCGCATATAAAGGCATCTTCACTTCTGTAGAAGGTGTGGTCAACGATTTCCACGTAAATCCCTCATCGATCATCAAAGTTCTGATCATGGCCGCACTGGTCCTGGCGATCGAAAACCTGATACTATTCTTTGTAAGTCTTATCAAACCGAAAAAGAGCCGTTCACAGACACTTCTCAGTGTTTTCAGCAACGCGATCCGTTATATTACCGCTATCGTTATTCTCTGTTGGGGACTTTCGATCCTGGGTGCGAATGTCGGCACGATCGTTGCCGGTGTCGGAATCCTGGCCTTGATCGTCGGTTTTGGTGCCAACAGTCTCATCGCCGACCTCGTAACCGGTATCTTCATGATTTTTGAAAACCAGTATAACGTGGGTGACTATATCGAAGTGGCCGGTTTCCGTGGCCGTGTCACCAGCATCGGCATCCGTACCACCTGCATTCAGGACATGGGCGGCAACGTAAAAATCATCAACAACTCCGACATGGCCAATATCCTGAACCGCTCGGAATTTGCTTCCAAAGCAGTCAGCTCGATCGGTATCCCATACGCAACCGATCTTCTTGCACTCGAAGAGAAACTCCCGGCTCTCATGAAAGAGATTTTCGAAAAGCACAAGGACATCATGAAAAGCGAACCTGTGTACCTCGGTGTAGACGCACTCGCCGACTCGGCTGTCGTTCTGAAATTTGTCGTAGAAGTCGAAGATAAAAACATCTATGCCGCGACCCGTATCATGAATCACGACCTTCTTCTCGGCTTCAGAAAGAACGGCGTGGAAGTACCTTTCCCTCAGGTCGATGTACACCAGAAATAAGATATTTCGGTAATAGGTTTTTTCAGAACCAGCATTTCAGAAATCAGGCACATTATGGAAGAATATATCCGAAGCAAAGATGAATACGGCACCCCGCCGCCGGATTATCCGGCCGAGGCTTCCTCGCCCGCGGCAGAAGAGATCACCTCCCCTGCCCCGGCTTTTCATGTGCCCTCTTCGGACAGTCGCCCGCTCCCTCCGGAAATCGTTGAACCAGGCGATTACAAGTGGAACAAGCCCGGTAAGAAGCGCAAGGAAACAGCGGAGCTGATGGCATGGATCACGGCCATCGTGATCATCCTTATCAACATGAATGTACTTACCGGTTCGGTCGCAAAATCCCTGGCGGACATTCTGAATATCGATCCTTCTTCCATCTCGCAAAATGAACTCGTTGAGATCGAATCTTCTGTACCATCCGATACGACTTTAGCAGGCTCCTCTGAAACCTCCATGACTTCAATCACTTCATCGACGTCTTCGGGCTCATCCGAAACTTCTGATCCTGCGGCAGTCACCGGTGCTTCAGAAGTCTTTGAAACTCCGGACTGCGAAATGCTTGTATTCTCTTTCTACTCAGAGGTTGAAGGCACACTGAAATTCACCGGTACGGCTTCCGTAGACAAAATCACTCTTGAGGTATGGGATGTTCTGACAGACACGCTTGAAGAATCACGGGATATCACTGATGATGTCCTGGAGGACGGCGTGTATTCGATTCCGCCGTTTACGACAGATGAGATCTACTCGCATCACCAGTCGGAATATGACGCGATCCTCGAATTCCCGATGCAGGTGCGGTTCACAGTCAACATTGATTATAAGACTAAGGACGGAACCGACAGGAAGTCTTTCTCCCGAGTCACAGCTACTGATGAAAACATGTGGTTTGCCAAAGCCATTCACGAAGAGGACCGTTTCCTCTTTACCGAACCGATCGACGTACTCTTCTCCACAGACAGCACAAATGGCCAGACGCAAGTTCTTTTCGACCAGCCGGAGAAAGCCGGGCCAAATGTGATCAGCCTGAGTGCCCAGCTCGATGGCAAGCCTTTTGACATTTCCGGAAGCAAACTCCACACTTCGTCCTACGATCCGGGTGTAGAAGGCTCAGCGATGCACTACTATTCGGATCTGTACATTCTCCTTCCGGACGGATATGCCGAGGGCAGCGGACACACGCTCCGTCTGTCCGTCTCGCACTATATGGCCGAATACGATACGGTCTGCGAGACGATCGTCGATATCGTGATCTGATTCTCTTCCAAGTGCTATAATGAAGCCATGATCTACTACGAGCATTTTTGTCCTGAACATATCGGCACAGTCCTTTTTATCACGACGTGCATCACCGCGACGCTTCTTTGGAGCAGGAAGCTAAACGAAAAACGCACGGATATACTTGTCCGCGTTCTTTCGGTCACTCTTTTCAGTGCCGAAGCGATCCAGGACATTCTCGCCTACCACGAGGGATTCCCGATCACATCCTTCCTTCCCATGCACCTTTGCAATCTCGGTATTTTCGTGAATCTCCTCGCGTCGTTCACCCGTGGAAAAGTTTCCAGTTACTTTTCGGAAGTCTCACTGGTGCTCATTATGCCGGGCGCCATCGGAGCGATCCTTTTCCCGGACTGGAATTACCGCCCGTTCTGGGACTGGCTCAACCTCACGATCTTCTTCACGCATCTGCTTCTGACTTTGATTCCTCTTCTGTTCCTGGTCAAAGGCCGCACCCACGTCAAATTCTCTCACTTCTGGTATAGCCTTCTGTTCATGCTCGTTGTCGTTCCCCCGATCTACGCCTACGACATGAATTTTGATAACAACTACATGTTCCTTCGCGACCCCGTCGACGGCTCCCCGCTCGAATGGGTCTACAATCTCTCCGACGGCAAACACTACATTCTCGGACTTTTCTTCCTTCTCGTCGGCGTCCTCGCCTTTGAATACGCGCTCATCATCGGGTTGCGGGCACTAAAGAAGAAACTGAAGAAAGCGAAGCACTCGGAAGCGCAAGCAGAGAAATGATTATAGTATTTATACTGTGTTTTCCACATTATTCGAAATGAATTCCTATAAGAGAGACGTTTTCTTTCGCATTATACAAAGATCTATGACGTTTCTGTCTGACTTTTTCGAGTGAGTCTTGGCAATATCAAGCTGTCCAAAAAGGAATTACCGCCAAACCGATCTGGAATACACAATAAGGCGGTAAAATCTTTGTCGATTCTGACTCCATTACCGCCAAAAACGTGACTAAGTTCTTTTAGGGCGGTAAATATCAAAAAAATAGCCATAAAACAGAATAAAATTACCGCCTTTTCAGATATTTCTTGCATCTTGGCGGTAATCGATTTTTCACTACCGCCATAACGAAAAAACTGGAATATTAGGCGGTATCTTCATTGCTAGAGTGTTTTCTATTTCAAAATCCAGCAAGCATTCTCAGCTGATATTATTCACGACTCCGATTGCTACATAACCTTCCAGAATCGCGTGCAGATCTGTGCCCGGCTCGGCATGGTCACGATTGACCCAGTGGATCGTGTAGCGCTTGCCGCCGTTGGAGAGTTCTTCCGCCACTTTGTAGTGATCGACAAACGGCGTCGTCGCGACTTTGCAGTCGAGCTTGATACCTTTGCAATCAGCGATGGAGCAATCCGGGAAATTCACATTCAGAACGCGGCCGGCACGAAGAGAAAGGCTTTCCCGTGCATCGTCACTGAATAATTCTTCGAGAACTTGGGGCAAGTATTCATCGGTTACCTGATGTCCGGAATCCTGCTCGCGGTCATCGCCCATAAATCCTTCTGAAAAAGCAACGACCTGGTAGCCGCACATTGCAGCATCGAGTGCTGCACCGACAGTTGCAGAATACTGAATATCCATTCCAACGTTAAAACCGTTGTTGATTCCTGAAAACACGACATCCGGTTCTTCCGGCATGACATATTTGCATCCTATGCGGAAACAATCTGTTGGAAGTCCGCTGCAGGCAAAGGCATGAACACCTTCGATGCCAAGATCGTAAGGCCATACATCAATAGGATCGTTGATCGTAAGACTGTGCGACGCCGCACTTCTTTGGCCGTCTGGTGCCACGGCCCAAACATCCCCGTATTTCTTGGCTTCCAGTACCAGACGGCGAAGTCCGTCTGAACTGATTCCATCATCATTAACTATTAAGATCCGCCGTGTCTGCATATTCTTCTCCCTTTACAAACAGTGCTTTTCAAATTATATGGGTTTGAAGAAGAAATGGCAATAAACTTAATATCTGAATTTCTTAAGGTCTCGATTGGGGTAGTAGTTTTCTCACTTTTTATCTTGACAGAAACCCGAGCATTTCCAATAATCCAATCCAATTCTTCATGGATGAATTCCAAACATCTCCATTGTATTCCTCCGAAAAACATTGACGTTAAAGGGACTCTCGCGTATTTCGTGTGTAAGTATAAGATTCTTTCCGACATAGATTCCATTTCTTCGGTAAAGATCCAGTTTTTTCATATTCTTTATAAGATAACGAGGATCATCCAATAATCCAAGGTGCTCATGGTAATACTCTTTTCTTTCAGTCACATGCAGGACTGTAAAATCATCATGCAGCACTTCACCGTTTGAGAGAATGATCGGACACTCATACTTGTACGGAATATTAAGTTCAAAGTAAACATCTGCCATCATCGCCTCAGATTTCGAACGCACAAGTTCTCCACGCTTTGTTGGATATACTAATGCCTCTGGATACTCCAAATAGGGATCATACGGCTGGTTCTGCCATCTCCTGGCATACGTCTCGTCATCTAACAGAAGCGGCTCGATGAGATTTCTTTTTTCTTCTCGAAAATTGGAAAAGACATTATTTGAACGCAGCAAAGTATCCTTCGCCAGAAATCTTTCAATATCTGCAATCTCAATCTTCATTTCCTTGATGAGCCGCTCCAAATACTCTTTCCGTGCCAGCTTTTCAACAAGTTCTTTTTGTGAAGAACCAAGATACGTTCGCTCAATGATACCTTCATGCTCAAAAGTCTTGTAAAACTGCGTATAATTGTGGCTCGTACGCAAGTGAAGATGACCATTCGGACACGTTTTTAATTCTGTCTCGACTTGAGATATTAACAATCTCAAAAGTTCTCTTCGCTCCAATAAATCTTGAATCAGTTTGTTCATATATAGATTCCTTTTCAAAATAGATTATTCCCAAACTGAAGATTTTTCGTACGCAATAAGGCAGACGCCACTTCGCTACTGCATTAGCAGAGAGACACCTTGGTCAAGAAATCATATCATCAACATTGGAATAAAATATCATCAAATCAGAATCTTCAGAATGAAGAACACTATAATTAAACATCTTTCTGATTAAAAAGGCAAGTTCATAAGCGCTATCTTTCTTTTGTGGTGGTAGCAAAAAAAGATTACCGCCAATACAATAGATCTTCTTTCATTTGGCGGTAATTATTGTCGCTTTTTAAACGTTTTTTTTGACATTTACCGTCCTAACAGCACTTAACCTCAAGTTTGGCGGTAATCGACCTTCGATGAATGCTGATTTTACCGCCACATGCTACATTTTAATGATAATTGGCGGTAATGACTAAATCAGGCACTGAAATCCCTTCACTTATACTGTAACGCCCCAATGACCAGTGCCGCACACTGCCTCATCACCCGTTCAATCGACAGTATCGCTGCTTTCCAAAACGAGTGCGTCACCCATCTTTGCCTTTTTCGCTGCTTTAAAAGCAACGCCGTCGCGTTTTCGTATCACGGTAGTCTTGTTTGCGTTGCGCGTGCAAAGTGAAAGTTCCACCTGACCTTTTGAAATCACAGGATGGCGTAGCACCCTCGCTTCAGCCCTCGCGACAGGCTCCCTCGAAAATGCGATATAGGCATATTTCTCATCTTCATAAGGAACATCGGCGTCTTTCAACTGCTTATGCAATCTGCTTCTTGCGACGCGGCATGAAAAATGACACCAGTCGTCCTTATCAAGACGGCAGGCATCTGTATGCGGACATGGCGCCACAAGATTTGCACCCAAAGCCAGAAGCTGATTTCGCACTTCGCGAACTACCGCAAACCCTTCCTTCGTCCCCGGTTCTACGATCACCAGCAGTTTGTCCGCCGCCTCCCAGAATTTCCGCACAGCAAGTTCACGTGCAGCCGGCACAAGCTCATTGAGGACATAGGAAGACAGGACCAGATCTGCTTTACCCGGCAGTGCATCCTTTTCCAAGTCAAAAGCACTCCACTCCGTCTTTTCTTGAAGTTCCGGGTCTTCACTCATCAGGTCTGCGCCCACCTTGCGCATCGCTGCTTCCCTTTCCAGGCATGTGATATGCTGCGGAGAAAAAACCGACTCCGCTGCCCACGTCGCCGCACCAGAACCCGCGCCGATATCAAATACAGTCCGGACCGGATTGCTTCCGTCTGTTCCAATCAACTCCTGGACGTAGGAAAGCGCATCACAGACCGCACCATAAGTTGCCGGCATGCGCACAGCCGAATAGACGCGCGCTTCAAGATTCTGCGAAACCAAGACTCTTCCCTGGCCGCTCTCATTCTTGTAGCGCTCCGTCATTTGGCGCGAAAGTTTCTTCAGAAGTTCCGGCTTCTCTCCGGAAAGTGAATCCTCAATTGCTGTCCGCAAGGATAAAGGCAGATCCATAAACAGTATTACTCTCTTCTAAACTTAGAAATAAACTGCCAAGCCTGCTCGCCTGTATGCTCACGGTACTCGTGAACCTGTTCGCTTACACTTGACAGCGCCGTCCTGCAGACACCATCTTTACTCTCAAAGAACTGAATGGTCAGATTGCTTCCGCGGCTTTCGTCGAAGACCTTATCAGAACGCTCACCAGAAACGCCCCAGATCGGGTTTTCCCAGTTTTCCTTCTCTTCAAACTTCACAGCATCAAAGTCCTGCTTCAGGTCATTTACCTTCGCAAGATACTTCACACGCTCGAGTGAATCGTCAGCATGGAACGGCAGCTCAGGAAGATGTGATTTCTCACCACCGGAAACAAAAATCGGCACTTTCACATCCATGTTGATGCCGTCTTCAAGAGACTTTCCGAACGGATTCTTCTTCACCGGGAAAAGTGCACTCGCCGGAGCCATTCCCGCGAAGATCTCCGGGTACTCCTGGAACATATCCCAAGTCTTGGCGCTGCCCATTGAGAAGCCCGTCGCATAGATACGGGTAACATCCACATTGTACTTCGACTTCAAGTCTTCGATCACCTGCACCACTTCATCCGGCGGTACATCCTGATGATTCTCGATGGAAACGAAGAGGAAATCGTGACGATGGCAGATCGCCCACCATCCTGCCACAAATGTCAGGTACATGGAAGAGTCTCCGCCGCCATGGAATCCGATCACCATCGGGGCCGGACCATCGTCAAAGATATCCTTGTTGTAGTATGCGAAATAGCCGACTTCATGTTCTGTCGTGCCCTTATACTTACCGAACTGGCGGTCAGAAGTTTTCACTACAGTACTGCCCGGTTCCTCGATCATATCCAATGCCTCGAAATCCGGCTCGATCTCGATCTTGCCGCACCACATCTTGAATTTGCGGACAAACTCTTTGAAGTCCTTCTCATATTCTGCTTCTTCCTTGATCAGAAGATTCTCGCAGCCGGCAAACGCCTCATTGATCTCGGCGCTGTTTCCGACACTCAAGATTGCAATGTCCTCTCTCTCCACAGAAGGGACGACAGAGAGTCTTTCCATCGAACACATCGCCGGCGTGATCTCACCCGGACCCCAGAGATATTCACCCTGCAGCGTGGTCAGGAGATTCTTCGCCACATAATCCGCAGACTTTCCGAAACTATAGATATCTGCACGGAAGATCGCACCACGGATGAAATATCCCTTGAACTGACGCGTAAAGAAATCATCGATCCGCTCATATCCATCCTCATAATACGGATGCATCTTCACCTGAGAGATCAACTCCGCGTAAAGCTCGGAAGTTGCACCATCCCAGCCATTTTCGCAAGTCGGATAGATGAACAGCACACTGCTGTCAACTGCCGAAGCGATCTTCGCCAGTCCTTTTTCCTCGGCAAAAGCAACGGCCTCGTCCATGCTCATACGCTCTTCTTCGAAAATCAGAAGAAGCGGCATACGGAACCCGTAGTTGTGCACAGTTCCATCGATCGTCGTATCCGGTTTATAAACTTTAACATAGAAGTTCTTATACTCGTTTTCCCAGTATTTTCCACCATTTTCGAGCACGGTGACACTCGGTTTTTCCATCATTGGCATGGCATTATTCTCCTTCGAAATCATTTGGCCGGGATTGCTTTCCCGCACCTCGGTCATTGCTTCTCCATTATAACGAATTCAACCTGCAAATACAAAAATTCCTTACATATTATTTTTCGGCGAAAGCCTTCTTTCTGATATCAAAAAAAGTTATACTATAGTACGTGTTGTTATATTGTTAATGCGAATTGCATTACTTTTTTTGGGGAGGGTTTATGAAAAAACGTATTATCACTATCATTACCGCAACGCTTTTTAGTGCTGCCATACTCATCTCCGGAAAAATCTTCGCTAACACAAAAGTAATGGCGAATATGTATCCGGTCCCGATTGATGAAGAACACTTTAAAGATTCGGGCTTGCGGCAGCTTCTTATTGATGAGGTCGACACAGACGCAGATGGGAAGATATCTCTTCTCGAAGCCAATGATGCAGACACACTCTATGTTGATGGAAACTATTACGATATCAAGGATTTATCCGGATTATCCCAATTGGAGTTTTTGGAAGAGCTGACCATTTGCGGCACTACTGCAAAAGAACTCGATCTGAGGGGCCTGGACATTCTGTCGAATGTGTATATTAATGATACAAAAATCGAAACCGTGTTTTTTGACGAGAATTCCATCCTTGCCGGTTTTTATGCGGACGGCTACAACACCAACCTGAAAACACTGAATAATCTGGAAAAGAATACAAAGCTGGCTGATCTGGATCTTACCGGTACCGGTATCGAAACGCTTTCTCTCAAAGGTCTTGCGAGTCTTACCTATTTAGAGATATACGATTGTCCAAATCTAACCGGTCTCAAGGATCTGGAAGACGCAGTAAGCCTAGAATCTATCAATTGTTATGACTCTGGTCTGACTTCCTTAAGAATATCCGCCTCAAATGCTCCCAAACTCCAAGATCTCACAATTGGCGGACCCAATCTGACTTCCGTTGAGTTCGATAAAGAAGATGGTTCTTTGCCTCTTGCCTGGCTTTCCCTGACCGATAGCCCGAATTTGAAGAGTCTGGATATCAAAGACTGTTCCAAGCTCGAAACCCTTGCCATTACGAATGTCGGTCTGGAAGATTTTCGTATTTACGGAAAAGATGAAGATGAAAAAGATCAAAACGCTGCCCTGAAAAATCTCAACATATCCGATTGTCCAGACCTGTCCATTCTGCTTTGCCGTGAACTTGCTTCCCTTAATACCGTGACCATCGAACATTGTACGAAACTGGGTACGGTTATACTCTTCTCAAACCAGATCGATAATCTGGTTCTGGATGATCTGGACAATCTTATCACGCTGGACCTGGCGGATAACAAGATTTCAAGTTTTGATGCAAGTAAAGTTCCGACACTCCATGAGCTCATTATCAGTGAAAACAATATCTCCACACTGGATGCAAGTATGCTTTCTTATCTTAAAACTTTGGAATGTGGAAATTCCGACGGCTCTCTCTCCTCAATAAAATTCCCGGCCGGCAAGGAACTCGGACAACTTGGTATGTATGGGCTGACATTTTCTCCGGATATCTCTTCACTGACTAATGTGGAACTCCTCAATTGCTACTCATGTCAATTCTCATCGCTCGATGTGAGTCATAATACAAATCTTAAATGGTTAAGGATCAGTCATTGTAACCATCTGACTTCAATCGATCTTTCCAAAAACCAGGCGCTGGAATATCTTGACTGTTCTGAGTCGGCGATTACTTCGCTTGATTTGAGTATGCTTTCCAAGCTTCAGGAACTGGATGCATTCTTATGCGAGGATCTGACCTCGGTCGAAGTTAACAGTGACGAACTGGATAAACTAGTTACCGCAGGCTCGCCGTTGCCAAAGTTGAACATTACGAACTGTCCCAAGCTGATCAGTCTGGTTCACAAGATAGAGAAACCAATGCTTATGACATCGGATCATGGTTTTGATTACTATGATTATTCACTAGAATCAGAAGACCCCCGTCTTGCTTATAATGTATCTACAAAACTGATCTGCCCTGCTCTGACGGCAACACCTACACCTACAAATACACCGACGCCGACGTCCACTCCGACTCCTACGTCTACACCTACACCGACGTCCACTCCGACACCGACAGCCAAGCCGGGCAACACGCCGACTTCCACACCTGTACCAGGCGCTCCGACAGCAACACCGGTTCCTTGTGCTCCGACAGCAACACCTGTTCCAGGCGCTCCAACGGCAACACCTGTTCCTGGTCAGCCAACGCCTACCAACGTCCCTGGCCAGCCGACACCGACCGGCACACCAGTCGTAACACGTGCACCATCCTTCGAGGATTTCGTTGACCGTCTCTACCATCTCGCGCTGGAACGCGAACCGGAAGAAGAAGGAAGAAATTTCTGGATCGGTAAAGTCGGCACCGGAGAATTTACCGGCGCAGATTGCGCACGCTTCTTCCTGCTTGATGCACCGGAGTTCATGAACCGCAATCTCAACGACGATGCTTTCGTAGAGATCCTCTATCACATCTTCTTCGACCGTGATTCCGATGCTGCAGGAAAGTCGTTCTGGCTCGAAAGACTCCAGCGCAACTTCACCCGACAGAGCGTTGTAAATGACTTCATCGAATCTACCGAATGGTGCAATGTGTGTGCGACATACGGTGTCCGTTCCGGCGCAACTTCACATAAAGCGGAGTACGCATCACAGAACGCCATCAAATTCGCTACACGCTTGTACACAGAGTGCCTCGAACGTGAGCCGGAGATGCAGGGCCTTACCTACTGGAGCCTGTCACTCACCAACCTGGAAAAGACCGGCTACGATGCTGCGAAGTTCTTTTTCGAGTCTACAGAATTTGTCGGTTATAACACCACTAATAAAGAGTATGTGACCCGTCTCTACCGCACATTCATGGGCAGAGAACCGGAAGCAGATGGTCTTAACTACTGGGTCGGCAAACTGATTTCCGGCTCCAGCCGAGAATCCGTTCTGACAAACTTCGCCCGTTCCGATGAGTTCTCCCAGATCTGCGCGACATACGCAATCATTCCCGGCGAGATCTGATCGATCGGAATCATTAACAAACTAAGAGAGGGCTGTCTCGATAGTGATGCAAAAGCACTGGAGAGGCGCCCTCTCTTCTTTTGTCCCGGGAACAGTCCTGATCAAAACTGACGGTTCTTGATTTGCGATTCATTGGCGTCCGATTCTTGATCTCAAACAGTAAACCTCTAATGTTAAATAAATATTTACAATATCTTTACAGCAATACAGATTCTACCCATAACGCCTTTATTCCCCAGCGTGCTACAATGCAAGGTATAAGGGTATTTATATTCTTGCTTTTCGCTTTAGGTACATCCTTATTCCTGGCGAAAGGAAAAGATACACAAAGGAGGATTTGGGTATGGTCAGTAAGAAACGAATAGGCGGCATTTGCATTGCGCTCTCTATGATATTGATTTCAGTAGTTTCTTTCACTTATTTTCTTCCCACGAAGAAAGTCGTTGCTGCAGATCAAACAGTCATAGCATATGGGCGTAACACCATTGATGACAATGTATACAGGTTTAAACTCTATCTAACCGGAGAAATAGACGAGGATTCACATCTTCCTCTTGCCCAATTTGCCGGCTTCGATCCCACTTACACTTATCTCCCGACTACCAAGCTTGGTATTCCTTTAGACTTCTATGAAGATGCATCATTATCCGGAGATCCTTTGTATCGGATCGATACAATAAGTGCGGATTGTTGTAAAGTTGATTCAAGCGGTGTTACCGCATTGGTCGATGCAAAGGATATTACTGAGCTATCGGTACCTGAAGGCGTCAAAGAGATCAAAAGCAACACTTTTTCCAGAACGTTATTGGCGACAGCATCACTTCCCTCATCACTTGAAATACTTGGTGATAGTGCTTTCTCTGGATGTGGAAAACTAACAAGAATCGATCTCAGCGCCATGTCTGGTCTTCATTCATGTACAGCAAGAATATCTAATCCAGAACTAGATTCACCATTACACGAATGTACTGAAACACACTATTCATGTGCAGGAGTATTCAATGGCTGCACAATCTTGGAAGAAGTTCTTCTTCCTGATAATGCTACTAACTTCAAGACAATTGGCGCAAACATGTTTGCAGGTTGCGGAAAACTCTCAACCATTACAATTCCAAACTCCGTAGTCGAGATAGGTAGTGGTGCTTTCAGCGGGGATACTGGAATAGAAAGTGTTGGTGGCGCAAGAAATATCGTGTATTTCGGAAACGGTGCTTTTAGCGGTTGTAAAAAAATAGTACGGTTTGATATTCCTCAATCCACTATGGAGATCAATTCAACCTGTTTCCAAAGCTGCTCAAGTTTATCTGAAGTAACCATTCCCGATGGCACCGATCTTCACATTCTTGGAGCTAGTGCCTTCGCTCAGACAGCAATTACCTCTTTTACGATCCCGGAAAGCAGCCATACATTATGGACGATTGGTGCCTCCTGTTTCTCAGGCTGCCAAAGCTTATCGAGTTTTGAAATCAAATCAAGTTCAGTAAAAACTATCGAAGCCAATGCTTTTTCCGGTTGCACTTCACTCTCTTCGTTTTCTCTTGATTTTGCCTCACTTACAACGATTGGTGGAAGCAGTTTTTTAAACTGTAAAAAACTGCAAAGCTTTTCTACCCGAGAAGATAACCTTCTTGCTAATGTAGAAAGTTTTGGAAATAACGCTTTCCAAAACTGTGAATCGTTTACTGAGTTTGTTATTCCTTCTCAAATTAACAACATCGGAGACAATACGTTCAATGGTTGTAAAAACATCGAAAAACTCTATTTCAGTGATAGTAATACACTTACCCGAATCGGCGTTAGTGCTTTTGCCGGATGCGAAAAAATGGTCATTGCAGACCTGAGTACCAATGAAGAAACCGGCCTGCTTCCCGAGACGATTGTTAACATCGGTAACTACGCATTCCAAAACTGCAAGGCCATGACAAAGCTGATCCTGCCGGATACACTTCAGGCAGAAGGTATCGGCACTGGTGCTTTCCAGAATTGTGCTTCTCTTATTGAACTCACGATTCCGGATTCGATCACTACACTTTATACAGGTACGTTCTCGGGTTGTTCTTCTCTCAAGACTGTAGTTCTTTCTGATGCACTGACCGACATCAAAGAATCCCTTTTCAATGGCTGTAAGAATCTCGAAAGCGTCGTGATCGGAAGTCAGGCTACCAGCATCGCCAAAAATGCTTTCTATCAATGTACGTCTCTCAAGAGCGTAACTATGGGGGATGCGGTAACTTCAATTGGTGAGAATGCTTTCTCCGGATGCACCATGCTCGGAAAAGATGGAGCAGAGGTCAAGCTCAGCGAAGGTCTTACCTCTATCGGCAAGAACGCCTTCACAGGATGCTCCTCCTTGGAAAGCCTGATCATTCCAGACGAAGTCAAGACTATTGGTGATAACTGTTTCAAGGATTGTACTTCCTTGACTAAGGTTACCATGGGCAACAAGATCACCACCATTGGAGAAAAAGCATTCAACAATTGCACCAAACTCGGTTTTAACTGTGATTTCGAATTGAGTTCTGCGCTCACCTCGATTGGTGCATATGCTTTTGAAAAGTGCAAGAACCTGACAAGCATCTCCATTCCTTCAGGCGTAACCGCTATTCCAATCAACTGCTTCAGTGACTGTGTTGCCATGCAATCACTCACTATGGGAAACAATGTAACTTCCATCGGGGACAACGCGTTCAACGGATGTACTTCGTTGGGCAAGGATGGTGCCGAAGTCACATTGAGTGAAGGCCTTTCCACTATTGGGGAATCTGCATTCAAAAACTGTTCTTCTCTAACCGGTATAGCTTTGCCGGATGCCGTGACTACTATCGCCAAATCCTGTTTCTATAACTGCAAAGAATTGGTTACTTTCACTATGGGAGACAACGTTACCCTGATCGGAAACAGTGCTTTTTATAACTGCAGCAAGCTCGGTTCAGATGGAAATCCGATCATTCTGAGTGCGGAGCTCACAGATATCGAACCATATGCCTTCTACGGATGCAGCAAACTTGAATCCATTGTCATCCCGGACAAAGTAAAATCGATTCCAGATTACTGTTTCGAATACTGTTCTTCTCTGCAGAGCATCACTCTTGGAGAAAACATTACTTCCATCGGAATTTACGCATTCTTAAACTGCTCAACACTTCAGACCATTGACATCCCTGAAAAGGTAACTGTCATCTCAGACTACTGCTTTAACGGTTGCGCAGCTCTCACATCCGTAACCATGGGAGACGAAGTAACAAATATCGGCAAATCCGTATTCGTTGGCTGTACAAATCTAAGCAGTATCAATATCAGTGAATCACTTATTTCCATCGGTGAAAAAACATTCCAAGGCTGTACTTCCTTAACCTCTCTGTCTTTCCCGGATAGTCTTCTTGCTATTCCGCTGAACCTCTGTTATGGATGTACAAATCTGGATCAACTGACCATGGGCAATGGCGTTACCTCAATCGGACAAAGTGCTTTTGAAGGATGTAAAAAGCTCGGCAAGTCCGGCACATTCAACCTGAGCAATGCACTGGTCGAACTTGGTCAGATGGCTTTCAAAAACTGTTCGGCTCTCACAAAGGTAGTTCTTGGAGATGACGTTGAAGCTATTCCTCAACAATGCTTCAATAGCTGCTCTTCTCTCCGCGAATTCACTATGGGTGATAAAGTTCAATCCATCGGTGCAAATGCCTTCTCCGGATGTTCAGTACTTGGAAAGGGTGGAGCCGATTTCCATATGAGCACATCACTGACCAGTATCGGAGTAAGTGCTTTTAACGGTTGTGCGGCCTTACCTGAAATCGATATTCCACTGGGAGTTACCGTGATTCCTGAAAGCTGTTTCAACGGATGCGCCGCTCTGACAAGAATGACTATGGGAAACAATGTCACATCCATTGGTAATACTGCATTCAATGGATGTACAAAACTGGGCAAAAACTGCGACATCGTTCTCAGTATCTCTCTAAGGGAACTCGGTACCAGTGCATTCATGAACTGCTCTTCTCTTGAAGCTTTGGACATTCCGAACGGAGTGACCGTGATCCCTGTAACTTGTTTCAAGGGATGCTCGAACTTGACTGAAGTGACCATGGGTAATTCTGTTACTGACATCATGAAAGAAGCATTCAGCGGCTGCGAACTTCTCGGCAACAACTGCAATTTCAATCTCAGTACTTCCCTTGAAGTTCTTGGTGACAGTGCTTTTCTCGGTTGCGCTTCTGTAACTGAAATCAATATTGCAGATGGAGTTACTACTATTCCACAAGCATGTTTCAAGGGCTGTTCAAAACTTGAAAAAGTTACGATGGGCGATTATGTGGAGGTCATCGGAAATGAAGCGTTCAGCGGCTGTACTTCCCTCTCTAAGAAATGCGATGGTACACCATTCGTTCTCAGTAGCAGCCTCGAAACTCTCGGCCAGTCCGCCTTCAACAACTGTTCTTCTCTGGAATCGATTTCGTTCCCGGACTATGTAATAGCTATTCCAAAGAGTTGTTTCAATGGTTGCAGTGCTATCCAAAACATTGATTTGAACAACGTTGAGACCATCGGAGAATCCGCATTCAACAACTGCTCTGCACTCGAGGAACTCAACTTGACAGACACCTTGACTGCACTTGACAAGAATGCATTCAGTAACTGTTCTTCACTGAAGATCCTTTCCATCCCGGATACGATCAAGAAGATTCCGAGCAACTGTTTCGCCAGCTGCACTTCTCTGATTTTCGTACACATTCCTGATTCCGTAACTATCATCGAAAATGGCGCATTCAATAAGTGCACCAATATGCTTGGCGTTGAGCTTCCGGATTCTTTGACCAGCTACAGATCCGCAGCATTCAGCAGTGACCCGTATTTGTACCGAGTCTCGGTTTCCCGGGATGACAAGATCACTCTTCTCTCTTACTGGGGAAACAAGCAGCAGATCGATGTACCAGACGTGATCTATAACATGCCGGTAGTCGCTATCGCAGATGGCGCATATGCATCTATCACTAACATCACACAAGTACATGTACCCAGCTCCGTGAAGTCTATCGGAAATGGTGCATTTAACAGCTGTACAGGACTGAAAACAGTACGTATCGATAACGGTACGACTGTATCAGCCGGTGCTTTTGACGGATGCAAATCTGTTTACCGGATCGAGGATCTGCCGCAAGACGACACGAAAGTTACCATCGTGAAGTTCTACGGCGACGATACTGAGATCGCCATTCCTGAAAAGCTCGAGAACAAAACTGTAGTGCAGATCAGCGATTCCGCGTTTGCCTACAATACAAATCTCACAAGAGTAGTGATCAACAAGCCTGTCACAGAAATCGGAAAGAAAGCATTCTATAATTGTTCCAACGCAATCATTGAATACTTCAGCCAGACAACTTCTATTGGTACAAATGCTTTTACCGGTTGTAAGGGTACGAAGCCGAGAGATACAACTCCGACTCCGAGTCCGACAAATACGCCGACTCCGACAAATACGCCGGTGCCGACAAACACACCAACAAAGAAACCTACTTTGACACCGACAAAGAGACCAACAGCTTCAGCTACAACCACACCGACACCAAGACCAACGAAGAAGGCTACACCAACTCCGACGAAGAAGGCAACGCCAACTCCGACGAAGAAGCCGACACCGACTCCAACGAAGAAGCCGACACCGACTCCGACGAAGAAAGCTACACCGACTCCGACGAAGAAGCCGACACCGACTCCAACAAAGAAGCCGACACCGACTCCAACAAAGAAGCCGACGCCGACGCCGACGAAGAAGGCTACGCCGGTTCCTACGAAGAAAGCAACGGTTACACCTGTACCGACTGTTCTGCCGCCGGTCGATGTGAAGGCAACTGCCACATCTCCGACGACTGTCAGAATTAACTGGACAGCAAAACCGGGAACACAGTTTGTGCAGGTTTGGAGAACCCACAAGGCAGATGCTACGCAGAGTGAATATGTCCTCCTCGGAACATACTATGCATCCGATGGAACATCCAACTCGAAGTATCTGACGCCGAACAAGACGTATTACTACAAGCTAAGAGGTTACACGAAGCTGGCGAATGGCAAGACAGTCTACTCCGGATACAGCACGATCGTAAGTGCGACACCAACCGTTACGGTTTCTGCTCCGACTTCACTACGCGTCACGTCTACTTCTTCTAACAGCATCAGCTTGGCATGGAATCCGGTAAGTGGCCAAAATATCATGTATGAGGTCTGGAGAATGAACTCCGCCACCGAGACTCCTGGCGTATGTCTTGGAAGATACACCGATCCGGTAAAGGTCAGCACGAACCTCAAAGCGAATACGAGTTACTCCTACCGCGTACGTGCTTACTATTACTACTACGATTCCCAGGGCGAGCTGCACAGAGTCTATGGTCAGTACAGCAACATCGTCACTGGCAAGACAACAAAGTGATTCGATAGCAAAGATGCACCAACATCTTTTCGACTCATAACAAACTCCTTTTGAGGGGTTGTCTCAGAAGTGATTTCATTCACGGAGAGGCAGCCCCTCTTAATATGCAAAAAGGTGGCATCCTGCATCCTTTGCTTTCATATCGCTTAGAGGCGCATTACCGCCTAAATGCATGAAACCTTGCTATATGGCGGTAAAATCTTTGACAATTCAAGCCTCATTACCGCCAAACTCAAGGCAAAGTGCTTTTAGGGCGGTAAATGTCAAAAAAATCTCTTCAAAAGTGGCAGAAATTACCGCCATTTTCTCCATTTTCAGTATTTTGGCGGTAATGCTTTTTTAGATGGCATATCAAAGTTCTTCATTGCGAGTCCTTTTTTCAGGCGTCTGTACTGTAATGCCACTTGAGAGGAAGTCGCAAACGGTCAAATCCGGATTCCCGACTTATGTGCTTATCAAAGGCGGCATAAATGAAAGAGACATCGCATTGTGATTCGCATCACTTTTGAGATGCCCCCTTTGTGAATATGTAGTTGTTAAAGATTTATTTACATTATCTTTACAGCATAGCAGATTCTCTCTATAGCGGCATTTTTCAACATGTTTAGAATAATTGTATTGGGGGCTGTATTATTCAACCGCCGTGTCGCCACCGGAAATCTTTTTTCCAGCGCACCGGCATCGCTTGACGAAGGAGGGTTTGTTATATGATAAAAAAGAAACGTCTAGGGATACTATCCTTAGCTATCTCTGCGATCCTTATCGGAGTGGTCGCATTTGCTGTCGGTCTTCCAGGAAAGAGCGTCTCAGCTGCTGGCGATTCTATCCTAGCTTATGATGCAAACGGGGTAGCATACAAAATATCCGCTAGCGGAGAGAATTATACTTGTGATGGATTCTTTTATGAAAATAATAATCCTACGACCATCACGATATCCAGCAAGTTTTATGAAAACTCGGACAAAACTGGTAAGGCATATACTATTACCGCAATATCAGAAGGTGCGTTCAGTGCTGAGGTCATCGATAAGGTAACTATTTCCGGAGGAATTAAGGTTATAGGATCTGGTGCTTTTAGTAATTGTACAAGTTTGGTTACTGTTAATTTCCCAAGCACCATTACACGCATTGAAGATAGCGCATTTAGCGGATGCAGTCTTTTAAAATATGCTGATATGAGTAAATCTTCTAACCTTGAATATCTTGGTAATAACGTTTTTAGAGGCTGTAGTGCTTTGATTTCAGCAAAACTGCCAGCAGATGCATCATTTTCCAGTATTGGAACAAATGCATTTAATGGTTGTAGTCGACTCACAGAGTTTTTTATTCCTGACTCAGTAACCACCATCGGAGACAATGCTTTTAGTGGTGACGACCATATTGCGAAAATAACCGGTGCAAATTCTGTTTCATCTTACGGGAAATCAGCCTTCTATGGTTGTTCTGCGCTGACAAGTATACACTTCACCCCTAATCTTACATATATTGGCCAGAGTTGCTTCCAAAACTGCACCAAGCTGGAATCCGCAGATATTCCTGAAGGAGCGGATATCAGTACTGATAAACTGGAAACGGATAAAAAAGGAATCAATGATTATGCATTTGCGAACACGAAATTGCAATCAATCTATATTCCTTCTACATGCACAAATCTTAAAGTTCTCGCTAATGGCCTTTTCAAAGGTTGCACAGAACTCACTACTGTAACAATTAGAACTGAAAGCATCATCACTTTCCAGAAGAGTGTTTTTGAAGGTTGTTCTTCACTCAAGTATGTAGATGTTTACAGAAAACTTTCCGGTATCGATGAAAACTGTTTTAAAGGATGTTCTGCTCTCCTGGATATTTCTACCAAAGGAGATAACCAGTTAGCAGGAGTTGTAAACCTTGGTGCAGGAGCTTTCCAAGGATGCAAGAGCCTTACTGAATTTGTCATTCCTGATGTTGAGACGATTGGTGTAAACACATTCAATGGTTGTTCCGGTCTTGTGAATGTATATTTCCAGGGAAACAAACTCAAATACATTTCGAATTATGCATTTACAAATTGTGAGAAGATGGTCATCAATGGTAAGATTCCATCCTCCCTCACCTCTATCGGAAACTATGCATTTGACGGATGCAAAGCAATGACAACTTTTACCTTTGCTGCACCAAATAGTGTCGAAGAAATCGGCATATGTGCTTTTAGAAACTGTCAGGCACTCAAAGCGTTCACTATCTCTTCGAACGTGGACACGCTCTATCCTAACACTTTCGCAGGCTGCAGCTCACTGAAAACGTTGGTAATTCCATCAAGTATCACCATGATTCCTGAAGGATTGTGTTCAAAGTGTTCAGCTCTTACAACCCTCACAATGCAAGGCAATGTCACTTCTATCGGTAAAGATGCATTCTTGAATTGTTCGTCACTGGTTAATCTGACTCTGAGCAGCAGTATTTCCAAAATCTACGATAATGCATTCTCAGGATGCAGTTCTCTTAAGAGTGTCAGCATTCCATCAAATGTAACAAGCCTTCCTGCAAAGTGCTTCAATGGTTGTACCAGCCTTGAAAAAGTGACATTAAACAACGTAACTGAAATCGGCGATTCTGCTTTCAATGGATGCAGCAGTCTGAAAGAAACAGGTTTGTCTTCGAAAATTACTGTGATCCAGAGGCTGGCTTATTCTGGGTGCAAAGCACTTACTCGTGTCATCATTCCGAATTCAATCTCTGAGATCCCTGACTCCTGCTTCGCGAACTGTACTTCTCTTGAATACGTCTATATTCCGGACTCTGTAGAATTGCTTGGAAATGGCTGCTTCAACTCTTGTAATCTGTACGCGGTTGAACTTCCGGATCAGTTTAATTCAACTTACGTCCGTCAGAAGAGCTTTTCGAACAACAAGGATCTGCATCGAGTTATCACAGCAAGTGGAAAAATTGAGATCGTACAGTATTGGGGCACGAATCAAGTAGTTGACCTTCCGAGTACAATTAACGGAAAATCAGTCTACGCCATTCAGGACGAAGCATATCGCTTCATCAGCGGTAGTACAACAAATGTTAAGCAGGTTCATTTCCCAACTTCTGTAAAGTCGATTGGTCACAACGTGTTCACAGACTGCACGAATCTTCTGACACTCAGATGCAGCGTGACACCTCCAGAAGATGCTTTCGACGGATGCAAAACTGTATACAGAATTGCTGACGTAGACGAAGAGTCTGTCAAGATCGTTCATTTCTACGGAAATGCAATAAACGTTAAGATTCCAGACAAACTGGAGAACAAAACCGTAGTCACCATTGGTGCTGGAGCATTCAGAAATAATCTGGACATTGAAGCAGTGACTGTACCAAGAAGTGTTACTACGATCGAAGCTAACGCTTTCAACGGATGTGCTAACGCATCTATCACCTATTACCCAGAAAGTGTTACAACAATTGGAACAGATGCTTTCAAGGGTTGTAAGTATCCTGTGATCACTCCTACTCCGACACCGTCTCCTACTCCGAAGCCGGTACCACTCAGTGCACCTTCCGGACTCAAGACAACAGCTACTTCTACACAGGGAATCAAGGTTTCCTGGAATGCAGTATCCGGAGCAACCGGCTATCAGGTATTCCGTGCGACATCTTCAGGTGGTTCATACACAAGTGTTGGTGTAACCACTTCAACAAGCATGACTCTTGGATCCATGACCAGTGGTAAAACATATTACTTCAAGGTCAAAGCTTACAAGACAGTAAATGGAACAAAGACCTACAGCGCTTATAGTTCTGTGATCAGCGGAGCACCGAAGAAGCCGACGCCGACTCCTACAAAGAAGCCTACAGCAACACCGGTTCCTACGGTATTGCCACCGGTCAATGTCAAAGCAACAGCTACTTCTCCGACGACCGTCAGAATTAACTGGACAGCAAAGCCGGGAACACAGTTCGTACAGGTTTGGAGAACACACAAAGCCAATGCTACACAGAGTGAATATGTCCTCCTCGGAACTTACTATGCATCTGACGGAACCTCCAACTCGAAGTATCTGACGCCGAACAAGACGTATTACTACAAGCTCAGAGGTTACACGAAGCTAGCGAACGGCAAGACAGTCTACTCCGGATACAGCACGATCGTCAGTGCAACACCAACCGTCTCTGTTGCCGCTCCGACTTCACTCCGCGTTACTGGTACTACAGGCAACAGCATCAGTTTGGCCTGGAATGCAGTGAGTGGCGAGAACATCATGTATGAGGTTTGGAGAATGACCTCTCCGACAAACACTCCTGGTGTATGTCTCGGAAGATACACTGATCCGTCAAAGATCAGTACAAACCTCAAGCCTGGCACAAGTTACTCCTATCGTGTACGCGCCTACTATTACTACTATGATTCGAAGGGTGAGTTACACAGAGTTTATGGCCAGTACAGCAACATCTCGACTGCCAAGACGAGAGTTTCTTGATCCGGCAGGTAAATGATTCAAGTAAGTGCGGTGGGCACGAGGATGCGCCCACTACACTTTGACTCATAACAAACTCAATTTATGGAAGCGCTGTCTCAGAGATGGGACGGCGCTTCTTTCATGTGTGGTACAATAGTCTGGGAAAATGGAAAAAGAGGAAAAACATATGTATACAGTTTTACTGACCGATGGTGAATTTACGGGCATGATCCGAGCTCTCCGCGACTATGCAGAGATACGGATCGTCGGCTTTGTCTTTTCGGAATACGCTGCACACCGTACACTTCTCGATGCCTCCTATATCGCGCCGGAATGGGACGATCCTGGATATATCCCTTTTCTAGAGGATGTCATCCGGAAAGAAAAAGTGGACCTTGTTTTTCCTGTTGTCACAAAAAGTCTGGAATACATGGCCTCGATGGCAGACGAAATCAAATCACGTACTGGTGCGATTGTCGTTACTTCTCCAAAAGAACTGATTCATATCGTGAATAATAAGGATCTCCTTCTGGATCATCTTGCTTCGGAAGAGGATCTTGCCGACGCTATTCCTTCTCACCTTGTCGCCCGTAATATAGGGGAGCTTATCGCGGCTATCCGTGACTTTGAAAAGCAGGGTATTGATTGCATCATGAAGCCGGTCTGCGGTGAAAACAGGGACGGGTTCCTGAAGGTCGTTACTGATGAAGAGTATGCAAGTGCTTTTGCCAAAGGAGACGCTTCCCTTCTGACGACTATCTCGATCCTTGAGACAATGGGTGAAAAACTAGATTTCAACGTTCCTATGCTTGTCATGCCGTATCTGCCTGGTCAGGAATGGGATGTGGATATTCTCGCCAAAAACGGCAAGATCCTTTCCTGTACGATCCGTAAAAATCTCGGCATGATCGGTGGACTTTCCGCCTGCACGGAAACATCGGATAACCCGGTGATCTACTCGATCTGTGAGAAGATCCTGCGCGCTCTTCCCTTATCCAATATCTTCTGCCTCAGTTTTAAGGAAGATGCAGACGGAAAGCCGAAGCTTCTGGAGATCAACCCACGTGCGATGGGCAGCATCTACGTTTCTACCCTTGCCGGGAACAGTCTGGTTTCCGCATTCTTCAGGCACTTTGAAAACCCGGAAACATTCAACGAAAACCCAGAGATCACTCCCTCCGGAAAAGTCGTTTCACTCTTTTTCGATGTAGTAAAAATGACCGAGGCAAATCTGCCTTCTAATAATTCGGCGTCGGATGAAACCATCACATGGCGGCCTCTCACGACAGATTCCCGGAAAGAATATCTGCACTACTATAACATGAACGATACGAAGATCACCGACCTCACCTTTCACTGCCGATATGCATGGGATCGGGTTTTTGCGATAGAATATACGATCCTGGAAGACTGCCTTGTTCAGATTTCCGGCGGAGGTGGCTATACTTCTCCTTTCATGCTGATGCCGCTTGGAAAACTGAATCCTTCCAAACTGCAAAGCATTATCGAAAAGGTCCGCCCTGTGTTCGAAGCACGGAACTGGCCGTTCCGTATCTGCTCGATTGACGAAAGCGCCAAGGATATTTTCCTCACACTTCCTTTTTCTTACCGCATATGTACTGCCAAAAGGGATTCGTCCGACTATCTTTACGATGCGGAATCTCTACGGCATTTCACCGGCAAGAAGTATGCGAAGAAAAGAAATCACTTGAAGCATTTTCTGGAAAAATATCCCGACTATGAATATCTTGATTTGGAGCCTTCTCTTTTCCCTGCCTGTCTGGAACTGGTTCGGGACTGGGCGAAAAAGAAAGAAGTTGATGTCTATGATATCTCTGAAAGCGACTACCTTATGATCGAACGTGTCTTCCGGAAATGGGATCAGCTTGACATGCGTGGAGGAGCAATACGGATTGGTGAAAAGATCGTCGGTTTTTCTATCGGAAGCATCGGACATCCGGATACCGCATTCATTCATTTTGAAAAAGCCGACACCGACTACGACGGTCTTCCTGTCGCGCTCTGCAAGCACGTCATCTCAAGTGCTTTTGCCGAAGTAAAATACGTCAACCGTGAAGAAGATCTCGGAATACCGGGTCTTCGTCAATCCAAAGAATCCTACCACCCGATCGCCTTAATTGAGAAATATAAGATCGAGTATTAAAAAAGGCTGCAGTCCGCGAATCGCATCGCTTTCTGCAACCTTTGGTGGGTAGTATTGGACTCGAACCAACGACCCCTTGCATGTCAAGCAAGTACTCTAACCAGCTGAGCTAACCACCCGCCTTTCATGACTCTCGTCATGTGACTTTAAGAGTGTACTATTTGTTGGCGAATAAATCAAGTCTTAATTGCAATATACCAGAAATCTCACTCGTGAGTCATGCGCCAGTCGATACAACGCTGGAGATAGTCGATATACTCCGGATTCTTGCACATACCCTTGCCAGGTGTATCGGAGATTTTGGCCACATCCTGGCCGTTGCACATCGTGGTCTTCATGACGATGTTAAGAGGTGGAACGCATGTATCGTTGGCAATATATGTTCCGATTCCAAAAGCAACTTTCACGCGGCCTTTGAAATGCTGATAAAGTGCATTGGCTTTTTCGAAATTCAGGCTGTCCGAGAAAAGCAGCGTCTTCTGCGTCGGATCCAGGCCGAGGCTCTCATAATGGGCGATCATCTTCTCTCCCCACTCGACCGGATCACCGGAGTCGTGACGGACACCCGAGAACAATGTGGAATATGTAAGCTGGAAATCCTTGAGAAAGCAATCCGTAGTGATGGCATCCGTCAGCGCAGTACCATTCAGGACGCCATACTCCTTAACCCACGCATCCAATGCATACCAGTTTGAATAAGCCGGATTATGTTTGTGATTGCCCTGACCGACGCACATGATCCATTCATGCGCCATCGTTCCGACAGGCAGCAGATTAAACTTCTTGGCGAGGTAAACGTTCGATGTACCGACGAATTTCCCGTGCGGAAGTTTCGCCTTGGCTAGTTCCTGAACTGCGAGTTCCTGCGCTTCTGCCGACAGTCTTCTGCGAAGGCCGAATTCACTGAAGGACGACAGGTCAAAGTGTCCGGATTCAAGCCAGCCGACCTTCTCTTTCAGTTTCTCTTTGAAACTCTCTATCAGCTTCGCATAGTCGTAGTTCATACGGAAGAAAACTTCATTCACGATGGCAAGCGTCGGGATCTCATACATGGAAGTATTGAGCCATGTTCCACGCGTCTCGATCGCCAGTCCGCACTCTGCATCAGTCGTGATCTCGAAATCCTCATAACGCGGGCGCCAGAGCCGCAGAAAATCGATATACGAACCCTTGATCCAGCGGATATTATCGAGGTACTGAAGTTCTTCTTCTGTAAAGCGCAGTTCGCAATACGCTAGGATCTGATCCTTGATCTCCTGCACCATCTCAGCAGTGAACTTCACATCCGTGTTTCTGCAGCGGAATGTCCACGTGGTCTTATACGCCGGGAACTGGTGATAGATCGCCTGTCCCATGCTGAATTTGTACATATCGGTTTCCAGTAAACTCGTAATGATCGGTTGAAGTTTCATGTTTGATCTCCCACAATAGTTTGTTGCTGCTAACTAAAGTATCAGTGCAGTGTTTCCCCTGAAACAGAAGTCTGATTTATCCACGCCAGGGTTCTTTTCCCTCGTGAACGATATCGATCTGACAGGAACGCATCGTTGCCAGTGCCGCGTCGTGCGCCGCCGGAGTCACGCCTGCACAGCATGCCGCATCCACGGAGATATTCACCTCCGGATACAGTGCTTTTACTGAAAGAGCATTCGAGACAACACAGATGTCCGTGCAAAGACCGACAAACTCAAACTCTGTTGGATCCATGCCCTTCAACACCTTGGGCCATTTGTCATATCCAAAAGAACCTTTGTCGATGATCACAGCGTTTTCGCCTGCGGCATCGGTCAGTACCTTCGGGATCTCCCAGCCTGGCGTTCCTTTAATGCAGTGCGGTACAGGCAGATACTTGCCCTCTCGCGTCTCCATGTAGTTTTTCTTATGTGTATCACGAGTAAAGATGATGTTACCGCCATCTTTCACGTACTTCTTGATCTTCGCCTTCACTTTGGAAACGATCTTCTCGGCTTCCTTGGTTCCCAGCGCGCCATCGATAAAATCCTTCTGCATATCTACCACGATCAACGTCTTCATGCGGCACCTCCATCTGTCTTCCCCGTGTTCTTGATTCTTTAGCGGGACACTCTTTACTTAACGATTATAGCACTTCGACTGTAGTGGCGCGAGGGATGAAAAGGCTTTTCGCATATTTCCATTTCCGCCATAAAGCCCGTGCTATTTCAGCATTGCTGACAGAATAGATTTTTTGAAGTCATGCTATAATCGAATCAGAAACACACAAATATCAAAATCATAAATGATACATAGATAACAGGAGATATAAAAATGAGATGTCCAAAATGCAATTATGATGGTTGTCAGATCATCACGGAAACACATACAAGCGGCAAAGATTATTCGGTCGGCAAGGGCTGCTGCGGCGCCTGGATCTTCGGCTGGGAAGGTTTGCTCTGCGGATTCTGCGGTGAAGGCAAAACAACGAAGACCACAAACTTCTGGATCTGCCCGAACTGCGGTAAGAAATTCAAGGCTTAACAGATTTTACGCAATATGGAACACACAAAAGACGCAAGCAACATGAATCATGACGAGATCAAAAAGCTCCAAAGATGGGCATTCTGGATGGAGTTCTGCGGCAAGCATGTCCGCTGCCATCAAAAGCCGGAACGGAGTTTCTTCATCCGTGGTTATCAGTTCCCTCTCTGTGCCCGCTGCACAGGGATCAACCTCGGTCATATTCTTGCGCTTTTCATCAACCCTTTTATCACTTTCCCGTTCTGGATCGGGCTTCTTCTCCTACCCATGATCCTTGATGGCACAGTACAGTATTTTACGAGTTACGAGTCCACCAATCCCCGACGCTTCATCACCGGACTTCTGTTCGGATTTACTCTCGTCTCGCTGGTTTTCACAGGGATGCGTCTTCTTCTGGGATATTTCTTCTAAAAAAGTATCATTATGCACGCGCCCTTCCGAAAGCGTAAGTTTCTAATTCCAAAGCACTTGCCTTTCCCCTCTTGACTTTGTCCTTGGGACAAGGTTTACGCTTGAATTGAAAGCAAAGAGAGGAGAGCGGCCATGCAGGTTCTAAAGAAGATTTTGAAAGAAAACCGGGGTTGGGTGTTTATTTCCCTGATCGTTTCTTTTATGGCGATCGGTGCACAGCTTTTCTATACGCATGTGATTGGGATCCTGGTAGACCGCATTGTCGATAACGAGGCAGTCCTGCCTTCTCTCGTTGTGCTTCTTTTTCTCCTGATCCTCGGGTTTGCATCTCTTAACTATCTCAACCACATGGTGGGAAACTATACTGCTGAAAAAGCTTCACACAGTCTTCGAATGGGATACATGCGATATCTAATACGAAACGCTTCTTCTTCGAATCTGTCTACTGATAAAGCCATGTCCGTTATACAGGGAGAACTTGCTTCCACGACGGACTTTCTCAGTAATACTTTCTTTTTCAACGTCAGCATGGTCGTTACCAGTATTGCGGTCCTGATCTTTCTTCTGATTGAAAATGTGATCCTTACAATTGCGATCCTGATCCCCACACTTCTGATCCTGATCTATGTTTCTCTTTCCGGATCGAAGCTCGCGAAAATTGCCAAAGCCACACTCGCGGCCAAGAGCCGCATGAATAAAACTGCATTCGGCGTCGTACAGAACCACCCTGTCATCTCGGTATATGGGGCAAGTGCTTTTGTCGAAGAAAAATTCGAAGAAGAACTCACGGTCTGGGGACAATACATGAAAAAAGATGACCGGCTTCACGCAGTTCTGAATTCAATATCAGGACTTCTTTCGCAGGTACCGCTTCTCTTCCTTTTCCTGATCGGCGGCTACATGGTCGTGTCCGGAAAGCTGACTCTCGGAGAGCTGGTCGTGTTTTTGCATCTGCAATCCAGCGTGACCGGATTTCTCATGAACACACCGATTTTCATCGCACACTTCAGGACTTTCACATCGAACCTCTCGCGGATCGATGTAGTATAGAAATCCACCTTCAAAGGAGGAAGATAGAATGTGTAACAATGTTACAAATATCATAATTGCAGATCTTTCCAAGGTTTCCTATAGTTATGGGGAAAAGCAGATCTTTAGTGACATTTCGCTCTCGATCAGCCAGGGAGAACGCGTCGGTATCGTCGGAGAAAGCGGCTGCGGCAAGAGTACTCTTCTCAAGATCATGGCCGGGCTCCTGGCTCCCACTTCGGGAACCGCCACCATCTGCGGAGAGAAAACTCCTTCGGAAATCCGGAAGAAAGTCTCGGTTGTAATGCAGTCTTCGATGCTCCTGCCCATGACGATTTTCGAGAACATCACGATGGGACATGACTATGATGAGAAACATGTTCGGGAGATTCTTCAGAGGGCCAGTCTTATTGAGTGGATCGATTCACTTCCACAAGGGATGCACACATATCTTGGTGACCGTGCCGATGAGCTTTCCGGCGGTCAGGCGCAGCGTGTCGCCATTGCCCGTGCTATGTGCAAGGACGCGCCTCTCCTTCTTCTTGACGAGCCCACCGCTGCACTTGATCCCGCTACTGCTTCCTCTGTCATGGCTTCGCTGGATGCATTCACGGCATCGCCGATCACGATCGTGCACGTCACGCATCAGGTGGAATATCTGAAAGGCTATGACCGGATCCTCCATATGGAAGGAGGCCGACTCCATGTTTAAGCGGCTTTACCACCTGCTTCGGGAACTTGGTGTACATCGGCTCTTCATCGGGTCGCTTCTGCTTCGCGCGCCTTTTGATTTTCTCAACACCGTACTTTCCGCCCAGCTCATCTCGCGGTTCATACGCGTCATGGAACTCGGACAAAGAAGCTCTCTTCTTCCAACATTCGCACTCTTTCTGGGGCTGACATGCCTTCTTTTCGCCTACAACATGACGATCTGGGCCACGATCTCCCTGAAGCTGAATATTCTTCTTCAAAAAAGGATCCGGAAAAAGATGCTGCACAACATCCTTGGTGCCGAATATGAAAATGTCCAGTGCTTTTCAAGCGGAGAATGGATCAACCGGCTGAACTATGACGCCGACCGCTTGTACTTTTATATGCTGGGGCCGGTGAACTTCATGCACATGTTTATCGCCATGGTGAATATGATCCTTTCTTCGATCGTGCTGGCATTCCTGAATCTGCCACTTCTTGTTGTCTCGATCGTCATCACTGTACCTTTTACACTTCTCAGCTGTATCGTGGTCGTAAGAAAGGTCCCGGTCTTTAAGAAACGTGCACAGGAAAAGTTCGGTGAATACACCAACTGGGCCGAGCCGGTCATCCGTGCGCAGGATGCGATCGCGGTCTTTGGTGGTGAGGAACTGGTTTTGAAAAAAGTGGAAGAAACGAGCCTGGCCATGCTTTCGGAAAACATGAAAGCACATCGTGCCACCGCTCGTGCCGGTTTTCTGAATACGCTCTGCGGCGCCTCGGTCTATGTCATTTTGCTGGTTTTAGGCGGCGCCATGATGGGCGAAGCCGTTGAAAGCTTCGCTGCGCTTCTGAAGATCACGCAATACCGCGGTGGCGTCATGCGTGGTGTCATGACCGTGAATAATTCGGTGAATAACATGAAGAAAAACCGTGCCGGAGCCGAGCGTGCGCTGGATGTACTGGAATCTTCTTACAGCCAGAGTACTTCGCTCAATATCTGACGGACGTTATGCTGGTTGACGCGTACGAGTTTCGCCAGATGCCAGGCGCGATCTTCGTCGCTCATCTCATTAAAATCTTTTCCCTTCTTCTCTCCGAAGAGTGATTCGCCGATGGAGTCGAGTTCTTCGATCTGCCCCTGGGCTTTCCAGATCGCTTCCTGAAGTGCCGTATGTTTCTTCTCGAAAAGCTCTTTCATCTCTTCTTCTGTGGCTGCGCCGCTGAGGATCGTCTGGATCTCATTAAGGGAAAAGCCCATGTCCTGAAGTTCGATCAAGGCCTCCACGATCGTCAGCTGATCCGGGGAATAGTAGCGGTAGCCCGTCTCCGGGTCAACCTTGACCGGCTTGATGATGTCCTTCTGCTCGTAAAGGCGCAGTGCTTTTGGAGAAATACCGGCCAGATCCGCCAGCTCTCCGATCAGAAGAAGAGCGGTATCCTTGTTTTTGTTTTCTTTCTTCTCCATATCAAGCACTCCTTTCGAAGATTACTTCTTTTCAATCAGCTGGAAACCGCATTCCTCAGAAAGATCACGGAAACAATCCAGGATCTTCTCGGCATACTCGCCAATATTCTCAGCCAGGATCGCAGTATTCACAAAGCAGATCGTGGTGTCCTTCGGAAGTTCTCCGAGACAGTCTGCAAGCGCATCCAGATTCGAACCGAACCAGTCCGGGAACTGCATGGCCGTCTTGATCACGCAGTACGCTTCCTCACGGGAAGTCATGTCTTTTCCATCTAAAAGAAATACGCTCATGTTATACCTCCCCATACAGCAATGTGAATGTCTCGTAGTGGTCATCGGTGTAGTAGATCAGGCCATCGTTGGAGAAGACAATACGCTTGGCGCCACGGGACTTCTTGCCCTTGGTGTCGATATCGCACTCGTAGTATGTTCTGCCCGATTTCTTCGGAAGCAGCCCCTCACGGTTACCGAACTTGTCGCCGCCAATGCTGCAGCCCGGGAAATAATCTTCCAGGGAGCCGCCTTCCCAGCCCTTATTTCTAGCCTCATTCTTCGTCACGAAATTGGATGGCAGATGTCCGTACGTCTTGATGTAAAGCGCCACATCCTCTTTCGACGTGTAAGTACCATTTTCATCGATCGCTGCCTCGGTCGCCTTTGTCTCTTTCTTCGTTGTTTCCGCTGTGGTTTCCGTGGTCGTCGCTTCTGTGGTCGCCTCGGTTGTAGCCTCGGTAGTTGCTTCTGTTGTGGCTTCCGTAGTGGCCTCAGTTGTGGTTTCTTTTGTTGTGGCCTCGGTAGTCGTTGCTTCCGTCGTCGTTTCTACTGTCGTAGCTTCAGTCGTAACCTTCGTCGCCGCGGCTGTCGTAGTCGCGGCTGAGCTTTCCAGAACGCTGACCGAGCAGCCACTGAAAAGTCCGACAAGTGTGATCGCACAGAGCAGCGCGAATATCTTCATCAGTTTTGTCTTACTCAAAATGTGTCTCATATGATCCTTCCTCTTTGCCAGTGCTTTTACCGCAAAAAAGCCATTCTTCTGTTTATTTGGCGGTAATGAAAAAGCCGTTACCGTAAAAAGGTGCTTTTCCCTCAGATTTGGCGGTAATTTTCGTCATTTTCGAAGCGATTTTTTTGACATTTACCGCATCAAAAGCACTTTTTCCTTGTTTTTGCGGTAATCACCCAAGAAATACCGTTGATTTTACCGTAAAAAACCGATTTTTCAAGCATTTTGGCGGTAATGCCCAAACTGTCGTGGTGTCGCCGCCTTCTCCCCCCAAAGCACTGACGCCGCGCCGGAGTACCTTTTCTCTCCTTCGCGGCATCAATGATTGTTCATCTATTACTCTTCGACAGCTACCGTCTTGATGTGCAGTTCTTCAAGCTGCTTGTCGGTAACATAACCCGGTGCATCCATCATGATGTCCTGCGCGTTCTTGTTCATCGGGAACGGGATGATCTCGCGGATCGTCTCTTCACCGGACAGGAGCATGACCATGCGGTCAACGCCCGGAGCAATACCGGCATGCGGCGGTGCGCCGTAGCAGAATGCATTGTACATAGCCGGGAACTTCGCTTTTACGTCCTCTTCACCAAGGCGTACCATCTCGAAAGCCTTGATCATGATCTCCGGATCGTGGTTACGAACCGCACCGGAAGAAAGCTCAACGCCGTTACATACGAGGTCGTACTGATCGGCAGTGATAGCCAGTGGATCGATCTCGCCGCGCTCTGCCTTGAGAAGTGTCTCGAGGCCGCCGCTCGGCATGGAGAAAGGATTGTGGCAGAACTCGAGTTCGCCGGATTCTTCGCCGATCTCGTACATCGGGAAGTCTACGATCCAGCAGAATGCGTACTGCTCTTTGTCGATGTGGTTCGGGCATGCTGCACCGAATGTCTTAACGATCACGCCGGCCGTCTTCTGGGCTGTCAGGAGCTTACCACAGGACAGTACGACCAGATCACCCGGCTTTACGCCGAGAGCGGAAACGACTGCATCCTTGATTGGGGTTACGAACTTTGCGATACCACCGACGATCTCGCCATTCTCGTCCATTCTGAACCAGCATGCTTTATTTCCGGACTGTACTTCTACGTCTGCGATATTCTTATCGATAAACTTACGGGACTCCTTGAAGTCGGAGATCACGACAGCCTTGATGCGGACATCTGTCTCCTCACCCGCCTCGTTCTTTGTTGCAAACGGCGGGAAGCCGCAGTCAGCGAGAACAGAAGTTGCATCCTGGACGGTCAGGTCGATACGCAGGTCTGGCTTATCGGAACCATACTTCTCCATGGCCTCGAGGAAAGGAATACGTGCAAATGGCGCGCCCGATGCACGGTTATATGTACCATACTTGGCAAAGATCGGAGGCAGTACATCTTCGATTACGGAGAATACATCCTCCTGTGTCGCAAATGCCATCTCCATATCCAGCTGATAGAATTCACCCGGAGATCTGTCACCACGAGCATCCTCATCACGGAAGCAAGGTGCAATCTGGAAATAACGGTCAAAACCGGAAGTCATCAGGAGCTGCTTGAACTGCTGCGGTGCCTGAGGAAGTGCATAGAACTTGCCCGGATGCTTTCTGGCCGGAACGAGGTAGTCACGCGCACCCTCCGGAGACGAAGCCGTCAGGATCGGGGTCGTGATCTCGAGGAAGTCATGCTCCATCATGGCCTGACGAAGTGCCGCAACTACATTGCAGCGCAGGATGATGTTCTTCTTCACTTCCGGGTTACGAAGATCGAGATAACGGTACTTCAGACGCGCATTCTCATCCGCTTCACGGGAGTGGTTGATTTCGAAAGGAAGCTCATTATAACGGCAACGGCCGAGAACCTCTATTTTCTCAGGTACGACTTCGATATCACCGGTCGCCTGATTCGGATTCTTGGAAGATCTCTCGCGGACGGTACCACTCACCGAGATCGTGGACTCCTTGTTAATGCCCTTGGCAAGCTTGACCATCTCTTCTGTCTCGAGGACGATCTGTGTTGTGCCGTAGAAGTCACGAAGTACGACAAAGCCGAGCGTGCTTCCTACCTCACGCATGTTCTCCAGCCAACCGACCAGCGTGACCTTCTCGCCTGCATTTTCCAGACGAAGCTGGCCGCAGTTATGTGTTCTTGATTGGATCATATGATTTCTCCTTTTCTATTCTCCTGCGCCGTCAAGAAGAAACGGCCCTCGAAGGTCATCCGAGGGCCGAAACCGACGGCACTTTATATACCGTCCCTTATTTTATAGCATGTAAGGTGCACTCGCAAGACGACAAATCCACCAAAAGTGCTTTTCGAGCATCATACCACCCACGTAAAATAGATGGACTTAAACGTAAACATACCGTCCTCGACATCGTCAAACACTGTGATCCAGATCTTATCGGAATACTCCGACGGGGTGATGATCTCATATGTTGAATGGTCGGAATAGACTGTTTCGACTACGGCAAAAGCACTTATCCCCATCGGCAAGTGATAGCCATCAGGAGCTTGCCCTGCTTCATAGCGGGTCTCACACAGTTTTGCACCTGACTCGTCATACTCGGAAATCACGAATTCTTTCGGCTTCTCGCCGCGCTCAAGCTGCACCGCGCCACCGCCGGAATTCTTCCTGACGACCTTCCCGTCAACTTTTTTCTCGATAGTCTGTTCCACGCTGATCTGAAAGCCTTCCGAGAGGATCTGCGTGCGTTCCTCCAGATCGGCAAACACCTCGCCTGCGCCATTTTGATAGATCACATATATCCAGTACATAATATTCTGCGCATCTTCCACGCTCAACTTCGCCTCGGCGAACATCCGCTGGGAAGTCTGGTCATGGTAATTCACGGAAAAATGCGTATCGTAGAAGACTGGATCGCAATGAACGTATGTGCAGTCATTTTTTAGAAACTGCAACATTCCGTACGTCCGTGGATAATCAAAAATGCAATCGTAATACTCGTTGTTATCCGCATCCACTTTCGTCTCAATCTTTCCGTAGAGACGTCCCTTCTCGTCTTTCGGAAGTTCCGGTGCATCCGAGCGTACGATCAAGATCCCGCAAGGGGACAAAAACGCTTCGTTTAATGCCGCTTCGGCCTGCTCTTCGCCCGCGCGGTTGACAGGGTTGACTACCCCTGTTGCACCAAGCACAAATCCCAGTGCCACTACACAAACTGCTATTCCCAAAATGATCTTATTCTTCATCGTCGACCTCCAGATTACCATCAAATTTCAAGATATCCCCGACATCACAGCCGAGATAATAACAGATCTTATTGACCGTCCCAAACCGTATACCCTTCGCCTTTCCACTTCGAAGGATCGACAGGTTTGCCTCCGTAATTCCAATCAGGGCACATAGTTCTTTGGACGTCATGTTCCTTTTCTTCAACACATCTTCCAGATACACGCGTATGGCCATACTTCTTACCTCGTCAGATGAACATTTCGTTATCGTCTTTGAGATCCTTATTCTCCATGATCAGTCTGCTGAAAAGTACTGCGATCACGACAAAAGCGACGCTCAGTATTGGTAGTTCCATATTCACATGGATATTCGTCATTTCCTTAATTAGAAGGATCTGGAACAGGTTGCAGGCCGCAGACAAAACCAATGTGATCACGAGCATTCTGCAGCTCATTCTTCCCAGATCGCCAGCTGCTTTCTTCAGGCCTTCCTGCTCTTCACTTGTATAGATCATGATCAATCTTAAAACCAGGATGCAAAGAATGACATTGAGAACACACGGCGCCGCGATCTGTATGCATTCCGCTACTTCAAAAGCACTATCCGCCGTAGTTTTTTCCGCTACTTCGATTCCTTCTCCTACGCCGCTTTCGACCATGCCTTCTTCCCCAACATCTTTCTCACCCGCAATGGCTTCTAATCTTACAGGGGCAAGTGCTTTTAACTTCGAACCGAGAGACAGCGAACCCTCCGCAACGAAGATGATGCTGAGCGCAACCAGTACGATACTGAAACCGCGCATCAGGCTCTTCTTGTTCCCGGCACGAAGGAGGTTGACACCACTCATGGCAAAGCAGATGAGGATCACCGACCAGATCGTGATACTGACGATGCAGCCGAAAAACTTCTTCAGATCAAGAAGCATCACAGGAAGAAAGACCGACGGGTTGATCATGAGATAAAGACCGAATCCCAGCACGACACTCAGCGCAACCAGCAGGATCTTCTCGCTTAATTCCTTCTTTCTTCCACCCACTTCCGTAAAAGCCAGCACCAACGGAAGAATGCTTACCAGCGTCAGAAGCGCCATTCCTAAGCCCCTCAGAATGCCGCCTTTCTCGGAAAGGAAACGCACTGCATCTGCGATCTGCACGAAAGGAAAACTCAGTATTCCTGCATCAATATTCTGGAACACTCCCGTGCACCACGCCAGCACACAAAGCACGACCGCCTCGATGGCCAGTCCTGCAATCAGGCACTTAATCTTCAAACTTTTTTTCTGGTCCATAAAAAACCTCCGCAACACGAATTATCGTTTTTCGATAATTCAAGTATACGGAGGAAATTATCGTTTGTCAATAATTTTCTTTTTCCGGATCTTTACACGTTAATGTATGCTCCTGCCTGGGCTTTCCACATCTCCGCGTACTTGCCGTTCTTAGCAAGCAGTGCATCGTGCGTGCCTTCTTCCACGATGTGCCCTTCCTCAAGCATGAAGATCCTGTCGGCAAGACGCGTCGTCGAGAGACGGTGCGATATGAAGATAACAGTCTTCTCTTTTGTCGCTTCGATCATGGCATGGTTCAGCTGATATTCTGCAATCGGGTCGAGCGCCGAAGACGGCTCGTCGAGGATCATGAGTGAAGCATTCTGATAGAACACACGCGAGATCGCAAGCTTCTGACGCTCACCTCCGGAGAGATCCACGCCCTTTTCCGAGAACTCGTGTGTCAGCGCGGTATCCAGTTTCATCGGCAATGACTCTGCACGCTTCAGTAATCCGCTGTCCGTCAAAGCCTGTCGGATCTTCGCATCATCGGCATGGTCAATCGTGTCGAGGATGACATTTTCACGTACACTTCCGGCGAAGATCTCGAAATCCTGGAAGACCGTACCGATCGAGTTTCTGTACGAAGTCAGATCGTAATCCTTCACATCGATACCATCTGCAAGAATGCGGCCCGAAGTCGTATCGTAAAGACGCATCAGCAGCTTGACCAGTGTCGTCTTTCCTGCGCCATTGTAACCAACAAGCGCGATCTTCTCACCCGGCTTGACTGCCATGGAAATCTCCGAAAGCACTGCCGGCAGATTCTCTTTATAAGAGAAAGATACATCCTCCAGGGTAAGTGCTTTTGCCGGAGAAGAAGGCTTCGTCTCGCTTGTCGAAACCACCTTCGGCTCGTAGCCCAGGAAGTCTCTGATCTTCTGGATATACAGGCTCGTCTCGCAAGCCTTCGGGTACGTCTCCGTGAAGATACGCAGGCTGTTCTTGAGCCCGCCGAACCAGTTGAAGAGCATGACCATCGTCGAAAGATTGATCGCGTGCATGATCGCGTAGCGGTAAACCAGATAAGCCGTGTAAAGCGTATCGCCGATCAGGTGTCCGAAAATGTGATCCTTCAGGTAAGCGATACCGAACTTCTTGTGCGCAAGTGATTTTTCCGCCTCAAGCACTTCATTGTTCGCCTCGACAAAGCGCTCCTCGAGGACATCCGTTACTTCCGGATCCAGACGGATCTCTTTTGCGTAATCCTTGAGATAGAAGACACGCTTCACATACTCGCGCTTTCTCTCATGCGGATTTCTGCGGATGCGGACCTTGTAGGAGAACTTGTTGTAGATCTGGTTCAGTCCGAAAGTGATCACGAAAGTAATCACGACGAAGATGATCGAAACCTTATCCTTCGCCAGGAAGTAACCGCCCGTCAGAATGAAGACCGTCAGACCGGAAAGCACACTCTTGATAAACTCCATCGTCTGGTCGATCTGCTTGTCTACTTCCGAGATGGCAAGCACCTGACTGTTATAGAACTCCGGATCGTCATAGCAGGCGAGGTCTACGCTGCGCGCTTTTTCGTAGAGCATCAGCTTGATCTTCTCTCTGACCTTCGGCCGTTCTTTCTCCTGCATGTAGTCGCCGGCCAGCACCGTGAACACCATGCCCAGCGTGATCGCCGCGGCAAAGATCAGGATCACCGCCGCCACTCTGCGGAACGGGTAGCCGAACTCCGCTGCCTCGAGGACGTATCCAATGAGGATCAGGTGCTCGAAGAAGATCGACACCTGTCCGCGGATCGCATCCAGCGCCGGGAAAAGCACAAACTTCGGGGAGGCCTTGAACATCATCTTCATGAAGAAGAGATTATTCTTGAAGACCTGCGAGGTCGACTGCTTGGTCTGCTCGTTTTTGTTTTCTGCATTCTCCGTTTTCTTGCTCACAGGATCACCTCCTCTTCTTTTTCTACTGCCAGATAGTTCATCGCCTGGCGGATATACATCTTCGCGTATTTTCCCCTCTTATCGATCAGCTCGCGGTGATCGCCGCGCTCGATGATCGTGCCCTTTTCGAGCATGAAAACCTTGTCACAGTTTTTGACGGAAGAAAGACGGTGGGAAATGAAGATCATTGTGTGATCCCGTCCTTCTTTCATGATGTTCTTGAAAAGATCATATTCCGCGATCGGGTCGAGGGCCGAACTCGGCTCGTCGAAGATCTTGACCGGTGATTCCTTGGCAAAAGTTCTTGCAACGGCGAGTTTCTGATGCTGGCCTCCGCTGAAGACGGCACCATCCTTATCGAATTCTTTGGTCATGATCGTATCCACGCCATTTGGCAGGGACTCGACTTTTTCGAGGATGCCGGCACGGCGGAGCGCACGGTGCACGATCTCATCCTCATTTTCATAATGACGTCCCATGAGAACGTTTTCCTTGATGCTCATGGCAAAGATCGCGAAATCCTGGAAGGTCGTCGCGAACAGTCTTCTGTACGCACGCAGATCATACTCTTTGATGTTCCTGCCGTTCAGCAGGATCTCACCAGATGTCGGATCGTAGAAGCGAAGCAGAAGCTTAATGATCGTCGTCTTGCCGGCACCATTATGACCGACAAGCGCTACAATATCACCCTTATCGATGCGGAACGAAAGATCCTTGATCGTCTCTTCATCCTTGTAGGAGAAGCACACGTTCTTGAACTCCAGGCTCTCAAAGCCTTCCGGCATCTCACCCTTCTGGTCCTGCGGGATCTTCTCTTCGTACTCTAAGAAAGTACGAAGGTTATTCATGAATACACCATTCTTGATCAGGTCCATGACATTTTCGAAAGCACGGATCAATATCCATGTCATCGCAACCATCAAGCTGGTCATGATCGTCAGCTGGGCCAGTGTGATCGTCTTACTTACCAGGTTTCTGTAGATCGCGTAAAAGAGCACGCCTTCGAAGATGATCGTAAAGGTAAATGTGATCCTCCAGAAACTCAGCGAGCAGTTGGCAAACGCATACTTGACCGCCGCTTTTACATTTTTCTTGGTCGCCGCCTGATACTGTTCTTTCAAAAGCGAGAACACATTCGAAAGACGCATTTCTTTAGCACCATCCGGCAAGTACATCATGCGGTTGACGTAGTTATGTACTTTGTTATTCGGGACCTGTTCCTGATAACGCTTGTACTCGTATTTCTGCTTGTAGTTACCGAAGATGAAGTTTCCGATCAGCGGTGAGATGATGAACAGCACGGCATAGTGATCGATCTCAAACATAAAGTAGAAGACCGCAGCCAGTGCCGGCACCGATACGATCACGCCCCAGAAACTCTGGACGATCTTGGCGACCTTTTCTTCTGCGCCATCCATGGCCATCGTGTATTTATCGTAGAAATCCGAATCCTCGTAGCACCGGAGTTCTACATTCTTCGCCTTAGCAAAAAGCTTCTTGTAGATACCGCCGTAGAGATGGATCGTGCCCAGCGGCAAGGTAACGTTCTCTGCGTATTTGGTATAGAAACGCAACACCAGGAACACTACACCGGTCATGGCGATAAACCACATGATCTCATTAAACGGCTGATTCGTGTCCAGCGCATTGACGATCTTTCTCATGAAGATGCCATCGTAGAATACCCATTCAAAGTATCCGAACAGCATCAGTAGAAAGCCCGCGATAACCAGTCTCTTGTCGATCGATGCTGCCAGTTTCATCGCATACAGATCGTTCTTTACTGTCTGCGCAAAGGACAGTTTTTTCTTCTTCTCTTTATCCTTTTTACTTGGTTCCTCTTTCTTTTCCTTGCTCATGTTCCTCACCTTGTCCCTCTCGTCCTTCCCCCTCACAAAGGACAGATCCCAAGTCGCATATTCCCTCTAAAGTAGACTCATTGTATCAATACAAGGTAGGTTCGTAAACGGATTTATACTATTGCTCTATTATGAAAACACGTCAGAAGATTGATATGCTTTGATTATTGCAGAGCAGATAGTAACAATACAGCTATTTCCACTTCAAAAGCACTTGCCCTTGGACTTTATACTCCTACTTGGCGAACTCCCGCAGCATACGAATGTACTCCTCTGTCAGATGGGAGGGATGGATGCGTTCCGGAAGGATGTATCCAATCTGCATGTAATCATCCACCTTCAGCGGCTTGGCTATGATGCTCGGGCCATTGAGTTCCTCGTTGATCACACCGCTGCAGATGGTGTATCCATCAAGACCAATCAGAAGATTAAAGAGCGTCGCACGGTCACGCACGATCAGTTCTTTGTCACAGTCGACCGTACTCAGGATCTCCTCCGAAAAATAAAACGAGTTATGGCTTCCCTGCTCGTACGAAAGCCGCGGGTAAGGTTTTAAGTCCTCGAGTGTCAGCGACTTTTTCTTTGCGAGCGGCGAATGGTTGCTGATAAATACATGCGGTTTTGCCCGGAAGAGTGGTTCGAAAACAAGGCCGTTGTCCCGAAGTGTTTTCCTTATGACTGTTTCATTAAAAGCATTCAGGTAAAGCACACCGATCTCGCTTCTAAGTTTTGCAACGTCGTCAATGATGTCATACGTCTGCGTCTCTCTCATGTGGAATTCATACTTGTTGCCGCCATACAGTTTCAGCAGTTCAACAAATGCTTCGACCGCAAAAGAATAGTGCTGGGACGACACACAGAAACGCATCTTTCCTTCTGTCTTTCCCGTATATCTTTCCTCGATCAGATCCGCCTGTTCGAGGATCTGTCTGGCATATCCCAGAAACTCCTCCCCCTCGGCAGTCACCTCCACACCTTTATTGCTTCGGTCAAAGATCGTGACCCCGTATTCGCTTTCCAGTTCCCGTATTGCCGAAGTCAAGCTTGGCTGCGCGATAAAGAGTTTCGCCGCCGCTTCCGTTATATTCCCGGTGTCCGCCACCGTTACCACATATCGAAGTTGTTTCAGTGTCATTCTTGTCCTCCCTGTCCGCCTGCCCATGCACTTCAATGCAGCACACGCTATCTGTCAGTCCGCGTTTTTTCCTCACGCAAATCATAGGTCGTTTCTATTACTATAACACTCGCCATAGATAAAATCTATCTTCAACCACAGAATAAATGTATTTCACCTATCGAACAGGTAGGCGTATACTCCGAGATACAAATCAAACGACAGGAGACAAGGAAAATGAAAACATCAGTAATCGGATTTCCGAGGATCGGAAGAAACAGAGAATTAAAATTTGCCAGCGAGAAGTATTTTTCTGGCAAGATCAGCGAAGCCGAACTTCAGGAGACCGCCCGAATGCAAAGGGAGTTCAATCTCACCACTCAGAAGCACGCCGGGATCGACTTGATCTCCAGCAACGACTTCTCTTTCTATGACAATGTTCTGGATACCGCTTTTCTCTTCAATGTGGTTCCGGCCCGTTATAAGGATCTGGGACTTTCCACACTCGACACTTACTTTGCTGCCGCACGTGGTTACCAGGGTGATAAGGGTAATGTAAAAGCACTGGCCATGAAGAAGTGGTTCAACACAAACTATCACTACATCGTTCCGGAGATCGACGATGATACGAACATCGAATTAGTCGGAACAAAGCCGATCGACGAATATCTCGAAGCAAAGAATCTCGGTGTGGAGACAAAAGTTCTCCTGATCGGCCCTTTCACCTTCCTGAAACTCGCCCGCTTCACCGGTTCGAAAACCGCAGAGGATTTCGCAGAAACACTGACTTCTGCCTACATCACACTTCTCGGGAAACTCGCTTCAGAAGGTGCAAAAAACATCCAGTTAGACGAGCCTTACCTCGTACGTGATCTCAACGAAAAAGACATCACTTTGTTCGAGTCAATCTACACACAGATCCTCGCTGCAAAAGGTGATCTGAAGATCCTTCTTCAGACGTATTTCGGCGACATCCGGGACATCTATGAAAAAGTGATTTCCTTACCTTTCGACGCGATCGGTATCGATTTTGTTGAAGGCAGAAAGAGCCTTGAGTTAGTGAAGACTTACGGATTCCCGAAAGGCAAGCTTCTCCTTGCAGGTCTCGTCAACGGCAAGAACATCTGGAGAAACAATTACGCAGAGACCAATAAGAAGATCGCAGAACTGCAGAATGTCGTTTCTGATGAAGACTTCGTACTCAGCACATCCTGCTCACTTCTCCATGTGCCGTACACACTCGCAAGCGAGACAAAACTTCCGGAAAACTACAAAGCGCACTTCGCCTTTGCGGAAGAGAAGCTTACCGAGTTGAAGGAGATCGCCTCCCAATCGCAAGATGCATTAGAAAAGAATACAGTGCTTTTCAAGAACCGCCCGGATGTATTCGATACGAAAGTTCAGGACCGTGTCGCTTCGATCAAAGAATCCGACTACACCAGACTTCCGGCTTTTGAAGAGCGCGAGAAGATTCAAAAAGAACTTCTCCAGCTGCCTCTGTTCCCGACCACGACGATCGGTTCCTTCCCGCAGACCGATGACGTCAGAAAGAACCGCAAGGATTTCAAGACAGGTGCGATTACAGAAGAACAGTACGTGGCTTTTAACGAAAATAAGATCCGTGCCTGCATCGAGAATCAGGAAGAGATCGGACTGGACGTACTCGTACACGGTGAGTTCGAGAGAAATGACATGGTCGAGTATTTCGGCGAACACCTTTCCGGCTATGTCTTTACTGAAAAGGCATGGGTACTGTCCTATGGTACAAGATGCGTGAAACCGCCGATCATCTGGGGTGATGTTTCCCGTCAGGAAGCCATCACCGTGAAGTGGTCCGTCTTTGCACAGAGCTGCACCAAAAAGCCGGTCAAGGGCATGCTGACCGGTCCGGTAACGATCCTGAACTGGTCCTTCCCGCGTGAGGATATTTCCCTCCAGGAAAGCACATTGCAGATTGCACTTGCGATCCGGGATGAAGTCCTCGACCTTGAGAAGAACGGCATCGGCATCATCCAGATCGACGAGGCAGCACTCCGCGAAAAGCTCCCGCTCCGCAAGTCCGACTGGTATTCCGAATACCTCGACTGGGCGATCCCGGCCTTCCGTCTCGTACACAGCGGTGTTTCTCCGAAAACGCAGATCCACACTCATATGTGCTACAGCGAATTTACTGACATTATCCCGGCCATCGATTCCATGGATGCGGACGTCATCACTTTTGAGGCTTCCCGCTCCGATCTTCTGATCCTCGATGCGTTGAAGGAAAACCACTTCAAGACCGAAGTCGGCCCAGGTGTCTACGACATCCACAGCCCACGTGTTCCATCTGTCGACGAACTCGTCGGCCAGCTGACAAAGATCCGGGCAAAGACGGAAGACAGCAAGCTCTGGGTCAACCCGGACTGCGGACTCAAAACACGTGGCGAGACCGAGACCAACGCAAGTCTCAGAAATCTCGTTACTGCTGCAAAGATCATCCGCGAAGCATAATCATTTCCCCGAGGTCCGCCTGATTGCACGTTTGTGAGCATAAGAGCGGACCTCGGTTGAAACGTAAAGGAGCAACCATGAAGATCTCAGAAATCTATAAAAACAAAAAGCGAAGTCTCTCGTTTGAGATCTTCCCGCCGAAAAAAGACACCGAGCTGGAAAGCATCGATGAAACATTGAAAGTACTGTGTGAACTGCATCCCGACTTCATCAGCGTGACTTTTGGAGCCGGGGGCAGCAGTAGCAGCAACCGCACGATCGAGATCGCAAAGAACATCAAGCACAACTATCACATCGAGCCGGTCGTGCACCTCACTTCCCTGCACTACGACAAAGCCGAGATCGATGCTTTTGCCAAGGCCATGAAAGATGCCGAGATCGAGAATATCCTCGCTCTTCGCGGAGATAAGAATCCGACGATCGCGGAGAAGAATGATTTCCATCACGCCTCCGATCTTATCGAATATCTGAAGTCGAACTATGACTTCTGTGTGCTGGGCGCCTGCTATCCGGAGTGCCATCCGGAATCCGAGGATAAGGTCAGCGATATGAAAGGCCTAAAGGCCAAAGTCGACGCGGGTGCCGAAGTACTCGTTTCCCAGCTTTTCTTCGAGAACCAGAAGTTCTATGATTTCCGCGAACGCTGCAAGATCGCTGGCATCGATGTCCCGCTGATTCCAGGCATCATGCCGGTCATCAACGCCAAGCAGATCAAGCGCATGATCAGCCTCTGCAACGCAAGTTTCCCCGAGCGTTTCTGCCGCATCATCCGCCGCTACGAAAACAACAGCGAGGCGCTCTTTGATGCAGGTATGTCTTATGCCCTGAGCCAGATCATCGACCTCATCGCCGACGGCATCTCCGGCATTCATCTTTACACGATGAACAACCCGAAAGTCGCCCGCCGCATCTGCGATGGAATAAGGAATCTCGTCTGACGGCGCAAATCACTCGTTTTTACTTGTGTGAATCTCCATCTCCGGATTTTTCATGCTGACTTTGGTGTTGGCTTCGATGGAAGATGTGATAAAAGTACTGCCGCCGATGACCGTGTTTTCGCCGATGATCGTATCGCCGCCAAGAATTGAGGCATTTGCGTAGATCGTCACATTGTCGCAGATCGTCGGATGACGCTTCTTGCCAGCCAGTTTCTGCCCGCCGCGTGTAGAAAGCGCACCGATCGTCACGCCCTGATAGATCTTGACGTTATTTCCGATGATGGAAGTCTCGCCGACAACGATACCTGTTCCGTGATCGATGAAAAAGAACTTACCGATCGTCGCACCTGGATGGATATCGATTCCTGTTTCGGAATGAGCATACTCTGTCATGAGACGAGGAAGGACCGGCACATTCAGAAGGTAGAGTTCATGTGCAATACGATACACCGTGATCGCCATGAGGCCCGGGTACGCCAGGATGATCTCATCAAAGCTGCCCGCTGCCGGGTCACCGTCTAATGTAGCAAGAAGATCCGTCTCGATATACTCTCTGATCATCGGGATCTTGCCGAAGAATTCTTTTGTGATCCGATAGCTTTCTTCTTCCCGCTGTTCCATGGTCATCTTGTCCGAATCCTGCATGTAATCAAGCGCACGGAAAACCTGCTTTTTCAGGTGATAGAAAACATCTTCGATCGTGACTGCAAAACTGTTTTTCGGATTGTAGATCTTATAAGAACGGTCACAGAAATAGCCGGGATAGATGATCCTGAAAAAGTGCTGGACAAGTTCCCGCACTTCCGTCTTATCCGGATTGCTGAAGAGCTTGACAGTATCAATATTCTTTCCCCCATCAAAATCGTTGATGATAGCATTTACGATTTCATTGATCTCGTCGTTGTTCGCGATAACACTCATTTTCATCTTCCTTTCGGGCATGAATCTTTCTAACAATAATATCACATGAAGGAACCGTCTGGGAATAATGTCTCCGAGACGGTTCCGACAGACCAGAATTACAGTTTCGAGTAGTTACTTATTTCTTACTTTCGTAGTCTTCCAGTGCCGACTTGATTGCTTCTTCCGCCAGGACGGAACAGTGCATCTTATAGTCCGGAAGGCCATCCAGCGCTTCCGCCACCGCCTTATTCGTCAGTTCCCGTGCTTCCGAAACAGGTTTTCCCTTGATCATCTCTGTCGCCATCGAGCTGGATGCGATCGCACTGCCGCAGCCAAAAGTCTCGAACTTAACATCGGTGATGATATCGTTATCGATCTTCAGATACATCTTCATGATGTCGCCGCACTTGGCATTACCGACTTCGCCGACGCCATCCGCATCCTCGATCACACCCACATTTCTCGGGTGCAGAAAATGATCCATTACTTTTTCACTATATAAAGCCATATCTAAATCCTCCCAGGTCTTCGGTTCTATTTATTTCACAACTAGTTTTACTTGATCGCGGCCAATCGGTATTACAGGATAAACTCCTTCTTACCAGCCATCAGATCTCTCCATATCGGCGAGAATCCGCGGAGATATTCCACAACTTCCTTCACCGATGTGATGATCGTTTCCACATCTTCATCTGTCGTTGCTTCACTGATACTCAACCGCAGTGAACCATGCGCAACATCGTGTACGCGGCCGATCGCCAGAAGCACGTGGCTCGGATCCAGCGAACCGGATGTGCAAGCCGATCCGGATGAAGCCTGAATGCCCTTCTCATCAAGAAGCAGAAGCAACGATTCGCCTTCGATTCCCTCAAAGCAGAAGTTCACATTACTCGGCAGACGGTTCTTCAGATCCCCGTTCAAAGCCGAGTGCGGGATTTCGCTGATCCCCTCGATCAGGCGGTCACGACGAGCCTGCACAATCTTCGTATAGCTGTCGAGATTCTCCACGGCTTCCGTGAGTGCTTCCGCCATCGCCGCAATGCCTGGAACATTCTCTGTTCCGGCACGCTTACCGCGCTCCTGCGCACCACCCTCGATCAGATTCGAAAGACGGATCCCCTTCTTCGCATAAAGGAAACCCACACCCTTCGGCCCATGGAATTTGTGGGACGATGCAGAAAGCATATCGATATTGTCGTCCACTACATTGATCGGCAGATGTCCGATCGCCTGCACCGCATCCGTATGGAAAAGAACTTGCTTTTCGCGGCAGATTGCGCCGATCTCTCGAATTGGCTGGATCGTTCCGATCTCGTTATTGGCAAACATGATCGTCACCAGGCAGGTATCTTCACGGATTGCATCCCGGACTTCTTCCGGACGTACCAGACCATCCTCATGGACATCCAGAAGAGTGATCTCAAATCCTTCTTTCTCCAGTTTCTTCAATGTATGCAAAACCGCGTGATGTTCAAACGCAGAGGAGATGATGTGCTTCTTTCCTTTCGCCTCACCCAGTTTCGCCGCGGTCAGGATCGCCTGGTTGTCCGCTTCACTTCCGCCGGAAGTAAAGGTGATCTCACGAGTTTCAGCACCGATGATCTTTGCGACCTTTTCTCTTGCCTCCTCCAGAACTTCCTTGGCAGTCTGGCCCAGACGGTAAAGACTTGACGGATTTCCGTACTGTTCCTTCATAACTGAAACCATCTTCTCGATGGCTCTATCACTCATTTTTGTTGTTGCTGCATTATCTGCGTATATCACGATAGATTTCCCCTCTCATTTCGCAGAGCACCCCGCCCCGCAATGTGTTTTCTTTATTCAGTGCTCTTATCTTATCTCCATTTACCTACCGTGTCAATAGGTGAATAGAAAATAAATCTGCTCCCCAGGAAATTCCAAGAGAGCAGCAGTGCCATAAGGTTTTTTATGTCAGATTCAGGAATGTCATCCGGCCGTAATGAACCCTTCCGTATCAAAAGGTTTCATATATTCATAGTACGCGTCACAATGTTTCTGCCAGTTCTCCTTATACCATTTGGCGAAGTCAGAAAAGACCTCCGGAGAAGTACACCGCTTTATGATCCAGACGAGCGCCTCACAGTCTTCGTAAGGATTTTCGACCAGTTTGGCCGCTTCACCGAGGTCTTTCACGATACCGATCCCGTAGGTCTCGATCAAGAAAGTCATGAAACGGACTCCGTATTGGTATTCGTTCTGTCTGCCATCGTGTTCTTCGGATTCCGTCTTTATAAAAGCTGTCTCCGGATCTCTCAGCATCTCGTCTTCGTCAAAAAAATCCATACTCGTGTCCACATACTGGATATACGACCAGTCCGGTACATGTGCTTTCTCGCTGAGGACTCTTTCTGCATAAAGCGCGATCCCCTCTTCCAGCACCCTGCCCAGTTGAGGACTCTGACGCTGACGAAGAAGGTGGGCAAACTCGTGATAGGCTACGTTAAGGGTACTCTTATCAAGAAGGTCACCATCGAAAAGCTCGAGTTCATTTGAGGAGCTCCACTCCACGGTTTCATCCGGCTGTTCGACCGAGATCAGGATCTCCATCTTGCTGTGATCCTGGTTGACACCCTCCAGTTCTTTTCCCATGAAAAAGGACTTGAAATTGCCGATTGGTCCTTCGTATCCCTGCATATCATAGGAAAGGCCGAAAAGCTCTTCTTCCTCTTTCATGACCTGTTCTAATATCGGATATACACCTGTGTCTACCTTGCCACCCTTCTCCACATAAAGAAAGTAGTTTCTCCCTTCATGGTACGTGTAATTCTCACTTTCACCATGGTCGATATGCGGCTTCTCTCCAGGGATGGAAGAAGGCTCCTCCGTCTCCTTTGTTTCAGGAACAGAAACCGTCTCCTTCGCTGAAGTTTCTGCTTGTGTCGAGATAGTCGTCTCGATTTTTATGGAAGTATCCTTTGCATTACAAGAGCAACACAAAACCAAGGTCATTGCCAGAATGACCGCTATCTTTTTCTTCATTCTCTTTTTCCCTTCTTTGTTTCCGGAAGCGGACCGGGTTTTCGATCAGATGATCAACGCATCCAGTATTTCATGGATCTGTTCATCCGTCAGGTTTTCACATGTCAGGACACCATAGTAATAGTCGTAGGAGATCATGACGAACGACAGGTCACGGCCATCGTCACGATGATCGTCAACGATCGTGTATGTCTGCCCGGACTTCGACTTGTATGTACGCTCGTTACTCATATCATCCAAGAATTGCATATATGTATGGCGTTCCTGATCATAGTTCGGCGTCTTTGTCTCGCTAAGATAATAACGGCCATCACCGATATGCGCGGCAATATCAATGCTGTAATACATCAGCATTTCGTGATCTTCTGTCAGACCGACTTCAATGTTTTCCACTTTTCCCGGGATCTCGTTGAACCAACGGTCCAGCTCATGGTCGGCAAGTGCTTTTGAATAATCATTATATTGGTAACGGGTCGTCTTATACTCATTGTCGATCACTTCCACACGCCTATGGATCCAGTTCACGCTTTGATCCCCATCCGTATCTTCCAGGATGTCGTACGCAAATGTAGTCTCCTCGGGTGCAGTGATTGCATCGTCAATGTCATCACCATTTCCGACATAGAGCACTTCTTTCCTTACAGTAACATTGCGGATCAGCTGTATCGTAGCATAGGCAGTCAGCGTACTCGCTGCCAATACAGCGAGTACAGCTGCAGCTATCCTTGCAAAAACACGGACAGACGGAGGGACCTTTCTGATGAGCGAGTGCTGCTGGTACGTCACGGTCTCAGCAATATACTCATCATCGATCTGGGAGAGCATTTTTTCAATCTGCTCTTTATCCATAGAAACCCTCCTCATTCAAGTAATCCTTCAGCCTGGTTTTGGTACGATGCAGGTGTACGTTGATGTAATTCTTCGTAAGACCGGTCTCCTTAGAGATCTCATCGATGCTCATATTGAACCAGTATCTCTTTATGAAAAGCACCCGGTCGATTTTCTTGACCTTCGCGAGAAATGCATTGATCAGTTTTCTGGATTCTTGTGCCTCTAATTCCTGCTGACTATCAGACTGTCCCATTAAACAATCCTCCAGTTCTCCTAATGAAACGTCGTAAAACGCATTCCGCTTTTCTGCGGTCTTATAACGATACTTCTTGATCGAAATATTCCGGCACAGTTTACAGATATAGGCAACAAATGGATTCGGCCTCGTGGGAGGGATCGTATTCCATAAAGCAAGATAAGTGTCACTTTCACACTCATCCACATCTTCTTCGTCGCGTAAGATGTGAAAAGCAACGGATCGGGTCATTTTTCCGTACTTTTTCGATGTCTCGCTTATTGCTTCTTCCGAACGGCAGAAATATAGTTCGATGATCTGAGTATCGTTCATTTTTACCTCCTTCAAACATATACTTACCCATCGGAAGAAGAAAATTACACTTTTTCTTTCATTTATTTTTTCTTCATGGACCCGTAACTCATTGTACATCAATTAGATATGGAAAGAATAGTAATATCAGCTTCTTTCATGATATACTGGGAAATAGGGGTAAATAGGATTCAATCGTGAACGTCACAACTAACGGGGGATTTATAGGATGACAAAGCTTGAAGAATTAGCATCCCTTCTAAAGGGTAAGAAGGTTGTTATTCAAACACACGATTTTCCGGATCCGGATGCGATCGGCGCTGCATTCGGACTTCAGTATCTGTTGTCAACTAAGGGGATCGAAACCAAGATCGTACATTTCGGCAACTTCGATAAAAGAACTCTTCGCCTGACTACGGATCTTTTTCACATTACGACCATCAACGCGGCTTTTTACGAAGGCAGCGAAGACGACTTTGTGATCAATATCGACGGTCAGAAGAACAATGCAAATTTCTCCGACCTGATCGGTAATGAGATCGCATGCATCGACCATCACCAATGGGTTTCCGATTATAAATATGCATTTGTGGATCACAGGATCGTCGGTGCCTGTTCCTCGATCATTGCGCTGTATTTTAAAGAAAACAACATAGCCGTTCCGACGGATGTCGCTTCTGCACTTCTTTACGGAATCAAGATCGATACGCTCAACTTCACCAAGGGTGTCACAGATACAGACATCAGTGCTTTTGGCATATTAAATCCTGAAGCAGATCAGTCTCTTCTTCTGCGTCTTGATAGCAACGAACTCGGTCTTGATGATCTTCGTGCGTATGGTGCGGCGATCCAGAATCTGCATGCCAAGGACGGCATTGGGTTCGTGCACATTCCGTTTGACTGTCCGGACCGTCTTGTTGCGATGGTCTCCAACTTCATCCTTTCCCTGGACTGTGTCGTTCTTTCCGTCGTGTATGCGGACAGAGATGGCGGCATGAAGTTCTCGATCCGTTCGGAGAATTCTGACCTCAATGCCGGTGACCTTATCCGTGTTGCACTCGAAGGTATTGGCGATGGAGGCGGCCACCCCATGATAGCCGGTGGCGTGATTTTCCCGGACGGTATGGAAAAACTTGGCAACGACACCGATACTGCCATCCGTCAGCTTTTCTTCGATACATATGAAAAGATGAAAGCAAAGAGCAGTTCCACACCCGCATAAGTTTTCTCACTTCTCCTTCTTGATTTACCTATTTGCCTTGCGGTATAATAGGTGAATAAATCCGCGAGTGCTTTTAGGGAGGAAAACCTATGGTATCTACAAAAGGGCGTTATGCCATCCGTGTCATGATCGATCTTGCAGAAAACAACAACGGGAATTTCATCCCGCTGAAAGATATTGCGGAAAGACAGAATATTTCCAAGAAGTATCTTGAGATCATCATGAAGGATATGGTCGCCGGAAACCTCGTCACAGGTGCCAGCGGAAAGGGCGGCGGATACAAGCTCAACAGAAAGCCGGAGAAATATAACATCGGCGAGATCCTCGAACTTATGGAAGGAAAACTCGCACCGGTCGCCTGCCTCACCGACAAGAAAAACACCTGCCCGCGCAAGAACCAGTGCCACACTCTTCCGATGTGGGAAGAATATGACAAGATGGTGCACGACTACTTCTACAGCAAGAAACTCGTTGATCTTCTCTGATCCCGAAAAAGTTGAAAAAGTAAGAAAAAAAGTACTAGACAATCTTCCCTCCAAGGTATATTATGTAATCAACATATGAATAGTTGTTCATGTGTTGATGTGTAAAAAGGATTCTCGATCAAGATCGAGATTGAACGGAGGATTATATATGAAAAAGTCATTTAAGTTAGAAGATCTGGATTGCGCAAACTGCGCAGCAAAAATGGAAGACGCCATCGCGAAAATTCCGGGTGTCATCAAAGTGAACATCAATTTCATGGCGCAGAAGATGATCCTCGAGGCCGGGGATGACAAGTTCGATGAGGTCCTGGAGCTTGCGAAAAAAGTAGTGGCGAAGGTCGAGCCGGACTGCACGATCATTTGCTGAATATCGGCGAATCAAAGCTCTTAATAGACTGAAAAAACACAGGTAGCGTTATGACAAAGAAACAGAAGAAAACTTTAAAGAGGATCATACTCGCCGCAGTCATACTCGGCGTACTCATTCTGCTTACCGAAGTTGCGGCAATCAGGGATCGTCTCCCCTTCCCAGAGTCGGATGTTTCCAATCGGATCGTCATGATCCTTCTGTTTCTTATTCCGTATCTGATCGTCGGATATGACATCCTGGTCGGTGCAGCAAAGAAGATCCGCACCGGACATTTTCTCGACGAAGTTTTTCTCATGATGATTGCTACTGTCGGTGCTTTTGCCGTAGGAGAATATCCGGAAGCCCCAGCCGTTATGCTCTTTTATCAGGTGGGAGAGCTTTTCCAGAGCATCGCTGTCGGAAAGAGCCGTAAATCCATCTCGGACATGATGGACATCTGCCCGGACAGCGCGATCGTACTGCGTGACGGAGAAGAAATCGAAGTCGATCCAAGTGAAGTCGAACCAGGCGAGACCGTTCTGGTTAAGCCCGGCGAGAAAGTCCCGATCGATGGTGTGATCCTGGAAGGAACTACCTCCCTGAACACAGCTGCCCTGACGGGTGAAAGTGTTCCTGTAGACAGAACAGTCGGGGACAAGATCTTTTCCGGAAGCATCAATCTGTCCAAGGCGGTCAAGATGCAGACTACTGCTGCTTATGAGGACAGCACCGTTTCGAAGATCCTGGAACTTGTCGAAAACAGTATGGATAAGAAAGCACGTTCGGAGAAGTTTATCACACGCTTCGCCCGAATCTACACACCATGCGTGGTTATCGCCGCTGTTTTGATCGCTCTGGTCTGCGCACTCTTCACAAGCTTATCTGTAGGAGACAGCATTTACCGTGGCCTGATCTTTCTCGTTGTTTCCTGCCCCTGTGCGCTGGTCGTCTCCGTACCGCTCAGTTTCTTCGGTGGTATCGGTGCGGCATCAAAACAAGGCATCTTGGTCAAAGGCAGCAACTACCTCGAAGCGCTGTCTAACATCAACACGATCGTGCTGGATAAAACAGGCACACTGACCGAAGGTTCTTTTGCCGTTGACGCGATCCATCCGAATGAGATCAGTGAAGATGAACTGCTTGATATCGCTGCACTTGCCGAAAGCCGTTCCAACCACCCGGTTGCAGAATCGATCATCAAAGCACATGGAAAACACATTGATGCATCCCGCATCGGTGAAGTGGAAGAAATCGCCGGTAAAGGTATCCGTGCCGTGATCGACGGAAGGACGTATTTTGTTGGAAACGGAGCCTTGATGAGTGACATCGGTGCGGGTTCACACGAGTGCCACCTGCCAGGAACGATAGTACATATCGCACGCGCAAATGCAGAAAATATCAATCTTTGTAACAATGTTACAGGAAACTCCGCTTCTTCCCCGCTTGCATCTGACTCAGATGTGTGCGAATACCTCGGCCACATTGTCATTAACGACATCGTGAAGAAAGATTCGAAAGAAGCACTCTCTTCTCTCCGCCGTGTTGGCGTCAAGAGGATCGTCATGCTGACTGGCGACAATGAGAAAGTTGCAGAAAAAGTTTCAAAAGAAGTCGGCGTCGATTCTTTTTACGCAGGATTACTTCCAGCCGGCAAAGTGGAGAAACTGGAAGAACTCTTACTCGAACACGGATCTGAATCTTCGGAAAAAAGCGGCGTTGCTTTTGTCGGGGATGGCATCAATGACGCGCCGGTCCTTACAAGGGCCGATGTAGGAATTGCGATGGGTGCGCTGGGATCGGATGCAGCTATCGAGGCAGCGGATATCGTGCTTATGGACGACAACCTCAAGAAGATTCCTGTTGCAGTGAGAATCGCGCGTCAGACACTTCGTATCGTAAAAGAAAACATCGTCTTCTCTTTAGTAGTCAAGATCGGCATCATGATACTCGGCGCACTTGGACTGGCTGACATGAAGCTGGCTGTGTTCGGGGATGTCGGCGTACTGGTACTGGCGATCCTGAATGCACTCCGTGTGCATCGGATCAAAGCGTGATCGCTAGTTTTCGAAAGTCACGAAGCGGATGCATGTGCATGCCTCGTCTTTTGTATCAAAAGCAACGGTGTCGATGATCTCTCCGGTCTCTTTATCCGTCACAACGATATTGAATCCATTTTCTTTCTGACTGCGCTCAGTGACGCCAAGTCGGATCGAGCATCCGTAGAAGCCTTTCCAGTTTGCGCTGCTCAAAGATACCTTTGTATTATCGACATAGGTCTCGATCACAGTGTCGCTTGTTCCCTCACCCAGCTTCTCATGAAGAACATTTCCATCGGAGATGATTGCGGCATAACTTCTGTATTCGGGCTGTGTCAGTGCATCCACCTGATTCAGTCCAAGCTGTTTCAGCGTTGATGCGTGCTGATTGGAAAGACCATAACCCTGGATACCGTAAGTGGCGATGTAGATATTGCAGCCCTCTTTCATGGAAACGAGTTTTTCCAGATAGGTCTCAAAATCCGTGATCTGTGTCAGTTCATATTCATCCAGTGCACGGTTGAAGCGTGTCACATATTCCTCATAATCTGCATATTCCGGGTCTCCACGGTGGTTCGGAAGATGGAAAAAGTTGACGAGGCAACGCGAAACATAGTCAGTAACTTTTTTCGAACCCCAGACATTCGTATGCAGCGGTCCCTGAAAGTCTGTCTGGTAATCCAGCCCGATCTCATCCACGCTCTCATTCATATCCCAGACTTCATATCCACGTTCCCTGATGAGACGCATGATCAGGTTATACTGGCCAAACTTCTCCTCATCCAGGCAATGCGGCGTATGCGTGAAAACCACACGCTTGCCAAAACTATCACAGAAATCAAGGAAGCGGTTCAGGAAAACCAGATTCTCCGCAGGGATCTCCACTTCTTCCGCATCCATTCTTGCGAGTACTTCGTCTTTATCGAAGACGCGCACTTCCTTTCCGATCCAATAACCTAAGTAAACTTCATCGTCATCAACAAAATCCGCTTTTTCCAGTTCCTGCCAGCGGGAGTGGTATTTCGGGAAAGAGAAATAATAATCCAGTTTATTAAACTTACTTACCGGGAGGAATTCCTGCCAGTCACTGGTCAACTGATCGATCATCGCGGTCCGGTTTTCTGACATGGCCATATTGTCAGTGACACGGCGGATCGATGGATCGGACAACGAGGAAAAAGCAAGGTCACGGATATCGATCAGATACACCTTCGGATCCTGCGTCTTCTCCATTTCCTTGATCAACAGTTCCGTCGAATCAAAAGGCACGCTTCCCAAAGCCAGCGGATATACTGTAATACCGGTATACTCATAAATCTGGGAAGGAATGATATACTCCTGTACCGAACTCGGTCCAAGCCACGCCACATCAACGATATTCTCCGGAAGATCGTAAAGCTGCTGGAACACTGCTTTCGAATGTGTATTGTCCGAAAAACCGAGCACACGGAACAGGTAGAGAAACATCAGAACCACCACCAGGGCCAGCACACTCAGATCGATCACTTTAAATAAGTATTTCTTCTTCATTGTGCCACCTCTAGAACTGCCCGTAAATAAATGCGCTGGACTGATAACCCGGTCCGTAGGCACCAAGTATCACGACCGCAAAAAGTAATGCCAGATAAATCGTCCGCCGGAAAAGCACTGGCTGCGTGTCGAGCCAGTTTCTCGCATAGCCGTATTTCTCGCGAAGCACGCCCACAGCAAGAAGGGCAAGGATCGCGATGAAGATCACATTCAGTTCTTTGTACGTGATTCCCAGATTCAGGATGCTGCCGTCAAAGAGCACCCATGGATTCCATCTCGACTTCGTAAAAGACAGGAAGAGCTCTTTCAGGAAACGGAAAGCCTGCGGCACGTCTTTTGCACGGAAGAACACGATGCCGAACGAATAAGTCAGATAGGTTCTCGCCGCGCGGAAAAACTTCCATCCGAATTCGTCGGTCTTAAAGCCAAACTTCTTGTTGATCTTCTCCGAATACGGCTTGAAGATATCTTCCAGCATGAGAATGATCCAGTACCAGAGGCTGACGCCGATAATGTGCTTAAAAGCGCCGTGCCAGACGCCCAGAACAAACCAGAGAACCGCCATTCCGAGCGCCGTCGTAATGATTTTTGCGGCTTTCTTTCCGCATTTTTGTTTCAGTTTTTTGTTTAGGCTCTGAAGCCCCTTGCTTTTGAGGACTGGATACAGGATATAGTCCTTCGCCCAGGTTCCCAGAGTAATATGCCATCTCTGCCAGAATTCCTGACTGGTCTGGGAAAAGAACGGATTCTTAAAGTTCTCGACAAGTTTGATATCAAAGAGCTCAGCTACACCAATGACGATATCCATGCAGCCGGAAAAATCAGAGTATAACTGGATCGGATAAAGAAGGAACGCGATCCATATATACGCACCGCGATAAAGCGTAAAATCGGCCCAGATCGCATCCACGATCACGCCGCACTTCTCAGCGATCACGATCTTTTTGAAAAGTCCCCACAGGATGCGCTGCACGCCATGTGCAAGATTCTTGTACGAGCACGAGTGCTTTTCGTAAAGACTCTGAAGCTGGTCATAGCGGCTGATCGGACCAGTGATCATTTGTGGGAAGAAACAGCTGAACAGAAGAAGCTTCAAAGGGTTCTTCTGTGGCTTGGCATTCTCCCAGTAGCAGTCGAGCGTATAACTGATGATCTGAAGCGTATAATAACTCATGCCCAAGGCGGCGACGATCTCAGGCAGTTCAACGGTTTTGACCGACGGGAAGATCTGGTTGATCCCCCAGAGTGTCGAAGAAAGAAATGCACGACCTTTGAGCCGGAACCACAAACAGATATTGATGATAAACGAGATCACCATCAGTATTTTCCAGGCTTTCATATCAGATGCTTTGGCACCTTTTTTCCTGTCCCGTTCCATGCCGTTTGTGACGCCCCACGCCATGAACGACGAAAGAGCCACATATCCGAACGTAAGAGGCGTTGCGGCAAAGTAGTAAAACACCAGGCTGAAAAGCAGTAGTTCTACCCACTGGAAGCTCTTCGGCAGTATGTAATAAACTGTAACACACAGGATCAGGAATATGAAAAAGTTCAGCGACGTTATGGTCATTTAAAAAGTGCCTTCCACTTACTTTCCGGACTCCAGGATCAGATCGACCATTTCACCCACATTTTTCATTTTTATCGTCTTTCCCATCGGGAACTTAAATCCGAATTCCTCTTCTACGGCAACAATGATGTTGATATGCTCAAACGAGTCCCAACCCTCTACATCATCTGCCACGGTTTCATCGTGAAGTTCGATATCCTCGTCGTCCAGTACTTCGCGGACAACCTGATTCAATCTTTCGTAAACCTCTTCTCTTGTCATAATGACTCTCCTTACCATTCATATATCAAATCCAACAATGTCAGATTATCGAAGGACCCCTTTTTTGTCAATCAACTACGCTTCGGAAGGGCCTTCATTGACAGCGATCACGGTCTGTTTGTTCTGGTAGTTTTCGTCCAGATCAAATTCCCAGATAGCATTACCATCATCGTCTTCTTTCACTTTCGAAAAGCCCTGGTGCCCGTAAAACTCTTTCACCATAGCATTCTTGGCAGTCGGATAATAGTAGCCGAAGATCTTCCGGATGCCGCGTTCCAGTGCTTTTTCCGCAAAAACATCCATCATGGCGAACTCCATATTCCTCTTCAACACGCGGCAGCTCATGAGCCACAGTTCAATGTGAAGCTCATCCTTTCTCTCTCCATCGATCCGGCCAATCACAACACTCACGACACCATTATCACCAAAACGGTCACCGAGTTTTCCGTACAGCGTGATCCTTTCCGGATCCACAGCGGCCTCCTCGATCTCCGCCTGACTATAGCGCTTTGTCGTAAGATTGAACTGGTTGCTCTTATTCGTAAGCTGGGCAATACGAGACAGATACATAGGCGCAAAAGCCTGAATCTCCGCCTTCATCTCCAGTGAGCGGAGATATTCGTCGTAGTCGGCAAAAGACGCCATCAACTGGTTTCTCTTTGCATTCTCCTGATACATCTCGGTTCTTTTGAGGTCATCCTTGGACACGGATGTTGTCTCGAAGAATCCGCTCTTATCCAGCACATTTACATAGTGCTCCACACGCTCGATTTCCGGAATCGCCACACCAGGCAGTTGCCCTTCGATGATCGCACGCTCCGCCGGATTATCGTCCACGAAAACAAAGCTTTCAGGAAGCAGATTCAATTCCTGTGCCGTCGCCTGAAGATTCATGCTCTTCGGTTCCCAGTTCGCCTTGATACAGACAAAATCGTCCTTCTTCAACACACTATCCGGACGCGCCAGTCCCGAAAGTGCATTCTCCTCTTCGTTTTTCGAATTGATCGTCAGAAGCACGCCAAGCTGCTTGTGAAGCCGCAGGTATTCCTGGAATTCACTGTACGCCTGCGCCATGGATGTTTCCTGGCCGATCTCGATATTTTCCGCACCATCGTCGCCCACAATACCGCCCCAGAGAGTGTTGTCGAGGTCAAGGTTCAGTACCTTCTTATTCTTTCCGTAAACCGACTTGATGATGTTCGCCACATTGAAAGAAAGGTATGGGATCGCCGGAACTGCCACCGCATATTTATACATATGCCAGTAGAAAGGATCCGCCCATTTCTCCAGTCCGTATGACGCGGAGATATAGTTCACATCACAGATGTAGAAGTTCTCATGTGTTCTTGCATATTCGGCAAAAGCACTGTTGACCGTCGTGACGAAATTCACACGGCCGTGGATATCCGTTGCCTCTTTATTTCCCATCAGGCGGAAATACGGGTACTCGAAGTTATTCTGAATGATCGTGCAGTGATAATGCTCGGCAATGTACTGCCACATGCCGGCAAAGCGGTCAATGACTGCATTTCGCATCTGAGAGACGGTTTCTTCCCCGTCTGCCAGAGACGGAAATGCCGTGATATTCCTGATGCAAGTACACACATAAACCACATCCGGTGCAAATGCTTCCAATTCCGGATTCGGAAAAGCACCTGCTTCATAGTACTGATTAAACTCGGTTTCATAAAAGGACGGCTTGATGCCCTGATTCAGAAGGAAAAGCTCCAGCATCAGCTTGATATTCTGTGTCGTCTGACCGCCTAAAATCGCGATCTTCTTCTCGATGAATCTTCCTTCACCTGCTTCAAGAAGTTCCCTCTTCAGGCTCTTCTTTTTCTTCAATATCGCTTCCGCATCAAAAGGGTACTCCAGCTCTTTCACAAGTCCGTCCTCCTCGATATTCACTCAGCGGATGTCCCGCAGCGTGATGATATTGTCTCCGGTATCGATGCCATGACGCTTGAGAAATTTCGGAAGTCCGCGCATCTTCTCCGGCTGCAGGATCAGTTTCGGGGTATGCGCATCGCATCCCATCACAAACTTCGCCCCACGCGAAACCGCCAGTTCAAAGAATCGGTCACATGGGTATTGTCTGTCATCGTCGAAACCATACATGTTGATTTCCAACGGGATATCCAGCTCGATCGCTTCATCGATCAGACGCTCCATATGCTCCTCATAGATATCGTCCCGACCCGTAAAATTCATCAGATCCGGATGTGCCAGATAACTGAAAAGCCCTGTCCGCATGCCTTCAATCGTAGTATCCACATACGCACGCAGACGGTCTTCACTCTTCGTCGGTTCCCCGGTATAAAAGCCATAGACTTCGTCCGGAACAAAATGCTGGCCCAGGATAATATAGTCCAGCGGATACTTACGCAGTTCCTGCATCAACGTCTCAAAATAATTCTCCGAATACTCCACTTCCAGGCCGATCAGGATCTCGATCTTCGACTTATACTCTTCGCGAAGTGCCGAAAGCGTGTCCACATAGCCCTGTAGCTCCTCCATCTTCATACGGATCCCCGAACGGAAACCATCCGGGTACGGTTGCGGCGTGTGATCCGAAAACCCAAGGATCTTAAATCCCTGTTTGATTGCCGCCTCTATATATTCGCGTTCGGTCCCGACCGCGTGATGACATCTCGTAGTATGTGTGTGGTAATTCGCCAGCATATTTACTCCTATTCTAAGAACTCCCGTTCACCTCACCTATCTTACCACAATTCGATTCTTGTTGACAGAAAATCCCACTCGTGATAATATCATCACAACGATATCAAATTGATATCACATCGAATCACAATCCAAAAGCACTTCTCCAGTGCTTTTGCTGACACACGAAAGAGGTGGAGAAAAATGAAAGACAATAAAGTAATTGATGAAAAGATCCTTAGGGGAAGAAAGATTGGTGGACTGGTCTTATTCCTTTACATTCTTCTGCTTATCGGAGCGATTGTAGGAATCATTTTCACCTGCACCAGAGTAGACTCCAACGATACCCCGCAGCCGCTTCCGCTGTTTATTATCAGCATGATCTTCCTTTTTGTCGGCTGGTTCCCGCTTTGCGGACTTAAGGTCCTGAAGCCAAACGAAGCGCTGGTACTGACACTGTTCGGTAAATACGTCGGCACACTCAAGGGCGATGGATTCTTCTTTGTAAACCCGTTCTGCACTGCTTTTAACCCGGCAGCCGGAACACATCTTGGACAGAGCGGCGACGTCAGCACCAAGCGCGTCATTACAGCTGCAAATGGCCAGCAGACCGCAAACGTAGAGATTGCTTCCAAGAAGATCTCCCTGAAGGTCATGACACTTTCCAACAGCAAGCAGAAGGTCAACGATGTTCTCGGTAATCCGGTCGAAGTCGCCGTCGCGGTTATGTGGAAAGTATCCAATACTGCGAAAGCTGTATTTAACGTAGATAACTTCAAAGAGTATCTTTCCCTGCAGTGCGACACGGCCGTCCGTAATGTCGTAAAAGTCTATCCGTATGACGTGACCGATAATGTCGATACCACAGGCGACGGCGAAGCTGATGACGGTTCCCTCCGTGGTTCTACAGAAGTGGTAGCAAGACGTATCAAGGAAGAGATCCAGAGCAAGGTCGAAGAGGCTGGTCTGGAGATCGTAGATGCAAGAATTACTTACCTCGCCTATGCACCGGAAATCGCAGCTGCGATGCTCCAGCGTCAGCAGGCTGCAGCGATCGTCGATGCAAGAAAGCTGATCGTAGATGGTGCAGTAGGTATGGTAGAAATGGCGCTCGACAGATTGTCCGAAAAGAAAACAGTCGAACTGGACGAGGAACGTAAGGCGGCAATGGTTTCAAATCTCCTGGTCGTACTGTGCGGCAATAAGGAAGCCCAGCCAATCGTGAATTCCGGGAGTCTCTACTGATGGCTGAGAAGAAACAAATTCCGCTCCGTCTTTCTGCAAAACTCTATGATGCAATTGCAGCGTGGGCAGAAGACGACTTCCGTTCCGTCAACGGACAGATCGAATATCTCTTGACCGAATGCGTCAAACAGAGAAAGAAAAACGGGAAATACGTTTCCGAAGAACTGGACAAAGGGATCGATCTGGACATCTGATCCCTCCAAATAAAGACATAAAAAAGAAGGAGCTGCTCTTCTGTGCTTTTGCACTATGAAGAAGCAGCTCCTTCTTACTTCTACTCACTTTATTGCTTTTTCCGCATACTCGGCCAGCTTGTCACGGATCTTAATATGCTGTGGACATACGTCTTCACAAGCGCCACAACGGATGCAGGAATCCGCACGTCTCTTTCCTGGATTAATTACACTGAAGCGTTCTTCGACTAACGCACGTTCCACGTTGCCATATAGCGTGATGATGTTCAGGGATTTGAAAGAACCGGAAATACCGATATCCATCGGGCACACCTTTGCGCAGTAATTACATGTCGTACAAGGAACGATCGGGATCGCTTCCAGTGTCAGTCTGGCCTTTTCCATGACCGCCATCTCATTCTCATCCAGTTTTTTGAAGTCTGCCATATAAGAAAGATTGTCCTTCATCTGCTCCACATTACTCATACCGGAAAGAACAGTAATGATTCCATCGAGACTGGCCGCGTATCTGACTGCCCAGGAAGCCGGAGACATATCAGGATCTGCATCGCGGAGTACTTTTTCCACTTCCTCCGGTGGTTTTGCCAGAAGGCCGCCCTTGACAGGTTCCATGATCACGATCGGCTTATTATGTCTTCTTGCCGTCTCATACACTTTTCTGGATTGTACTTCTGCACTTTCCCAGTCTGCATAGTTGATCTGAAGCTGCACAAATTCCGCCTCCGGATGTGCTGTCAAAATCTCTTCCAGCTCGTCTGCCGAACCATGAAAAGAAAAACCGACATGACGGATCTTGCCCTGCTCTTTCATTTCAAAAACAAATTTCCAAAGATCGAATTCTTCAAATGCCTTGGTACGGTTCTGTCCCAGGTTATGGAGAAGATAGAAATCAAAATAACCGGCGCCGGTACGTTGCAAAGAGGTTTCAAACTGTGCGATCGCATCTTCTCTGGTCTTACAGTTTGCCCAGGCTGCATTCTTGGTCGCCAGTGTATAACTGTCTCGAGGGTGTCTCTCTACGAGAGCCTGACGGATCGCATCTTCACTTCCCCCATACACATATGCCGTATCAAAATAAGTACATCCGGCCGCAAGGAACAGATCGACCATCTCTTTCGTCTGCTCGATGTCGATCACATCGTTCTCACCTTCAATGCGGGGAAGGCGCATTAAACCGAATCCCAGTTTCTTGATGTCTTGTCCTAAGTAACGTTCTTCCATAGAAACCTCCTGCTTTATGTTGTATTCAGTTTTTCTGTTCTTTGATAAGCCCATGCCCCCAAACGCTTATATGAATCATTATAACGCATAGACGCCCTCGGATGTAATCCTTTATTCTCATTGTTCTTTCGGTTTGGTATAATGAACACGATTTCATGAATTGAGGGTAGTCTTATGAAAATAGCCATTGTCAGTCCGAGTCCCGTTCCTTTTACCATAGGTGGTGCCGAGAATCTGGCTTGGGGACTTTGTGAAGCAATCAACAAATACACCGGACACCAGGCTGAGCTGATCAAGCTTCCTTCGAAAGAATTCGAATTCTGGGATCTGGTTGAAAACTACTATCAATTCTACAAGCTTGATCTTCGCCACTTTGATCTTGTGATCACAACAAAATATCCGGCCTGGATGATCCATCATGATAACTGTATGGTCTATATGCTCCACACCCTTAGAGGCCTTTACGATATGTATCCGGAAGAGGCTCTGGGACTTGACGTTTCTCCGTCCTGTCCCGCGGTGGATGCCCTCCTTTCTTACATGGAAAGCCATAGAAACTATTGTGACCTGGACGTATTTTTCGACAAACTCTTCCTTTTGAAAAGCGACCCGTCCGTGCCAAAATCCTGTTTTGCTTTCCCGGGTCCGTTTATCCGAAGGATCGTTCACTATCTGGACAACTGTGCACTTTCGCAGGAAGGCATGCACCGTTGGACTGCGATTTCAAACACTGTAAAAAACAGAAAAGACTATTTTCCGTCCCATGCCAAAGTGGATGTCGTCTACCCGCCTACGATCCTGAAGGATTGCCAGGCCGGTGACACCAGGCACATCTTCTTTTGCAGCAGGCTTGACGCGCCGAAGCGGATCGACATGTTGATCCGTGCCATGAAACACGTTAAGAGCAATGTGGAACTCTTTATAGCCGGAACCGGTCCGGAGAAAGAAAAACTCCAGGAACTGGCCAAAGACGATCCACGGATTCACCTTCTCGGATTCGTATCTGATCAAGAAGTGGAAGAATACTATGCCAACTCGATCTGTATTCCCTACTTTCCATACGACGAAGACTATGGCTATATCACGATCGAAGCCATGCTCCACCAAAAACCGGTCATTACCACTACAGATTCCGGCGGACCGAATGAGTTTGTCGAAAACGGTGTGAACGGCTATGTCGTTCCTTTTGACGAAGAAGCGATCGCCGAGAAGATCGACCTTCTTGCTTCTGACCGTACAAAGGCTGAAGAGATGGGCAGGAAAGCCTATGAGAAAGTCAAAGGGATCACCTGGGACCATGCAGTGGAAGAACTTCTCTCCCATGAGAAAGATCGTCTTCACGAAAAGAAGATCATTGTGACCAACACCTTTACAGTCTATCCACCCATCGGCGGCGGTCAGGCCAGGATCTACCATCTCTATAAGAGTCTGGCCGAGAAATTCGACGTAGAGATCCTTTGCTATGCCGTAGTTGACGAAAAGGCACGAAGAACCAAGATCGCCCGTGGATTGACGGAAACGGTCGTTCCAAAGTCTGTCCCGCATCAGGATGAAGAAAACCGTATCACGGACATTCTGAAGAAATCGATTACGGATATCTCTATGCTGTCGCTTGGCGAAATGACGCCGGAATACGGAAAGAAGCTGGAAGAAACAGCGTCTTCTTCTGATATGGTCATTCTGTGCCACCCTTACACATATCTTCAGTACAAGGCGCATGCAGGAAATCTTCCTTTTGCCTATGAAGCACAGGACATCGAATATCTTCTGAAGAAAGAGTATCTGAAAGATACAGACCACCCGATTGCGAAAGAGTACCTTGCGAAACTCTTTCAGGTTGAAAAAGAATGCTGTGAGAACAGTCTTTTCATCATGACCTGTTCCGAAGAAGATAAAGAAAAACTGGCTGAGCTCTACCATTTAGATAGAAACAAGATCCTTGTTGTACCAAATGGTGTCGACTGCCAGGCCGTTCCTTATACCGACGTGTCTACACGTCTTGAAAACAAACGTCAGGCCGGTCTTGCAAACGAGAAGATCGCGATTTTTATGGGCAGCTGGCATGGACCAAACCTCGAAGCTGCGGAGATCGTAATCGAAACTGCAGAAAAATGTCCACGGACCAAATTCTTCCTGATGGGAAACATGTGTCCGTATTTCAAAGATCGTAATCTTCCGAAGAATGTTGCCCTTCTCGGCATCGTTTCCGAAGAAGAAAAGGCCCGGATCTTCCGTCTTGCCGATGTTGCACTGAACCCGATGTACAGCGGTTCAGGAACAAACCTTAAGATGTTCGACTACATGGCCTCCGGTCTTCCAGTCATCACCTCTTCTTTCGGAACACGAGGAATCGAGAACAAAGATCTCTTTATCGTTGCAGAAAAAGAAGGGCTTGCGGAAGCCATCAATACTTTCGATCTTTCTTCCATGCATGAAAAGGTCGAAGCCTCCCGAAAATACGTGGAGAAAGTTTTCGACTGGAAAGTCATCGCTGAACCTTTGACCAATAAAATCGATGCCGACCTCAATCGCTGAAGCCGGCATCTCTTTTCTCTTCGATTTGTTCGCGGACTCTATTTCGCCAGATCATAGACGAGATAATTGTGATCTTCATCTTTGATCTTTGCTCTGATGATATCATCATACAGCTTGTCTTTATCAAAATCACTGTGCCAGAAGAACTCGTACTCAGAAGAGGTCTCGATCCAGAGATTCACTCTATCCTCATCGTAGAAGTGCATGCTTCCATCCGTCTCCGCATAGATCGTTGGTGTAGCTACGCAGTTGTATGCTTCCTTCGTTCTTCCGTCATCCGTCTCAAGCGTAAACTTATATACCAAATAGATATTGTTGCTTCTGTCCGACGTAACCAGATACTTGTCGACAAGTTCCGGTTCCTGGATCATTTTCCAGATATCCTGTGAAGATTCGATCACGGCTCCTTCATGCTCTTTATGAAGATAGTCTATTGCCATCTCCTCGACCTGATTCATAAATTCCTTGTCGCCTTCAAGCTGGCTGGGAACAACACGATACACTCTCGCAGATTTCTTTGCAGAAGTTGGTGCACTCTGGGTAGTGGTGGGCTTCACATTATCCTTGTTATATTTATCTTTCATAAATTTGATCAGAAAAGCACATCCAACAAGAAGAACAGTGACGATGATGAAAGACCGAAGCAGCTCTTTTCTCGCCTTTCTTTTCCGCGCAAGCCGTTCTTGTTTCTGTTTTTCCTCACGAAGTCTTTCCGCTTCGATCATTTTCTCTTCCTGCGCTCTGTAGTACTCCTGCATCTCTGCTTTTTTATCCACAAGCGAGCGGCGGATCATCTCTTCTGCATTCACGATATTGTCATAAGCAATATCCGAACGGTCCTTTTCGATGTCAAAAACGCCGGAGCAGAATTCACAGACCAGCTTCTCTCCTACCAGATGGAGAGGCGCACCGCAGTTTTTACAATTCATTACACGTAATTTCATGCGTCTTCTCCTTTCTTATCTGGTAACATCCAGTTTAGTCGCCGTAAAGCCGGTCTTTCCAAGAATGCACTCCCTGTAAAGCTGGTCTTTATCTTCAAAAGCATTCCATGTATTGAAATGCGCATATCTGGATCCCTTAAAATCCAGTTTCAGTTTTCCGTCTTTATCGAGCTGCAGATTCTTTACGATAAAGCAGTCATATACTTCGATCGTATCCTCGCTATCCTCATACTGATACTCGATCTTATAGACAAAGAAAAGATCCTGCTCTTTGCTTTTCTTATTCTCCATGAGATAGACATCTTCAATCTCTGCGATCCCGACCATCCATGCAGTTCTTCTCTGTCCGTCGCTTCGATCTGTCACAGAATCAGGACGGAAGCGGGATTCATACATACTTCCGGAAGCGATCATGTTTTCCATAAAATTCGAATCCTTTTTGACCTCTTCCCGGATCGTCTCATATGCTTCATTCTTGTTCGACAGCACCTTATCCTTCGATTGGGAGACACGATACCACACAAAAATAAAGATACCGATCATCAATGCCATAGAAATAAACATGTAAAGGAAAATGGCACCCACTGCTTTACCTGCAGTCTTGACAGCTTTCTGCGTAGCACGGGTCTGCGCACGATACATTTCTCTGTCTTTCATCTCTTTATTCAACTGGTATCCTGTTGTCATGAGATCCACATCTCTCTGAAGAAGCATGCGTGTACGGTCTGCCTGCGTAACAAGCTCAGTATAATTGACATCATCATCATCATAGTCAACGTTAAAAGCGGCTCCGCAGCTGGAACAGAAGAACATGTCTCTTTCCTGGTTCAGGTAACCATTACACTGGGGACAATTCAGATTTGTCAGTTTCATTTTTTGTCCTCCTTATTTCTTCTTCGCAATATCTGAAAGGACTTTTTCAGGAATTCCAAGTTTCGAAACGGCAGCGTCTTCCATTGCATCCAGTTCCTGTTCAACCAGTTCTTCCTTACTCATATATCCCATGTAATTACGTAAACTTGCCCGGTAATCACACTGCACTTTTCCATCACTTCCGATAGTGATATCCATCGCAGCCGGGTAATATACCCACGCCGTCTTCTCCGTTTTTTCGGAAGTAAACTCAACCCGATAGATCTCATATATTTCCGCATATCCGACATATCTTACCAGATAAGCTTCCACAAACTCCGGCTCTCCCGACATGTACGCATTCTCTGTCGAATTATCGATCTGGACATTATTTCTGACACTGTCCGTCTTCACATAATACGCACCGGATTCGATCGCATTCTTCAAGAAGGTTGTGTCGGCAACAACTTTATCACTGTCGATATCAAAGAAAGATTTTTTGAAAGAAGGATTTGTTTTCTCACTTAGTTTATTCACTACCGGAGAGATCGTTCTTCTCGCATTACAAGCTACAGCCAGCATAGGGATCTGGAAAAGCATCGGAGAAAAGAACATGAATAAAACAACGATTCCGACAATGATGAGCCTCTTTGACTGACTCTGTCTGCGACGTCTTTCGTCATCAGCCGCCTGTTGCTGCTGGATCGCTCTTCTTGTCGCATCCATTCTTGCCAGGCGCTCTGCATTCGCCCGCTCACGCTCTTCACGCGTTGCTATTCTTGCCCGCTCAACATCGGATTGATCATAGTTTACGGCAAAAGAACTACCACATGTAGGACAAACCAGTTTTCCATCCTGAAATACAAGCTGGCTTCCGCAATTCTCACAGAAATTGTTCGCCATAGTTCTCTCTCCTTTCAAGCCTCAAAAGTCCATGATCATTATATCATAGGACCTTTACCCGAAAACCCGAAAAGAATACCTTTTTATGGAGTCTAAAATTCTCCCAGAGCAAATTACAGCCTGTGATCGAGCATGAAAGCGGTGAAGTCTACAGATCTTCCGGATCAATGTTTCTCGCCTTTAAATGGTTTTCGATAGCCTTGGCAATAAGTTTATGGCCTTCAAGATTCGGATGAATCCCGTCTGCACAGAGAAAACGGGAATAGTTCTTCTTTTCAAGGAAAATCGAAGTAATGTCGATGATTGGCACCTGCTCCGCGATCGCGATCTTAAAGACCTCGATGTTATAACGCTCGTGCCAGTTCGTGATATATTGCTTATCCTGACGCATCCATTGCATGATCTTATCCGGATCCAGACCCTTCGAAATATGCAGGAAATAGCGGGTTGAATCGATTGGCGGAAGCGAAAGGAGTACAGGCTCTTTGCCCATGGCTTTGATCTCTTGGATGATGTTTCTATAGGTCGATGAGAAGTTCTCGATCGTGCTGAACGGAAGATGCTTTCTCTCTGGATCTTCGGCGATTTCTTTCCAGTTGAAATCACAATCGTTGCCGCCGAATTCCAATATCACATATTTGCTGTCGGAATTTCGGATCAGATCCAGGTTCTTCTCGAAGATCGACATGCCACGCGTGATCGTGCTGCCGAACCGTCCCTTGTTCTCGATCTTGATTCCAAAAGCTCTTTCACAAATCTTCTGAAAAGACTCGTCTGCAACTCTATAATGGTCATCCTCGTAGATGACTCCCTTCACAACTGAATCACCAAAAGCATTGATCGTGCTCATAAAAACCTCACCCGAAACCTTGTATTACAACCATTCCGTCTGATTATACTACAAAAGGCTTCGGGTGAGACCAGTTTTCGCTTCATTTGAAGGGCTTACTTTGCACTCGGAGCTGACCCCTCCGGGCATGGCTTATTCTCCATGATCGTACCAATCAGGCCGGAGAACAATTCATCATACCGCTTTGCCTTGTCGCCCATTTTCACGATCGATCCATACAAAGACAACGGAATCGTTCTTCCTTCAAAATCGATACATTCTCCGTTCTTTTCCAGGATCTTCCTGCAGATTTCTTCGGCGTAAGCAGAATCGGAACTGTTCGTCAGCATGATGAACTCGTCCCCGCCGATACGGAAGACGATATCGTCTTCTCCTGCACATTCCTGCATGCGTCTCATTGATTCCAGAATGGCCAGGTCACCGGCTTTTCTCGAGATCTCGTTGATCGGGATCAGGCTGTTGATGTCACAGCACACAAACCAGCAATCTCTTCTCGTCTGGAACAGATCATACAATTCACTGATGTCAAATACTCTTCTCGGATTCATATTCTCATCTCCTTTCTCCCCGGATATTCTCATCCTGGGGAACAGCCCGGAAGCACGGGGATTCTCCCTGTACTCCGAAGGCAAAACATACCATACCTGCCGAAAAGCTCTTGCGAATGCTTCGTTACTGGAATAGCCGTACATCAGTGCGACATCCAGGACACTCATTTCGGGCGATTCAGCCAGTGTTTGTGCGGCTTTCGTCATCCTTCTCCGGATCAGGTAATCCCTCACCGAAATATGGTTGACAAAGCGGAAGATCTTCTCGAGAGAGGACCGCGAGCAATAGCACGCCGTCGCGATATCCTCCGTATGGATATCCTCAGTTATGTGCTTTTCTATATACTCCAAGGCTTCCGCCAAAAGATCCAGATGCTGCATACTCTCTCCTTCCCGGGAATTGTATTTTCGATCTTGATTTTAGTATAGCAGAATCCACACACCCTTCTTGATATTTTGAGTAAAAAGCATGTGCGATACACCAGTGTTTTCAAACCAGTCAAAAAGGGGGTTGTCTCAAAATGTTCTGTTTCATTGAAGCCCTGATTTCGGCCATATATTAGCGAATCAGGTAAATACCTGAAGTCTTTTGGGGTCAGCTACGCGCCAGAGCTTTTCGAGCAGTGGGATAGGGGCGATAAGTCGTAA
>JAFWPB010000016.1 GCA_017545245.1 Clostridiales bacterium
AACGGAATTGAGCCGATCACCAAAATATAAGTAGCCTGAATTAGATCAGGTAGAGGCATCAGGCTAGTGCCATTAAAGTGCTGGTATGGTATTCTTTTATCAGCGGTTTATAAATCTCAACTACAGAGTTGAAAATAGCCACTATATCCATGTATCAGACGATACGGGGCAAGTATATGTTGCATCCGAGAATAAATCACGCCTCCAACTAATAGTTTCATTTCCCGGGTCCATTAAAACAGCTGGATACTCAGCAATCATCTATGTTAGATGTCATTTAAAGAGAGCCACTCCGCGATATCTTCATCAAGCGCGGAGCCGCCGGAGTAATGTACGGAGAGTCCTTCTCCCATATCCGCATCCGGCGCGAGTTTGGCGATCGCCGTCAGACTCTGTCCGAATCTTCCGCCGCCATGAGAGCAGAACGGGATGATCCTTTTTCCGGAGAAATCATATTCTTCAAGGAAGGATGCGATCGGCATAGGTATGGATGCCCACCAGTTCGGGTATCCCAGAAGGATCGTGTCGTACTCATCCATATTCTCCACATGACTGGTAAGCTTCGGTCTTGCCTGCTTATGCTGATCTTCCTGCGCCTCCATCAGGACCGTATTATAATCCGATGAATACGGATCTACGGGAGAAATCTCAAAGAGATCCGCACCGGTCTGCTTCTGTATCTCCTGTGCGATCCCCCTGGTATTTCCACTCCAGGAGAAGTATGCGATCAGGACTTTCCCGCCTTTCTTCACTTCCGGTACGGACTCGATCGCTTGTACTGTTCCGCTTCTATCGTTCGCAGCATTTCTTACAAAACGCACGCCAAGGTTAAAGCATGCCATATCCGCCTGTCCTGCCGCACGATATGCGCTTCTCATATTCTTCGCGAAGTCATTCCATCCGCCGCCACGGTACACATGTCTTGTCCCGCTTAAAGCTCCGGCCGGATTGGTCTTCGCATTCAGGTCATACTCAGCATAGTAATCCCAGCACCATTCATTTACGTTTCCGTGGCAATCATATAAGCCCCATGCATTCGGTTCGAAACTTCCGACTTCGATGGTAGTCTGCCGGTATGTTCCCGGTCTTGCCTCTAAGACGGAATCATCGAAATAATTCTCCTCGATCTCATACGGATAGTGACCATAGAAATTCGCTTCGGAAGCATCCAGTGATTTTTCCGTATTAAACGGGGTGGCTGTTCCTGCCCGGCAGGCATATTCCCACTCGGCTTCCGTCGGCAGGCGGTATCCGTTTGCCCCCTTATTCCAGGTCACTCCTTCGGAAGTCACTTCATAGGCAGGGGTGAGCCCTGCAGCTTTACTTTTCGCATTTGCAAAAGCAATCGCGTCCAGCCAGGTGATGTTTTCGACCGGGTGTTTTTCTCCCGGAAAAGCACTCGGATTTTTCCCCATCAGCTGTTCATATTCTTCCTGCGTTACTTCATACGCATCGATGTAAAAGGAGGACACCGTTACTTCGTGCTGTTTCTCATCTTCGATACGCCAGTTTTCCGTGTCAGGGCTTCCCATAAGAAATGTTCCGCCACTGATGAGAAGATATCCGTCCGATACGGAAGCCGGATCCACTTGTGCCGCGGTGTCCGAAGGTTCTGTATTCTGAGACGTCTGACCTGCCGTGGCAGAAGTTCCGCTGGATGCCGGGGTTTCTTTTACTTCGTTTACTGCTGTATTTTCTGTTTTTTCGCTTACCTTGGAAGCTGTTACGGATCCATTGGAGGAACCCCAGTTTCCGCCGTCAAAGCCTGACTCTTCTTTTTCATGAAATGCCATGTGAAGTCCTCCTCCGATAATGATCGCCGCCATGATAAATACGACCGGCAAAAGCGGATTCTTCTTGTTTTCTTTCTTGCTCTGGAAGAGCTTACACAGGAGTGCCGCCTGCGCTCCGACAAATGCCCAGAACGACAGGATCAGGATGTTTTCCAGGAACACCATTGCCGCTGCTTTTTTATAATCCAAAAATGCGAACGGGGTCTTAAAGAACAGGTAATCCGGAATGTTGTTTTTCAGGAAGAAATAGAGACCTGTGCCGGCAACGATACACATCACCGAGGAAATGATGATCTTCCATTTGTCCGATAGTTTCAGCTTGGCTGTCATGACCGGGATATGAAGTCCGAGGTGAAGCCCCATCAGAAGAAATGCCCAGAATGACATGGACAGATGCATCCGTCTCGCGAAGGAAATCTTCGTCATTCCATAAAGGAACGGCACGGCGTGGCTGCTCATGGACATACCACAGAAGGCAGTCAACGCAAACACTACGATCAGAGACACATCGATCAGCAAGGTAAGTATACGGTATGCGTTATATTTCCCCATGAAAGAGGCTTTATACCATTTCCGGTTGAGGATCTGATGGACGATGACAAGAATCGTCATCCCGATGCCGATCCACTCGTGGTATTTCTCTCCCGTCACCTGATAGGCCATCAGGCAAAGCATGAGGACGGTCATACAAACATCCACCGTTCGTTTCACTATGGTGCTACTTTTTCCCTGCATGATTCCGCCCTCCACTTTAATTCATATTCTTTCCTAACGTTTTCTTAGTTCAGATCTTCGATCCAGGATCGGATGGTATCTTCCGACGGACCTGCGCCGAAGCGCTTGCCTTCGAGCCAGGTTCCGCTTCCGGCACGTTCTTCCAGATTCTTTCCGCTTCTCCCCAAACCGCTGCTTGCAGATGTGCAGAACGGGATCATGGTGAGGCCGTCGAAGTTATAGCTCTCTACGAAAGTATCCAGGATACGGGGTTCCTCTCCCCACCAGATCGGATAGCCGATATATACCTTCTTATATCCATCCAGAGATACCGCCGCACTACCGATGGCAGGTCTACTAGAGGAATCATTCTGCTCCTTGGTGCTGCGGCTGCCGGAATCGTTCCAGTCCAGATCCGCTTCTGAATACGGCTCTGCCGGAACGATCTCATACAGATCCGCATCCTCGATCTTCGCGATCTTTTCTGCCACATCCTTCGTGGTTCCCGTTGCGGAGAAATACACGACGAGCACTTCTTTATGTGCCTGCGTACTCTCGGTGGTTTCAGATGTCGCAGCTTCCGTCGTTTCATCAGAGGAAGCATTCTCCGAGCCGGCGGCCTCCGTTTCCTGTTTCTCATCCGAAGCCGACGTCTCAGCTACTGTAGTGGTTTCTGCAGCTGTATTCTGGGATGTCTCTTTTTCCGCGTCGTCTTTCTTCGCGCATGCTGCAAGGCCAAAAGCCAGAACTCCCGCAACCAGAATAGTCATTAATTTCTTCATATCACTTCTCTCCTTCCACGATCTTCTGTTCACCTGTGGTCCACACATGTTTCTTTTCTGCATCCGTTCTCTTATTCTGAGCCATCACACCGGCCAGCGGATGCGGCACATACAGTTCTTCGAGATACTTTATCTCCTCATCTGAAAGCACAAGATCCACAGCTTTGGCTGCGCCTTCGATATGGTGAAGTTTGGTCGCTCCGACGACCAGCGCCGTAACTTTGGTCAGAAGCCATGCAAGAGATACTTCCGTCATCGTCACACCGTGCTTTTCGGCAAGTTCTGCCACACGTTCGATGATCACCGCATCCTGCTTTTCGGAAGCCGCATATTTAAACTTCGCGTAGGTGTCCTCCGTGGCACGTTTTGTATCTCCCTCACCGGGTTTTCTCGAGAGTCTTCCGCTGGCCAGAGCACTATAGGGTGTCAGGGCGATATTCTCTTCTTCACAGTACGGCACCATCTCACGTTCTTCCTCACGGAAAATCAGGTTGTAATGACCCTGAATGGAAACGAACTTAGAAAATCCCTCTTTCTCCGCGATCGCATTGGCTTTTGCGATCTGCCAGGCAAAGCAGTTGGAGATGCCGATATATCTGGCCTTGCCTGCCTTCACGATGCGGTTTAATCCGTCCATGATATCGTAGATATCCGTTTTCCAGTCCCACATGTGATAGATATAAAGATCCACATAATCCATCCCGAGATTACTGAGACTTGTGTTGATCATGTTCTCGATATGCTGCTGGCCGGAGACCCCTTTCTCGATTTCTTCAGAAGTCCTCGGCAGGAATTTCGTGGCCACCACCACATCTTCCCTTCTTGCGAAGTCACGGAGCGCACGTCCCACAAACTGTTCACTAGTTCCGCTCTGATAGGCGATCGCCGTATCGTAGAAATTCACGCCGAGTTCAAGTCCTCTTTTAATGATCTCTCTGGAATGCTCTTCATCGATCGTCCAGCTGTGCTGTCCTTTGGCCGCATCGCCAAATCCCATGCAGCCCATGCAGATACGGGATACGTTTAAGTCCGAATTACCTAGAAGTGTATATTTCATCGTCAAGTCCTCCTTACAGTGCTTTTCGCAAAGACAAATATGCAACAGTATTTTTCAAAGCCGGATTTATAGAAGTTTCAACAGGCAGTTATTCGTGAGTTCAAAAACCGTCTGATACGTAAAGCCCACACCTGCCTGTTCCATGGCGTCTTTCTGCTTATCGGTCACGGACGTATAGGGATAGATCCCGAACATGAACGGGAAGAATACATACAGGATCGTCTGCACTTCCTGATCCGGCTTTTCCGGGCAGAACTTCGAAATGATGTTGCCTACGATCCGCAAGGACTCGCCATACGCCACTTTGAAGGACGTCAGAAGTTCCGGCCGGCTGTTGGCTTCCATATCGTAATTATTCATCGCCAGAAGCTTCAGTAGCTGCTCTCTGTTGGCGATCGAGGTCGCAAGCTTTTTCGCAAGCTGCTTTTTCGAAAGTGTCTTATTTTTCTCAAAGATCGAGGTCAGTTCCTCGTTCCAGCGAACATATTCCCGCTCGTATAGCGCCAGGAAGATCTCTTCTTTCGTTTGGTAGTAGTTATAGATCGTCGGTCTGGAAAAAGATGTCTCATTTCCGATCTCTTTCAGCGTGATGTCCTTAAAACTCATGGTCTGATAGAGTTTCTCACACGCATTGATGATCTCTTCTTTTCTCGCTGCTGTTCTTTCCGGTGATCCCTTTGGCATGGTACGCCTCCAATTAATCTATGCATAAATCCTATTCTGACTCCGTGTCAGTTTAAATTATAAACACATTCTGACACGATGTCAAGATAAAACAATACAAAAGAAAAACCACCTGAAGAATGATACTCAGATGGTCTCATATTATGGATAGAAAGCCGTTAATATTCCTTACACACCAAAGCCCAACCACCTCAGGACATGCTGAATGTATTCATCCCAGAAGTCCCAGTCGTGGCAGCCTTCACCTTCTTCATAGGTGACATCCGCACCTGCCTCTTTCAGTGCTCGGGCAATAGAACGGTTTGCCTCCAGAAGCTCATCTTGAAGTCCGCATGCCACATAAAAAGAAGGGAAACTCTTAGCCGGATCGTTCTTGATCTGTTCCATCAGGAAGCGCGGATTTCTGTCTGAATTTCTGGTCTTTTTCAGATCCCCGAAGTTCTTCACCTCGCCAACGGTATTTCCCTTCGTATTCACCCACTCTTCCGGATATTCATAGAAATGCAGTGCGCCTGATAAAATGGCAGCTTTCCCGAAAGTCTCACTATACTTCAGTGCATTTCGGCACGTACCGAAACCACCCATCGAGAGGCCGGCAAGGAAAGTATCTTCTCTCTTGGTGGAAAGAGGGAACATCTTCCGCGTCACTTCGATCAGTTCCCGTCCGATGTATTCGCCAAAATCACCCAGGCAGCCGTCTTTCACGAGGATATCCATGTAAAACGAGTTCTCTCCGGAAGGCATGACCACCGCAAGACCACTCTCTTCCGCCCATTTACGGATCCGTGTGTAGCTGAGCCAGCCGTTACAGTTATCCGTCAGGCCGTGTAGAAGGTACAACGTCGGATATGGACCATCACAGGCCTCTATCGGCAGAATGACATTTGCCTGCACACTTCTCTTTAGAGTTACCGATCTGAAATCAATACTAATCAGTGCCATATATAACCTCCTTGTTCCGTTGAGCTATCGCTTTTTTTCGATGCACTGGCATCTTTCTCGTGAGATATTCCTGACTGAAGATCCCGGTCAGATCAGCTGCTGCTCGTTGATGATCAATTTGAACTGAAGTCCCAGCGTCTCCGCCACAAGCGTCACGTGCGCGAACCCGTGTTCCGTATATCCCAGCGCATCCAGCGACTCATTCGCCTGCTTGATATATGTTCTGATCACTTCATTATTCTTAATCTCTTCGTAAGTCATACATCTCTCCTAAAAATTGTGCCAGTCTGAAAAACTCAGATCCTCACCATCTATTACCGCATAGGCACCGCATAAGATGGCACAGTCAAAATCATCCGAGCACTGGAAGTTTATATTGCCATCGTCCAATCCGATAGTCTCCGGCCCGATATTTCCCAAGAAGCAATCGAAGTTAAACATCGGAAAGAAAGATCGAAGTAAGCTCTCCAGATGCCACTTGGGAACGGTGCCGTCGTTAGGGGCTTCCAGGTAAGGCGAAAGACTATTCAAACCATCTCTTACCGGGTTATAGATCTCCGCGATATCCTCTTCATTGCCGTACCGAAGATTCTCTTCGATAAACAGATCATCGATTATCATAAAATTTGATTCGCAGCTGTCCATATCCGTAAAGATATGAAGAAGGAACGTCCCGTTAATGTTCTCGATATTCTTCGAGATCCTCTCCGCGAAATCATTGAAATACGTATTCAAGAACTCAATCATCTCATCGTCTGTACATTCCGGATCCAGATGTTTCTCCACAATTTCCCATTCCCTGATCTCTTCCAGAGAATCCAGGATCTCGATCTCCGAATCGTGAAAAACACCGATATATCCAAGATCGATGCTTCCCGATACCGTTAACTCGTCCTCTTCCATATAGATTTTGATCATAAAACAATCCTTTCCGACAATTCATCATCAACCTATACACTATAGTCTATCGTACCGCTTCAAAATCACCATCATCCCGGACTAGTTCTTCTCCCGCTGCCGCATGAGAAAGCAGGCTTTCACCGCGTCTGCGAAGTCTTTCTCCGTGACGCCCAGTTCCCACATCTGCGGAAGTACCTGATCATTATAGACCGCAACCGCCTGCGCGCCTTTTCCGATCAGGATTTCTGTACCATCAAATTTCATTTTTCACCTTCTACCGTCTGAACATCCTCATCCGAAATTATACTGCATGAAATTCCCGTTATGCTTGAAGCCGTTCGCCTCGTATAGCTTCACGCCCGCATCCGATGCCGTGATATAGATCGTCCCGCATCCATAATCCTTGGCTTCCTTAATGACTCTTTTGAGAAGCTCGGAGGCAATGCCCATTCTTCTATAGTCCGGATCCGTGTACATACTCGACAGGATCCCCAGTCGTCCGGTCGGACAGGTAAAATAGGGTGGCTTCTCCGCGAAGGACATCCCGCTTGTCCCGACGATCTTATCGCCGTCGAAAGCAAGCCACGAGACATATGTGCCGGCCGCCAGGTTTCTCTTATAGAAATCCATCAGGGATTCCTCCAGATCCACGCCCTCCGGCACGGTCCTGCCTACTTCAATATATTCCTCCGTCAGCTGGTCGATCCTCATTCTAATGATCTCATTCAGTTCATTCTTCGTGAGTTTTCTATACGTAATTTCCATAGTGAACTCCCTGTCATCATTCATAAAGTTTCCTCGGGATCGGATCTGCCGAGATGCATAGATCTCTGTCTGCGCGCTCCCACATCGTCTTAAGGATATCCGTCATTTTCCGGCAGTCGCATACATATACAAGTGCATTTCCGAGTTTACTATACGTCACCGCCCCAGCATATTCGAAAGCTTCTTTATAGTTTGGGTAATATTCGGAGACGCAACGGTCAGAGGCCGCCGTGTAGTGTGAGTGAAACGAAGGCGATTTCAGTTCACGCCCCTGATGGTCGATGATCGTGATCTCAAATGGATTCGGATTCAGACGGTCCGGGATCTTCAGGCGTTCATCCACCGAGTGAAGATACGTATTTCTCTCATGTCCGACACCGACCAGAAGGACTTTCCCTCCTTCTTCGTAGAGGCGGCTGATGCAGCTTCCGACAGGCGCCGGAGATCCACACTTCTCCTCTCCCTTTACAAACTCTTCCGCGCCTTTTCCGAAGACCGTGACAGAGTGGGTCGGATGCAGAGACCGTACGCCATCTTTTCGAAAAGCAGCGACCTCGGCAAGTGTTCCGATATCCGGCACCGTCGATCTGACATCGTAGTAGGGAGTATCTCTCCACACCTTATTCCAGGTGTGTGTCGGCACGATAAAGAGACCGTCTTTCAGGTATTCGCAGCAAGCATCGATCAGACCATCCGCCCCGTTCTCGATTTTCCCGATTGAACGGAGCGAACAGTGGATCGTGACCTTATCATCGTGTTTGATTCCCGCCTCTTGAAGAAAACGGAATATATCGTCTCTGGTCACCATGTAAATTTTTCATCCTCCGCTGGTCAATAACATATCAGGTTGTTGACCTGATTATATCATTGTCAGCGGAGAATTCAGAGATACCGGCAATATAAGATGATTCTCGTACCTGGGAACGAAGATCATACTCGTCGATTTATCAGGCCCTCTCATCCAGGACCTTCTGTACTCTGCTACGTTTATTTCTTCAGATACTTCTCGATCGTGGTCTGTTCCACGATCTCTTTTCCGAGAAGTGTGATCGCCTGCTTCGGGCAGCGGTTGATGCACCGGTAGCACATCGTGCATTTCCCCTCCGCTACCGCAAGCTTTCCATTTATATGAATATTTCCGAGCGGACAGATCTTCTCGCAGAGCCCGCAGCCGATACATTTATCTGCATTGATCTTAAGTTTCGACGAATATTTCTTCGTCATATGTCCGAAGTAGAGCCTCTGTCCGAGAAATCCCGCCAGACGGTAGAAGATCCCTAAGCCCTCTTTGGTCGGTTTTCCTTTCCTGTATGCTTTTGCGGACCGGCGGATCTTCTCCTCGGACTCCCGGATATTCGCCAAATTCTTCTCAAACGGGCGCTTCAGTGCTTTTTCATCGGCAATACTGTCCGGCATCTTCAGATGAAGTCCACCCACGATCACAGCCCCGTATTTCTGAAGATATCTTCCGAGAATACCGGATCCGTCACCGCTGAAAAGCCCCATCGTGGCAATCACAAAGATCTTCTTCCCGCTCCAGATCCCTCTGTTTTCATCGATAAAGTCACGGACAAACTTCGGAACGGTACTATACTGTACCGGATAGGAAAAGACGATCTCTTCCGCTTCACGGATCTTCTCGCGAACGCATTCATCCTCAATCGAGAAGGCGCTTCCTTCATATCCGCACTCTTTGCAGAAGAGCTCTGCCGCATATCGGGAATTACCTGTCCCGCTAAAATATACACCAATCATTGATTCTACTGCCACCAGTTTTCATAATCTTCCTATGTAATGATCACATTATAACCCGAAAACCTCGTCTATGAGTGCGGCGGTCTGCTCGATCGTTCGGTTCTCATCACGATGAATAACAGCAAATCCGGAGTTCAGAAGTGTATCATAGGCTTCCTGCGAACAGATCAGTTCCAGTCCTTTTCGATAATTCGCCAGTGCCGCTTCCGGATCCGGTTCTTCCAGCATCAGCTTATACAGGAACTGTTTCTCCGGGTCCGGACGGTCGAAGAAACGATGGATCGAGATCTGCGGATCCGAAAGAAGGACGACGACATGGTTCTTCGGCGTGATCACAGAAAGGTCATCCAGGCTGATATTCGTATCCACAAATACGGGCTTTCCTTTACTGCAGATGTCAGGTAGCATGCGAAGTTCGAGGATTCCGCTTTCTCTCTTGGCGCCATCGATCCAGTCTTTATATTCCTGCGGAGAACGGCGGATAAAATCATGCCAGTCCACCAGATCGCGGGTATACGTCAGACAAGGAAACTCTTCTTTATCCAGTTCTCCCGGATAGTTATCGTGATAGTTTTCCTCACAAGCTATCCCGTTATGCTTCTTTGCAAGTTCTTTTACCATCGTGGACTTCCCGGCATAGGAAGTACCGATTACAAAATATGCGTTTTCAAAAAATAATTGTTTATCCATTTACAATCCCCTTGCGAATGCCGAACGATATGTCGAAATATAAAACTTAGTCCGAACAGTTCTCCATCCGAACTAAGTTGAGTATATCATCTCATCACATTGCCGAGAAACAGCTTCGTAGTATAAAAGAATCAGTGATTCATCTTTCGAATATGCCATATTCTATTACTAGCTTCCGTATATACCTCGCAATAGAATCACGTATCGCTCAGTAGTTTCTCCACTTCTTCCTTGGAAGGAACAGAAGGGATCCCGCCCCGTTTCTGTACGCACAAAGCGGCAACCGCATTACCTGTCCGTGCACATCTTACCAGTTCTTCCCAGTTCATCTCTTCTATATCTGCTCCATTAGACAGCCACCGGCTTATGAACCCGCCCCAGAAAGAATCCCCCGCTCCAGTCGTGTCGACACTTTTTACTCGGAACGCTTCCACGCGCTCTTTTCTGTCTTTTCTTGCGATCAGGACCCCCTTGCTTCCGAGAGTGATGGCCACAAATCTTGGTCCCATAGCCAATAAACGGTCTGCCGCCTCCTCAAGATCAGCAGAACCTGTAAGAAGGGTACTTTCTTCATCCGAGACTTTCAGAATATCTGCAAGAGGAATCGCAGAGCGCATCACTTCGACCGCACTTTTTTCATTCTCCCACAGGGACGGACGGTAATTCGGATCATAAGAGATTACCGCGCCACTATTTTTTGCTGTTTTCACTGCTTCCCACGTTGCGCTTTTGGAAGGTTCATCAGTTAAAGACAGAGAACCAAAATGGAATATTCTGCAGTTGGAAAGTATTTTCCGATCGAGTTCTTCGTTTCGGAGCATCGTGTCCGCGCCCGGCTTTCTTGAAAAGGAAAATGTCCGCTCACCATTTGTATCGAGTCCGACAAAAGCCAGGGTCGTAAACTGTTTGGGATCCATGATCACCGATCGGGTATCGATTCCCTCTTTTTCCAGCGTTTCAATCAGAAAACGGCCGTGCATATCCTCGCCGACTTTCCCTATAAACGCTGTCTTATAACCAAAATGGCTCACCGCAGTGAGAAGATTCGCTGGTGCTCCGCCCGGATTCTGCTCAAAAAGCTTCATTCCATCCGCACTTTTTCCCGACTCCGTAAAATCGATCAGTAATTCACCCAGAGCTACTACATCGTACCGTTCCGCCTTGATTATTTCCAGCACACGTCTTTCACGATCGATCATGACTTCATTGAAAAAGCACTCACTCCGGTACTCTTTGTTGACCCGGATGGCTTCATCGATATCCACATAGCGAAGCTCAAATCCTGCCTTCGCCTCGTAATCATCAAGATGCTGCTTTCCCTGCAGAGTCTTGGTTTGGCACCGGAAGACCTTATTACAGCCTTCATAATCCTTAAGATCAATCTCATATAAACGTCTCATTCCTGATTCTTCTACCTTCTCAAACTTGCTGATGTTCATTCATGGGATTCCGGCAAAAACTCCAACACTTCGTCATCTTCGGCGTCGTTCTCCAAGTCCTGCGGCGTCACTTTTACTGTTTTTTCAATAGCGAAAAGCACTTGCTCATATTCTTTTACGAAAGCATCGTGGTGGGAAAGAACATACTCCACGTCTTCTTTACCGCATGCTGTTTCCAGCTCCTGCGCAAGTTTTCCCGTTCTCTCTGCGCCAATCGTCCGGGAAGAACTTTTCAGAGCATGGATCAGGATCTCATAGTTCTTCAGATCGCGGCTTTCAAGGTATTCCTTCAACCCGGATTTCTTCTCATCTGCATCCTTAACATACTCAAGAAGGATCGACCGGTAGAAAGCTTCGTCCGAAGCACAGTGGGACAGTCCTTTTGCCGTATCAATACCATTATCGCGAAGGATATCCAAATAGGAGTCTTCACCCTTTGAATGGTTGTCATCGCTGGGTTTTCCCTCTTCCGTCACAAGCTCGATCTTCTCTTTCGGGATATATTTTCTCAGCATCGACTCCAGATATGTGCTGTCGATCGGTTTGGTAAGATAATCGTTAAAGCCTTTAGACAGATATCTCTCCCGTGCTCCCACTACGGCATCGGCGGTAAGACAGATTACAGGAGTGTCGATATTCGGCCCTTCACTATGACTCTTGATTGCACGAAGCGCTTCCTCACCGTCCATTTCCGGCATTCTCTGGTCCATGAGGATCACATCGTACTTATTGGCCAGTGCCAGTTCTACCGATTCTTTTCCTCCAGACGCCGTATCAATGTTCACAAGGGTATCTTTAAGGAACTCCGTAGCCACAACAAGATTCATCTTCGTATCATCAACGATAAGGATCCTGGCCTTCGGCGCACGGAAACTCTCATGATATGCCTTTTTCTCTCCAATGCCCTTTTCAAATTTTTCTGCCAGATCGCCTACAGGCTCTTCTGAAAGAACGACCTGAGGAATAGTGATCGTAAATGTGGATCCGGAACCATAAGTGCTTTCAACCTTCACTTCGCCGTCCATCATGTCCAAAAGCATTTTTGTAATCGCCAGACCAAGACCAGTACCTTCTTTTGTACTGTTTTTCTCCAGATCCACTCTTTCAAATTTACCAAAAAGTTTTCCGATGTTTTCTTTGCTGATACCGATACCCGTATCGGATACTTCAACGACCAGCTCTATGACCTTTTCTCCATCCTGGGAGATTTCAGGTATACTTCCGTTCACCTTGAAAGTGACACTTCCCTGATCTGTATACTTTACAGCGTTGTTCAGTATGTTCGTGATGACCTGTCTAACGCGTACCACATCTCCGAAGAGACGGTCCGGCAGTTTCTCATCTACTTTCGTTACGAATGTCAGATTCTTCTCTTTCGCCTTAAAGTAGATCATATTGCTGACGTCGTTGATCAGAGAACTCAACTGGTACTCCACCTCAACGATGTCCATCTTTCCTTCTTCGATTTTTGTAAAATCAAGAATATCGTTGATGATGGAAAGAAGATTACTGCCGGCGCTATCTACATTGCCGGAATAATGCCTGATCTTTCTGAACACTTCGTGATATACAGCAGGATCCGTGTCAGAAAGCTTTTCTGCTTTTGCGGATTCCCGAAGGATCATCTCATTCATACCAAGAACTGCATTGATCGGAGTGCGGATCTCGTGGCTGGTATTTGCCAGGAAGTCTGTCTTCGCTTCACTCGCGCGCTTTGCCTCTTCGAGAGCTTTGTCCTGCCTGATCTTGGCTTTGACCGTCTCATACTGAGCAAGTCCGCACAAGATGACGTTTACCAGATACATCATGGGAAGACGCGAATAATAGGCATCCGGGAAACGGTACCCCATCTCGCGAAGTGGTGTATTCATATACACGACCATGATCAGAAAGAATACCGTATTAAAGTACAAGCCATACGAAAGATTGAAAAAATAGAAAACAACAGGCACTGCAAGGAAGAAAAGAAATATACTCGTTCCACTCGATCCACCTGTATAAAGGAAAAAGGAAAAAGTGATCCAGTACACGAAACACTGGATATTGATGGCAAGATGCATCAGCCATCTTCGCTTTTTCTTTCCGAATTTGCAGATTGAGAAATTCACAATGGCAATAGCTGTCATGACTGCACAGAACAATGCATATCGCGCAACCACAAGATTTCCACGGAAATAATTATCGATACAAAGGTAAAGGCAGAAAGGAACGACCATCGAATACAAGATAATACTCAGCGTCAGATTGACGGTAACGTAACGTTCATCGATGTGAAATTTTCTCTTCTCGCCCATATTCCCACCCCGAGTTGAAAGAAAATCCTGGTCTCTTATGTCAATCTTTCAATGCCAATTTACATTCTATCATAATTCACTTTTGCTCGTCTGCAAATTCTTCCGGAAAGAATAAAGGGTTCTGTCCAAGATTGGTTTGGTTCATGATCTTTTTGAAAAGGACCAGCATTTCTTCCGGCGTCTTCTGATCTTCTTCAGTAAGCCATTGCCGCAGGATCGTATAGGAAGAAGTCCAAAGCATGTTCGCTACCAGCCGGCATTCAGAATTATCTTTCAGATTCAAACGCTTTTTGTAATCTATGGACGAAAAATATGTATAAAGAAAGAATTTCTCAGAAACCTGTTTCAGATACTGGTCCGCCCCAGCCGCCAGAACGACATTCAGATTACTCCTCGTTTCATATAAAAACTTGAGAACGCTCAGAACACGATCATCATAAGACAGACCATTGTTTTCGTTGTAGATCTCATATATTTTTTTCGCATGTTCCATACCCGCTTCAATCAGGATGTCTTTGGGCATTTCATAATGGTTGTAGAATGTAGCACGGTTGACTCTCGCTTCACGACAGAGCTCCGTGACCGTGATCCGGTCGATTTTCTTCTTTTTCATGCACTTTTCAAGGCCACTGCGAAGCAACTGTTTAGTTATAGCGACTCGGACATTTTCGTTTTCCATATTTATGCTCCAATCAAAATGCTTGTTTTTCCAAAGCGAAGTATACACATTTCCCGAATCTGTTGATTTCACAACACATTCCGCACATTTGCCGATTGTATAATCGACACCTGTCGATTATAATCTGAAGCAAGGAATGAAGCAATAGCATTCCACAATATGCCTAAAAAAACACATCCTGCAGATCCAACATGCAGAATGTGTTTTTAATTATGTGAGGAGAGGAAATCTAAAAAACTTATCTTGTAAAATTCGTCCAGACACGGTCCTCTTCTGCAGGAAGTCCCACTTCCTTTTTTCCGAGTGCAATACTCTTCATGAGAAACACCATATTTCTGGCCAGGACACGCATGACCTGTCTGCCCTCATCATCGACCTTCCCTTCACCCGGTTCCCAACCGTAGATGTTGTTCCAGTACTGACTTGTCGCAACAGGCATATTGCAGAGCGTGAAAAACTTATTCAATTCATCGAAAGTAGCTGTACAGCCGGAACGTCTTGCGCTCACAACACTTGCCCCGACTTTCAGGCTCTTATCGAATGATGTACTGTAGAACAGTCTTTGCAACGCCGACATTAAAGTACCATTTGCCGAACCGTAATAAACCGGAGATCCGATCACCAGTCCGTCCGCCTGCTCAAACTTCACGGCAAGTTCATTGACAATGTCATTGAAGACACACTTATGATTCTTCCTGCAGGTCTCGCAGGCGATACAGCCACGGATATCCATTTTCCCGAGAAGGATATTCTCGAACTCCACATCGTTTTCTGAAAAAACCTGCTCCATCTCACGGAACGCCAACGCGATATTACCGCTTTCTCTCGGACTTCCGTTTAACATCAATACTTTCAGTTTGTTGCCCATATTATTCACTCCATTACAAAAGCACTTATTCTTCGATTTTGATCAGTGTGGCCCGGCATGGTGCGCCTTCCGCCCCGCCAAGATTGAGCGGCGCAGCGTGAAGAAGATACACACCCTCAGGAACTTCGGAAAGTCTTATCCCCTCGAGCAGAACGATTTCCGCGCCCAGCATGATCAGATGTACTTCCATCGGCGCCATAAGAGGTCCGACTGTCTGGGATTCATTTCCATAAAGAAGGATCCCTGCCTGCGCAAAGACATTCGCCGCTTCCGGTGTAACCGTAACATCGCCTTTTACCAGGATCCGTTCAGCAGCACGCTTGTCACAAGCTTTGGCCTTTTCCAGAATGCATTGGGCATCTGACGCGGACAAATTTCCGTTATGTTCTGCCACATACGCATATCCGATAAACCTTTTCAAATCGACCTCATCGATCTTCTTTCCATCGTTAAGAAAGTGGTACGGCGCATCGACATGGGTTCCGTTATGCGCACACATATGAAGCGCGCTGAGATTACATACCGCGCCATCCTCAATTCTCAATTTGATCTCTTTTTCGGGGGACGGATCTCCGGGATACACTTCGCATCCGAAGACTTCCTGTGAAATATCGTAAATCTTCATAAAGACTCCTAACGCCGATCCCAATCAGATGTAATACACATAATCGTCTTTTCTTGCTACGGGTTCTTTTGCCGGTTCCGCCGCATAACCCAGCGCACAATGACCGATCCCTTCGTATTCTCCTTCGATGCCAAGTTTAGAAAGCAGTGCTTTCCCAAAATCAGATTCAAATTCTTCTTTCGCCCTGTGGATCCAGATACTGGCGACACCCAGGCTCTCCGCTGCATTCATGAGATTGCCCATGACAAGCGATCCATCGTAAACATACGTCATGATATCTTTCTTTGCCAGAACGATCAGGATCACCGGCGCACCATAAAACGGATCGAAATCTCCGCCCCAGCCGCCGACTTTCCGGTTTTCTTCCGAAATCTGATCACGCAGGGTCTTATCCGTCACCGCAATGATGATTGGGCTTTGCTTACCCATACCGGTAGCCGCATATGTACCTGCCTTGATGATGGCCTGGAGCTCTTCCTCTTTGATCATGTCAGGCTTAAAATTCCGGCAGCTTCTTCTGGACTCAAGAACTTTCAATGTCTCATTCATAAATCATTTCCTCCTAATCATTACGGTTTAACAATCACTACTTGGTATATTATCACCCTGTCAGGGCCGAGTCTTCTTATCCTTCGTTTTAGGATTTCTCATTTTTTGCAGATTGCGCCTTCGGATCACTTCAGGAAAAGATTGAGTAGCTTTCTCTTCTTCTCCCCTGTCTTTCCACTATAGGGGTGTTCCCGCATCGGCAGATTAAAGTGGTTCGACCCGAAAAGCACTGTACTCTGGTGCGTAAACTCGCGGAACCCCCAAATGCCATGGTACGAACCCATGCCTGAGTGTCCGGTTCCATTGAACGGCGCCCCCTTCACCATCAGATGCAGGCACACTTCATTAACACAGCCGCCGCCATACTGCTGGGTCGACATGACTTTCTTCGCCCACTTTTTATTCTTCGTAAACACATAGAGCGCAAGTCCATGCTCTCTTCTGTTGATCGTGTCCATCAGTTCATCGATCCGGCAGTCCTCGTAAGGCACGACCGGCAAAAGCGGATTAAAGAGTTCATGTTGCACAACAGGTTCATCGATTTTGACCGGATAGATGATCGTCGGTTCGAAGCGGAGTTTTTCCGCATCGCCTTTTCCTCCAAACACGATACGATCCTTATACTCTTCCGCTTCGCTCTTGCATTTTTCAAAAGCACTGGCGCTGATTAGTTTTGGATATTCCGGGTTTTCGATCGCACTCTCCCCGATCTGCCGGATAAAGGCATCCTTCAGTTCTTTTAGAAAAGCATCGGCGACTTCTGATGCCACCGCGATCTGATTGATATTGATACAGATCTGTCCGCTATTCATGAGTTTAAAGAACGCGATCTTTCTGGCCGCATCCTTCAGGTCCGCATCTTTTCGCACGACGCACCAGTTTCCTGTTTCGCCGCCAAGTTCCAGCGCCACCGGGGTCAGGTGCTTTGCCGCCATCTCCATGACGTGTACACCCACCTTCGGTGAACCGGTATAGAAAATCTTATCGAAGCGTTCTTCCAGACAGAGGTCAGCGATATCATGTCCGCCATCCACCAGCGTCACATACTCTTCCGGAAACGTCTCATGAATCAACGTCTTCAGCACTTCCGTACAGGCAGAAGACTTGGAACTGGTTTTGAGAATAACAGTATTTCCGCCTGCCAGTGAAGTTGCCACAACAACCAGCGACAGATAGATGGGAAAGTTAAAAGGACTGATGACCAGTGTCACGCCATAAGGAAGCTTATAGATGCGCGTCCAAATACTTGGGAAGCACTTAAGTCCGCTGAATTGCCGATCGGGTTTCGCCCACTTCTTCAGATGCGAACGGATCTCCGAGATCTCCGTAAGCGTCGCACCGACATCACAGAAATACGACTCAAGAGGATGACGGCCGAGGTCTTGCGAAATCGCATCTTCCACATCTTTTCCACGAGATTTCAGCCCGTCATACAGCGCATCAAGCATCTTCAGCCGGAAAGACACATCCAGTGTTTTCCCCGACAAGAAGAACTCCCGCTGTTTCTCCACGATCGCATGGATCGTCTCCTTCGTCCAGCCCATCTTTCTCACCTCAAGGTCGCAGTATATGTTTATTATACCTTATTTACGCTCCTTGAGGATTTCAGCAAGTGCGATATTTATCTTAACTCTTATGCGTAAAAACCAATCTCTTCGAAGACCTTGTCCATCAGTTCTGCATTTTTGATCGAGAACTCCGGAGTAATAAACGGCGTCTCTCCATAAAGGATACAACGGCTGAGCTGTTCGATCTCCAGCGAATAATTCTGTGGGACAGAGATGCTGCTCTCTGTAACTCCGTCTTTCGTAAATACTTTATAGCTGACTTTTCCTTCCTGGTTGTACTCCACATCCGAACGGATCGAGCCTTTTGTTCCATGAATGAACAGTCGGTCAAATCTTGAATTCGTGTTCTCACCAAGGATCATACCAACATTAAAGGATGCTCTTGCACCGTTCTGGAAACGGATAATCGCAGCAGTATTCAGGTCAACACCAAGATCAGAATACTCCGCACTGGCCTTTACAAACGAAGGCTCCGAATCGATCAGAGAAAGTATCATGGTTGTGCAATAACAGCCAAGATCGTACATCGCTCCGCCGCCATGCTCCTTATGGAGACGGAAATCTTCTTTATAGCCTTGCGTGATAAATGCCGATTCGATGTAATCAATATCTCCGATAATGCCACTCTTTACATCGTTCTTCAGGCTTTCTACATACGGACTGTGAAGATAGGCATACGCTTCCATGAGATAGACACCGTTTTCTTTTGCGGTCGCAAACATCTCCCGTACTTCGTCTGCATTTAAGCCTAAGGGCTTTTCACAAAGAACATGTTTTCCATGCTGAAGTGCTGCTTTAACATACTTCAGATGCAAATCGTTCGGAAGCGGAATATAGATAGCCTGAACATCCTTATCTTCGATCAGTTCATCGTAGCTTCCGTATGCTTTTTCAAAACCATATTCGTTCTTATATGCTTCGGCTTTTTCCGGATTTCTTCCTGCAATCGCATAAAGTTCGCAGCTTGCTGCCTGCTTCATTCCCGGGATCGTGCCCCATCTTGCGATGTTCGCAGTTCCTAAAATGCCCCATTTCACTTTCTGCATAATGCACACGCTCCTTTCGGAATTACGGCAGGAATTTGCCGGATGCCAGGTACAGGTCATACCACTCTTTATGTGTTAGATCGACTTTAGTCGCATCACAGATATCTTTCAGGTGATCCGGATTCATTGTGCCTGCGATTGCCTGCATCTTCGCCGGGTGACGAAGGATCCATGCGATGGCGATGGCTGTCTTGGAAACGCCATATGTCTCCCCAATACGTCCCAGCACCTCATTAAGTTTCGGAAAATCCGGATGATCTACGAAACAACCTTTGAACATACCGATCTGTAGCGGCGACCAGGCCTGGATCGTAATATCGTGCAGACGGCAGTACTCGAGAGTACCGTTATCTCTATCGATAGACATGTCCGTCGTCTTGTTGTTGAGATATAACGGCGTATCGATCAGCTGGGACTGATCCAGTGAAAGCTGAAGCTGGTTAAATACCAACGGCTGCTTCACGTATTTCTTCAGAAGTTCCAGCTGGCCTGGAGTTACGTTACTGACACCAAAATGCTTGACTTTGCCTGAACTGCTTAAGATATCGAAAGCCTCTGCGACTTCTTCCGGATCAAAAAGCACATCCGGACGATGCAGCAGTAATGCATCGAGGTAATCTGTCTTCAGACGGGAAAGGATACCGTCTACGCTTTCCAGGATATCTCCTTTGCTCCAGTCGAATTCCTGACGGTCAAAATGCAGACCGCACTTACTCTGCAGATAGATGTCCTCTCTTTTGATGCCTGTCAAAGGAAGCGCATCTCCGAAACGGGTCTCCGCTTCGCCGTCACCATAGCAGGTCGCGTGATCGAAGTAGTTGATTCCAAGATCTACCGAAGTAGAAATCATTTTTGCTGCTTCTTCTACACTTAATGCCGGCATACGCATACATCCGAGAATGATTCTTGAGATGTTCTGTGGTCCGTTTACTACATTCAACATTTTCATTTTCCCGTCCTCCTTTGAATCAGGTAACTAATATTGCTTTATTATTTTTCGATCTGAATCTTAATTTCTTTCTTCATACCATGTGCACCGAAGATCTGCCAGTTTCCTTCACCCAGACGCTGCAAGATCGCCTGTCTTTCCAATGCACAAAGTGCCGGATCTGTATCCACGGATGTCATCAGGACCGGAGCATACTGATTGTACTCAGACTGTTCTTTCGTCAAGCCATGAAGATTGATATAGATATCTCCGGAGAAAACAACGTGATGCGCATAATCGATCCACACAGTCTCGCCTTTTAGGTGTCCGCCTTTTCCCTGATAGACTTCAAAATGCATCTCGCCGAAATCGAAGAAGCCGATCTGGGTAAGCGGTTCCGTCTGCTTCTTAGGAGACGTCCAAAGTGCTTTTACCTTGGAAGGATCCGGAGTCGTATAGCAGGTCAGCGCTTTACAGATATTGACATACGGCTTGTGGAGCGGATTCTGTTCTCTGTATCCATCCTTGCCTTCCGCTTCCAGTTCAAAGCATTCTTTGGTGGGTTCGCTGGCCAGGATCTCGTCAAACATGGACAATAGACCGCAGTGGTCCACATCCGCATGTGTTACGCAGATCGTCTTTTTCATGTTATCAAAATCAGGAAGAAGGTCATGGAAGATCTTCTCCATTTCTTCGTGGTAGAGTGCATATCCGCAGTCAAAGAAAAGCACTTGCCCCATACTGACTAGTATAGCAGTGTTGCTTCCGCAGGCGGGCTCGATCAGGATGATCTCCGTGTTATCCGTCACCGGATGATGCGTAATCCTCGGTGCAAACTTTGCACCACGGCACTCAGCCAGAAGATGTGCAAAGCGGCTGATGCTCTCGAATGTCTTATACGGAGACAGCCCCTTCTCATCCAGCATCTGCATGACAACATTGGCATTTACCAGGAGTTCATCACGCTTGGAAGACGGAAGCCCGATACACTGTACGAGTTCAGAAACAAATGACTGGTAGAAGATCGAATTATCGTAGACTTTCTCCGAATGATTATAGTCCAGTACGCGGATCCTGCAGAGCTTCTGTGTCTCCTCAATAAATGCCTTCAGATTGTTCTCGTCATCGACGAAAAGGCCCATCTTGAATGCCTGATAATCCGTGCCGTTCTCCTGGGAGCTGATGTAGGAAATATTCAATCTGTATTGATCGATAAGCCGCAGCACATCGGTCACGCTTCCCGGACGATCTTCCAGCAGGAACTCCAGAAGCACGATGCTGTTCTCACTTTTCGGAGTCTGCAGATAGCCAATCTCGGACAGCATGGCATCGGCCTTTTTCAACTGTTCTTCATCGCCTTCTGCATCAATAAAAAGTGTATGGGAATCGACTGCTTTGTTATAGCTTACGCGGGTAATGTTGATGCCCAGATTCGCAAAGCATTCACTGGCTTTGAGAAAAGCTCCGATATGGTTGGGCATAGTCGTTATGTATGTTTTTTTCAATCTGATTCCCTCTGCGCTTTCTTCGGTCTGCAATTATGTATCAAGTATGGATGCCGCTTCTTTCATAAGCTCGATGATCGGCAGGTGTTGTGGACAAACACTTTCACACTGGCCGCATCCGATACAGTCAGAAGCCCTTCCGGAACGGGAAACCAGACCAGAATAGAAGTTTTTGGATCTCCAGTCATCCGGATATCTTCTGAGAGTATTGATCGTGCGGAATACATCCGGGATACTGATGCTCATCGGGCATCCGTCACAGCAGTACTTACATGCAGTACAGCCGATCTGCGGCATACTGAGAATATCTGCCGTCACTTCATCAACGATATTCATCTCCTCCGAAGACAGCGCTTCAAAGTCCGTAAATGTACTGATATTATCATCCATCTGTTCTTCAGAAGACATTCCGGAAAGAATGGTCATGACACCCGGAAGTGATCCGACAAAACGAAGAGCCCAGGAAGCCACTGACTTGTCCGGACGTTTCGCCTTAAACTTCTCTTCGATCTCAGGTCCCAGGTTCGCAAGCATACCACCACGGATCGGCTCCATAACAATGATCGGAATATTTCTCTCATGAAGAATATCGTAAAGCTCCTGAGAGCGCACGACCGGATTACTGCGGTCCAGATAGTTCAGCTGGATCTGTACGAACTCGACTTCCGGATGCTGATCCAGTACTTCCTTAAGAAGTTCCGGACTTCCATGGAAAGAAAAACCGAAATGCTTGATCTTTCCTTCAGCTTTTCTCTGCATACACCAGTTAAAGCAGTCATATTTGACGTAAGTGTTGTAGTTATTTCCATCTTCCAGAGAATGCAGAAGATACAGGTCAAAATAGTCCACACCGGCCCGCTCAAGCTGTTCGTTAAAGATCCGCTCGATATCTTCTTCCTTCTTGATTTCCCATGCAGGAAGCTTGGTAGCAATCATAAAACTATCTCGCGGATAGCGCTTCACTAATGCTTCTCTCGCCGCCACTTCAGACTTTCCACCATGGTACACATATGCAGTATCGAAATAATTCATTCCTGCAGCCATATATTTATCCACCATACGGCAAACATGCTCATGGTCAATCACACCATCTTTTTCCGGCAGACGCATCAAACCAAACCCCAGTTTCGGCATTTTACTAAGATCAATACTCATCGTGCACCTCCATTTTTTCTTTCACACATTTTTTGAAAAAATTATTTTGAAAGAACTATCACTATACTGTCATTATCTGAGAGTTTTGCTTTTGACGTAAGATCATCTACAGCAAAATCATAATCGCCCTTAAAGGCTTCGATTACGGCATATCCTTCCGAATCCGTCTGGACATTGGTATCCGTCCACCATTCTTCCTTTACAAGCTTTTTCAGCATCTTGTAGGAAGGTTTCAAAGAATTATCCTCACGGATAAAACCACTCGGAGCATGAAGCCATGCACCATCACGGTAATCCCAGGTCGTGATCGCCTGTACAAGCGGATGAGAGAAAAGAATGCGGTACATTTCTTCGATTTCACGTGCCTGTCTTTCTTCACCTTCCGGAGTCGTCGGCCACTTCTCGACCTGCCAGTCATTGAGGTCCACGATATGCGCCGGCATGATCTCGCCGGAAATCAAAGTGTTCTCTGTAAAGTGGATCGGGAGTCCAAAGTGGTCAAAACGTGCCAGTACCTCTTCCACCTTTTCTCTTCCCCAGTATCCCTGATGCTGATGCGACTGGATACCGATTGCACTGATCGGTACACCCGCATTCAAACAGCCATCGATAAGGATTTCGTAATTGGTGGAAGTATTGAAATCATTAAGAAGGAGTACTGCGTCCGGATTGCAGGAATGTGCTTCATCAAAGACTTTCTTGATCAGGCCTACTCTTCCGTGTTCCTTACAAAGACGCGTAATTGCATTGTCGTACTTGTCAAATATAGGCATGATCACGACTTCGTTGATCACATCCCACATATCAATGACACCCTTGAAGCCATTTACTTCACGATCGATACGTGCCAGCTGCTTTTCAAGGATCGTCTTATTGTCATATTGCATCAGCCAATCTGCACAAGCAGTATGCCAGCAAAGCGGATGTCCTTTTACCGTGACATTTTTGCTCTGAAGGTATTTTGCCGTCTTCATCAAGGCATCAGTATTCGGCTTTCCCTCTTCTTTTTCGAACTGTCCCCAGTAAAACGGAAGTGTTCCGTAATTGAAGATCTCCAGCCAGCTTTCCGTCACCGGCTTAAACTCTTCCTTTCCGTCTACAACATAGGGCATGAAATTAAATGCACCACAACCAAACAAAAACTCATGCTTGGTCTGCTGCACGTGTACATTCTTGTTTACGAGAGGATTCCCGTTCTGATCTTTAAAAAGCACTCGCTTACTTACTTTTCTATGAGAAATATCCATATGCGTTCTCCTTTTCTTTTGTCGATTCTATGAAATGTCGTTTATTGCTGCTTGTGATCCGTCTCTCTGTTACTGACAAACAAACTTCTGTATTCTCCCGGAGCCATACCTTTCTCATCGTAAAATACACGGTTAAAACTCGGGATACTGCGGAATCCGGAAAGCATGGCGACCTGGGTCAGTGTCATGTCATTCTGCGCAAGAAGTTCCGTCGCTTTTTCAAGACGGATCATGTTCAGCCACTTGTTGTAGTTCATGCCCGTAACATTCTTGAATATGCGAGAGAAATAGTCCTTACTGATGCCTGCCATATCTGCCATAGCCTGCTGGGAAAGATCATCGGATGTCAGATTGTTCTTTATGTACTCCGTAACCATGATCATACGGCGCATCACGTCATCGTTATAACTATTCTTTCCGCTTGTAGAGAGCTCTTTGGAAAACTCTTCACGATGCTCATCCAAGGCAAGGACAAATTCCATAAGAAGCATGCAGCAACGCAATTCACGGTCTGCAGATTCAGAAAAAAACACATCCCGCATCTTGTATACCAGAGTCTGAAGTCTGGCAGACAGCTGCGGATGTGCACATCTTTCAATGACATGGAGATTCCGATAGAAATGCATGATCCTTTGAAGATCGAGTAAAGAATTCATAAAAGTGTTGCTAAACTGAATGACTAGAGATTGTTCCCGGTCCGCATCGAGAATAGCATGCATTTCCATCGGCCAAACCAGTACGAAATCGCCTTCTTTTAAGTTGTATGTACTTTGATTTACCCTAAAGATGTTCGTTTCGCCAGGGCCCACAAGGAGAATTTCGCCATACGAATGCCAGTGCATCTGATAGCTTCTGTCCTTAAAACCTGTGGACATGTTAAAGGCACTAATTCTGTCAAAATCAAAGTTTTCGTACCGGCTATAATCCATATAGCTTACACCATCATCTTATAGATTTTAGTGCAGTCCTCTTCGTTAAGCGTGATGAAACCGGAAATCGTTCCATTTCTTCCATCACCGTTGCAAAGAACATCCACAAGCTTCGGAATATCCTCCTCTTTCGCGCCCAGTTCTTCGAAATTCTTCGGCATTCCAATCGAGATCAGGAAATTACGGAATGCTTCGATACCTGCCTTTGCCGTGACTTCCGGATGAGCAAAATCCATCTGGCATCCCCAGACACGAACCGCAACCTGGGCAAAGCGCATGACATTATGGGACAGTTCATATGTGAATACGGCTGGCATTGTTACCGCCAGACCGGCACCGTGAGCGCAGTCATACAAAGCGGAAAGCTCATGCTCGATGGTGTGGCTCAGCCAGTCCTGGCTTCTTCCTACACCGCACATGTTGTTATGCGCAGCCATTCCTGCCCACATGATATTCGCTCTTGCTTCGTAGTTATCCGGATCAGCAATAACTCTTGGTCCTTCATGTGCCATGGTAAGAAGCAGGCTCTCGATCAGACGGTCAGTCACTTCAACTTCCTCACTGTTGGTGAGGTAACGCTCATAAAGGTGTGCCATGATATCTGTGATACCTGCCGCTGTCTGATAAGCCGGCAGAGTCTGTGTCAGGGCAGGATTAAGGATACTGAATTTCGGACGTACAGCATCTCCGCTTGCGCCACGCTTAAACATACCCTCTTCCTTAGTAATAACGGTATCCGGGCTTCCTTCACTACCTGCAGCAGCAATAGTCAGGATCGTACCTACGCTCAATGCCTTCTCGATTCGCTTACCCTGGTAAAAGTCCCAGAAATCGCCATCGTATACAGTACCGGCTGCAATCGCCTTGGAAGAATCGATAGTACTTCCGCCGCCAACTGCCAGTACGAAATCCACGTTTTCTTTTCGGCAAAGATCAATACCTTCGTATACCAGTCCGCTTCTCGGATTCGGCATAACACCGCCCAGCTCTACATAAGGAATCGCTTCGCGGTCAAGAGATGCTTTCACACGATCCAGAAGACCAGAGCGGACTACGCTTCCGCCGCCATAATGGATGAGTACCTTTGTACCGCCGAAACGCTTAACAAACTCGCCTGCACGGTTTTCATTATCTTTTCCAAATACAAAATAAGTTGGTGAATAAAACTCGAAATTTTCCATAATAGCATCCTTTCGCAATCTACATATTCGATGTTATCGTACCATTCTTCCCGTTCCAAGGCTTCTTAAAAACCGACATCTGTTATATCAGTTTTTGTCTTACCATCTAAATCTATTTTTTGTGGTTATCCACATGATTATTCTATCGCGAATTTGAATAAAAAGCGAAGCATTTCGAACTGGAATTTACCCGCACCCAAAGTATACTAATGGTAGCATTTCTTTCATGTTCCAAAATGCTATAATGTTCAAACATTTAAGAAAGGGATAGTTATTCAGATGTCGAAAAAGCACTTTTCACGAACAAAAATGCAATGGATCTGGGACAATATCTCCGGACTTCGAGGAGTCTTCATTCTCGCAATGTTCGGAACGATCGTATACAATTTTCTGCAGCTTACTGTCCCGTTCTTTTCCCAGCAGATCGTAGACCGCTTTCTGACCGGTGAAGATGCCGCAGCGCATTTTCAATCAAATAAGAAAGAGTTCTATATACTTGTTGCTGCCATGATCGGGATCACTTTGCTCCGCGCGCTGATCGTATATATCGACTGCATGGCATACGAACATGTCTCCCAGAGAGCACTGTACCGGATCCGGAACCATCTGTTTTCCAAGATTGAACGACAGGACATGCACTTTTATAACGAATACCGCACCGGCGACCTTATGACCCGCTTGACCGGCGATCTGGATGCCGTACGCCACAACATTGCCTGGGTCGTCCGAATGATCATCGAGTGCATCTCTCTTTTCACTGCTGCATCGATCTATTTCTTCTACATGAACTGGAAGATGGCCATCTGTATCATCGCACTGGCACCGGTCATTTTCCTGATCGTATTTACATTTAGAAAAAAAGTCGCACCGATGCATGCTCTTCTTCGTGAAAAGCATGCCCAGATGAACACAGCTGCGCAGGAGAACATCTCAGGAAACCGGGTCGTAAAGGCTTTTTCCCGAGAAGATTATGAAATCGACAAATTCGACCAGAGCAACAAGGACTATGCCGAGACCAATAAAAAGACCCGACTGGTCTGGATCAAGTTCTTTCCCTTTGTTGAAACCTGCGCCAACCTCCTCCCCGTTGTTCTTCTCTGGGTCGGTGGTACTTTCCTCATGAAAGACGAAATGACGATGGGCGAGTACGTTGCTTTTTCCGGATTGATGTGGGCGATCGCGAACCCGATGCGCCTTCTCGGAAACATTCTCAATGAATTCCAGCGCTTCTCGGCCGCAGCAGATAAGGTCATGGAGATCTACTACAGCGAACCGAGTATCGTTGACGCGGAAGATGCGATCGATCATCCTGAAAGATTCACGGGAAAAGTCGAATTCAAAAACGTCAGTTTCCAATACGAAGATGCCGATCTTCCCGTTCTCACAGATATCAGTTTTGTCGCCAACCCTGGTGAGACAATTGCCATCATGGGAGAAACAGGGTGCGGCAAGACCTCTTTGATCCAGCTGATTCCGAGATTCTACGAACCGACACAGGGTCAGGTCCTGGTTGATGATCTGGATGTCAGCAAGCTGAAACTTCAGCAGCTCCGCACGAGTATCGGCATGGCGACGCAGGATGTGCTTCTTTACTCCGATACGATCGATGGAAACATTGCGTATGGTGATACAAACATCACCAAAGAAAACGTGATCAAATTCGCCCGCTATTCTGCCGCAGATGAGTTTATCTCCAAAATGCCGGAAGGTTACGAAACCATCGTCGGAGAGCGTGGCGTCGGCCTTTCAGGCGGTCAGAAACAGCGCATTTCGCTTGCACGCGCTCTCGCTGTACGGCCTTCGATATTGATTCTGGACGACACGACTTCGGCAGTAGATATGGAGACAGAAAAGCAGATCCAGAAAAGCCTTTCCGAACTGGACTTTCCTTGCACGAAGATCATTATCGCGCAGAGAATCTCCACAACCAAGAAAGCCGACCGGATCCTGATCCTCCAGGACGGCAAGATCTCCGAATCCGGAACACATGACGAACTGATCAAAAAGGGCGGCTACTATGCCGAACTTGTTAAACTTCAGACAGGAAGCGAGGTGATATGACATGGCACAACCTAAACAGCGAAATACATACCGCGTAGATGAGACCCTGGAAGAGCCATTCAGTTTCAAGCACCTTCTTCGCGCCTGGAAATACATCAAGAAATACTCGGTCAAGATGATATTGGCTCTGGTTCTAAGTGCTTTTGGAGCAATCGCAGCGCTGTTTGCACCAAAGATCACCAAAGAAGCCCTGGACGTTGTCATTCCTGCTAAAGATGAGCCTATGCTCCACCGCCTGATCTTCCTTCTCATCCTGGCATACGGTATCAGTATCCTCTTCTATACGATCCGCTCCCATATCATGGAACGCACCTCCCAGGACATCGTATATGACATTAGAAAAGACCTTTTCGCGCATCTTCAGGAACTGCCTTTCCAGTACTATGACGACCGTCCGCACGGAAAGATCCTGATCCGTGTCGTAAACTACGTTAACTCGGTATGCGACATGTTGTCGAACGGTCTGATCAACGCCATTCTTGAAATCATTAACCTGGTCTTCATCGTGGTCTTCATGTTTACTACAGATGTGAAGCTTTCGCTGGTAGTCATCACCGGTGTGCCTGTCCTGGCAGTCTTCATGTTCTGGGTCAAGACCAAGCAGCGCCGTGCATGGCGTATGGTATCCAACAAGAACTCCAACCTGAATGCGTATCTTCAGGAAAACATTGTTGGCGCCAAGATCACCCAGATCTTCGCCCGCGAAGAGGAAAACAGCGAGATCTTTGAACAGCTTTCTGATGATTGCCGGACAACATGGATGGGCGCACTTCGCTATACCAACCTTGTCTGGCCGGGCATTGACAGTATCTCCGTTTTTGTCCGTGGTGCCATCTTTGTCGTCGGCCTTCTTCTTTACGCTGACGGACAGGAAACACTCGGTGCGATTGTAGCTGTTTCCAGCTATGCCGCACGTTTCTGGCAGCCGATCATGAACCTCGGTAACATTTTCAACAACTTCATCAATAACATGGCCTACCTCGAGCGTATCTTCGAGACCATCGATGAACCTGTCGGCGTGAAAAACAAAGAGAATGCCACTGAAATGCCTGACATCAAGGGTGAAGTTGAATTTGAAAACGTCTCCTTCTCCTATGAGGAAGGAAAAGAGGTCCTGCATAATGTCTCGTTCAAAGTCCAGCCTGGTCAGAGCATCGCGCTTGTCGGTCCGACAGGTGCCGGCAAAAGCACGATCGTCAGCCTCATTTCCAGGTTCTATAATCTGGATTCGGGACGGATCCTCATCGATGGGCAGGACATTTCGGATGTGACGCTGAAATCACTTCGCTCGCAGATGGGCATTATGCTTCAGGATAGTTTCATTTTCTCCGGCACTGTAGCCGACAACATCCGATATGGAAATCTTTCGGCCAGTGACGATGATATTAAAAATGCCAGCCGCGCGGTATGTGCAGATACGTTCATTTCCAAGATGCCGGATGGATATGAAACGGAAGTAAAAGAACGCGGATCCAAGCTTTCCCAGGGCCAGAAGCAATTGATTTCTTTTGCCCGGACACTGCTTTCCGACCCGGCACTTCTTGTGCTTGATGAAGCAACCTCCAGCATTGATGTGCAGACGGAAAAAGCACTGCAGCAGGGATTGGATGCCATGTTGAAAGGGCGTACGTCCTTTATCATCGCGCACCGTCTTTCTACGATCAGGAACTGTGACCGTATCATGTATATTGATCATGGTGGAATCACGGAAAGCGGAACGCATGACGAACTCATGGCGAAAAAGGGCGACTACTACCATCTGTACGTCTCCCAGATGAATGATATGTAAGCTTTACCGCTTTACGTATCTTTTTCCGGAAGTTTTTCACCCATCTTTTCTGTCAGATCATGAAGGCTCTTCTCATACTGTTCTCGGGAAATAGCATGTTTTTCGACAAAAGTATCCAGAAGAGCTTTTTGTTTCAGATAAAGTTGATGTTTCTGTTCTTCACTGGACATCCTGATCACCTCTTGTTGTCATCTATAGGTCCATTATACCCTAATTCGGATTCTTTCAAGACCACAGCCGTTCAATCACCATCTAAATGTGATATAATTGTTAGTTAGATGGAGGGGGACGTATATGGCTAAGAGTTGTCCGGGTTGTGGCGCACCAATGGAATATGATCCGGGTTTTGATGCCCTGGTATGCGGTACCTGTGGCAACATCATCGACCCCAAAACCCTTCCGGATGCAGATAGTTTTTACTACGAAAATGAGGATACCGAAAAGCCTGAAGATATCAAGGATACGCTCTCTGAGTTTGAAGAACTGACCGGCGAGATGTATGACCGCTATGTTTTCAAGTGCAGCCAGTGCGCCGGCGAAGTTCTCGTTTCCAGTACTGAAATCAGTACCCGCTGTATCTACTGCGGCTCCACTTCGGTCGTTTTTTCCAGGATCACCAAGGAGAACCGTCCGGATAAGATCGTTCCCTTCATGATCACGAAAGAAGAAGCCATCGCCACTGTTAAGGAAAAGATCCTTTCCGGAGCTTTCATGCCGAGAGGATTCAAGAAGATCGATCCGGAACTGGTGCGCGGCATCTATATCCCCTATTTCACATACGACGGGGCGATCACGGATACCCAGCAGCACGCAGTAGGCGCGTCTGAATCAACACATGTTTTTGACGGAAGCGCTGAGTTTGAAAACCTTCTGGTTGAGTGCTGCAAAGATCTCGATGACCGTTCCACTGCTCTTCTTGAGCCGTATAATGTAAAAGCAGCTGTGGATTTTGATACTTCCTATCTCATGGGTTTCTATTCAAACACGCAGGATGTCACCCCGCGCGCTGCCAAATCAACAGCAGAACTGAAAGCCAGAACGATCTTCAATTCCCAGATGAGGCTTCTCTCTCCAAATAAACATTCACTGCGGGTCTATTCCAATCCAAAGCTTGAAATGTATAGAACCGGCTATATTCTTCTTCCCGCCTGGTTCGTAACGATCACTGCAAACGGAATACCCTATACGTTCCTGGTCAACGGGCAATCCGGCAAATGCGCAGGCACGGCGCCGTGGAGCAGATTCAAGGTATTCGGAACGATTGCACTGGCTTCCTCTGCACTCTGCGCTCTTCTTCTCTTCCTGCTTTCTACTGTTGAAAAGGACCACATCAACAACCTTTCCTTGAAAGAAGCAGAAGACCTGGCGATAAGCGCCTTGCCGCAGATATGCATTGCTATCGTTTCTACCATAGCATTCATACTTTTATTCAAAGGTATCAGTAAACTCATCCGTCTTGTCAAAAAACAGAAGCGTACCGGTTCGGTGCGGACACTTATCTTTGCCAGAAGAAGACAAGGAGGTGTCAAATGATCCCAGTACTTGTCCAGTTCCTTCTTGACCCCGATGATATAAGAGCAAGGTGGCGTAGAGATGTAAGAGAAATGTGGCTGAGAGACGTCAGAGCTTTTGCCATTCTTCTTACTATGGCTTTTTGTATTCTTGCCATCGCCATCGTCATTTATATCGTGGCGCGTATCCTCGAAAAGAAGAACGACTTTGGTGATGAAGACGAAATGAAAATGCGCAAAAGTATCCATGCGGACGCCTCTACGATCAATGCCCGTATGTATGTAGACATTGCATCAGGGAGCACAAACTGCATGAAGAATTTTCACTGTAACGAAGTCGGGAAACGAAAGCTTTAGGAATGGACACATCTTCCCTGTAGCATGTAAAGATCGCTACATGACTTTGGTTCCACCGGTCATGCGGATCTTTAATACTTGACACGAACCAGTTCCAAAAACGCAGTCCATCGTTTTTTTGTAAGAAGGCACGTCTTCATCCCGGACAAAGGCCTGGATCGTTCCTGCAAATCCACCACCATGTACGCGATGTGCACTGGTTTTCGGATCGAGCACGGAGGCACTCACCGCCAGCGCGACAGAAACACTCTGATGTTTGACATCCGAAGCTACATATACATTCTGCAGGACTTCGAAAGAAGATTTACCAGAGAGCGCAACTTCTTCGAGAAAAGCACTTACATCGCGGCTTTCCAGTGCTTTTACCGCATCACGGACACGATCGTTTTCCTTAACAAAATGCAGTGCGCGAAGAAAAGCCCGGTCGCCAAATCGTTCCCGCAGTTCTGATGCGTGCTGAAGCAGTTCTTCCAGAGTCGTTCCGAGAAGATATGATCTTCCGAAAAAACCGGCCACTTCTTTCATCTCCAAAGGGATCGCCGCATACTCCGCGGTCAGGTCATCATGCGAACTCTTCGTGTCAGTTATGCATAAACTGTATCCTACAGAAGAAAGATCAAAATCGATTTTCTCCACCGCCGCTTTTTCCGGATCCTGAAAATCCACATGGATCAATCCACCGACGGAGCAGGCCATCTGATCCATCAATCCGCATGGTTTTCCGAAATAGACATTTTCGGCATACTGCCCGATCACAGCGATTTCTTCTGCCGGCACTTTTCCCGTGTTAAAAAGTCCGGAAAGGATCGTTCCGATCAAGGTTTCAAAAGCCGCCGAGGACGAAAGCCCTGCACCGATCAGCACATCGCTTGTGACATAGGCCGTAAAACCTCCGACGAGATATCCTCTTTGCTGGAAACCGTTCACCACGCCTTTGACGATAGACGTCGTACCATCATCCAAGTCAGGTGCAGGGTCAAGCTTACCGATATTCACAACCGTCTCCGGAAAATCTCCCGAAGTGATCCGGATGACCGGTTCGTCTGTCGGATGAACGACAGCAATCGCATCCCGGTTGATGCTTGCAGCAATGATCTCGCCATGCTGATGATCTGTATGGTTGCCCATGACTTCCGATCTTCCCGGCGCAGAAAAAAGAACGATCTCTTTTTCCCCATATAACGTAGAAAAGCAATCCAGAGCCCGCACATAACGCTCTCTTTCATAGGAAAGCAGAGACGGATCTATGTAGAGTTCAAGGAGTCTTCCGTCCATTTCTCCCGAAAGGAGAGTTCTTTTGTATTCTTCTAAAGAAATCATAGCGACACGAATCATCCTTCCGTCAGTTACTTGCAAGCCCGTAGATGTGCTTTATGCTCGTCGGAGACACGATAGCTTTCTATAGCTTTCTGGATTGCTTTATTATGCGTCCAAGGATCCAGACGGCGTTTCTCGATATAGACGACAGCAGCATCGTACTGCTTAGCCAAAGCCGTCGCAAAATACCACGCCACCATCATCTTCAGGTAATAATCCTCGCTGGTTTTGGACGCCACCCATTCAAGATATTCCTCTTTGAAATCCTCTCCGAGGAACTCATTCATCAGCATTCTCATGCCAAAACGCGAAGTATATACATGATCCGAACCGATCCATTTCTTGATCAGCGGTATGAGTTTTTCATGATTTTTCTTAAAGGATTTTGGAGTGCTCTGATCACATACCGGCCAGCAGTCTATATATGGAAGAAACTTCTCCACTTCTTTCACACACTCATGAAAGTCCTTGATCATCGAGATAATGAAAAAGTGAACGAGGTTCTCCTCATAATACTTATGGGGAAGTTTCTTCAAAAACATATCGGCTTCCGCGGTTCCGAAATACTCCTTGGCAATAGCCCGCATATCCGGAGTTCTCACACCAAGTATCGTCTTTGCGTCAATATTCGGAACAAGCTTGCTCTGAAACTCTCTGTATTTGTTATCCTGAAGGGCTTTTAATCTTTCAACAATACTCATGCCAGCCTCCCTGTTACCGCTGCAAGGGCAATTTCTCACTACTCACATTTAATCATATTTTGCCCGGATCAACAAACATCAAGGTACCTGCGACCTGCCATGTGAAAGTGCAAAGTATTGAAAAAAAGTGACAAATATCGGAATTTTTTGTTCATTTTAGTATCAGGGATATTTGTTTTAAGGTATAATAGAAACATATTTTATTTCGGAGGTGTTGTTATGACTATTGAGGAATTAATGGATTACGCTCTAGAACAAGATTGTTCCGACGTCCATATTACCGTAGGTACGAATCTTGCAGTTAGAAGATACGGGGTTCTTCACATTCTAGATGTGTGTCCTACTGCTGAGGAATCTCTCGCAATGATTTATTCACTGCTGTCAAATGAAGAGATCAAGCGCGTCGAGGCTGGAGAAGATATCGACTTAGGTCTCATGATCGACAGCGGAGTCCGTATCAGAGCGAATGTTTATCATCAGCGTAATAATATTGCCTGCAGCATCCGCCTCCTTATGGCTCAGATTCCGGAGTTCGAAGATCTTGGACTTCCGGATGTTGTTAGAGAAATGGCTACTGCTAAAAATGGTATCATCCTTGTTACCGGTCCTACGGGTTCTGGTAAAACCACGACCATGTCGGCAGTTGTCGATTACATCAACAAGAATGAAGCAAAGCACGTTATCACGATCGAGGACCCGATCGAGTACATCTATCCACATGACCGTGCTATGATCCATCAGCGTGAGCTCCATCGCGATACTGATTCTTACGCTTCCGCACTTCGTTCTTCTCTTCGTGAAGACCCGGATATCATCTTCGTTGGTGAGATGCGTGACTTCGAAACGATCGCAGCAGCTATTACAGCAGCCGAGACAGGACACCTCGTTCTTTCTACTCTCCACACTTGTGGTGCTGCCCAGACCATCAACCGTATCATCGATGGTTCTCCTGCTGATAAACAGACCATCATCCGCCAGCAGTTCGCAACCAATATCCGTGGCGTTATCTCCCAGCAGCTTCTCCCGATCAAGGATGGCACTGGCCGTATTCTTGCTACTGAGATCATGGTTGGAACCAACGCAATCAAGAACCTGATTCTTGAAGAAAAGATGCAGATGATCAATGGTACGATGCAGTCCAGCCGTGCAATCGGTATGCATACTCTTAACGAAGATCTCATCCGTCTTTACAAGGAAGGCTTCATCTCTTGGAAGACCGCAATGGAAGCTTCCTACGATACAGCTGATCTTGAAAAAGCAATTGGTCTCAACAAGCCGATCGGACAGCAGTAATCGCCTGACATTACAAATGTTAAAGCGTCCGTCTCAATATGAGACGGACGCTTTTCTTATGCTTGCATTATTCTTCTTACAAGATGAAGGCAGATTATTTCTTATCTTCCTTATCTTTCTCTCGAAGAAGAAGTCCGAATGTACCCGGGCCGCAGTTTACAGCGATGGCCGGTGAAGCCTGACGGAAATATACTTCATCGAAAACCATCTTCTTATCGATCTGTTCACGGATCCAGTCCAGATCACGTTTACTGATTCCTACATACGTCACAAAGAGGATCCTCGTATCGATCGGTTTGTCACTGGCCAGACACATATTGATATAGTTTTTCCAGGCTCTCTTTCTCGAGCCAAAGTACAACATGCCCAGTCCCATTTTTCCCTTCTTAAGAACCAAGACCGCTCTTCCCATAAGAGAGTTGACAATATTAGCGATACCTTTTCCGACCTGCTTGGCCCTTGCGAGGAAGTCGAGGTTATCGACAATAAAACTCGTATGGACTTTCTTTTTCAATCTTTCCAGTCGCGCCAGGATCTCTTCCGGGCTCTTTCCCGCTTCTGCCATCCGGCATGCATCGATTACCAGGAGTCCCTGTCCGCTGGAAAGATGTCCAGAGTCAAAAACAAAAACATTATCAAAGGATTTCGATGCTTCTTTTGCACTGTGAAATCCACTGTGCTCAACTGCGCTTGAAATGGAAATATGGATGATATTATTTGCAGAAGAAAGCTGCTTTGCGAAGAACTCTTCCGTTTCCTTTACACTTGGCGCCGTTGGCAAAACGTTGTTATTGATGTCCTCCATATATTTCAGTACGCCACGGGTGTCGACTTCTCTTCCATCCTTGAATACACCCTCACCAGTACATACTTTATGCGGAAGAACAGCGATCCCATATCTGGAAATCAGTTCAGAAGGAAGATCGGCAACACTTTCCGTAGTGATAATGACTCTCCTTCTCTTTTTATCACCGTGCATCCATGAAACCGTTTCTTCCGCAATCTCGGAACGGTTACCCGTGACGTGAACGATTTCTTTCGGAAGGAGATGATACAGTTCATTTTCCAGTTCTTCTCCACTGACCGGCTTAACAAGATATCCATCAAAATTCTCACTGGCATATAATGCACGGTTTTCTTCATCTGCATTTGCCGTAAGTACAACGATACTGGTTTCTCTGGAACGACCACCAGTCTGATTGATAATGCGGCGGCGGCATTCAATACCATCCATCTCCGGCATCAGGTGATCCATAAAAATGACATCATACTTGATGTTGAGTGTCTTTTTGAGCGCTTCTGCTCCACTTAATGCAGTATCGATACGGATCTTTGTATCACGAAGAAGCTTAGTTACAACCATGAGATTTGCTTCATTGTCGTCAACGACAAGTACTCTGGCCTCTGGAGATTCAAATCTCGGGACATAGTCTTTCTGTTTTTCGATCGTCTTACTGCTATCGAAATTGTGCTGCCCCATCTTGGACTGTGTCTCACAGATCTGAGGAATCTCAATAATGAATGTAGAACCTTTCGTATAGACGCTATTTACCGTAACCTTTCCGCCCATCAGGTCAACCAGCTGTTTGACGATGGAAAGGCCAAGACCGGTACCTTCGATATGTTTGTTCGAATCTTCATCAACACGCTTAAACGCAGAGAAAAGGTACGGAATGTCTTCCGGTTTGATGCCTACGCCTGTGTCTGTAACGTTGTAGATCATGTTGCAGGTACCATCGTTGATCATCTCACACTGCACGGAAAGTGATACTGTTCCCTCTTTCGTGTATTTGATCGCATTGTTGAGAACATTGATCAAAATCTGTCTGATACGCATATCATCTCCGACTAACTCATCTGGTATATCCGGAGAGACATCCACACGGAAATCAAGTTTCTTCTCTTTTGCACGGATCCACATCATTCCAACCAGATCAGAGAGCATCTCACCGGTATGATAAGGAGCTTGCAGCAACTGCATACGTCCAGACTGGATCTTCGACATATCAAGGATATCGTTGATGAGGTTCAGAAGGAGTTTACCGGCGGATCGGATATTCGCCGCATCTTCCATAACTTCTTCGCTGACATCTTCACGAAGGATCATCTCATTCAAGCCAATGATCGTATTGATCGGTGTTCTAATTTCATGAGACATATTGGAGAAGAAACTGTTCTGCGCCTTGTTGAGCATCTCGATTTCCTGATGCTGGCGTGTTTCCAGTACGATCTCTCGATGGAGCCAGTACTTGGTATAGAGCATGATTATACCCATCGCAAGCTGAAACACTGAGAATACCAGAAAATTGAAGAATGCATTCTTCTTCGTGATTTCAAGCACGGAATAAGAATAGTGTACCATCGAAATCATTCCGGCATCCGCTACAACAGCAAGCATAATATACTCAAGCGGGTTCAAGTACAAACACATCGGAACAAGAAGGGCTACTGTCATAAAAAGTGTTGTATCCATGAAATTATTAAAACGCAGATTGATGAATCCCATCAAAAGCACAAAGGCATACATCACGATCGCAATGACGGTATACATGACCGAAATCACCTTGTATCGGTGTTCTAAATCACGAGACGCATAGTGTACAACGGAAAACCAGATTGTTCCTGTGACCATGATAAGGATATACAGCATTCTATGGTAGAAAATACTGTTCATGAATATCTCATGATTAATAAACGTATAGATGAAAAAACCAACGCCGAAAAGCATGGTAACAAGCACCATAAAGTGCGTCGTTCCAAGAAGACTTTTATAGATCGATTGCAGAACGTTTTTATCGTGAGAAGATGGTCTGAAAATATAATGAAGTATATTACTCATTTCTCCTCACCTCCTTCCTCATCAACCGGAGAGAATTCAAGGATCTCATCGTCCTCCTCAGGTGCGGGTACAGCATCCGTTGAAGTCTCCACTTCTTTCGAAGACTCCTCCGAACTCTTCTTTTCTTCGCCCTCATTTTTTTGTTTTTCTGCCTTTGCTTCTTCTGCTTTCTGGATCTCATCCGGGAAAGCCTCAAAGAGTCCTTTTGCAAGATTAGAATACGCATTCATCGTACCGTAGTGGTTCTCGGTAATAAACTCTTCACGTTTCTCTTTCGCGGCCATCTCCAGTGCTTTTGCCGATTCCGAAAGCTCTCCGGCACCAATCATCTTAGATGTACTCTTCAGTGCATGGACTAATATCTCGTAGTTATGCAGATCATTGTTTTCGTAGTATCTCTCGATCAGCGGGCTCTTCTCTTTCGACTCCAGGGCAAACTGTACGAGAAGAGAAATATAGAAATCGCGATCACCCATGCAGTATTTCATGCCCGAATCCACGTCAACGCCAAGCGTTTTCATTTTCTCGCGCCACGAGAGCAAGGCCGTTTTGGGTTCTGGCTTGCTCCGCATTTTCTCATAATCGACCGGGGTCTGTTCATCATGTTGAATCTCTTCCATAGTCACAAGGTGTTTCGGCAGCACCTGTTTCAAGACACGCTCCAGTTCCTCTGTTTCGATTGGCTTACTTACAAATCCGTCAAAGCCCTCAGCAAGGAACATCTGCTTGGCGGAACTCATTGCATTGGCTGTAAGCGCCACGATTGGTGTCTCTCCATTTTTACCGGAGACATCCGAACGAATGCGTTTCATGGCTTCGACACCATCCATGCCACTCATCATGTGGTCCATGAAAATGATATCGTATACGTTCTCGCGGCAGATATCTATCGATTCCTGTCCCGAAAGCACTGTCGTCACTTCCATTCCGTAGCTCTGGAAGATACTCTTTCCTACAACAAGGTTCATCGGCTCATCATCTACGACAAGTGCCTTCACACCACGGCAGTACATCTTCTTACCTATCTCCTGCTTGTCGTGCAGGTTGGAATTGAGTACCGATACGACCGGGAAACAGTAGAATGGTTTTACCATGACTCTTGCTCCCGAACCTTCCGGAAGCACGAAATCTTCGTTTGCAACTACAACTACCAGAACATCCTTGGCAAGTTCTTCAATGAGTTCAGAGTTAGAAGCATATTCCTCTTCTGCTACAAAAAGATGCGTCATATGGATCGAATCCCGGAGAAGTCTCAGGTCACTCGAATTATTCACTCGATGCATCTGCACGCCTAGTCCTTTTACCATATTCAAAACCATGGAGTTGTAGTAGTCACGAACGGCCGGGTCAGAATACTTTTCAAAATGGAGATAAGCGCCAAGACACAGCTGGTCAGGATGAGCAACAGACATGCAGCTTGTAGGATCGATTACTTTCTGTGGCAAACTGACATTTACAGTTGTACCCACATTCTTCTTACTCGTGATCGTCATAAATCCGCCGAGAAGCGAGACAAACCCGGATACGATGGCCAGACCGAGGCCAAGTCCTCCACCCATTCTTGAACGTCCGGAATCCGCCTGGTAGAAACTGTCATATGCTTTTTCGAGTTCATACTCCGTCATGCCGATACCTGTATCCGTAACTTCAATACAAAGATTCACTCCATAATTCTGTGTTTCACATGAAATGCGTACGTATACGCCGCCCTTTTGCGTGTATTTCAGGCCATTGGAGATCAACGCACGCAGGATCTTTTTCAGTTTGGATACGTCGGAATGCATAACAGCCGGGATCTCCGGATCGACATCAATGATCAGTTCCAGTTCTTTTGGCTTGATCGTACGGATCTCGGACATCAGATCATGCAGCACGGAAGAAAGCATATAGTCTTCATTATTGCTGACGGCTTTCTTCCTGTCGAGTTCAGAATAATCAAGAATATCACTGATCTGATCACCAACACGACGGCCGGCATCACGAACCGCGACAAGATCTCCTAAGATCTCACGGTTCTGGGACTTTTCGATACAGATGCTGGTCAGACCAATGACCGCGTTTACAGGGGTTCGGATCTCGTGGGATACATTCGCCAAAAAGTCATTGAGGCGCTCGGTAGCTTCCGTAAGCTGGGTAACTTCGTCTTTGGTCTTGGTCAGAACCTGCGACCACTTATCGATGATGGTCTTGGCAAACCAACCGATAAAGAAGATCATGGCAAGATGCAGCGCTGTACGGGAGAGAAACAGTGCATCGACCTTCTCTCCGCCAATCGTCATCATGGTAATGTCATAGATCATCGTGATATAGTAGGTTACCTGGCAAAGCGTGACCAAGGATTTCACACCCGTCATCGTAAACAGCACGATCAGGGCAGACATGACTACTGCAAGATCAAATGTACTCGTAAGATGGATTCCATAGAAAAACGCTGTACACATCATTAGGAATGCATAGATCCGGATTCGGACCACCGAAGTGGCTTCCTGCCGGAAATGCATCATCCAGCAAAGGATCACAGCAACAACGATGAGCAGTAGCGCCCATTTTTCCCAGCCCATCAGAAATGATTCGGCTATCAGAATAACAACAAACGAAGTAAACGTTACCAGAAGCATCAGATGTGATGATTCAAACAACTCCTTATGCTCATGAATATCTTTGGGATTACTCATCTGTACTCTCCTTCTGCTTCGCGGCGGCATCTTCTTTCATGATTGAAATCATGATTTCGGCGAATTTCGGATCAAACTGCGTTCCTTTTCCCATATTCAATTCTTCGATGATCTTTTCTTCTGAAAGACGCTCACGGTAGCTGCGGGTACTCGACATGGCATCATAGGCATCTGCAACGGCAATGATCCTTGCCGCCTCAGGAATATCGGCGCCGGAAAGACCATCCGGATATCCTCTACCGTCAAACCTCTCGTGATGATACTTCGCTGCAATCGTCAGTTCCGGATCTTCTTTAATCGTCTCCAGAATCTTGGCACCCATGTTCGAATGCTTCTTGATCATGTTGAATTCTTCATCCGTCAAAGACGTCGTCTTATTGATGATCGCATTGGGAATACCGATTTTTCCGACATCATGAAGAAGTCCCATCATATAGACCTCATCCTGTCTGAACTCGGAATAACCGGCACGCTTGGCGATCTTCTTTGCATATTCAGCCACTCGTCCGGAGTGACCTCTGGTATAAATATCTTTGGTATCGATCGCGGCTGCCAGGGATTCGACAACGTGGAAAAGCAGCAGACGGTTCTCCTGCGTTTTCTGCTGGACTTCATAACTCAGCTGATTCTTTAACGTAACCAGTTCGATCATGTGCTGGACACGAAGCAGCAGCACTTCAGGTACAAACGGCTTGCGGATAAAGTCCATCGCTCCTAAGGCGAGGCCCTTGCTCTCTGCGCCCTGGCTCTCGTCCGCAGTCAGGAAAATGACCGGGATCTTTGCCGCCGCAGCACTGATCATACGAAGTTTCTGTAATGTCTCGTACCCGTCCATCTCCGGCATCTTGATATCAAGCAGGATCAGATCCGGGCACGCACCTCCATCTTCCATGTAATTGAGCAGTGTTTTTCCTGATTTCAATGCGGTCACGCGAATGCCTCCCGAACTCAGGATCTTACCCGCAACCTGAAGATTCATCGCGTCATCATCTACGATAATGACATGTCTTCCTTTTTTCTTATTGAAATTGGCTTCGTAATCACTTCCCAGGAATTCGCTTTCTTTCGAAACAACAAGCTTTTCGCCATGCTGAAGTGTCCATGATTCCACGATGTGGTTGATGACCTTTCCTGTCGAATCCTCGCGGATATCCATCAGGAAGACGAAGTACTGGTTCTTTCGGTTACGCATCAGGATATCTGTTTTTCTTAGAGAGGAACGGATGTGATTTCCAAATTCATCCAAAAGCTCGGAATACTCTTCATTTGAAGTATCCTCACCTTTTTCCAGCGTAAAAAGCACTTTGCACGCGCTGATCCTGTTGCGGATACTGTAGCGGATGATGTATCGGTATACCGGCGAGAACGATTCTTTATCAAGCTGCAAGGCAACATCCGGGACCGATCTTTCTCCAAGTATTTCGGAAATGGATTGTATATCCGGAAGTGCGCTCTCGTTTTCGTCTTCGTCAAAAGCATCTGCTGAATACAGGCTGAAACCGTGTTTACCGTTCTTCTTAACAGTATAAAGTGCCTTATCGGCAAGTTTGATCAAAGAGTTGTAATCATTACCATGACGTGGTACGAAAATCGCTCCAACCGAAGCACCGAGCGGGATATCCATATCCTCACCCATCAGTTCTTTTGCCATCGACTGGACTTCTTCGTTCAGCTTTGAAGAAATGCCGGCTACGATCGTATCGGTCATGACACCATTGGCGAAAGCGATAAACTCGTCACCACCGAGTCTTCCACATGTACTTCCTTCCGGCACTGCTTTTTTAATGATATCGGCAAATCCGACAAGCACCTTATCGCCCATATCGTGTCCGTATATATCATTCACAAGTTTAAACGAGTCCAGGTCGATCATCATCAAGGTACCCGTCATACTGGCGCACACTCTTCGCATGGTCGCTTCCGACGCACCTTTATTAAGAAGCCCAGTCAGTTTATCGATCGATGCCTCACTTTTCAGATTCTGCATTTCCGAACGGCTCGACATAACATTATCGATACGCCGCATGAGTACATCCGGATTAAAGGGTTTTCTCACAAAGTCCGAAACACCCATCTCAAATCCACGGGTCTCGGTATTCGTATCTTCATCCGCAGTCAGAAAAATTACCGGTGTCGCCTCTGCATTACAGGATTTCTCGTATTCACGAAGAAGGCGCAAAGTTTCAAAGCCATCGATTCCTGGCATTTTAATGTCAAGAAGGATCAAATCCGGAAATCCTTTTTCCGGCAGATAATCGATCAGCGCCTGACCTGACTTCAAAGCCGTAACGCGCATATTGTTTCTGCTTAAAATGTGTCCTGCCATCTTCAGATTAGCAGTATCATCATCAACGACCATCACCCACTTAACCATAATTCACCCCAACATTACTCTTCATCATTTTCCTCAGGAAGAAACTCGAAAACTTCGTCTTCCTCTGACATTTCCTCATCCTTGATTTCCAGATTCTCTTCAATGACCTTCGCGGTCTTCTCATAAAGATCCATCGCCGCTGCATGTCCATCAGACAATGCCAGCTCGTCTCCTCTTCCCGCAGCCGCTTCCAGATCCGATGCTAGCTCGAACAGTTTTTTCGCACCGATCGTCTTGGAAGTACTCTTCAGCGAATGAACATAGATCTCATAATTCTTCCAGTCTTTCTTCTCATAACATTCAAGAAGATTCTTGAACTTCGTTTTCTTCTCTGCGCAATACTCTGCCAGGATCGATTTATACATCTCAGTATCGTTCTGGCAGTAATAAAGACCAGTCTTTGGATCTACTCCTGCCTTTACCAGCGCCGCGAAAAGCACTGCTGTCTTTTCGTCATCGGAAGAAACGCCTTGTTCGACTGGTTCTTCGACAATCTCGATTTTCTCCTTCGGCAGATACGTAAGAAGCATCTTCTCCAATTCATGGCCGTTGATCGGTTTTGTCAGATAGTCATCAAAGCCTTGTTCCATATATCTTTCTCTTGCACCACGGATAACATCGGCAGTAAGGCAGATGATCGGGGTTTTCTCATTCAGTTTGTTTTCAAGAGCACGGATCTTGTTCATGGCTTCCGTACCATCCATGCCCGGCATTCTCTGATCCATCAGGATAAGATCATATTTTACTTCCGAAGCAAGCCGTACCGACTCCGCGCCACTAAGCGCAGTATTGATCCGGACACCTGTCTTTTTCAGGAGATTTGCCGCCACAGCGACGTTCATTTTCGTGTCATCAACGATCAGGATCAGTGCAGATGGAGCATGGAAAGATTCATGGTACACTTCTTCGTCATCAACATCGGCATTCGTTATTTCGAACTCCCCGATTGGTTCCGCATTTTCAATTCTCTGCCAGATTTCAAACCAGAATGTCGAGCCTTCTCCATACTTGCTCTTGACCTTCAGTTCACTGTCCATCAGTCCGAGAAGCTTCGTACATACGGACATTCCAAGTCCAGTACCTTCAATATTGCGGTTTCTTTGCACATCCAGTCTTTCAAAGGACTCGAAAAGGCGCTGCATATCTTCTTCCTTGATACCGATACCTGTATCCTTGACTTCAATATACAGATGGATCCTCTCGTCAGGATCAGTCTCCCGCTGTTTCTCCTGGATTGTGAGCGTTACTGTTCCTTTTTCCGTATACTTCACTGCGTTGGTAAGAAGATTCATGATGACTTCATTGATACGTGTATTGTCACCATAAAGCTCCGTCGGGATCTTAGGATCAATATCAAGCGCAAGCTCCAGATCTTTGGCACGCGCTCTTTCCGAAATTGAATTCACGACATAGCAGATCTGTGACTTTACATTATATGGAGCAGAAACGATCTCCATCTTGCCGTTTTCGATTTTGGAAAAATCAAGGATATTGTTGACCAGCGCAAGAAGATTCTGACCGGATTGGCGGATGTTTTTAGAATAACCCATGATCTCTCTATTATCCGTTTCACGCGTGATCATTTCATTCATGCCGAGGATCGCATTGATCGGGGTTCGAATCTCGTGAGACATATCCGCCAGGAAGCGGCTTTTCGCTTCACTTGCTTCATAAGCGGCCTGCTTTTCCAAACGCAAAACTTTCTCTGCATACTCCTGCTGCTGTTTACTGTATTTATCAAGCACATAAGCTAGGACCACCGCCAGTGTTCCACCAATAACCGCCGCAATAGTCGCAGCAATCAGGAAGCTCTTAACAAGGCCGCCGAGTCCTTCTTTCATCGCGATCTCGCTCGTAGCAATGCCAACATGCCATCCACTGCTTTTCATTTCAGAAACAACGATACCTCGTGAAACTCCATCATAGTCGGTAACATACACGGTCTCGTTCGATCCGGAAACCATATTGGCCACAACATCCACATAAGGAGAACCGGCGACCTGCATCAAGCCTACCGGTTTGTCCACAAATTTGTATTGTTCGTTCGGATGCACGATGACACCCATATTCTGGTCTACGAGAAAAGCATAGCTGTCTGCTGCTACATCGGCTTCGTTCACCATATCAACAAGCACTGTCACAAAAATATCTGCCGCCAGCACCCCTCGTATCTCTCCATTCGAGCGGACTGCTTTCGAAATCGTAATGATCGGAGCCTTAGTGTCAGAATCCAGATACACCGGAGAATAATACAGTTCATTTGTCTTGGCTGCGACTTTATACCAGTCGCGCTCATTTACGAAGTCGACCGTCCCGTCGCCTACAAAGTCAGACGCACACGCCATTGTATTGTCTGGGAAAGTAAAATAGATATCGTAGATGTAGCCGTTATAATTCAGACTGTCATAGATAGATTTCAAGTAGTTGTGAAAGAACTCGCCATCCTGATCGAAGAACCGGCTGTACTCGATATTTGCAGCCAGTGTATCTACGACTGTGGCATTCGCATTCAACCAGGTAGTCAGCTCCTGCGCATACTTATCTGCGGCCACACGGTACTTCTCTTCCGCCTGGGAAAACACACTGCTCTTCGCTCTACGATAACTGATCAATGAAAGAAGTCCTGTGCTCACAAGAACAACCAGAACGATCATAATCGTCATCTTGACCTGGAAACTCTTCATATACTACTTTCAAGGCAGACCACGACACACAACATCTGCCTCATATTACCCCCGCTCCAGTATTCGACATACTTACGAATATATAACTTATTCTACCAAAACTACGGGGCAACTTTCATTAAGAAAGTGTTAACAGTGAAGCTTTTTAGCCTTTTCTGGCAGTTCTTCGATCCCACTCATACTCAGGATGACGTTTGTAGTACAGCTCCTTATCATCATACATAGCTTTATCGGCATGCTGCATGGCTTTACGGATATCAGGAATATCTTCACTGTAGGATGAGCCGAATGCGTAATGTGCGCGGTTTTTCCTCTCCGTATTAGCCCGAAGGACACGGTTATACTCATCAAATTGTTCACGCGTGATATTTGTAGCAATGACGAGGAATTCATCTCCGCCAATACGATAGACTTCCTTGCCTGGGAAAAACTCCTGAAGCGTAAGTGCCATATCTTTCAAAAGAGCGTCACCGGCAATATGGCCTTTCGAGTCATTCATTGATTTGAGTCCGTTGACATCGACAAAGAACATGCCATACTCTTTTTCAATTAGAGAAGCTCCCGAATCATTATTCAGGATACGGTTATTCATGGCATTACGGTTCAAAACTCCGGTAAGAAGATCAGTCGAACTCATGATCTTCATCTGACGCACCATCTGATCATTAGCAATCTCAGAAGAAAGAATAAACGTCGTGATCTCCAGTGTTTCTGTTATCTGCATCGTATTTTCGGCATCAAAAGCTTTCGCCCAGATATATCCGATCGTCTTATGTCCGGAACGCAACGGGTATATGACTAACGTCTTGATCTTTGCCTGCTTTAATGACTCCGCCCATTTGGGTGCCACTCTTTCAACATGGTGCAGATCCTCTTCCCCGCTGATAATGAAACAATTGCTGCCATCGATCAGATCGCCCCAGGTCTTGACGATATCGAAAAAACCTCCTTGATCGATATAGAACTGAAGAGGCCTGTCATCATCATCTTCTTCACCGATCGACTCGCACAGGACCTGACACGTTTCTTTTTCAAAATCCGTTAAAAGAATACAGCATCTGCTGGCTGAGCAGAGCGTACGGATATCTGCAATGACATGCTCCATCGCTTCCTGGAAATCATCTGTCTCACGAAGACGGATACATGTACGAAGCACATGCGCCGCCGCATTCGCCGAAATATCTGAAAGTTTATCCGTATCGGCTTTAGGTGAAAGCTCATAAGAAAACAGGCAGAGTTTCTTATCATCCTCCGATTTCAACGGAATCATGAAAATACTCATCCATGCGTTATAGTAAGCAGCGTCCACATAAGAATGAAGCGGAGTCTTTGACTCTACACACTTACGGACCATCAACTCAAAATTCAGATCCCTTTTTATGTACCGCGTATATGGAACATGATCCTCAAACAGTTCCGGGGAAGCTACGACCGATCTCTTATAGCCGTCATTAGCCGCAATGATCTTGTATGTCAGATCATTGTCACCCTCTCCCTGCTCAACAGAAATGATACAGGCGATATGAAGAAAACTGTCTATCCATTCGCGATAATCCATATACACACAACTCCCAATGTATATCTAGATTATACCAACACAATACAAACTGATAAACCTCAAAAATAAGGGAGTTAGTAAGCACTTTGTGAATAAGAAGCAACCAGATTACTTATTTTCTTCGTCCAAAGCACTTCACAAAGACAATTCCGCCGATCATAAGAAGCATACATACACCAAGGATAATCGCGTTTTGTGCTGTCGTAGATAAGAAAGACCACATTCCACTTATCGGAGAGGAAGGAGGTGTCTTTCCTGAATTAAAATCTCTTCTTCCGGGCATCTTGCTCATATCAAAATCTCCCGGGAAACCACCGGGCATCTTATTCTGATCGGAATCCTCCAGCGCTTTTTCCGTCTCTTCACTTGAGCGCGTATCCGTTTCAGAATCACCTCTGTTCTGGCCGCCAAATCCGCCGCCACCCATGCTCATCTGTCCCATGATCTTGATATCTACTCCGGACGAATCGATCAATGCTGAATCGTCGATCCTTTGGCCGGTCGTAGTGGAAGGGATCGTGCCATTCACCTGACCAAGAATACTCTCTGCACGAAGTCCGACGACCTTATACAGCATTTCGGCAGCAGCAGTATATTCATCATAAGAATAGAAAGCTGTCGGATCCGTCTTCACCAGTTCGTCGATCTGATTGCGGATACGTCGGTACACTTCATCAAATCTTCCGCCTTGAACGTATTCTTCTACCAACTGACGCAAATACTCATGGTATCTTGAAAGATACTCTTCATTCTTCAACAAAGAGTCGAAAAATCTTGTTCCCTGAAATGGCGTATCCACAGTGAAATTGATCGTGGATGAGGCATTTACCGTCGAGACGAATCCCATAGACATTCCACCGAAAGAAAGATTGTAATCCCATGGCAGGATATTCAGTTTCCCTTCGTATTCATACAGATAGTAGTTATGCGCCATCGATCCGGAAAGGCTATCCAGATTTACGGAAAAAGTGTGTACAGCCATATACTTCAGAATATTGTCGACATCCAGATACTTTTCCAGATCCATACCTGCATGAATATTCTTGAGCGCTTCTACAACACGTTTGTGATCCTTCTTTCCTGTCTTCGTCACTTCGCATTCCCAGATCGTAGAATAACTGTCGAGGTTATCATCTTTATAATTCAGGTTTACGCCATTTCCACTCATTGTGAAACCGCCGCCGTTTCCCTGTCCAAACCCGAATTGGCCTGGCCCTTTTTTATTCCCCTTATCAGCGGAAGAGGCATCATTGGTGTTCGGCGCAAACATGGCTCCACCAATATCCATACTGTCCGGCTTATACAGTTCACCATCCTGTGTTCCGTAGTTTCTAAGCAAGAAGCTGCTCTCGACACCTTCCAGTGCCAGATAAATGCCCCAGTATTCTCCATTTACGAAAACCTTAGCGTAGTTATATAATGACGCATCCGCACCAAGATACTGATACATATCATAGACGATCGTCTCTTTCATATTTGTCGGATCGGCATAATTGTTGTTCAGGATCAGTTTATCCAGCCCATAGCAGGTCTGTCCTTTCACGAAATGATCGAACTCGAGCTTAAAGCTGAACCGGTCTGTATCCGGATCCATGGCAATAGAAGAAAGACTGGTATTTCCCTTTGGACGGACGGCGACATTGTTGATCGTTGTATCGTTGATTTTCACGTCACAAACATAGTACTCTTCACTCTGGGCATTAGAGAGCATCTTCTTCCACTCGTCTTCGTCCATCTTGATGTTCACACTGATCGGCGCATCTGTATCGAAAAGTCTTGTTTCATATTCCATCTTGACTCCAAGACCACCGAGTTTTTCGGAGAGCGTATCTGCATAACCCATCGCAAGGAAACAGACAACCACTGCAACGGCCATGAGCGCAACGGCGAATATCGATATGTGCTTTTTCGCTATCACGATCTTATGCCTCCTTAGGACATATACTCTCCGTTAAAAGTTACAAGTGTAACACTCTCCACGCCTTCTACTTCATTTACACGGTTTACAAAACTCGTCGAGTCATCTTTAACCCGGATCTCACAAGTCAGCTCAATTCCTCCGGCACTCACCGTCTTCGACTTCACTACAAACTTGTCTACTGATTGAATCACCAGTTCACGCGCACTGTTTTCCGCCTTCTCATCGTTGCAGGAAACGATAAGGATATACGGTGTTCTGCGTGTCTTCTGATTTGAAAAAATGACCAGGATCACACCTATGATAAGAGATCCGATCACGGCCAGAGGAATCATGCCGGCACCGATCACGATACCCGCTGCCAAAGACCAGAACAAAAATACGATCTCCATCGGTTCTTTGATTGCAGCACGGAATCTTACGATAGAAAGAGCACCGACCATACCAAGAGAAAGAACTACGTTAGAAGTAACAGCCATGATCACCAGCGTGGCAACAAGTGAAAGACCGACCAGCGTCATCGCAAATCCCGTTGAATACATGATCCCGGCAAAAGTTTTCTTATATACCAGAAAAATAAACAGACCAATAATTAAAGCAAATATCAGTCCGATCACCGTATCTAGTACGGAAAACTCCTTTAGATTCTCCAAAAAGCTCGATTTAAAAATATCTCCGAAATCAATCATTGTACGTAATTCTCCTTACTTATCCAAATCTTCTGCAAATCTCATATTTTGAAAACGATTGCTGCCTGATCTCTTTCACCTGGATGAGATCCTGTATGATCTCCGGAATAAAGGCATCGTATTTTACTTCAAGCACGATATCCTGAGGGGATTCCGTAGCCCCAATGTCCAAGTTCTTTTCTGTCAGAAAACGCGTCTGGAAAAGACTCGTTCTTATCTGCGAATCAAACGTGACCCGAACATTTCCCGCTTTATAGATATACGGTTCCCGAACATACGATACCAGCACTCTAGGCTTTAATCTCTGATAATTCATCTTCGCGAAAAGCTCTCGCACTACTTCCTGTTCGTGGTTTTTCATAAAGTCCGTATCCCCGCTTAGAATCTTCCTGCACTCTTCTTCAGTAATGGGTGCATCGTATTTTAAACAGAGATTTCCGATCTTCATTTTCTTTTCCAAAGTAATAAACGAAAAGTCGTCATTATAGTATCGGATGCGGAATTTTTCACGCTTGGCAACTCCGTTCATCTTTTCCCGAAGTGCTTTATCTTCACTGTTATCGAAATAAATACTTCGTATACGATACCGGCCGTCTGAAGAAACATGCGGATCAGGCTTCATAACATGCCGAAGCCGCGCCCGCATAGCCATATACTCGGCATAAGAAATCATGTATTTCATCTCATGCCGGTATTGCTTCTCTTGGTCCATCGTGCCCGCTCCTTTCCAGTTTATCCATATGCTATAGAACAAACCTTAAATGAACTATAAAGAAAACACTTATTCTGTACGCAATGCGGCAACCGGATCTTTTTTCGCGGCTTTCTTTGAAGGGATAAATCCGCCGATCAAAGTCAGTATCACACTCAACACAATAAGTATGACCGCACCGGCAATCGGCAGCGTTGCTTTTACACCGGAAACCTCGACGAGAGAATCAATGATCATATTTCCTGGAATCAAAAGGAGAAGCGTAATACTGATACCCAGAATGCCCGCAAGAAGTCCTATGATAAAGGTCTCCGCATTAAACACACGGGAGATATTTCTCTTTGACGCTCCAATCGCTCGAAGAATACCGATTTCCTTAGTTCTTTCCAGCACAGAGATATACGTGATAATGCCGATCATGATCGAAGATACGATCAGAGAAACCGCCACAAATGCGATCAGGACATAAGTGATCACATCAACTATCTGCGTGACAGAGGACATCAGAAGCCCGATAAAATCGGTATACAGCAACTGATCTTCTTCCTTTGCGGATTCATTGTAAGCATCGATACAGGATGTAATACCCTCTTTTCCTTCGAAGCTGTCCGCATAGATGTATATCTCATTTGGCATATCGCGGTTCACATATCCAAACTCCAGCATATTCTCTTCGTACGTGCCAACCGAAATATAAGCATTATAGACGGAGAGAAATATCTCATCTGCCTGATCCCCGGCTTCTTCAACAAACTGTTCCAGCATCGCTGCAAGTTCCCTGTTCGTCATATCACGAAGTTTCTTACTAGCTTCTTCATCCCCTTGGGTATAGGAAGCCAGGCTGTCCCGAAAGAGTTCCGCTTTCTCATCTATAGTGAGATTCTTCAACCAGTTCTTCGCATCCTGTATCTTTTCTTTATCATCAGACGGAGAGAACCTGGCACCATTTATAACACTGGTGTCCGGAGAAGCCAGCTGTTCCTGAACGATCGTACTTTTTTCTGCATAGGAAATAAGATAATCGGTCAAGGCAGTCGTATATCCAATATCTTGGATCGGTTCGATCTCCGAATCGCTCTTAATACGGATTATTCCGGAAATCTTAAGAGGGATCGCCTGCTCCATGACTTTTGAAAAATCAGGATCACCTGTTCTCACTTCAGAATAGAATCCTCCCTCAGATTTCACAAACCGTGCACTTGCAGGAACAAGGTAGAAAACATGGTTCATGACCTCTTCATAAGATAGTTTTTTCTCTTCCAACTCGATCGTTTCTGAGTTTTTCAGTTTCGCCCTGATATCCAGATACTCTTGTTTAGGCAAAAGACCGTAATCATACATATTTTTCACCCGTATCGAATTGTCCTCTTCAAGAACGAGAACGATCTCATCATATGATGTCGGCCAATTTCCGTACACAAGATCATAACAGCTTGAAACCGCCGAACTGACAAGACTTCCATTTGAACCGGACATGATTTCTGTCATGTTATAGATTCCTTCTGTTCCTATTGCAAAAGACGACAGATTCTCGCGATTCTCCTGATTACTATAGAACATACTTCCGTCTAAATTGACCAAGGCTCCCGTAGGATCATAAGAAAAAACAGCGAACGAAGTATTATACGAGTAATGGATCCCGTTTTCCCCAACATACTGATGGATCGGACTAGAAGGATCATCAAGATACTTCTTGAATTCGGTCAGATTATTCTTCTTCATATTCGTACGGATCATTGAAGCCAACTCGAGTATGGAATTATCCGAATATACGCCATCAAGAGGCCGCTCGGTCTCCTCACTCTTTTTACTGCTGCTCTTACGATTATCGATAAACGCGGAATAATCCATCGCCTGTGCCTCAATCGTGATTGGATAGGCATTCATGGTCTTTTTCTGCTGATCAGTAATAAAATTGCTCACACCATTTGAAAGCGAGAGGATCAGAGCAATACCGATGATACCGATCGATCCGGCAAAAGCAGTGAGTATCGTTCTCGCTTTTTTCGTGCGCAAGTTATTAAAACTTAAGGACAAGGACGTCAGGAAAGACATGGATGCCTTACCCATGTTTTTATGCACGGGCTCTCCCTTGCCTTCCTCTTCGATTTCAAAAGGATCGGAGTCGTCTGTGACCTTACCGTCTTTGAGTTTTACGATACGAGTTGCATAGCGGTCTGCAAGTTCAGGGTTATGCGTGACCATAACAACGAGCCGGTCTTTCGCCACTTCCTTCAAAAGATCCATGACCTGGATACTGGTTTCGGTATCCAGCGCGCCGGTCGGCTCATCTGCAAGAAGGATCTTCGGGTTATTGACCAAAGCACGTGCAATGGCAACACGCTGCATCTGTCCTCCGGACATCTGATTCGGTCTCTTATGAAGCTGGTCACCCAGCCCCACCTGCTCTAGTGCTTCTTTTGCACGTTTTTTCCGTTCACTTCTGGACACACCTGAAATCGTTAATGCAAGTTCAACATTAGCAAGGATCGACTGATGCGGAATCAGATTGTAGCTTTGAAAAACAAAACCGATCGTGTGATTCCGATAAGAATCCCAGTCACGGTTCTTGTACTTTTTGGTAGAGATTCCGTCGATGATCAAGTCACCACTGTCATAGCGGTCAAGGCCTCCAATGATATTAAGAAGCGTTGTTTTACCGGAACCACTCGGTCCCAGAACAGCAACAAATTCGTTATCTCGAAGATTCAGACTGATCTCGTCCAGTGCTTTTTGATGCAAATCACCGGTAACATATTCTTTCGAGATACTTTTGATCTGCAACATATGATTACCTCAGTTGTTTCTTATTTTCCCATCAAGTAGTCACAAGCACGAATTGCCGCATACGCTCCATCCGAGCAGGCAGTCGTAACTTGTCTCAGCGTTTTCTGGCAACAGTCTCCCGCGACAAAAATCCCTGGTGTTTTTGTATTACAAATATTATCCGGTACGAAGTATCCTCTTTCATCCAGGTCTGCCCATGCAGAAAAAGCACTGTTCTCTGGAACAAGGCCGATAGCAAGGAAGACACCATCACAGGAAACAGTCTTTTTCTCGCCTGCTTCTTCATAGGTAACTCCGGTAAGAACACCATCCTCAGAGGTTTCATAAGCAAGCACTTTTGTACCTGTGTGCGTTTCCACATTATCCTGGCCCAGAACCTGGTCCTGTAATTTCTGGTCTGCTGTGAATTTCGGAAGATCTTGCAGAATGATGAGCTTTTTCACAATGCCGACCAGCATCGCCGATTCAACGAATGCAGAGTTTCCACCACCAATCATGACCACAGTCTTATCGCGGTAGAATTCACCATCACATACTGCGCAAAAACTGATACTGCTGCCGATCAGATCTTCCTCTCCAGGAAGCCCCAGTGTGCGGTGGGTCGTTCCTGTTGCCAGGATCACCGTCTTTCCCTCGTAATCATTTCCGTCTTCTGTAGAAACGACAAATCCGCCGTCGGTCTTACGGACACCGGTCACTGACTCAATCGTCGCTTCGGCACCCTGTCCCATCGCCTGCTCAAGAAGCTTATCACCGAATTCATCTCCACTGATAGAGTCAAATCCCGGGATATTCTCAACCTTAGGCGAATTTACGATCTGTCCGCCAAAAACAGATTTCTCGATGACCAGTACGGTCTTCAGATTTCTTCTTCCATATATAGCGGCGGTAAGACCCGCAGGTCCACCGCCGACAACGATAATATCGTACATGTTTATCAAACTCCTACTGTCTGCGCTGCATGTGCCTTCAGCCACTCAGCTGCAGCTGTATCGCCTACATATCTCGTTCCATCCGGATCAATGATCGTAGGTGTCTGCTGGATATTCAGTTCTCTTGCCAGATCCATGTTCTCCGAGCAATTGACGATCTGATACTCAACTTTTGCAAGTTTGAACTTCTGCTCCGCGCCTTTGCACTTCGGGCAGTGATCCTTCACATACATGACAGGAAGATCGGATCCCGTGGAAACACTCTCCTGAACCTCTTCCGAAGCAACTACGTTAATCTCTTCCGGAACGGTGTAGGATGGCTTCATCATCGGGCCATTGTGACACAGGCAGGAAGATGCAATATCGTATTCTACACGATCCATGTATTCCTGCGCCTTACCATCGTTCCAGTTCTGAATCGGACGGTAGTAACCGGTAATACGGCTGTATACTTCTGTCTTCTCACCACATTCCGGACACTCAAAGACTTCACCGGTGATATAACCATGATTCTTACATACAGAGTATGTCGGAGACATTGTGTAATACGGGAGTCTATAGTTCTCAGCGATCTTACGTACCAGTGTAGCTGCTGCCTTCCAGTCAGGAAGCTTCTCACCCAGGAATGCATGGAATACTGTACCGGATGTATAGAGGGTCTGCAGATTATCCTGAACATCAAGAGCAGAGAAAATATCGTCAGTATAGCCTACCGGCAGATGGGACGAGTTGGTGTAGTAAGGAGTACCATTCTCGTTTGCCGTGATGATATCCGGGAACTGTTCCTTATCGTGTTTTGCAAAACGATATGTCGTGGATTCAGCAGGTGTCGCCTCAAGATTATAAAGATCGCCGTACTTCTCCTGATAATCACTGAGCTTCTCTCTCATATGGTTGAGGACCTTCGCAGCAAACTCCTGCGTCTCTTTATGAGTAAGATCCATCTTCAGCCACTTTGCATTCAGACCGACTTCATTCATACCAATCAGGCCGATCGTGCTGAAGTGGTTATCGAATGTACCAAGATATCTCTTTGTATACGGATAAAGACCTGTCTCGAGGAGTTTCGTGATAACGGTTCTCTTCGTCTTTAAGGAACGTGCAGAGATATCCATCAGGCGGTCAAGTCTCTTGAAGAAATCTGCCTCATCGGTTGCCTGATAAGCAATTCTCGGGAGGTTGATCGTAACTACACCGACAGAACCTGTAGATTCACCGGAACCGAAGAAACCACCGGACTTCTTACGGAGTTCACGAAGGTCGAGTCTGAGACGGCAGCACATGCTTCGTACATCACTCGGTTCCATATCGGAATTGATATAGTTGGAGAAGTAAGGAGTACCATACTTGGCCGTCATTTCAAAGAGCAGACGGTTATTCTCAGTATCTTCCCAGTTGAAGTCTCTTGTGATCGAGTATGTCGGGATCGGATACTGGAATCCACGGCCGTTGGCGTCACCTTCGATCATGATATCGATGAAAGCCTTGTTAACCATATCCATCTCTTTTTGGCACTCACCATAGGTGAAGTCCAGCTGCTTGCCGCCGACCCAGCACTTCTCTTCTCTCATGTCTCTCGGGCATGTCCAGTCAAGCGTGATGTTGGTAAACGGAGACTGTGTTCCCCATCTTGACGGAGTGTTAACACCGAAGATAAAGGACTGGATGCACTGCTTTACTTCTTTCTGGGTGAGATTATCTACTTTTACGAAAGGAGCCAGATATGTATCGAAGGAGGAGAATGCCTGTGCACCTGCCCACTCATTCTGCATGATACCGAGGAAGTTGACCATCTGGTTACAGAGTGTGGAAAGATGTCCTGCCGGAGCGGAAGTGATCTTACCAACAACGCCGCCCAGACCTTCCTGGATAAGCTGCTTCAAGGACCAACCAGCGCAGTAACCTGTAAGCATGCTCAAATCGTGGATATGGATCGAGGCACTTCTATGTGCTTCTGCAATCTCCTGATCATAGATCTCTGTGAGCCAGTAGTTTGCTGTGATCGCACCTGAGTTGGAAAGGATAAGTCCGCCTACACTGTAAGTAACGGTGGAATTCTCCTTAACACGCCAGTCGTTGATCTTCAGATAATTATCTACAATATCTTTATAGTTGAGCATCGTGTTGCGGACATTACGGATCTTCTCACGCTGCTTTCTGTAAAGGATATAAGCCTTTGCAACATCGGTATAGCCTGCTTCAGAGAGAATCTTCTCAGCACTGTCCTGAATATCTTCAACCGAAATCACATCATCCTTGATCTTTTCTTCAAAATCACTTGTCACACGAAGTGCAAGCATGTCGATCACACTCGGGTGATACTGCTTATTACAAGCAATAAACGCTTTCTCTATAGCTGCACTGATTTTCGAAACATTAAAATCAACTGTAACTCCATCTCTCTTCGATACCCGATACATACACCCACATCCTCCAAATAGTAATAATGTCATAAATAGAGCCGAAACTAGCCCGGACCATCTAACAAAGCTGATATTACAAAGATAACACTACTCGGAGAAAAGTCAATATGTTGTGACCAAATTCACAGCAAAACACAAGATATTGTGTTCGCTTTTATTTTGGGATTTGATATTTCAATCAGATCCCACGAAGTCCGACTTCTTTGATATGCGGCTTCAGGATATCAAGGAAGGCATGCATCTGTGCTTCAGAACAGGCTTCCAGCCCGCGTACGGGAACCGTATCCCTGTCCACAAAACTTTGAAGAAAATACCGTTCTGCCCCATCGATCCATGATGCAATTTTCCGCATGGAATCCTCATCATGGGACTGTTTCACGACTGTTGTTCTAAACTCATACGGCACTTTTCCACTCAAAAGGAAAGATACGCTTTTCTTTATTTTTGACAAATCGAATGAAGGAAGTCCTATTGTCTCTGCATACTTATCCGGGCTGTTTTTTATGTCCATCGCCACATAATCGACAAGTCCGGACTCCACTACTTCTTGCAGACGTTCCGGATGATTTCCGTTCGTATCCAGCTTCACTTTAAAACCCATTTCCTTTATTTTAGACATCAGATCCGGCAGTTCTTTTCGAAGAAGAGGCTCTCCACCGGTGAAGACCACACCATCGAGAAGTCCATGGCGAGTCGACAGGAATCGCAGAAGCTCCTCGTCATCCAGAAGTTTCGGCGCTCCGGCGTCAAGAAGTTCTGCATTATGGCAGAAAGGACATCTCATATCGCATCCACCCAGAAAAACCGTACAAGCCACCAATCCCGGATAATCCAGAAGCGTCATTTTCATCAAACCATGTATATTCATATCTCTTTGCCTCGATTTCGTGAATGAGACAATTATATCATGAATAGTAGAAGCACATACTTTCTGGCAGTAAACAAAGCGAAATCCGCTTGAAATAGTCCGGCAACATAGTATAATAATTAGTAAGTAGAAATTTATCTTATGGGATAATAGGGGTAGTAAATATGGCGGGAATTTTTAATGTATTAAGAGGCAAAAACGACGAAGGAACCGGTGCATCAGGGAACACCGGGAATCTTCGTGGAAGCACACCTTCTAATCCTTCGGCATCCAACAATTATGCGAGAGAGCGCGCTGCTGCTGCGAAAGCGCAGATCGAGTACCGCAAGGCAATGGAAGAGTCCAGAAAAGCGAAGGAAAACGCAAAGAAGTCTCCGTTTGAGAATAATGCAAGCAGCACACCTGCTGCTACAGCTGCAAAGCCGATCACGGAAGTCAAGACGAATAATGCTTATCGTTCGCCTTTCCAGAGCAACACGAAGACCACTGAGCGTGCACCATCATCTGGTACGATCGCTTATGGCCGTCCGGGAACAGTCACAAGAAACAACGAGACCGCTGCTTCCACTCCTGCTTCTCCTCTGAAGGCTCCTACTTTCAGCAAAAACAAGTCTCCGGCAACTATTGCGGCGGAGAAAGCGAAGTTCGAGTTTGATCAGGCGAAGGAACTGGAGAAGAAAGCTGTTCAGGACGCAGTAGATGCACAAGCAGCAGTTGAGAAAGCCAGAGAAGCGGTCACCAAGTCTTCTGAAGCACGTGAAGCAGCAATCAAGACAGAAACCGAAGCCGCAGAAGCTTACCGTCTTGCTGACGAAGATTACAACGAAGCTTTGAAGACAGCGAAGGAACTTCAGGATGCTGCAACTAAAGCTGAGCAGGAAGCAAAGGCTGCTGTAAAGAAAGCAAATGAAGCCGTACGTATCGCTTCTCAGAAAAAGACCGAGAAAGATGCGAAGTTCACTGCAAAGAGTGTTGGCGAGAAAGCCAGAAGAGTTGCCGAGGATTCCGAAAAGCAGGCACAGGCTGCTGCAGTTCAGGCGGAAGAGCTTTTGAAGACGACCGAGCAGAAAGCGGAAGAAGCCAAGTTTGCAACAAGGAAAGCGGAAGAAGCTTACGAGCTTGCTAATAAGCAGAAAGTTGAAGAAGATGATCGCATCGCCGCAGAGAAGGCCGAAGAAGAAGCCAAGCTCGCTGCTGCAAAAGCAAAAGAAAAAGCAGATCTGGCAAAGAAGCGTCTGGAAGAAGCATTGGCTGCTGCCCGTGCTGCTGAGGAAGAAGCAAAGGCTGCTGCTGAAGCTGCTGCTGAAGAAGCCAGAAGAGCCGAGGAGCTTGCCCAGGAGAAAGCGAAGCGCTTCACCCCTTCTTTCCCGAACACCGACAACGATGAACTGGAAGCAGAGATTGAAGCACATCTTCAGCAACAGAAGCAGGAACTGGCACACGATGACTTTTCCGATCTGGAACTTGAATTCGGACAGTGATCAATCAGCAATTCAGGCTTTCGAATAATTGAAAACCAAAAAGGTGTTTCCAAGTGATTACTTTCACTAAGAAACACCTTTTTAGTTTATGTTGTTTCTGCCACTAGCTGAGAAGTCATGTCAACGCAATAATAGGAATTGGGGGATCAAAGCATCTTCTTCATCTTCTCAACGGCATCAATAACCTTATCACACCAGGCATCAAATTCAGGATCCTCATTCTGGCATTCCGGGTGGGACAAAACATAATTGACCGTATTCTTAATGCCTTCCTTTACAGAAACTTCCGCTTTGAAGCCAGGAACAAGCGACTTAAGCTTTGCATTATCGAAAACAACAGAATTCGATTTATCACCGATCAGGCTTCCGATAAAGTCATAGTTACCCATGTCTGCAAGTGTTTGCGAAGAGATATAGTACGGATCAAGTTTTACTCCAAGCGCGTCAGCAATCGCCTGATAGATCTCGTTCCAGCTTACGCTTTCATCCGAAGTGATCTGAAACGCTTCGCCAATTGCCTTCTCGTTTCCAACCAACCCGACATATCCCTTTGCAAAATCACTATTGTGCGTAATCGTCCAAAGAGAAGTGCCATCTCCATGAATAATGACCTTCTTCCCTTCTCTGATCCGCTTCACAACCTGCCAGCTGCCACCATTACCATGAACACCTAGGGGTACACTGCGTTCATCGTAAGTATGGCTGGGCCGTACGATTGTTACAGGGAAACCATCTTCTCTATAACGTGCCATGAGGTAATCCTCACAAGCTATCTTGTTTCTGGAATATTCCCAGAAAGGATTGGTTAAGGGCGTCTCTTCCGTGATTATGTAGCCTGTCGGCGGTTTTTGGTAAGCGGATGCCGAACTGATGTAGATATATTGTCGTGTCTTGCCACGGAAGAGACGAAAATCACGTTCCACCTGAGATGGAACAAATCCAATAAACTCACCTACGCAATCGAAAGACATACCCTGAAGTTTTTCCGCGATATCTTGTTCATTCTCGATATCCGCCTGAATCAGGTGCACTGTCTCCGGAAGGTCTTGATTACGATTTCCACGGTTCAGGAGATAAAGCTCATGGCCCTGCTTTGCCAGAAGTCTGGTAATTGCCATGCTGATCGTTCCTGTACCACCGATAAAAAGAATTCGCATACTATGACCTTCCTAATCTTGTTTCAGCTCGGTTTCAACTTACCACTTCAAAGCTGCTGCTTCAACGGAAGATCCGTACATTTAGAGATTTATTCTATTTTTGTATACTACCTATCCATTTTGGAAACGATCCGCAATACGCTTAGTACTCACCTTTTCCTCTGTACACGGAACTGTTTGGGTGTTAATCCTTTATAGTTTTTAAAACTGCGGATAAAATGACTGCTGTCGGAAAAACCGGTTTTCTGGCTGATCTCCCCCACGACCATATCCGTATACAACAGATATTCCTCTGCTTTATAAAGCCGCATTCTCTCAATATAGTCTTTGCAGCTCATACCATAATGTTCACGGAATTTCGATGCAAAACCGGAATAGCTGATATGACACTTCTCAGCAATATCCCTGACCTTAATGTTTTCATGAAGATGCATATCTATATATTCCGAGATATTCTCGATACCGTATGAATCTCTCGGTGGAATCGGACAATCATTCATGTTCAACCCTGCCTCGATCCACTTGCGCACAATACCGAATATCAAGCGATAGACCTCTGCCTTAAGCATAACATCCGTACCATAATAATAATGCTCCATCTCGTCGATACAGTGGCGGAATATCTCTTCGCAGTGAATCTGCTCCGCTTCTTTCTTTTCAAATACGATCGGCATGTGATTCGCCTTGGCATATTTAAAAATATCGGCAGTAGATGGCGCATAGAAACGGCTTCCTGGATACTTATTCAAATCAAGCTTTAATCCGGCGAAGACCGGCGGTGTTTTATCTGAGGATGAAATCGAATGGACGCTCGAAGGATATAATACGATTATCTCTCCTTCCTTCAACGTAAAAAGAACTCCATCCGCATTCACATCCAAAGTACCCTTCAACGCATAGATAAACTCGGCATAAAAGTGCCAATGCAGTTTCACTGGGAATTCTCTCTCGGATGCATCGTAAAGAAAACTATCTACGGGATTATTCAAACTTTCTTGTTTCTCAAACAAATACCGCATATTTTTTCCCTTTTAGACGGTTTCCGTCAAATACCAGTAAATGCCATAACGTTCATTTCCGATTCCATAGTAAGGAACAAGCGGAAGCTCAACTTCTTCTCCCTTACTGTTCCGTATTCCTTTCCAAAAGAACTTTTCCTCAGAGTTTTTCTGAACATATTTCTCAATATGATCTTTCATGCTTTCAATCGTCTCGCCGGAAGGTAACGATAAGTATTCACGGTCCAGTATACTCTTTTGAGTATGTCCGTATGAAATATCCCCCTTGACTGCAGCATCGAAAACGACCTTCCACGCCGGAGCATAGACCTGGATACCGGCACCTTCTGTAATGCCCCATTTTTCATTTCCGAGCGGCACGCATAGCACGAACGGGCCATATGTGAAGTACACAGCATTCTTATTGTCAGGAAGCGCCCCCATCACAAGCTGCATCTCAAAAGAAAGGATTCTCGTTTCATCCTTCTGTAATGCATACAGAACATACTCCTCCCCGTCCGAAACGAGAGAAGCACGGTTCTTGATCCATCTTGGAATGCGCAGTCGGACAGAGATATCTGCATTTGCAGAGAGGAGCAGCTGTCCTTTGTCATAGTCTGCACGTATGGAAAGCTTCTTTCCGTTTTCTGTCTCAACATCTGCCGAGATCCACTGTGCCACCGTGATCGTATCTTCATCCAGATAGCAGATCTGGTCTCCAACCTTGGCAAAATCTTCCAGACCGGTTCCGACACAGCACCAGAAAGGATTCTCCTCCGGCTTTACCGGAGAATAAAGACGATAGTAACCCGTTCCCATCGGATTAAAGTACGTATAACCACCATCCGGTCCAACCGAACCGAGTTTGGCATTCCATAACGTCTTTTCAATATACTCAAGGTATGTGATCTTCCCTGTCAAAACATACAGCATCTGCGAAAGCTTCATCATGTTATAGCAACAGCAGCTTTCCGCATTGCACTGCGTTCTTGACGCATCGAGCATTCCATCAAGGAAGAAATGCTCCATATCACCGATGCCGCCCGTCGCATACATCTGTTTCTTCACGACCAGATCGAAGAAACGCTCGGCAATTTCGACCCTGGCGGCTGCATCCGGATCGTCTCTCTTTACGATCGCGCCCTGAAGATATCCGATGATCTTTGGTATCGTCGCATTCGCATGCACACCACGAAGGCGGTTTGCAAAACCAAGAAGATCCGTATATAAGGACGGCTCATCAAACTTTTCCGCCGAAGCATAGTATTTCTCCTCACCGGTCAATGCGTAAAGCTGATACAGGCTGTCGTTCATTCCACCATACTCTACCGCAAGTACTTTCTTCTTCATTGCCTCATTCCACGGAAGAACCCGATCCGAAACCCAGTCTCCCAGCGCGATTGCCGCATCTTTTGCCCCATTCACATCCGCGTAGACCCACAAGTCAATAAGACCTTGGAGAACTTTATGCAAGGCATACCATGGTACCCAGTTCTGAGCATCGGCTTTTCCTTCCAAAGAATCGAACTGAATCTCGGGATTAGCAGGATCCTGCACAGTTGCTGCACTTAAGAATCCGGATCCGGCAGTTTTCTGGCATAAAAGAAGCCCGTCTACGATTGCCTCGGCCTTAGAAAGCGCCTCGGAATAGGCAGATGAAACATCTGTATTGCCTTCACGGAGTTCTCCTGAAAGCGAACAGATCTCCATTGCAAGTGCGGAAAAGAAATGGCCGACTCCGTGACCGGCGATCAGACTGTCTTCCCAGCCACCATACGGGTCTGCTTCTGTCGGTATACCGCAGGTACGCTTAAAACCAGCTAAAACACGATCCACATTCATATTGGCCAGGAACAAGCCGTTTGCCTGCATTTTATCCTTCCAAAGTGAATCCTTTATCTGTATCTGAGAAAGATCCATTTTCTTCATAAGGCCTCTCCTCCGCACAAAGACATTTTCATGCTTTGATTCTAACACATAGGTATATCTATTTAGTATGCAAATACAGAAATATTGATATAATTACTTTTCGGTAAGCAGTAAGAGTGTTGATATTTGATTGCATGTTTTTTCGAAAACACATTTCAAATAAATGAAACTATCTTAATCAAATCTTTATCAATACCGTGATCAGATTAACGATATATTTACTCTCATCACATAAACTGGTGTACGACAAAGAACGTTGGAGGTTATTTTATGCACACACTAGAAGCTAAGAATCTGAAAAAGTCATTCACGATCAGTGAAGCGCAACGCCGCAAACTTGATCTGCCGTCCAGAAAAAAGATTGCTGTTGACGGAATCAGTTTTGTTGCCCGCTCCGGAGAAGTATTTGGACTTCTCGGTCCAAACGGTGCCGGAAAGACGACAACCATGCGTATGCTGTCAACCTTGATCAAGCCAGACAATGGTGACGTATTTTACGATGGTAAAAGCATTAAGGAGAATCCAATCGAAATCAAGAATCACTTTGCTTTCCTGACCACAGATCTGCAGCTTGATAAGAAATCGAATGCAAATGACATGTTCGATTATTTTGCAGGTCTTTATCATGTTCCGAAGGACGTAGCCGCCAAGAGAAAACAGGAGCTCTTCTCCACTTTTGGTATCGAATCTTTTGCCGATAATAAGATCAGCAAACTTTCTCAAGGTATGCGCCAGAAAGTCTCTTTGGCCATTTCCGTTATCCATGACCCTGAATTCATCATCTTTGATGAACCGACAAACGGTCTCGACATCATCGCTTCCCGCGACGTACGTGATTTCATTCTTCGTATGAAAGCGGAAGGAAAATGCATGATCATCTCGACCCACCTGTTTGATCTGGTCGAAAAGATCTGTGACCGTGCCGCCATGATCGTAGACGGAAAGATCGTTGTCAATGACACACTCCCAAATCTTATGAACGGCCGTTCGCTCGAAGATGCTTTCTATGACATCTATACTGAGCATCAGGCAAAGAAAGAAAACAAATAAGAAAGAAAAAGGTAAAATCAGATTATGTTTAGAGATATTTCAACTGTATATAAGAAAGAAATCAAATCGATCATCAAAGATAAGACGATTCTCCTCATGTGCCTCTTCGTGCCGTTCCTTTTCATGGTTATGGAAGGATTTATCATGAGTGCATCGAGCAACGCCGAGAAGAAGGACAAAACCTACAATGCCTACTACATCGATGCTCCGGCCGAGATTGCATCCGGTTTGAAGGCAATCGGTTTTAAAGATGAAGCAGTGGACAGAGAAACCTGCATCAACGATATCAAGAACAAAGACGCAGAAATGCTTATCATCTTCCCTAAGGATTTCAGAATCGATCCGGAAGGCAAGAACATCTCCAACATTGAGATCTATTACAATTCCTCAAACATGGAATCTCTCCAGCTCCGTCAAAGTGTTTCCACACTTCTCGACACACTTCGTCCGGAAGTCTTTACGATCAACGCCGATACCAGCATCAAGTACGACTTGGGCGAAGAAAATTATCAGATTAAAAACATGATCGCCAGCATGGTTCCGGGTCTTCTTCTCGTAACGATCATCTACGGTATCATGACCCTGGCCAGCAACATTATCGCCGGCGACAAAGAGAGCAACTTCCTGAACACGGTACTGATTACTCCGGTTTCCAGAAGCAGCGTTGCTATTGGTAAAGCACTTGCCGTTATGACTGCAGCCGGTATCAGTTCCATCTCTGCATTTGCCGGTCTGGCCTACCTCATGAAACAATTTGAGAAAATGCTTGGCGACATGGCGAGCTCGGTATCTTACACATTCACGGACTACATTCTCGTATTCCTGATCGTTATCTTCGTAACCTTTGCACTGGTCTCCCTCGTGCTGATCCTTTCCACATTGGCCAAGACATCCCGTACAGCGCAGACCCTCTCGCTCATCCCTGTCTTGATCCTCTTCGTCGCTTCGATGTTTTCTTCCAACGCTTCACTGGAAGCGCTCCTTTCCGAGATTGGTTTCACCAACTACATGATTCCTATGTGGAACGCGACATACCTGATTAAAAACATTCTTCTGATTGGTCCTGACACGAAGGCGATCCTTGTAACCTGTGGCATTAACCTTGTCTTTGGTATCCTTTGTCTTGCCATCATCAGCAACCTCTTCAACAGAGAGAAGATCGTTAATGAATGATCTCATTATAGTAAATCACACAAAAAGGCGGGTCCTGAAAATGGATCCGCCTTTTTCTTTCAATTATTCTTCTCGAAAAGCGCTTGCGCTCTTATCCTCTTTCACCATAATACTCTTCCAGAGTCTTTATGCCTTTATTATACATATCTGTTGCCACATCAACACCAACATAACGGAAATGCCAGGCCTCTTTTGCAATACCGGTCACATCGCTGTACCCATCCGGGTAACGCCAGATAAAGCCGTACTCATGACCATGTTCAAGCATCCATTCTCCGGCACGGGTATTGATGAACACTTGCTTATCCATGTTACTTGTTGTACAGATATCAATCGCCAATCCTAAAGGATGCTCTGATCTTCCCGGCCATGCATAGAATCGGGAAGCGGTGCGCACATTATATCTCTCGATCGCACGATAGAAGCTGGCTCTCTGCGTCTCCTCTGTTCTATAGCCGGAAATCATATAGAGGCTCTGTCCGGTGGCACTTTTACATGCCTGATAGAGTTGCTCCCACGCCTCAGCAGCCTCAGGACGCAACCGCTGTCCATCCGAGTGATCAACATAAACCAGTTCCGGCACATAATCAAGCGGAACAGAATGGTACTTATTCACAAGCACCGTAATATCTTCCGGGTGCTGCATAAGCTCAGCCCGGACAGTACGCGGATCCACAAATCCGTCATACCACCTCTCACCGCCTTCAATCACCGGTTCAACATATTTTTTCGCCAAAGGATCATCGGAACGGTCCAGCGAACCCGCATCAAGATTGAATTTCTCACAAAGCGCCATGAATTCAGGAGATTCTAGAAGAGATACCAATATCTGATATCTCGTATTAGCCGGGTCCTCCATTAATGAAGCCCAGTATGCCTTCCCATCTGCATCAGCAGAACGGAAAAGGCACGCCGCATAGATTCGTCCAACAAAAGCTTCATTGCTCAGATTCTGATCTGCAATATCCTTACCCAGGAAAAAGTCACGTGCCAGTTCAGCCACTGTCATTTCCTGATTGGTAAGCTTCAAGCTGAAAGCATCCACCTCATCTTCTACAATTGGTTTTCTCAAGCCATATAAATACAAATGCGTAACCATGGCTTTAGCACCGTCTGAAGGTTTGGTCGCCTTTCCGTTTACAGCACCCGAGCGGATACCATAGGAAGCACAAAGATTACACCATTCTGGAGAATCAATAAACAGTTCGATTACTTCCCGGATAGATGTGCCATCTTCCAATCTTCCAATCCAGTATTCCCTGCCTTCCTTCTCAGATTCACGATCGAGGATCGTATTGTACAATGTCTCGACTACATCTTCGTTAGAAAGTGCCCGATTGGAAAACTCAGGAGTATCGACAAGAAAGCCTCGGACACAATCCGCACCTGTCATCTCTTTCGCCTTGAGTTTTCCTGTCCAGAATTCCAATCCGCCTTCATCAGACTTTCTGTCGAGAGCGATATTATAAAGCCTTTCAACAAATTGTGTAACCGGATCCTCGCTTTCTTCATCGTCAGTTTCAGTCACTGCTTCCAAGTTCGCATTCGAAGAAAGCGACAATGCTGAAACAGGAGTAATCAGCATATTACAGGAGACGGTTATGGCAAGAAAGAAAATCAACGAATCGAATTTTTTACGATGCATGATCAGCACCTCCTTCAACTTGTTTGACATGGTTCTTACGATAAATGATAGAGATCAGTGAACCTAAAAAGAGCGGTATACTGATCCATTGTGAAGTAGATATACCAAGAAACTTACCACGGGCTTCATCATAACGATAATGCTCAAGGAAGAATCGAAGAATCGAATATAAGATGAGATATGTTTCTACAGTAAAACGAGATTTGATCTTTACTGTCACATAAAGCACGATCAATGAAATCAGGATCAAAAAGACTGCTTCCACGATCTGCACCGGGAAAAGCTTGACTCCGTGTATCGCCATGGAATCCTCAGGGAACACCACTGCCAGAGGGCCATCATATGGAATACCATAACAGCAGCCGGCCATAAAACAGCCAACCCGCCCGAAGCCATGAATCATCGGAATCAGAAAAATGCAGTGCGTAAAAAACCACTTTATATCGATTTTATGCAGTTTCCCGCAAAGAAGTGCAGCAGCAATACCTCCGATTAGTCCACCATAGAAAACGAAACCACTTCGCATGATCATATCCAAGTATTCTTTTTCAAAAAAGCGATTCCATTCAATATCATTAAAAGAAACGATGAAATACAGAAGCTTCGCACCTATAAAACCACCAAGAATACAGTAGGCTTCAACCAGAATGAAATCATCGAAATCCTTCTTTTCCTTTTTGACCAGAAAGTAACCGATCACATTTGCGAGAAAAGCTCCGATTACGATCATAAGACCATATGATGGGATCGATAATCCGAAGAGATGCATATAGATGTGCATAGATAAAAACAAGACCTTTCTTTTTTAGAAGAAAAAAAGGCTTCTGTTTTTTCAACAGAAGCCTTCTCTGTTCTTTACTTCTAAATTATTTAGCAGCAGAGATAATGGAATCAGCAGCATCGTTAACAGCCTTTGCGCAAGCCATGCAAGCGATCCAGAGAACTACGCTGAGAGCAGTACCGATGATGGAAAGAACCAAACCAGCTGTGCAGAGACCCTTCTGCTCCGGGTTACTCTTCTTACCAAGTACAGCAAGGATAATACCTACGATACCGCAGATTGCACCCATCCAGCCCCAACCGCTGAAGATCAATCCCAAAAGAATAGATACGATACCTAAAATTAATGAAGCTATAGCCATAAATACCTCCAAACAACATAAAAATTTATGAACTAATTATCGCACTTTAAGACGCATATAGTCAACCCTTTATTGTCATAAATGCACTTATATATGCGTTTATATGCGATTTATATCAATCTTGACATGCATTCGTAATGTGATATGCGATTTCTTCTACATGGGATTTTATAAAGAAATGCCCTCCATCAAAGGCGAATGTTTGAAAACCGCTCTTGTCTTTAACATAATCTCGCCATTGTAAAATATTCTTATGTGGAGTGTCCTCTTCAGAATAAAAAACAGTCGTAGGAAAAGCGATCGTACCTTTCTCCCCATTCCACTGATAACCATTGATCAGACGATAATCATCCCGAATCAGGTCCATATAGATCTTAAGGAACCGTGGATTCTGAAGAAGTCTCTCATCGAGTCCTCCCATCTTACACATTCCGTCAATAAACTCTTTCTCATCACAATCAGCGAATTTCGCACCGGTAAACTCAATATGCGGCGGCTCATGTGCAGCAAGAAATACATGCTTGATCTTGACAGTTGGATCATCTTTCCAGCAACGGCTCAAAATATCATAGGAAACAAGTGCGCCCATACTATACCCGAAAAGAACGATATCCTCATCCTCTTCAATTTCAGAGAGTATTCTCTCTGCCATATCATCAGACATTTCGGAAAATGAACTGTAGCGTGGGTCTTTTCCACGTACACCATGGTGTGCATAATCCATATCGAACAGCTTGATGTCTTTTTGAAGCAGAACACTCTTCAACTGCTGAAACAGCTTGCCCGTTCCTCCAGCGTTCGGGAGTGCAAACACCTTGGTCTTTCCCACGTGAAGATCTCCTTATATGGAATTACTTCTTCTCTTCCAGCATCTCATTCAATACATTGTACTGGATCTTGCCGGAATCATTTCTCGGAATCTCGTCAATAACATAGACCTTATAAGCAAACCTTGGAATCGTTGTGCTTCCGGTGATAATCGCATTCGTCTTTTCTTTATCCGCTTCGTTAAGCAGGCAGATCTTCATGTTATCATCAATACCTGTGATCACACACTCAATTCCCTCGTGCTTCAGGATACCTTCCACTTCATCAAGATTGACACGGTTTCCATAGAGCTTCAGGAATCTCTTCAGACGACCGACAACATAGAAAAATCCATCCTCATCGAACTGAGCGACGTCCCCGGTATGAAGGATATCACCCTGTTCATAGCCCTTTTCGAGATCTTCCTTGCAGGTTGCATATCCCATCGTGACATTTTCACCCTGATACAAAAGCTCACCAGGAGTATTCGGTGTCTCGATCACATTTCCATCCACATCGATGACCCAGAGTTTTCCTCCTGGGATCGCAATACCGATACTGCCAGCCTTTTCGACTGCAGATTCAGCCGGTACATAAGACATTCTGGCCGTTGCCTCAGTCTGACCATACATAACAATGAAATCGATACCCTTCTCTTTGCAGGAAGTCGCCATTTCATAATGGAGATCCTTGCCAAGCTTTCCGCCAGCCTGGGTAAGATAACGAAGCGAGCTGACGTCTCTTCTCAAGAAACGGAGCTTCTTCAGCATTTCATAAGTATAAGGCACGCCGGCAAAAGTCGTTACATGATGATCTGCAAGCTGCTTCCAGAAAGTCGGCTGCATGATGCTGTCTTCGGTCATAACGATCGATGCACCTGCAGCGATATGTGTCTGCAACACAGAAAGACCGTATGTATAATGCATCGGAAGTGTCGTGATCGCTACATCTGAAGACGTGATTCCAAGATACTCCACGATAGATGATGTATTCGCCTGAATATTCTTATATGACTGACGGACCAGTTTCGGGCTTCCCGTACTACCTGAAGTCGTAAGAAGCACGCCAAGATCGGAAGAGATCTTCTCCCCACCTTCACGGTTTTCTTCAAAAATCGACAACCGGTATTTTCCATATTCAGAAGCTTCTTCAAAAGCACTGTAATCCTTCGGGGACCACAGATAATAAGGGTGATAGGTTTCAAGAAGTGCCTGGAAATGCTCCTGGTCAAGGTGACCATTGATCAAAGCAACCGGGATCCTTGCCTGAAGCAAAGACAGATAAATTTCTACTGACTCAGTAGAATTGCTGCAAACCAGGAAAGCAAGATTTCTCTCAGGATAGAGACCACTCAGATCCTTTACGGATTTCTGTAGTTGGGAATAAGTAACCTTTTCCCCGTTTTCAATAATAGCAACATTCTCGCCAAATCTTTCCAGATTCTCGAAAAACATAGCCGCACCCCTCTCGTATCACGAATTGAGATTATTATAACTTATTTACACTCTTTTACAAAGATATCTTCCGGATCGGAAAAAGAAGCGCCTAAGGAGGCATAAAGATTCATGACTGCACAGTTTACAGAAGAGATCCATCCGACCAGTTTATTGACACCCTCCATTTGCGAAGCTGCCTTTATAGCGTAGGAATAAAGCGAAACGGCAGCTCCGGTCATACGATAATCCGCATCCACCGCTGCAAGCTTGATTTCTCCTACTCCAGGTTCAGAAACAACTACCTGTGCAAAACCTACCGGGATATCCTTATAGAAGCAGACATAGCACTCATCGATCTCATCCACCCATGTATTTATGATTTTTCCAGCCGTTTCAGAGTTCAACTCAACATCTACATTAAAACGCCGGTCCACCGGGAAAGACTTAAGTGCGATCCTTCTGATATCCTCTTTAAAATCTCTCGTTTGCTTCACTTCAAGACGGATATTCTTGTCCAGGTCAATTTTCAAACGCTTCAAGTTAATGGTACACTTCAGCATTCTGTCCGCATGAAAGAAACCACAGTCCTTTTCAAGAAACAACTGAAAATCTGTCAAAGCCGGCACCTTAGCACGGATATTTGTTGTTCCTGCAGGCGCAGAAAAGATGGCCTCTTTAAGAGAACCATCTTTCAAAGACTCAGCATCCGCCTGGATATTTCTCAGAACGATGTCCTGATAACTTGCATCAGAAAACTGTACCATGATCAGAACTCGATACCGTATTTAGCCAGGATCTCTTTTCCTGCTTCATAAGACTGAAGATCAACAATATCATCACTTTCCATCATGATATCGAACTCTTCTTCCAAATAAGAAATCAGATTCATATGTCCGACAGAATCCCAAGCCTCAACATTGGCACTTGTAAAATCTTCATTCAGATCGGCTTCATCCACAGCAAATGTATCCATAAAGATTGCATTATACTTTTCCAAATTCTCCATTGTCATTATCTCCTTTATTACTCATTCGCTAATCATATAAAAAGCGAAACTTCAAATGCGATTAAGCCTTTGCTATGCGTACATAACTGCTTTTGCCATTCTACTATAATGAATTTTGATATTCAAGCAATAGCATTTGATATCTTTTAATGGCGCTTGATTCTGGCAGGATTGCCCGCAACGATCGTATCTTCTGCAACATCAGACATCACGACGGAACCGGGCTCACAAACTGCGCCATCTAAGATCTTCACCGTCTCTTTTACTACCGTGTTCGCGGAAAGCAGAGCGCCTTTTCCAACATGGCCATGACCAGCAACAGTAACTTTCTCCATCAAGACTGCATGACTTCCAACTATCGAATCGTGGGAGACAGAAGAATACTCCATCAACAAAACATTGTCGCACAAAGTAGAATCATCATATACGATCACGCCCTGCATAACTATGCAGCCTTCACCAATCTGGGTTGCCGGATTCACATAGGACTGGGGATGGACTAAAACAGCCAACTTCGCATTCTTTTCCTTCAGTGCTGTAAATTCTTCTTCTCTTACCTTCGGGTCAACAGAAGCGATGACAAACTCACACTCGTCAGAAATCTGCACGGAATCATCAGAACTGCTTTCAACAACACTGATGTTGTTCCATTTTCCGATCTTCTCCGCTAACAGTTTCACATTTTTCCCTGAATAATCTTTCGCGATGATTACCAAATCCATCTAAACATCAACCTCCAAAAACTCTATGAGTCGTGTTTTTCATCATGATACGGCCGGGATTTCCAACACAGACCGCTTCAACTGCAACATCATCCACTGCTGTCGCGCCCATTGCAATTATAGCACTATCTCCTATCTTAACGCCGTCGTATACGGTAGCATGCATACCGACAAACGCTGTGTTTCCAATCTGGCAGTCCTTTCCAATCGAAACTTTTGCCGAGATTTGAGAATAAGCGCCAACTGTTGTTCCTTCACGAATTGTTGCAAAAGCCTGAACCCATGTTCCATCGCCCAAAACAACTCCGGAAGAAATATGTGCTCCCATCTTCACCTGCACCCCTTTGCCCAATGTAGCTCCTTCATCGATGATTGCATCCGGATGAATCAAAGAAGCAAGTGCGAACCCGTCTTCCATCACACGAAGTGAGAGCATCTTCTTGTGCTCCACTTCACCTAAAGCCACATGAAACTCTGCTGTTTCAGGAGAATAACACTTCTTAAACTCCACATACGGCATCATCTTGTGTCCTTTAAATTCTCCTGCCGGAACCGTATCATCAATAAAGACGACATCAGACCATCTTGGGGAATTCTTCTGGATATCGTTGACTACTTGAAAGGTTTCTTTGGCACCTCCACTTGCACCATAAATAGCAAGACATTTACTCATTTGCTTTCCTCACTTGATACGATACTGTAATGACTCGCAACTGCGCGAATCGGAACACTGAAATCTCCATATGTAATATCATCACCATCTTCAAAGAAAGATCTGACTTTGAAATAGTAGACTTTTCCTTCGGTCAAAGCACTGCAGGTGCGGCTATTCTTCTTCACCGCATCAAGAAGAACGTATTCTCCATCGATCGTTGGGCAACGATACACCTGATATCCAGTTGCTTCTGAAACCTTATTCCATTTGAGAAAAATCGAATTCTCGGATAAAACCTCATACTCCAACCCGGTGATAAACTTTGTCACATTCTCGATTTTGTTTTCTTCACCGAATTCGCTTATGTATCGTACATTTCCGAAAACATAGTACGCACGGACTTTAAACTTGAAATCATCTCCCTCAACCAGACACAGTTTCCGGTTTTCATGGATATCTCCGATGAAACGGTAGCTTCCAGTCGTATCATCCATCAGGTAAAGCTGGTATCCATCCGCCTGTTCCACATTCTCCCACTCAACAAGAAGCGAAGTATTGGTAATAGGCACAATAGAGAGAACTTTCGGTGCCATCAGGTCAGTATTGATCTGTTCCGTAATTTCCGTGAAAGCCACTTTCGCCTTCTTTCTGAAGACCGCAAAATACACAACCACCAGTGCCACCAGCAAAACAGCGGCGATACCAATGAGAATGATTCTGTTCTTGTTTTTCATACGCTTCTCACTCATGTACTTCTCTTTTCACTACTCTTCCTTATACTCGCTTTATTCCCGGATATGGATTTTCTTTCGGTCGTTCCGGCTCAGAAGGCTGATCCTTCTTTGTTCTTTCTTTGGATTTATCAACATCTTTCTTCTTGCTCTGGGTTTCCTCATCATCCGGATCTTTCTCTTTATTCTTCTTTCTCATCTGTCTTCTGAGAATGATCACAAAGATATAACCAGCAACAAACAAGACAGTCGTAACAAAAGAAATGATCGATCCCAGACGGAAACCTGGCGTCGAATATGCCAATCGGATCTCATTCACACCTGCTTTTACTGGAATCAGCATATTCAGACCACTTCCAGCATAGACCGGAACCTGTACATTGTTTACATATGCTGTCCATCCCTTCGCATATGGTACAGAAATACATACGATCTTATCTTGATCACTCGAAATCGTTCCTTTGATCACATCCGTTTCAACACAAATGTCTGTAATTTCTGCAGAAAGAAGCTTCTTCACATCGCTCTCATAACGTTCCATATCACGAACCACGATCTGCATGTCGGAGAAACGATACATACCTGTCTTTGAAAAACGGAGCGTGATCTTCTGTGGAACATCCACCATACCAAGATTCAGTGCCGCCTCTCTCTTTCCGAATGCATACTGATATGTCTTGTTATAAAGGGAAACAACATCACTTCTTGTTCCAAAGCTGGCAGACACAGTAGCAGAATCATCCGGCGTCCATGCACTGGCCGCCATAGCATTCTTTACCTCTTCATAGCGGTTTGTAAACTCCTGCTCATTAAGTTCATACATATTCAAGGACTCAAACTCCAAGTCCGAGAACAAGACATAAAGCTCACCCGAAAGTCCTTTTGCCAAAGGAACGACAACTGTACTTCCGGCTTTTTTCACAAGCAGACCATCGTCTTTCAATTCCAAAGCAGGATTCTCTTCAGCAAGCGCAGTCAACAAATCGCGGAATTCCTGGTTTGTATAGAGGTTTGTATCGGACGATACGACCTTCTTTGTCGGGAATCCAAGATCTGCATCCGTAACAGCAGCCTGCAGAAGTGCCTGCTCCTTCTGATTGACAGGAAGCTTATCATAATCTTGCTTGGGGATCACAGAATCATAAACGTACATGAGCGGAAGTGCATAATCATTCTGATACAACGATTCCGTGACCAAAGTACCGTCCGAAAGCGTTCTTTCTCTTGAACCAACAAGCGAATAGCCATAAGGTACTTTCGGATCTTCACCCTCGAACGTCGCATAATACTTGACGGAAGCAAGTTCATTCAAAATCGTTCTCTGTGCAAACCCTAACATAAGGAACGGGATATTCTGCGTTGAGTTACCCAGTTCAAGAGAATAATTGCAGATACTTTTATCAGAAAAACCATAGTAGCTGCTGATACCATTTACGTTGTTACGAAGGCCATAGTTACATTCCAAATACTTACTGACGACCTCGGCCACATTGGCATCAACACGATAGATCGAGTCATCCTGCACCATATCCAGAGCCATCGTCGGATTGTCGCGGCCAGCTTCTTCAATCTTCCCATAATCAGCATACGAAGAAATATATCCCTGACCATAGGGAGAATACATTTCAAAAGACTTAATGGAAAGTTCAAGGCACAGTATTGCCATCATGAACACCGAAAATCTCTTTCTCATTCTGGCTGCCACTTCTTGATCCTTTTTCATTGAATAGCAATATGCAAAAGCAAGAACCGCCGTCAAATAGAAAAGAACAAAGCCCAATCCTGTTCCGACTTTTCCATGACGGAATTCAACAACAAGGATATAAAGGAGTGCATATGATGCTGTTATAATGCTGGCACGGATCAGCGAACGGACATTAGGCTTAAATATGCATTTAAAATGCTTGGCAACAACTACGGAAACCCAGAACGAGAATACAAAACACCATCTGAAGGTTTTCCCGCCCAATCCATTGAATACCATCGTCAACAACGGAATTGACAATGTAAGCGCATAAATCAAGAGCTGCCACAGATCATTTCTCATGCTCTTACTCTTTTTCGAAGCTGATGTAGCATATGCAATCAGGAACACAGCAAGACCGGACATTGCAACATGACCGTATATACCAAATTGATTCGTATCCACCATGCCCTTGATCAAGTTTTCATATACATTCATGTTCCAGTGAAGTACACTGTCACTCTCAACTCCTCCGCCACGGGAACTATCCAATATGCGGAAGACTGTCGGCAATAATGCAAAAGCAGCTGCCAGAATACCGATCAGGAATTGCACTGCAAAAATACCGACGATGGAAAGGAAATGCAGTACTGATCTCTTTTCTTTTTCTACCGCTTCAAAATAGTAGAATGCTGCGTAAACCACTGTAGGAAGCGTAACCATGTAAAGGAAATAGAAATAGCTGAGACTGCTGAAATAGATCATGAGAATGAACATCAGCGAGAACTTTTTTCTAAAAATCGTCTCCACGCCTACAAAGAGCAGCGGAAGATAAAACATCATTTCAAGAAAAAACGTGTGTCTTGCAAGAAAGAACAGCGAGAAGCCGCTGAATACATAAGTCATGGTAGCAAACAGAATCGAAGTATGATCTTCTACTTTAGACTTAATAAACTTGATAAATGCAATTCCACAAAGATACAGACTGATGACGGTACGAAGCACCAGATACAGGTCCACGGAGCAACGCGGAAAGAGCACCCACAGGAAATTGAACGGACGAAAATTGATTACATTTCCGATTACATCCTGACCATATCCAAGTTGGAGATTCCAGTTTGGGATCTTGCTTCCTGTTGTTCCGGAAAAAAGATTGGAAAACACTTCCTGGATCCATGTGCGCGAATAAAGAAGCGTCGGATAGTGCTGCGCCATACCATCGCTGGACCACAAGAAAGATTTTCCAAACAAAATAAACGGAAAGAGAACACAAAGACAAAAGACTGCAAAAGCAATAGTATATCGAAGATATATATTTCTCTTATTCAACCGTAACTGCGGCATCACTCGTCTTTCTCTCCCGGAATTCTCTCATCTACGATATAGCGCGGGTTTCTCTGTTCATTTCGCATAGCTTTGTACTGGTAGAGGCCAAGCATTGCGGCGCAACCAAGAACAATTGCGGAAAGGAAAAACAAAATAAAAAACAGAAGCATATAGATAGACAACTGAAAATCACTGGAATAAAAGACCAAAGAAAGAACCAGGAATACCAATGATACAAAACCACTGAAAATACCAAAACTGAGGAACTTTCTAAACGGATAGTCTGAATATACCGTTACGATATTCAGAACCTGGTCGATTCGCTTGGAAAGTGACCAGCCTGATGAACCTACTTCTCTCTTCTTACGCGTTACACCAATCTGTGCAGCATGTCCTGCCAGTTCGAGTAAAAGGAGCTGCATCGAATTATTATCCGAATCGGATTTGGTAAACGCTTCTGCGATGGTTCTGTCAACTACATAGAAATCAAAGCCCCCCGCCGGGTACTGCTTATTCACATGCTTATTGATAAACTTATGCATGATGACCGAGAAAAGAGAGCCAAGTCCCTTATCTTCACGATCTTCACGATAGCCGATGACAAGTTTTTCGCCTTGTTCATACAGCTTAAGCATATCCACAAATTTCTCGAAAGGATCCTGAAGATCAGCCGAAATGACACCGATCACATCACCACTGGCCATGGTAAAACCACAGTTCACCGCCGCACGCTGACCCTTATTGCGAACAAACTTGGCAATTTTGATGATATCAGGATGCTGACTCTGAAACTGTTTCATTACCTCATACGACTTATCCGGAGAACCATCACATACCATGATGATTTCTGTCTCGTACTCAGGAAACAACTTCAAGTTGTCCAAGATATAAGGAACCGTAATAGGAAGATTCTCTTCGTTCTTATAGATCGGCAAAACAATAGAAAACTTTTTCATTTTACTCTCCCGAAAAGCAACAAAGAACTTCGCCGCTTAACCGTTCTTCTTTACTGTATTTAAGATAACGTTGCAAATACGCTCAACATCCGATACTTTGAGATCAGAATAACAAGGCAATGCCAGAACACGTTCAGAAGCATGTCTTGCTACCGGAACATCAATATGAACTCTAGAAGCAGCACAGCACTCAAAATCGCATGTTAACGGATAGAAATAGCGACGGCTGAAGATTCCTTCCTTCAGAAGTGCCTGCTCGACCATCTCACGAGTTACGCCTGTCTCCGCTTCTTCGACTACGATCGGGAAATATGCATAATTTGCTGAAACGTTCTCCTGAATAATAGAAAGACGGATACCCTTCGTGTCAGAAAGCATCTTACGGTAGCAATTCACGACTTCCTTTCTCTTCTCAAGATACTCATCAACATGGCGAAGATTACAAAGTCCCATTGCAGCATGGATCTCAGTCAGTTTAGCATTCGTACCGATATATGGAACACTGTCGGTATGAATGATTTGACCAAACTGGCGAAGACCGATCAATTTCTGCTTGTAACTCTCATCCTTGAAAGTCAGGCAACCGCCCTCAACAGTATTGAAGACTTTCGTCGCATGGAACGAGAACATGGTCATATCACCAAAATTGGATACATTCACGCCATCGTATTTCTCGGCGAAAGCATGAGCACCATCATAAAGGACCTTCAAGCCATGCTTGTCAGCAATCTCCTGGATCTTCTTCACATCACAGATGTTTCCGTATACATGTACAGGAAGGATCGCTACCGTCCGGTAGTTGATCAATTCCTCGATCTTATCTACATCAATCGTGAAATCGTCTTCACGGATGTCACAGAAAACAGGAACAAGTCCATTACGAAGAATGGCCTGTGTCGTAGAAGCAAACGTGAAAGGAGTTGTAATGACTTCACTTCCCGGTTTAAATCCAAAAGCATTCAAACCCAGTTCCATCGCAAGATGACCATTAGCAAATAACTCAACATGGTCAACTTCGAGGTATTTCTCTAACTTTGCTTGTAACTCGACATGCTTTGGGCCTGTATGTGTCATAATCCCAGTGTCCCAAATGTCTTTAATTTCTTCTATGTATTCTTCATACGGTGGCAACGACGGTTTCACAACCAAAATATCTTCACTCATACGATCCTCTTCCAATCAAAAAAAATGCTCACCCCAAAAGCAGCCCATATGCATACTCTAAGCAATGATAAGAGTATTCTATCACTTTACATCAGAATAAATCAACCCACCCCATTCACGCAGATTGTCCATAAAACAGAAAAGCTCTTAGGATTATTTATGTGGTCTGCACACTTCACTTTGATTTGCAAAGTATCAGGTTGTTACCGTATATAAATAGTACTCCCCGACCTGACCGACCTGCGTATAACCAGCCTCTGGAGCATAGTGTTCCTGAATATATGCCAGTATCTTATCCATATAGAATTTACTGGAGATAAAATATACATTTTCGTTGTTGACTGCATCACGGAAAGGATTCACTATGCCAAATCGGATAAGTTTCGCTTTTGTAACCGGAGTTTGCGTTTCCCAACCGCCGAGATGGTAAACATTGGCATAGTACCCCTCAGGATATGCACCAAACATATCATAAATGTACGAAGAACGGTCACAGAACGTTTCCAGAAGATAAAGATGGGATTGATCCTGGAAAATCGCATCATAGGCAGCAATCGTCTTTTGAGACGTCTCTTTGGACAGGTTCGCTTTCTTATTGGCAAGATCCTGCGAAAAAGAAGCGGCATTTCCAAACAAAACTATAACAGAAAGGAGAATAATGAAAGACGGCTTCTTCCCTTCATCATAATCGGGAGATTTGCAAAGTGCCACGATGGCAAGGCTCAAAAATGAAAACATATAGATCACAAAGTCCACACGGTACTGCAGGTAACGTCGCATAAAAATAAAAACGATCGTAAAGACAAGGATTTCCAACACCGAAAGGATCAGATAAAGAACATTCCTGCGCTTCAGATATATTAAATATGCACCAACAGCGAGAAAAGGAATGACAAACGAGTACGAAAGATGAGTCGTGATTGCCTCTTTCCAGATGATTCGGACGACATCCCCTGCTCTCACAGGTTCTTTTAGAGAAGCAAGTTTTTCCATCTTCTCCATTGTAAAAAGCTCCGGGTCATCAAATGTCCAGTGTGAATAGAGATAGCGGTCATTCTCGCTGACCCCGATCGCCTTATATTCTTCCTTTTTGTCGTTATATGCCGGAAGAGCAGAATCCGTCACCGTTGCCCGAGCATTGTTGTACTCGCGATAGTATTTCCAGTCCGCATCACTGTTGTAATAAGCAGAGTCAAAGAAACGCGCCCCCAATACAGCTAAACAAGTGACAATTAAAGAAGCAAATAAAAACAAATGGTTCCTTCCCCAGAACTTTTCTTTTTTTCGTTTTTTCCACTCCAAAAGCACTTCCAGACACATAAAAGCAGCAAATACTGCCAAACCAATCCAGAAAACATTGAAACGGATCATACTTCCAAGAAGCGCCAGGAAAATACCAGGAAGAAACCATAGTGGCTTCTTTTTCTTGAAGAAGGCAAACCAGATAAGAAGATATCCTGCCGCTATCGCCATGCCAGCCGTCTTTGTAAACTGCACATTGACGTAAGCATCATATAGGAAAAAGACGACAAATGCAGCATCTAAAACATACCCGATACGGTCTTTCCAGCTGATCAACACTAATGTGATCACTTCTGCGGAAGCAAGCATAACCATATACTGAAATAAGGTAAACCAGTTTACCGAGGAGCTTATCACATACAACTGTTTCAGAAAAAGTCCGAGAATTGCGTTAAAATACACCAGATGCGAATCCGGGCTTCCATGCAGACCAGAAACAATCGAGGCTATACCAAAATCATCATTAGTCTCAAAGTGAGGATGAAAAAAAAGCAGACACAATACCAGAAATCCTACATGAAATAGAGATATCGCCAGTATTATCCGCTTTTTCATTTTCTGGTCCATATTGCTTTTGCACTCCAAAAGCCCCAGCCCGCCGCATCACTTCCAGACAGACATCACTGCCAGATAATGCCTTTGATGCTTCCGTCTGGTGCAGTCACCTCAATTTTCAGCATATCCTGAATCTGAAGGATTTTCTTCTCAAGATCCTCCCGATCCTCGCCGCAAACCAGAAGCGGGCCCTTGCGAGAACCCTTGAAAGTCATAGGTTCTGTCTCAAGACCCACTTTAATATTTACAAGAGCTACCATTTTCACATATGGCAGCGCAGTTACCTCTTCTACACCGGAAATCTTTGTGATCGTCCCTTCCGGCAGATAGAAACATACATAACCAGAAGCCTTCTGCTGTTTCGAAGCAAAGAAAGCCTCATGATCCACATCTTCTCCCAAAGCTAGGCTTAAAACAAGTTCATTGATATCCAATCCGGTCGCCAAAGGGATCAGATGCGAGGAAATATATACGCCGCCGCCACGAAGCGCACTCTCCACGACGCGGATCTCATCCGTTTCCTCGTTGATCAAGTACTCAGAATGTACGATAGCAAAAGAAGGATGAATATAATCTGCCATTTTCTCTTCGCAAGAAACGACCTGGTCAAGCAAAGTCTTCGTAATATTGGACGGGAAAAGCGTCTGACACGGAATCAGCACATCATCCCGATCAAAGTACTTTCTGTCTGCAAACGAAAGCAGATGATACTTTCCATCTACAATAAAGCCCTCACAAACGATTTCTTTTCCTTTGAAAAACTCTTCTACAATAGCGCTGTGCGTCTTTGACTTAGCCAAAGCAAAGCGTATCGCTTCTTTAGCACTTTCCAGATCATCGACACGCTTCACGCCGATACTGGATTGGGAATCAGACGGTTTCACGATCCACGGCAGAGGAAATTCAATACTGCCAAGATCCATATTCTCATCAAAGACAGCAATATGTTTGGGAACAGGATTACCCAGTTTATCGCAATTGTCGCGATAAGTATTCTTATCACAGTAGGACATAACCTGATCAAAACGGTTTCCTGGAAGACCAAGTTTTTCCGCTATATATGCCACAGTCGGCATCATGAGATCATTCTGATCGGAAATGACGGCAGTAATTCCCTCTTCTCTAGCCTTTTCTACAATCGCGTCCCTATCGTATATGTCTATAAACCAGCAGTCATCAGCAACTTCAATGGCAGGATAATCGCCTTTTACCGTTACTACGGTAACATGGATACCCTTCGCCATAGCTTTATGGATAAGCGGCATCTGACCGATACCTGCACCAACAACAAGAAGCTTTTGTTTACTATAGTCCAGACTCATTAAACGTTCCTTCCCACGCGAGAAAACATCGTCCTGCGTCACTTATTGATATTGATCGTTTTGCGCACTACGAACTGGTTAGCATTATTCTGCGCAACGAAAATACGGCCTACATACTCACCTACAAGGCCAAGCGACAGAAGAATCAAACCTACGAGAAATAAAAGGATTGCAATCAGAAGATGATACTTAAAGTCAAAGCAAACACTGCAAAGTTTCAAAATCAAAGAAACGATCATATAGATTGCGCCGGTAAAGCTCAAGAATCCACCGATTCCGGCAGAAATACGAAGCGGCTTCGGAGAAAAAGCCGTATATCCATTCATCATGAGTTTGAAGGACTTGGCAAATGTATAACCAGACTTGCCCGCAACTCTCTTTCTCTCATCCATGTCGACCAACGCAATGTTCCGCGTTGTCTTTAGCGAAAGGCCTTCCAGATATGCATATGGCATATGATAGTTACTCATTGCATCAACAACAAAGCGTTTTCTTGCAATAAAATTCGTAAACACAACACCCTTTGGCTTGTTAAGGAGCCAACGTGACATACGGCTGTTCACCTTGCTGCCCATTTTCTTTAATGTGCTTTCTTTCTTTGAAGCATACTTTGCCATGGACATATCATATCCATTCTCAAGCGGTGCAACCAGATCCCAAATACGATCAAGCGGGCACTGGCCGTCATCGTCAACAGTAATCGCTATCTGTCCACGAACAAAAGAATAACCGGCAAGTATAGCATGATGCTTTCCACTGTTGATTGCAAGATCTACAACCTTCACTTTATCGTTTTTCGCTGCACACTCTTCCAAAGTAGCAATTACATTATCCGGTGAACCGTCATTTACGGCGATGACCTCATAATCATATTTATTCTGCTCGGAAAAGCGCTGGTTAATCTCATCGATTACACCTGCAACAGTCTTCTCACTTCCATAACACGGAATGATAATGCTGATCAGATTTTCAATCTCTTCTCTCATTTTTGTTTCTTACCCTTATCAATATCTCTTCGTAAACTTAAAGATGCCAACATCGCCATCTGCTACCTTCTCAACCAGTTCATAGCTCACCCCATCGTAACGGGCACGGAGATAATCCAGAACAACAGTCGGTTCAGGACGGCGATTCAAATCACATACAAAGTATACATTATCTTCGAAGAAAGTTTCACCTGTCAATTTAGACAAACCATTCACACGTAACTGCTCGTAATAACAGGCAGTATATGTATAACTTCCACCGGAAACGATCGCATTGGTTGGTTTTTTGTCTGTGTATGTATGGAATGCTGAATAAGAATTATAGAAATTACAGATAGTATAGTCATGAACATAGACATTTTCGGGGTGGTTCATAACATACTCTTCAAATGCAAACATGATCCTCTGAGAGTACTTGTCCTTCTGTCTAAGGCGCACATAGACATTTTCAAGAGAAGGAAAACTCAATGCAATCAGCATCGGAAGGATAACAGCCGCAGAAAGATGCATTTCTGCTTTTGAAAAATCGGCACTCTTCAGAGCGATATGGCAGGTCAAAGACAAGCAAGGCAACGTAACCAAAAGAAGGACACGTAGCGGCAAACGCCCCTCATAAGAAAGATATGCAACAAAAACAAACCATGCACAAAGCGCGTAGATGATCAGAAAAATACTCATATAGTCTTTCTTGTGTAAAGCAAACACAAAAGCAAGGACAGCGAAAAAGACCATGACTACAACTGCGATCTGGGCAGATGGCTCTTCATTCATGAGCTCTGAGAACGTCATGACACCTTCACGCAAAGTATACTGGGGATTAAACTGAGGTGACTCCACCAGCGCTTTTAGATTCTCTTTATTGATTTTCTCATCAATATAGATCAGATTAGCAATACAGTTATACAGCGTACCATCCCATCCGACAGAAGCGTACAGGTCAACATTTTCATTAAATGGTGGTTTCTTATAGTCTTGGTATTTCCCACGATACACGTCATAACTCATGTAATCCTTGTTCAGCATTGTTCTCTTTACATAAAGATCTCCAACACGGCAAGCACCCACAAGGATAAGTGCCACCGCGATTATTGCGGCGCTACGGATAATACTCTTACCTGTAGTTTTTTTCTCCTGCCGGCATGTATCATCTCCGGGTTCTTCCTCAGTTTTTCCGGTGAGATCCTCTACAGAATCGGCTTCTTCGACCGCTTCCTTACGCATTTTTCTCTTCTTAGAAACATTCCCGAGGATCTCCAGGAAGAAATAACAGCCATAAAGTCCCAGCCAAATCGCAATACAGAAAATACCGGCCATACGACGGCTCAAGAATGAACCAAGAATAAACACGCAGGATATAACAAGATCACTGGTTTTTCTCTCCGTTAGGTAAAGGTACATCAGGCACACGGCCGCCGCGCCGCAGATACCTGCAGTTGTAGTGAACTGCATACGTTGCATAACATACATAAAAGAAGTACAGTAAAGCCCACAGATGATCAATATGCATATCCAGAGATTCTTCATTGTACACTTCATGGCACGAAGCACAGTATACATGATCGCGACTGTACTTAAATAAATACCCAGAAACATAAAAACGGAATACCACTGGATAGCACCGGTGATTCTATAGAAAAAACTTATAAAACCGGCAAGAAGGCAATTATAGAATGTGAGCTGCCAGAACGGGGCCCCAGTTTTATAACCGGCAATGGAATACATCACATTCATGTCATCCACTGTCTCTAACACAATACCCTTAGTCAATATCAAAATCAAAGACAACACAGAGACGGTCGCCAGCGATATAAACCAGTATTTCTTATTACTCATTTTAAAGATGCACCCCAAAAAATATATACATTTATAATCACATTCTTAAGAGCTTTTGTCAACCAAAAGCACTGCAAAGACTTAATACCAAATCTGTTTCAGCATAACCGCTCTTTTTGATATTTACTGTTTACAATAACAGAAAAACGATTAAAATGTACATAGATTTTACCGAAGGAGAGATAATCATGTCTAAGAAATTAGCCATAATCGGCGCTTCCTATTTACAACTCCCTTTGATTCTGCGCGCCAAGGAAATGGGTATCGAAACACACGTATTTGCCTGGAAGGCAAACGATGTCGGCGAAACAGCAGCAGACTTCTTTTATCCAATCAGTATCATTGAAAGAGATAATATTCTTTCCAAGTGTCAGGAAATCGGCATTGACGGCATTTGCAGCATCGCTTCCGATACTGCCATGCTGACAGTAAATTATGTGGCAGAAAAAATGGGGCTTACGGGAAACTCTATGGCTACAACAGAAGTTTCCACAAACAAACACCTCATGCGTGAGTGTTTCAAGGAGCACGGCGACCCTTCACCTTTCAGCATCGAGGTCATTAATGCAGATTTGATTGACCCGGCTTCTTTTGAATACCCGGTCATCGTAAAGCCGGAAGACCGTTCAGGGAGCCGCGGAATCACAAAAGTTCAGGATCCAGCGCTTCTACTCGATGCGATCAAGAATGCGCAGGAGCAGAGTTTTAATGGCCGCGCCTTAGTCGAGGAATTTGTAGATGGAGATGAATTCAGTGTGGAAAGTATTTCCTGGAAAGGCGTGCACAAAATTCTGACCATCACAAAGAAATATACAACTGGATCACCGAACTTCATCGAGACCGCTCACCTTGAGCCTGCTTTTGAGGCTGGAAATGAAATCATTCCAAAGGTATATGACATGGTCCAGCACGCGCTCAACAGTTTAGGCATTCAGTATGGTGCATCCCATACCGAATTCAAGATCAACTCCAAAGGGGAACTTCGCCTGATCGAGATTGGCGGCCGTATGGGTGGTGATTGCATCGGCAGTGCCTTGGTCAAGCTTTCTACGGGAGTTGACTTTGTAAAAGCAGTCATCGATGTAGCACTCGGACAAAAACCGGATTCAGAGATCACAGCGCACAATACCGCCGCGATCCGTTACGTCTTTACAAAGAAAGATATAGACGTACTGGAAAGCATTAAGCAGGATAACCGTATTGAAATCATTGAAGAGAACCGTATCGAACTTCCTGACCACGATGTAGTGGATAGTTCGACACGGTCCGGCTACTTCATCTTCCGTTCCACGGAGCGCGAACCTGTCGTTCACTTCGTCTCTCTGCCAAGAGACTAATATCAAGGAAAAACCAATACTATGCAAAAAGGGCTGTCTTTGAAGACAGCCCTTTTCGTATATCGAACTAAAGATGAAGCACTAAAGCCAGTGCAGATCAAGACTTCGTTTTTCCTGCAACAATATCGCAGTACGAACCATATGTACGAGTCTTTGTCGTAGCATTGTAATAGTAAGCTCTTACACGATAATAGTACGTCGTTCCCGGCTTCAAAAGCTTACTGTAGGAATTCGTATCTGTATAACGACCCAGGCAAACACCAGGTGTTGCGCCCTGCTTATCCATTCTCCATACTTCATAGAAAATGCTGGTTCCGGAAACGCCCGTCCACTTCAAAGCGATCATGTTGCTGGAAACAGCTGTCGCTGTCATGTTCGAAGGCGTGCCAAGAGTTGGTTTAGCACTTACGACTGTACTGTAACCAGAGAAGATATTACGGGTGCTGCTCACTTTGACATAGCCTCTCACCTTGTAATAATATGTGCGGCCAGGTGTCAGAAGTTTAGAAATGGACTGACCATCTGTTGCTTTGTATGTGCCAAGGAGTACATAATCCTTCTGCTCGGCATTTGCCTTGGAAGAACGCCATACCTGTACGAAATCCATACCGGCAGGAGCTGTCCAGTTGATTCTTACTGTAGAAGGCGAGGTTGCCGTTGCTTTTACATTGGTCGGCGCCGTCGGAGAAGCAATCGCACTCTCCACTGCAGTATAAGCAGAATAGAGTTTCTGATTGTTTACTGTCTTATATGCTCTGACCTTATAGTAATAACGTGTTCCCGGTACCAAAGATTTAAACGTCACACTTGTACTTGCGGAAGAAAGTGTCGTTGCAAGAGCAAAGCCTGAAGTTGCAGAAGTGGACTTCCAAACCTCATATCCGGTAATGTTCTTCGAAGCTCCCCAGGAAACCTTCATAGAGGTAAGCGAAACAGGAGAAACAGCGATTGACGAAGGCTTGGCCGGAGTAATTGTAATCGTCTTCGGCGTTACGGTACCACACTCGGTTGAACCGTTACTTGCGACAACTTTGTACTGGTATGTTTTGCCAATCTCAACAGTTTTATCCACAAAACTTGTATCTGTTCTTGTGGAGAGCAATGTCCAGGATGTAGAACCACTTGGTGCGCGATAAACTTTATAACAACCTGCGCCCGTAACCTTCGAATATGAAATCTGAACACCGCCATCTACCATTACCAAGCCGGAAATCTTAGGGATACTCAGGTATCGGATACCAACCGGTTCACTCTTATCACTCTCAAGTTTTCCGAGATATGCGTACACTTTATATGTATAGTATGTTCCAGAAGCAACGGACTTATCAACATAACTTGTTTCTGTTGTGGTCGTCAGCTGAGAATATGTGCTTTCACCTGTCTTGAATCGAAGGATCACGTATCCGGCAGCGTTTGTCACCTTATTCCACTTCAAATTGATTCCATCGGTTCCGTTCGTTACAGTAATAGTCGGCTTGCTCAAAGAATTGATCGGACGCTCAACTTTAAACTGATACTTGACTGCATATTCTTCTGCTGCAGAACCGTTATCACACTTGATCGTAAAATTATCGATCTTGACATTCTTACCATTTACAAGTCTATAACCCAAAGACAGTTCTTCGATCGTTGCGACAGAAGACGGAATCTCTATTGATTTCAGATTGTCGCAACGATAGAAGGCACCTTTTTCAATAGTAGTTACCGTTTCCGGAATAGAGACATTCGTAATGGTGTTGTTATTGAAGAATGCATATTGTCCGATTCCCTCTACACCCTTTTGAATCTCAACAGTTTTAACATCAATCTGGCTCCAAGGTGAAAGAGAAATGTTTCCGGTTACCGAGCGGCTCGGGATCTTTCCCCTGCCGGAAATGGTCAGCTTTCTAGTAGCTACTCTATATGCAAACTTGGTTGTACCATTGTCACCTGTTACAGTGAGATCGCTGTCATCATATTTATAGTCAGTAGTGGAAATATTATATTTCTTGTACTCATTACTATAATCAGAATTCCAGACATGATCCTTAAAGTTATCACTGCCCTTCAGGTAATACTGGAAATTGTACGGTGCATTCTCACAATCCCAGGTTGCATCCAGGTAATAATACTTGCCATCAAGCTTGACAATATTCCAACCGTGTTTTCCATCCGGAACTGTACCAACGATGAAGCGGCAATCAATTCCAGCCTCCAGGGCCATTCTGTAGAACAGAGTCGCAAAGCCCTGACATACAGCCTTTCCATTGACCAAGGCCGCATATGTGGATTGCTGGATCGTAGATGTAGTACTTCCTGCGAGATCATAGTCATACTTAACATTATTGCAGATCCAGTGGAAGATCGCGCGAACTTTCTGATAGTCTGTCTTATTCGAGAGCTGCAACGACTGCATGACTGTTGCAAGCTTCGTATCAACAGCATCTTCCTGACTCTTGTTCGTCACGTAAGTGATTTTGAAAGTCATGTCTGTCTCATATGGTTTTCCGTTTGAAAAGAGAGTATTCGCGGATCCGGAATAAGACGAATGCTGCCATCTGAGATAGTCGCCCTCGTTTCCAACTCCAGTATGCTTTACAGCCTCTTCAAATACCGCTTTGCACAAACCTGAATAGTTGCAGAAAGACCCATCGATTGGCACAACAATCGTTGTTTCACGATTCTTCATGTGCTCTCGCAAATACTTTCCTGCTTCTTCAATAGATTGGCAAATACCAGTTGAGCTATCCGCCGCCATGTATTCCCCAATAAAAGTCTCCGTTCCCTCATCAAGAACAGAACTCTCCTTTTCATACATTGCAAAAGGACCGGCAAGAAGACTGATCGAAACAACCAAAGCTGACACATGCTTTGGAAATGTTTTTTTGAACATAGATACCCCTCCTATTCTATGGCTACTCATATTCTAACAAAATCTTCAGGACTAATACACCCAGATAATAAAATTTTTTATTAACTTTTCTGCAAATACCCTCCTATAAACAAAACACCCAGAGCGCTTTAGCACGCCCTGGGCTGATAATCAGATATCAAGAAGTGATGTTAGATTTCTCAGTTGAATGTTCAGGAAGTTATTAAACTGTACCATCTTATTCAGTGTTGAGAACCTTACCCAGAAATACCCCTCTGGCAGATCAGACAATTCGTCTTGTCCAATCTCAATTATCGCATTTCGATTCTGTTCATGATAGAAGCGTCCACCTTCTTCGGAGAGGATCACGTCTTTCAATACTCCTTCTCCTTTACCAAGTTTCTCCATAAAGAGTGTCTCTACGGAATCAAGGTGGTTTCCTGGATTAGACGGTTCCATCTGAACGACAGGTCCAAGTTCGATTCCGTCAAAACAGCCGACTTCCGGCTTTGCCTTTACAAGAAAATAGCGGCATCCATCTTTCACGGTTGTAAACAATCCAAATACGGCCATGCCGATTGCCTCAACAAGAGGCTGTTCCCAGCAGCGGACTTCTCTTCCCTCTATTTCGATCTGGCAGTATACGATTTTAAAATCATAGGGAGACTTGCAGATGATCTCGTTCTCATTGATCTCCCAGTTGGAAAGTTCGGAAAGAGGTATCAGCTCATGCTTCAAGTCACTATACATTTTATAATTGTTAATCGTATTGAAAATCTTCGGAAGAACATTCTCTGCGGATTCAAACATAGACCGGAAAAGGGCCTTGTCATCGAAAAGCTCTTCAATCTTCTCATATTCACCATCTTCAAGCGTCATGATGGAATATGGGATACAGGACAAAACCGTTCTGGAGTCCATATTTACAAGATTATCAATCTTCATCAGTTCTTTGATCTGACCAAGAGTCATCCACTTATGGCTGTCCAAAACTTCGACTTCACTGTCGCCAACATTAATCAAAATGTTCCTGTTTCTCTTTCTCAGGAAACGAGAAGATTGCTCAGACTGGATCTGATCAACCACGATTTCGTAGTCTCTTGCATGAGCAAAAAAGTCAAGGTAAGCCGGCGCTTTTCCACCATGGCTCTGCGTAAAATTGCTCTTCGTTGCCTGAATAGTTGGAGAAATCTGAATAACATTGATGTTTCCAGGCTCAACCTTGGCCTGCATGAGGAAATTAAGAGTTCCATCGATCACCTTGCAGATAATACCCAGATAACCGATCTCATCCTGAATAATTACAGGCTGCTCGCAAACGACCTGACCATTCTCCATCTGACGGAACCCGGCAAGCTGGAAAAACGTGTTCTTGCGGTTGCGGATAAAACCATCCTTCGGATCAAAAAACCAGAAAGAATCTTCTTCCTTCGGAAAAGCTCTCTTCTCAATATCCACCGTGAGAGTCTTATTTCTCTTGTCTACCCAATCGAGAATCGTCTGCGTAGACGTAACGTTGCCTTCCTTACATTTCCAGGACTTGATCAGCTCATAAGCAAGACTCATATCGAAAACCTCTTCTCTTATTTTTCAGAAATGCTTCGCACATCTTCAACAAGTCTGGACTGAAGAAGGATCGCATTGTACACCTTATTTCTCTCTTCTTCAGAAGAAATCTCAGCAATAAAGTGTTCAATGGAATGTTTAAAGTGCATATCCTTGGCAAGAGTAATCTCTTTCTTGCCCTCACCTGTTTCGATGATTACTGTCGGCTCAAGCGTTTCCGGTGCGGTGAAGATTCGATTCGTCATCAAGCGGCCCTTGCTGCCCCAGACTTCCAATGAACAGCGGTATCCGCAATCCATACCAAAACCAAGATTACAAACAACGCCCTTACCATTAGAAACGGTCGCACTGCCATACATATCGACCTCAAAACCATCAAGGTCATTCAGTTTTGCTGCATCCACCTTGATGTCCTCACCAAGGAGAATCGTCGCAAGTTTCAATGTATATCCGCCGGCATCAAGAAGCGCACCGCCACCCAAAGCTTTGTTATAACGGAAATCATTCTGCGCACGCATCGGGAAACCAAACTGAGCCGTGATCAGTCGAACATCACCAACTTCACCTGCATCGATCAACTTCTTCACTTCATTGATCTGCGAGTGATATGCAAACATATAGTTCTCATGAAGAGCCAATCCTGCTTTGCGGGCCGTCTCAACCAAATCTGTCGTATCAGTAAAATTCGTCGTAGAAGGCTTTTCGACCAGAACATGCTTGCCGGCTTCAAGTGCCCGCTTTGCCCACTTATAATGCAGCGCCGGTGGCTGCGGAATATAGAGAGCATCAATATCATCACGGGCAATCAGTTTTTCAAAACTGGTTTCTCCCTCAAGGCCATATTCGTCCTTGAAAAGTTGGAGTTTCTCAGGTGCGTATTCTTCGGCTACAGTTTTGACCGTAAGCCCCTCCACCTGAAGTGCCGCCGGCATAAAACGGCGGAAAGCGATCTCTGCACATCCGATGATACCTAAATTGACCATGTTGAATCTCCCTTATGAGTAAAATTCGTATTACTTAGTAAGAATATCTCTTACCAGCTCGATGACCTTATACACTTCTTCTTTCGTCATATCTGCATAAAGAGGCATTCTGAGCACACGTTCACCATAATCCTCTGTTACCGGACAGCTCTCCGGTTCGTAACCAAGTTTATGGCCAAGCGGCGAAGAATGAAGAGGTACATAGCAGATATATGCAAAAATATCATTTTCTTTAAGTCTGGCAACCAGATTAGTACGGATTTCATCCGTCGGAAGAATGATATTGTACATATGAGCATTATGAACAGCATAATCAGGAACATACTGACGAACCAGTAATTCTTTGTCTTCCAATTCTTTGAACTCTGTTTGGAATGTGTTCCATACGAACATTCTCTTGTTCATGATTTCATCGAAACGCTCAAGCTGAGCACAGAGCAAAGCAGCCAGAATATCGGACGGCAGGAAGGAAGAACCAACATCGTGCCATGTATACTTATCAACCATGCCCTTCAAAACCTGACGACGGTTTGTTCCCTTCTCACGGATGATTTCTGCTCTTTCAATAAAAGCAGGATCGTTCAGGATAATCGCACCGCCTTCACCCATGACATAGTTCTTCGTCTCATGGAAGCTGTAGCATCCGAAAGGAGCCAGAGTACCACACGTTCTGCCCTTATATGTAGATCCGACAGCCTGTGCCGCATCTTCGATAACCGGAATATTATATTTGCGCGCAACCTCATTGATCACGTCCGCGTCACAAGGAATACCAGCATAATCAACCGTATAGATCGCCTTCGTCTTCGGTGTAATCAAACCCTCGATCAATCTTTCATCGATATTCATCGTATCCCGACGGATATCGCAGAAGACCGGCTTTGCACCACGAAGCATAAACGAATTAGCAGTAGAAGAAAAAGTAAAAGAAGGAACGATGACCTCATCACCAGGCTTTATATCAGCCAGCATGGAAGCCATTTCCAACGCTGTCGTTCCAGACGTGGTAAGGAGCATATTGTCAATATCGAAGCGTTCTTTAAACTGGTGATACACCTTTGCCGTATAAGAACCGTCTCCGGAAGACTTTCCATTCAAAAGTGCATCCGTTACATATTTAACTTCCAGATCTGTAATTGAAGCTTTGTTAAAAGGTATCATAATAAACCTCACCTAAGAAAAGATTCCTACTTATTGTAACACATATATCCATGATGTCACACAAACACCGAAAAACAAATACACAGAAAGTGCTGGCAAATGTACGGTCTGATTCGTTTATCTTGACTAGGATCAGGCTCCCTGGCTCTTTGATGCTTCCAAAGCCTGCTTTTTCATTCCTACTTTGATACCGATCACAAACAGCACAACAAACACAAGACTCAAGATCGCCATCAAGCTCGTATAAAGGATTGAAGCACCGCGGATACCATATTCGCTGACCACCTTATTCGAGAAAAGCAAAGCAAGAATCGCTACAGAAAGGTAGCCCCACATAACCGACTTCTGGAAACGGATGATCGTGATCGTCGCATTCAAAAGACCGGTAAGGCCAAGGAATCCACCACCCAAAAGCAGAACGAGAAGTTCCAGCTTATAAGGAGCAAGATCACATGCATAGAGTTTGGAAAGAACCGGAATACCCAAAACATATGCGCCGGCAATACAAACAAAAGTAATTCCGAAAACAATACCGATCTGACGTAAAACACGTCCGACAAATGCTTTCACTTTTCCTTCTGTCCAGAGCTTTGTCATAACAACGATCTGCGGATTAAAGATAAAGTTATTCAGAAGTCCGACAACGAATACAGGCATCGCAATAAAACCATAGTGCGACTGGAGTTCATCCGACAACACCTTATCAATTGCATATTTCGGTGCATTTCCGATATAGAAAGAAAGGAACGCGCCTGCAAACAGCGGGAAGCACTTGATCATCAGGCTCTTTACCCTGGCCTTGGAAACCTTACCGAAAGACACCTTAACATCCTTATATGTGATCAAAGTCAGGTAGATCCAGATAAGAGTATTGGTCGCTACAGTAATGATCAATGCAATCAGCATGTTCTTAAAGACTACAACACCGACACCGAAAACCACATACAGGAGGAAAGTACGTACGGACATGACTTTACCAGCCACATCCAGTCTGTCATGGTTCTGATACTGACCACCGTATACATCCTCAAAGCTGTCTACGACTTTGAAAAGACACATGAATATGATGATCCATGTCTTATATGGAGAATAGGAATTGCTGAACGCCGAATAGAGGACATAGATCAAGGAAGAGATGATCATGGCCGCACACGATATAATTCGCGAAGTCAGATAATCTCCGAAAGAATGCTCATGCTTTACATCGGAAACCTGATAATAACGCATGCCATACTTTCCCATGTTCAGGAAAAGATTGGCATTAGCATATGCAATATTGAAAATACCGGACTCACCTTCACCCAGTACACGGTTGATAATGACGAGCAAAAAAACAGACTGGAAAGCATTCATCATGCTTCCAATCATGTTCCATATATATCCGTTTCTCTCGATGTTTTTATCGTTGAGAAGGAACTTACGCAAGCCCCTTCTCTGCTTAGTACTTGTATCTGATAAACTTGTTTCTGATCCCATTTTGTATTCCGAGTCTCCCTTGATTACTTTTTGGAATACATTTTCTCATAGTAATCCTGATACTCACCATCGATGATCGGCTGCCACCATGCCTGGTTCTCAAGATACCAATGAATTGTCTTCTTAATTCCATCAGCAAACTTTGTTTCCGGACTCCAGCCCAGCTCCTGGGAGATCTTCGTCGGATCGATCGCATAACGTCTGTCATGACCATGACGGTCCTCAACATATTTGATCAGGCTTTCCGGCTTGCCCAGTTCAGCCAGGATCAGCTTGACGATATCGATATTGGCCATCTCATTATGACCACCGACATTATAAACTTCACCAACACGACCATTGTGGATGATCTTGTCGATCGCCTTACAGTGATCCTCAACATACAGCCAGTCGCGGACGTTCAGACCGTCACCGTAAACAGGCAGCATCTCGTCATGCAGAGCATTGATGATCATGAGCGGAATCAGTTTCTCCGGGAAATGGTACGGACCATAGTTGTTGGAGCAACGGCTGATTGTAACCGGCAAACCATATGTGCGGTTATAAGCCATAACCAGAAGATCGGCGCCAGCCTTGGAGCTGCTGTACGGACTGCTGGTATGGATCGGAGTTGTCTCTGTGAACAGAAGATCAGGACGGTCAAGCGGCAGATCACCATACACCTCATCAGTAGATACCTGATGATATCTCTTAAACGTACTGTTCTCTTTATTCATCAGCATGCGGCAGGCATCCATAAGAACCTGTGTGCCAAGAATGTTTGTTGTCAGGAAGATTCCCGGATCTTCGATGGAACGGTCTACATGAGACTCCGCTGCAAAGTTAACGACAATCTCCGGCTGTTCTTCTTCAAAGAGCTTAAAGACAGCGTCTCTGTCACAGATATCCTCTTTTACAAAACGGAAATTCGGATTATCCATGACCGGAGCCAATGTGGACATATTTCCAGCATAAGTCAGCTTATCAAGACAGATGATCCTGTAGTCAGGATGCTCCTTGAGCATGTGAAATACAAAATTCGAACCAATAAATCCGGCACCACCGGTAACAACAATAACCATGAATTAAACTCCATCCTCTTCTTTTCCATCAGCTAGTGATAACAGATACTTGCCGTAATCGGACTTCTCCAGTTCTTCACCCAAAGCGCGCAGCTGTTCGCGCGTAATAAACTTTCTTCTCCAAGCGATCTCCTCGATACAGGAAACATAGAAGCCTTGCAGTTCCTGCATTGTTTTAACAAAACCGCTTGCACGGTACATACCCTTCGGCGTACCGGTATCAAACCATGAAACACCACGTCCGATGATCGCGACTTTCAACTTGCCACGCTCAAGATACATAGAGTTCAAGGAAGAGATCTCGATCTCGCCTCTTGCTGACGGCTTGACCTCTTTAGCATATTTCACGACATTATTGTCATAGAAATACAGACCCGGAACAATATAATGGGACTTCGGGTTTTTCGGTTTCTCTTCAATTGAGATAACATTTCTGTCCTTATCGAATTCTACTACGCCAAAAGCTCTTGGGTCCTTCATGTAGTAGCCGAATACAGCAGCACCGCCATCCTTGATCGAGTCCACCGCTTTCTTCAGCGCAACAGAGATCGTCGCACCATAGAAAACATTATCGCCAAGAATCAGACAGACATCATCGTCACCGATGAACTCTTCACCGATAATAAAAGCATCAGCGAGTCCACGTGGGGTCTCCTGAACTTTGTACTGGATCTTGATACCCACTCTTGAGCCATCACCGAGAAGTCTCTCATAGATAGGAAGATCATCCGGTGTGGAAATCACAAGGATATCACGGATGTTTGCCAACATGAGGATCGATAACGGGTAATAGACTAAAGGTTTGTCATATATAGGAAGTAATTGTTTACTAACAACTTTTGTAGACGGATAAAGACGAGTCGCCGAACCGCCGGCGAGGATAATACCTTTCATAAATGTCCCCCTTATGCCTGATATAATACTGCTAGTATAATGTATTTTACACATTATCCCCAACGATGACAAGATGATTTTCATTTTCGTCATATTGCCCAACAAAATAGGATTCTCTATTTATGACGTATGTCACTTCAATAATCCTTAAATTCTATATTATAATATAGAAAACACTTAAGGAGCACGAAAATGCTTGGTAAATTCTTAATCAGATCCACAATGAATTCTTTGACCAGAGACATTGGCGGAGGCATCTTCCGAGGAATTGGTACAGCTGCGGCGATCGGTGCCGGTGCAGCTCTTGTCAACCAGTTCGTTGGTAACCGCAGTACTGCATTGGCCGGCGGAAACTACATTCCGCAACAGAATCAGGCAGTAACATCCGGTTCAAGCAGCACCTATATTGCCAATATTGCACTGGCCCGTATCGCGCTTTGTTATTATGTAGCAAAAGCGGATGGCATCATCTCTCCGGATGAGCAGCGCGACCTGGATTATATGTGCTCAAGCCTTCTGAATAATCCGAATGCTTCCTCCTCTTTCCGTACAGAACTTCAGAAGATTTCTTCCGATCCTTCCTGCAGTTTCCTGACTGTCGAGAAATATCTGACCGGTCTTAATCTGGATACACTGAACCAGCTTCAGTCTGACATGCAGCGTGTTGCTGAGATTTCTGACGGCGTGAGCGAAAATGAAAGAAAGGCCATCATGGTCTTCCAGAATTATATATATGGCAGACAAGGATTTCCGGGAAGCAACATGAACGAACAGTTTGCCGGAAAAGCTAGAGTTGTCAGTTTGAAGTGTTCTGGTTGCGGAGCCGATCTGCAGATCAATGATAACCGCACGGAGACCTTCTGCCCGTACTGTGGCACAAGACAGCTGATCGTGCACTAAAAGATCAGCCGTAATCCGCTGACAAACGAGAAAAGCATCTTCAAACCCCGCGGAATTCTGGCAAATGCACAATACAAAGACTTCTCCACTTTCCCTTTCATCATGGTAGAATTGCACCTATGACTTGAATGGGAAAGTGTTTTTATGTCAAAAGATAACCAGCACAATCTGATTTCTCCACAGAAGCTTCGTCTCCACAAAGACACGAAGAGCCATAGTGTGGATATGATCAACGGCCATGTACTCATTCCGCTGATTATGTACAGCGTCCCGATCGTATTGACTCAGGTGTTGCAGCTTCTTTTTAACGCTGCAGACATGGTCGTCGTCGGACAGTATGTCGGTGACACCGCCGTTGCTGCTGTTGGTTCCTGTGCGCCTCTCATCAACCTGATCATCAATCTCTTTGTCGGTATCTCTCTGGGGGCCACCGTTGTTCTTGCCCAGGTCCTTGGCGCGGATCAGAAAGACCGCATCCATGATCTTACTCATACAATCTTCGCACTCGGTATCGTCTTCGGAATCATAACCGGTATTGTCGGTGTCATTTTTGCGCGTACTTTCCTGGAATGGATGGGCACCACTGCAGACTCGATCGATCAGGCCTCTCTCTATATGCGTATATACTTCCTGGGAAGTCCTTTCTTTATGATTTATACATTCGGCCGTGCAATCATTGTCGCAACAGGAGACACCCGCCGTCCGCTCGTATACCTGACCCTGTCCGGTTTAGTCAACCTGGTCCTGAACCTGATCCTCGTTGCAGGCTTCGGTTTTGGCGTGGAAGGTGTTGCGATTGCAACAGTAGCCTCGCAGGTCCTCTCTGCTATTTTGATGTCCGGCGCACTTTTCCGTCTGGAGAGCGAGTGCCGTATCTTTGTTTTTGAACTGCGTATTCATAAGAAGCCTTTAAAGAAGATCCTCAAGCTCGGTCTTCCAGTCGGATTTCAAAACACACTCTTCTCTTTTTCGAATGTTATCATCCAGTCTTCCGTAAACTCTCTCGGCACTTACTGCATGGCTGGAAACAGTGCCTGTATGAATATCGACTCATTTATTTATGCCGGCATGAATTCCTTTACACAGGGGTGCATGACTTTCGCCGGACAAAACTATGGTGCGAAGAGATATGATCGTCTGAATGCGATCTACCGTTCTGCACTTCTTTCGATTACCACGATTGGTTTGTCGCTTGGTGTTCTTGCGTATCTGCTTGGTACACCTCTTCTGAAACTATATCTTCCGGATTCGCCGGAATCGATCACATACGGACTGGCCCGTATGCTTATCCTCGTTGTCCCTGACTTTCTTTGTGGTCTCATGGACTGTGGTTCCGGAATGCTCCGTGGTATCAAGCGTTCCGTCTATCCGATGTTCGCCACCGTTATCGGAAGCTGCGGACTCCGTCTGGTATGGGTCTATACCGTTTTTGCGCATTACAAGGAAACGGTTCACGGCGTGAAAGCCTACCAGATCCTGCTTGCGTCCTATCCTCTTTCCTGGGCACTCACGTTCGTAGCACTTTTCACTTACTACTGTGTTGTTAAAAGAAAACTCGTTTCTGCGAAAACCTGATGTGAGTTTTTCGAAATAGAAAGTCCCCGCTGTATCTGTGTCAGGTGAGTAAACCAGATGCAAGCGGGGATTTCTCATTTTTATCGTTTCCTGCGCCTACGGGTTTGTGTTTGGAGGGGTGGCGCAATGGGAACGCGGATTTAAGAACGCGACATCGATGTCGCAAGACGGCCTTCCAGTTCCTGGAAAGTCGGTTTATGGGAGGACGGAAGCCACATGCTGGCTCTCTCGTCTACGGTCTTACCATTCTCCAGCACCACTGTGCGGGTACCATACTCTGCGCACTTCTGGGAGTGCGTGACTTGAAGGATCGTAATTCCCTTCTCACGGTTGATCTTTCTGAAAAGCTCCATGATTTCCGCACCGGACTTGGAATCCAGGTTACCGGTCGCTTCGTCTGCAAGAATGATCTGTGGATTACTGATGATGGCACGGGCAATCGCTACACGCTGCTGCTGTCCACCGGACAGTTTGCTCGGCATCTGCTTTCTCTTCTCGGTCAAACCGGTGATTTCCAGGATCTCGTCCAGTTCTTTTTTCATGGAAGCACGGGAACGGCCGGCTACAAGTGACGGCAGGAGGATGTTGTCCTCCACGTTCAGATTCTGCACAAGATTATAGAACTGGAAGATAAATCCGATATGACCAAGGCGGATCTTGGAGAGCTTCTTCTCTCTCATCTTTCTGATGCTGGTGCCGCAGATGGAAATGTCACCTGTGAAATCACGATCGAGACCACCGATCAGATAAAGAAGAGTGCTTTTGCCGGATCCGGAAGCGCCCATCAGGGAGACGAATTCGCCTTTGTTGACTGTGAGATTCGCACCGTCGAGCACCTGTGTGATCGCGCCACCCTTCTTTCCGAATGTCTTGTATACGTTTTCGACTTTGATCATGGTTTCGTTGTTTGTGTTAATGGTTTTCATGTTATGTACCTCATTTCTTTCCTGCTGCGCAGGCCGTATTTGTGTTTTTGCCAAAGCCATGCGCGGCCAGGGCGTCTTCTCATTTGTTCTGTAAACTCATTCGTACTTCAGCTGTTCAGCGATCTTCATCTTTCTTGTGTACTTGACCGGAAGTAGCGCGGTGGCCACAAAGATCAGGAACATACCGACGATAAAGAGTACCGTTTCACCAGGATTCGGAGCAAACTCCATCATCATGTCGATGGCCTTCATTGCCCGCAGGATCAAGAAGCTGCTAACAAAGGCAAACGGTACGGCGAAGAACAAGGCCACGATGCAGGATAGCGTATTTTCCGAGAAAAAAGCACTTTTCAGTTTTCCCCTGCTCATTGCTGTGGAAAGGAGTACCGCACACTCTCTTTTTCTTCCTGAAAAACCAATCACCTGATTGCTGACAACACCGATGAAAGTCAGGATGACACCCATTGTGATCAACATATACAAGATCGTAGTAATACCGGCGTTCATCTGCTTCACATACTCCATGTACTCATCCATAGTCCGGCAATTTCCAATCATGCTGGATGAATATACCTTGATCTTTTCAATGGTCCCTTGCGGATCCGTTGTGTTGATATAGGCACATTCCGGATAATCGTAGAAAGCTTCGCGGTAAGTATTTAAGCTGACGATCAGAGCGGCATCCCGTGAAGTAACGAAGTGGGTATCGCAGTAATCCGCAAGTTTCAAAGTCTTATGAACCGGCAGGAAGGAATCCGCTGCGATCAGGATCTCGATCATATCACCCTTCTTGTAGCCAAGCCGTTTGGCCATGGTCTCGGACATATAGATTTCATCATCTTTGATCTTTTCCGGAAGATCCCGCACCAGATCACAGAGACGGTATTGGCCGTCTGTACCGATGAGTTCCGACATTTCGAACATTTCACGCATCTTTCTGCTGTCTGTAAGCGACTCAAACTCAGCAATCTTATCAGCTCCGATCACAAAGTTTACACTCCAGTGTCTGTAAAAGAACTCCACATCGCTTACTCCCTCGAGATCAGCAAAATACTGGTACATGCTTGCTTCTTCTGACAGTTCTTCGACGATTACATCGCAGTTTGCTTCTCTGTGATTTACAAGTGTTGTATAGGATTCTGATACCATGAAAAGTGCAAGACCAATGGCCAAAGCCATAACAAAGAGTCGGGAGATACCTACTGTTGCTTTCTTCGTTCTTGCCTGAACACAGGCGAAAGCAGCAACCGGGCAGTTGATCTTGCGGAAGAGTTTTTCGATCAGAACTGAGATTCCGCGCAGAAGGAATGGATACCCGATGAAAAGAGCCGGTACCGAGCTGAAGATAGAAAGCAAGATCAGAAGAATATTGTTTTCCGAACCTGTAAAGAGCATCGTCAAAGATACGATGGCGATCAAGGTAAAGAGGAAAGCTGCCACCATGGAACGGCGGGTGTACTTGAATTCCGTGTCTTTATTGTCAAAGATCAGGTCACGAATGGACGTTCTCGTTGCCTTGAGCAGTTCTTTGATCGGGCAAAGGCATTCGATTATGATCGCACCGAGGATAACACCAATCGTCGCAATTGTTGAAACAGAACCAAGGTTCATTTCCAGTTCAATGTCTGATCCAGAATTCAGTGTGAACACATTATTGAAGATCGGGTCTCTTGTGAAGATGTAAAGTACCGCACCGAGCACGCCGCCGATCAGACCATAAAGCGCATTCTCGCAAAGAACGATCATCGCAGTTGCATTTGGAGAAACACCCAGGCTACGGAGTGTGCCGACGGTGCCCATTCTTTCCACCATGATACGCTCAGAAAGCGAGATGGTTACGAAGATGACCAGAAGGAGGCAGACTGTAAACAGGATAACAAATACACTCGTGATCTGATTGATCTGCTGCATGGTGTTTTCACCGCGGATCAGGTCGTCCGTCGTGATGCCACGAAGCTTTCCTTCCAGCTGCTGGCAGAACTCTTCGGTTCTGTCTTCGTCAAAGACACGGACCATCGCCTCATAGTAGTTTACATCAGCACCATCTCCGAGTTTCGCGATTCCTTCCACTGAGAGCACGGCGGTATATTTGCTGCTAAGGAGGCCTTTATATGTCTGGATCGACTTGACCGTATACTCGACCGGATTTCCGTTCTTATCGTTCAGTGTAAGCGTATCACCGATCTTCAGATTCAGTTCCTCGGCAAGTTCTTTTGGAATCGCCGTTTCCGAATCAGAAAGCTCGATTGGCGCTGCCAGAAGCTGCATGTCCTTGACCTTATTCATGTCTGCGCCTAAAACAGAGATATTTTTCTCGTTATAGTACTCGTACATGGTGTTGTTTCTAAGGAAATACTTGGAATTCGTGCCTGCGATGAAAACCTTTTCATGCTCAGAAAGTCCATCAAAATCACTATCCTGCAAAGCGTATTTGGATGTGACCACGATATTGCTCGTTCCAGTCATTGAATTATATGCAGAACGCAGGATATTTGTGATCGAGTTTGTCATATCGAAGGTCATCATTCCGGCGAACGAACAGATCAGAATGCAAAGGATCAGCATCAGCGTCCGGAACGGCTTGGAAAACATATTCTTAAATGTGTGTTTGAAAATAACTCCCATATTACCACCTGCTTACTCGTTTCTCCGGTGCGACATACATACCGTCGCCCTCCTTGACATCGTACGTCTCATAGAACAGATCACATGTTCCCAGGATCGCATTCACACGGACTTTTGCCGGACTGTGCACATCCTGATTCAGGTATTCGATCGCCTGAATGTCACTTCCGATCTGTGACCAGACCTTCGTATACTGTGTGAAAAGCACTTTCGCCTGTTCTTCTGTCTTCACTATGTTGGAAACGCACTCCATGGCGCCCATATCTGCGTAATTCTCCGGCAGCGTCAAATTGCCATCCACATGGTAGACTTCCATGATCGTAAAACCGCTATAGTAAGCAATACATTCTTTGGCGTGTTCATTCAGAAGATCGATGTCTTCCTTTGAGATCCATTCGGGATCATAGTTACCCTTCTCATCCCAGAAAATGCCGTCCGAGTCAAATGCGTGTCCGATCTCGTGAGCGATGACAAATCCAAGGCCGCCGAGATTCTGGTAATAATCCGCATTTTCATCGAAGAAAGGATCCTGGGAAATACCAGCTGTGATCCGGACAACATTATCCAGCCAGAAGCACGCATTGACGTCGGTCGCAAGCATCGATGAGCCTGTACGCGGACGCGCACTCTTTATCTGCTCTGCTACGCCCTGCCACTTTTTGCGGCTCAGGTTCTTCTGTGTTTCCCATACATCTTTCCCAATAAGATCGGCATCTTTGGGATCTACCTGGTGCGGCTCCGGTCCACCGGTAATAAACTCGATGCTTTCCAGTTTCTTAAGAAGAGATTCTCTTGCCTCTTTGGTAAGCCACTCGGCTTTTCCGATTACTTCACGGTAGGATTCACGGATATCTTCGCAGAGCGCTCTGATCTTCGCATCCTTTTCATCACTGTAGCATTCCTGCAGATAAAGCTCTGCGACCAGCGAACTGAAAACATTGTTCACCATATCCCGACTGAAATCATCCGTATACTCACGATTCGAATTGAAGATCGGCTTTTTTCCATCCACGCTTTCGTCGTAAACCAGGAAATCGGATGTCTGCTGCAGAAGCGATACGATTTCCCATGTTTGAAAAGCACTTAGGTTCTTCGGATCCATCATTTTTCCAACGATGAAGCGGAACTGCACCTCGGACTCAGCCACATAACAACCGTATGGATTCTGGATGCCATAATAGCTGAGGAACTTATCGCAATCGAAACCGAGTTCTTCTTTCAGCTGTTTGTCAGTGAACTCTCCCATTGATTTCATTTCGGCCTTCAAGTCTTTACTCGCATTGGCAATATCTATTGCCAGATACGTAAACTCATCCGCCAGTTTCTTCGCATCGTCAGGGCTGTAGTTGTAATTCAGGAGCGCTTCTTCTACCATCTCGTCGATAGATATTTTTCCGTTCTCCTTCATCGCGATTTGTTTGAAATCCATTCCCAGGATCGACATCATGCCGGAAAACTGAAAGGAATATTCATTCACTCTACGGAAGTTATCTCCGAGGATCCACGAAAGGAACGGATTGACATTGTAGTTGTAATCAATGTAACTGACAACTTCCAGGAATTCATCTACGGTCTTTGTTGCACGGATCCTTGAAACCAGATCTGCCACTTCTTCATTTGCAGCACTCTTTTTCGGATCATAGTTTTTGACCTGGTGATAATAATCGTGGATCAACTGCTCATTCGAGCCCGGCGCATATTCGGAATTGTCATCTTTGATCCGGTTAATGATCGCTTTCGTGCTTTCATCCACACCAAGGTAGCATTCTAAAAAAGAGCCCGCCATGCCGTACTTGGTATTGATATCCATATTCATCAGATCGGCTGCATTGATATATCCATAAAAATCATCCTGGGGACGGATACTCTTCGGATCAAGTGGTGCAGCAACTGCTGTTGCTTCTTTTTTCTCATCCTCTGCTTTCTGCGAACAACCTGTCAGCACGGCTGCGCCTGAAAAAGACATAGCTATCGCTAAAGCAGTGGAAAGTAACTTTTCCTTGCTTCTCATTTTATGTTTCTCCTATTGGGTTTTGTGCGTTTTGGAGGAGGGTGGGCCGAGCTTTGCTAAACTCATTGTTGTGCCATCAAGGCATTTCAAAGCCCGGCCCGCGTAATGTGTTTTTTAATGTGTTTTTATGTTGTGTTTTGGTATGATCCGGTTTGGGATCTCTTATTTGTTTGTGATGTCTACGCTGCCTGCGGAAGCATCTACAGTAAGGATGACGTCATAGCCCTTTTTCTCTGTGTACTCGTCGCCTCTCTTCTCACCATTGATCGTGGCGGAACCGGCAGAAAGATCAAAGTCATAACCAATCTCCTGACCAGGTACGAATTCAATCGTCACACTGCCCGCAGACATGTCCATATCAAGACTGGATGTCATGACAAGTTCTTTTGCCTTAAAAGAACCGGCGCTCATATCTACGCTGCCACCATCGATGGTGCAGTTTTCGAGTTTTACACTTCCTGCGGACAGATCAAAATCGATCTTTCCAAATTCGCAATTCTCCGCCTCGACATCACCGGCAGAAAGATCCACGGTCAGGGCACCCTTGACATTCTTCAAGGTAACATCACCTGCGCTGGAATCAATTTCAAGCGTTTTGCAGGTAAGCGCATCGTTCAGGAAGATATCTCCGGCGCTGGTGTCGAGTGTAATCAGATCAAAGTTTGTTCCCTTCGGGTAATATACGTTTACATAGTAATCTTTACCGATTGAAAAATCGAAGAATGTTAAGAAGAAACCGCTTTTCTGACTCTTGATCGTAAGCTTGTCATTTTTGACCTCACAAAGCTCTTCTTGAGACTGGAATTTGTATTCCACTGCAAAAGCATCTTCCGTATTCTCGATCAGTCTGACATCAGCTGCAGACATGTCGATTTCGATACTTGAGAATTTCTCAACGTTGGTCTTTGGCTTCTCAACGACTTTCGCTTCGGAACTGAGCTGGAATCCATCGTCGTAGTACATATAGATCGGATTTCCATGATTGGCGATTGCACCGGCAGCATAGAGAGCGATACCTGCGCCAAGAGAAATACCAGCAACAACAAGTGCGGATTTAGTAAATGTCTTCATATTCTAACCTCCAATAAATGACGTGTTCTTTTTGTGTTTTTCGATTGTGTTTTTTATCACGTCGTAAATGATCATTATTCTTATACAGAAGCCTGTGCAGCTTTGTTCTTTCTGTTCTTCTTATGTACTATACGGCCAAACAATCTTGAAAGCCCGATTCCGGTAAGACGGAAGAGAGCAACGCAGCCAATCATCATAAACACGCCTATACCAAAGCTTACAAGGCCTGAACCAAGGATCACCATGCCGGCGATTGGATTCATGAACAGTGCTACAATACCGAAGATGATTGAAGCGAAACCGGCGAAAATGCAAGCACCAGCCGCGATGATCAATGCGATCAGAACGATGTAGGTTACCATGATCAGGACACAAGCTACGATCAGAAGAGCAAATACAAAAGGAGAAAGCGGAAGTGCAAAGATTGCTGCCAGAACGATTCCAAGTGTCTTCAACGAAGAGGTCTTCTCCTTCGGTCTTTCGGCCTGCGGCTGTGGCTGGTATGCTGCCTGCGGAGCCGGCTGAGGCTGATAGTTTGCCTGCGGAACACCTTGTGCGGCATCTGCCATTGCAGGATCTGCATACTGTGTCTGTGCCGGAGCAGGAACCGGGATCGCAGCCGGGGCAGCAACTGTGTTGCTCTTCTCATCTGCGTAAGTGATCTCGTACTTTTTATCTACGACATCGATCAGGATCTTCTTGGCTAATGTTTTCGGCTCACCTAATTCCGAAATAACCTTTGCCTCATTTTCTTCGCCAGCTTCATCGAAATACTCTCTGTAAAACTCGATGGCTTCTTCTCTGTCATACTGTGGCAGAATCTTCAACGCCTTTTGCAGTTCCTGCAAATATGTTTCCTTATTCATTTTATTTCCCCTCCTAATAATGAATCAACTGACCCTTTGTAATCGTTCCACTCTTTTAAGTAATACTGGTAAAGCTCTCGCCCTCGATCTGTGATTCGGTAATATCTACGGTTACGGCCCTGGAATGGCTCGTCATATGTTTCTAATGCTAGATCTTTCTGAAGCCTGCGCAGGACCGGATACAGTGTCGACTCTGAAATATCCAGTACTGTCTTAACCTGCTGCGTAAGTGTATACCCATACGCATCGCCTTTGCTTAAAACTGCCAATACGCAAGCATCCAATAAAGTTGAACCTAATTGGAATAACATACTATTCCTCCTTTCATATTGTATCGTTGGCTATATTATACGGCGTATAATATTGTGTGTCAATACAATATTGTATGATTTTTTAAAATTCGTGCAAACGCCTCAAATCACTGCATTTCTACGAATTTTCGACAATACCAGTCTATCCCTTTTTCACCCAAAATGCTTGAAATGAACCTTACCAAATCCTTAATTCTTTCTTAAATCGCCAAGCTGCAAAAACCAAAAGACCGCCCCATCCGAGGCGGTCTCTCTACAACGTTTTTTCGTAATCCGCGTTTTTAGAGACGGATAAGTCGCAAGAGTTCTGGTTCTGCCTAAACAGGATTATTGTTATAATAGGAAAATCACAGGGGGAGTCCCCTTTTTGGGAGGCAGAAAAAAATGTTTCGTACAGGTACCTATCGCAGGAGAACAAATCCAGTCGTCCTGATTGCTTTTGGTGTCGTAATCGTACTGATCGTCGCGTGTATGATCTATGGTATGAAGCAGACGTCGCATCAGGCAGAAGATATTGAGAAAGCGCGTGCAGCAATCACTCTTACAAAGGAAGGCGGAAAGACCGTCATAAACGATGCCCTGCTTCGCGCAGATTATTCTGTTTTTGCGAAAAACCAGGGTACAAACAAGACCGTATTCACCATCATGATGATAGGTATCGGCGTGCTTTTTGCCGTGGTCATCGGGAACATGGTCTTTCAAACAATCCGCAGCCTGAGAAACAATGATTCCGGACAACCGGTATTCATGAAGATCATTATGCTCGTTTTTACTCTGGGGGTCGCCGTCTTAACAATCGTATTCTTAACAATGTTTTTCGGACGTGGCAAGATCAAATCGTCGCCTTCGGTGGAAAATGCCGTGATCTCGGTTTCCGCTAAAGACATCACACATAAGGATTCGAAGACAGTCAAGAGCGGGACAAGAAAGCATCGTACCACAACAACATACTACTATCTTTATACCGCTTCAGGAGAGCAGATCAAGGTTTCTTCGTATCTCTACTCCCTGGTATCTTCTTCCGGAAAATACTATTTGGCCAAGAACCAGAATGACCAGATCTTCTATGTATACTCTGCGTCGGAGTACTGTCTTGAGGGAGAAACCGTTACTTGAGTTTTTTCTTTACTTCTTCCAGTGCTTCATAGGCTTTCCACCTTGGATGTTCATGATCTGTGATCCCGTTTTTCGTGATCCTCCGCATGTAATCATCCATCATGTCGCTGATAAGTGAACTCCATATACCCGGATCGACTGAACTCTCGTCCAGCCCGATCTCCAGTATCTGCGGAAGAAATCCCAAAGACGCGGTCGTGTAAACATTCCCGCTGTAAGGTGTACTGCCGTCTTTTAACACCGGCGTATGGATCTTATTGGTAAGGATCACCATGACCATATCGTTATCCGGATCGATCACGACCAGTGTACCCGTGAATCCCTGATGGCCATATGTCTCCGAATCCGTGACCGAACCATAGTAGTAATCCCGGGCACTCTCCCCTTTCCGCCACCAGCCGAGTCCGTATCCCGGTGCGTCGAGCTGCTGGATCGAGGTAAAGAGATCGATCACATCCTTGGAGAAATACTTATACTCCCCGTAGCCGCCACTTAACATGACAGAGGCAAGCACTGCAAGATCCTCTGCATTCGAGAACAACCCTGCATGTCCGGATATCCCGCCCATACAGAAATATGTATTCGGATCATGCACCACGCCCTGAACAGGATGATCACGGCCTTCTGAGAAACGTGCATCTCTCGAACTGAAGTTCTCGTTCAGCTCCGTCGCCACACAATCGTCCTTGCTGAATCCATGCTGCAAAGGATTGTATGTCATATGGGAAAGCCCCATCGGCTCCCAGAAGATACGGTTCAGGAATGTTTCAATCGGCTCACCCGTGATCCGTTCCACACAATAGCACAGGATCATGTAATCCATATCGCTGTAGAGCGTCTTCGTGCCGGGCTCATACATCAGCGGCGTCATGCCGATCTGCCGCAACGTTTCTTTTCTCTCGGCTTCATTAGTTGAATTTCCGGAAACATATTTGTCGCTGTCATAGGTATCAAAGATCGACGCCGTGTGATCAGGGAAATAAGTCGGTCCTGCAGGAAATCCGCCTGTATGGCTGAGCAGGTCACGGATCGTCAGTTCGGATTTGAGCTGCCGGTTCTTATCGAGCGGAATCTGCTCATATTCGCTATATTTGTATTCTACTGTATCCAGGTAAAAAGAACTTCCGAGAATGTCAGAGATCTTGGTGTTGATGTCGACTTTGCCTTGTGTGGCGAGGTATTGCAGCGCATAGTTCACACTGAACATCTTCGTGACCGAAGCCAGATCATAAAGCGTGTCGTTCGTAACTTTTGGCGCATCCACAGGATTTCCGTCTTCGTCATAGGTCCGGATATTGCCCCATGAGTTCTCATAAACCAACTGTCCATGGCGAACGATCGCAACCTGCGCACTGGAGAATCCATGCTCGATATCCGAAGTGATGATGCTGTCCACCAGATCGATCGCGTCCTGTGAGATGCCTGAGTCTTCCAGATTTCCCATCAGCACAGTCGGGTACGGAATCTTCACATCGACCGTACCTTCCGTGATATTACTGATCTGAAGTGAATTGCTTCCGTTTCTGGTAATGCCGGCAATGTCGAGTTCATAGGTCTTCCCGCTCTGCATGGAAGACGTGTCGATCTTTACATCATTTATATATAATGCAAAAGCACTTGTTTCTTTGGGTGTCAGATAGATTTTTCCCTGGCCAGCGTTTCCGTAAAAGCCGAGGCGGTTATTGGCGCCATACATCGATCTGTCCTGCCAGTCGGGAAAAGACACGTCATACTGCCATCTCGTGATCTCCCCGCTTTGGGAAAGCGCAGATGGATCTTTCTCACCGATCTTTACTTCTCCAGATTGAAAATTGACACGCTCTCGGGATCCTGCCTTATTTCTTACTCCCAGTCCAGTTTGCGACACAGTACTGGAAGCCGCCCGGTCCGAGCCCTGCACTTCCATATCTGTATTCTGAGATGCAGCCGAAGTACTCTTCGACGAGCACCCGGACATGAAAACGGATCCGCATGACAAGCAGAAGACTAAAACAAGGGAAAGGATTTTTTTCGCCATGAGTTCTCTCTTTCAAACGTGAAGTACTTACTCCGCGCTCTTCTTCATCTCCCAGAGTTTCTCAAGGCTGTAGTTCTGGCGCTCTTCCGGATGGAATACATGCACAACCACATCCTTATAGTCCAGAAGGATCCAGCGTGCAGATTCACGACCTTCGATATGATCCGGAACAATGTCATAATCACGTTTCATCATGTACTCCACCTCATCGGCAAGTGCTTTGATATGCGTAGACGATGTACCTGAACAGATAATAAAATAATCCGCCAGTACGGTCTTCTCCGCTACCGGGATCAACTCCACATCAATCGCTTTCTTGTTCTCCAGGATCGAAACGATCGTATTCGCCAGTTCTTGTATTTCCATTTACATCCTCCCGTACCTGCGCATCCTTATCTGCGCAAATTTTGCTTACATCTATTATACACGCAATTTCTTCCGCCCGAAAAGCACTATCTCACAATCTTTTAGAAGAAATCGCTGGTATTCTCTCCTCACTGGGACCGGTTCGCCAGAAGATATGCCAGTGACTTCTGTGTATCCTCATGGATCGCCATACCCTTACGCGCGAAGCTCTCCTTGATCGCACAGTAACACTCGATCAAAGCAGCATTTAAGTCATGTTCGGCAAGTTCGCGGATCAAAGACAGATCATCGTAATCGCGGGCCGGCTCGAGCTTGTCAGCCAAGTAGACAATCTTATCCGTGATCGTCATGACCTCACGGCCGACCGTATGGAACTGGATCGCATCAAGCACTTCCTGGTCTTCTACACCATAGTGATGCCGAGCATAGACTGCTCCGGCCGGAGAATGCAGGATCTGCTTGCCGGGAATATATCCGTGGATGATCTCCGCCGCAAGATCGATCTGCTGCTGCTCCGGAAGTTCTTTTGCACAATCATGAAGAAGCGCCGCCAAAGCGCATTTATCCGGATCTGCACCAAAACGGACAGCGTAACGGGTCGCCAGAACACAGACGTTTATGCTGTGAAGAAGTCTTTTCCCGCTCATCTCATGGAAAAGCGTGAAGCAATCCTTCATGAGCGTTGTATACATCTCATCGGAAACATGCATCAGGGGCGAATCTTCGCAATAAAGACCATGGGTCTTAATAAAGCGGGATACTGACTCCGGCACATCATCTTCAAATTGCGCGTCCTTACGCAGAACACTGGAAGCCACTTTCACGCCATCGATCTTGAAAAAGCGGATCTTTGTAGAAAACTTCTCCTCAAGATGTACCGCTTCATTTCTGACTGCACCTTCATCCATACCAGGACGGATCGCGCACAGTAAAGTCGCCTGTTTGAGGATCTCCTCCGGCTGATACCAGGATTCGAACTCGAAAAGAAGATCTGAACCGCACATAAAGAAAAGCTCGTCTTTGTCCGAGACAACCTTCTGCTTACGGAGATTCTTCAGGGTCGTTACCGTATAACTCGGTTCGCCAAAGACTTGCTCGATATCACAGACCTCACACTTCGGCTCATCCTTGAGAGCGGCTTTGACCATATAGTAACGGTAAGGAGAAAGTGTAACTTTGCGGGCAGGCTTAAAACACGGCATCCCCGTCGGGATGACGATCACCTTATCCACCTTCTTACTGGCAACAGCGCCACGGATCATGGAAAGATGTCCGTTGTGAAACGGATCAAATGCTCCGCCATAGATACCTATCTTCAAGTCTCTGTCTCCTTTCGAACCTTGCTCACTTCCATCTATTATACTACTTTCATATAAGAACGGATGGCCCAGTCGTATTCTGCCAGTCGTCTTGCATGTCCGCAGTAAGAACAGACACGACCGGCAAGAAGTGACATCGGCGAACCGCACTGCTTACAGTTGGTAAAAGATGGGGCACATACTGTCTGAGATTTACAATTACTGTCCTTGACCAGTGTCAGCTTCACCTTTTCTTTCTTCCTGGAAACCGATCCTTTCTTCTCGGAAAGCAAACTGAGTTTTACCGTAACAATCATTTCCTGCGTATACTCCCCGACACTATATCCATTCAAATGGATCTCTTCGACCTGCAGATCAATGAGATCCTGATAGGATGGCATCACAGCTGCCACCTGTGCCTCTGAATTTGCCCCTTCAACAAAGGCCGATGCCTCCGCGGGTCCCGAAGCAAAATGAATGGCAGACAGCTTGTTGTGCAGGTTAGAATAAAAAGCATCAAGAGAAAAGAGCGGATCTGTCTTCTGAATGTTTTTCGCCACTTCCATATTGGCTTCCTGAATGTTTTTCATCTTACTGACCATTCTCTTGCTCATGTACGAGAATGAGGCCACACCCTGCAGGAGTGGAAAAACAAATATGATAAATGCATATACCGCAATGAAAACAAACGCCGCCGTTGGAAAAGCGATCGCAAACAAGGCAGCTGCGATCCTTAGTGTGTAAGGTCCTTCCATATCAGCAAAAATGCGTATCACGTTTATCAGCGAGAACAGGAAAACAGGGATACCTGTGATCAGAGCCACTCTCGGAATATAGGTCTTACGCTTCTCCTTGTATTTGCTGTACTCGACATCATAGTCTTTTTTGAAACTAAACTCCGAAACGCGGTTATTGAGATCCTCGACCGTAAACTTCGTTCCACAGTAATCGCACCCGTCGATCAGGTCCTCTCTTGTAGCATCCTTACCGCAATTCGGACAGATCACCTTCTTTGCACTGACATATTCAGCCGAAAGGATCTGATAACAGGCAGTCTGAAGATTCTTTCTCTGGTGCAGCCTTTTCCCCTGTCCATCCAGGAATTCCGTCTTCGCTTCAATGGTTTCCGAGACATCCGTCACTTTATATTTTTTATCAAAATAAGACTTTTTCCTGACAGCAGCAACGTCTCCATAGCTGAAACGATCAGAAGTAAACTTCAGACGGATCCCTTTCTGATCCAGACGATTCTTCTGCAGATAAAGGATATGCCAGTATACCTGCGTCGCTTCCTTCACGATCGCTGCATTCTCCGCAATCCCGTCCTGATCAAAGAAAGATGCATAATCCTCCCTGAAATAGTGGATCAGTCTCTCCGTGTCGTCCTTATCTTCCAGGATCTTGTAATACCCTGGACAGACCGAACTCATCAGTTCTTTTGCTATATCCACGGCCGTATCTTTCTTGCTTTTTTTCTTATCCGAATGGCCGTCGAGCAGCACCATACCGGCAACAGCAACACCGCCGGCCACAAAAATGAGCCCGCAAAAGATAGCGAAGATTATAGATCCGATATTAAACTCGGGGTCCGTAAGCGCCATTTCAATCATGCCCATTCCGCAGAACAGAAGGAAAATACCTAATAGAAACATGCCTATATTTCTCAACATCGTCCTCCTGCTCCTTTCTGCGGCAAAAGCACTTGCTTACGAACGGCTGTATCTCTTTTCTCAGATAATCAATTCAGTGTACGGCCGATATCGGTTCTGTAATGTGCCTTTTCAAAGGAGATCTTCTTCACTCCTTCGTAAGCAGAGTCGATCGCCTCATCCATCGATGCTCCTTCTCCATATACGCACAGTACACGTCCGCCGGATGTTACGAGTTTTCCATCCTTTAAGGCTGTACCTGCCTGGAATACGAGATGGCCACATTCCTTGATGCCTGTGATCTCATAACCCTTATCGTATTTTTCCGGGTATCCGCCACTGGCCATAACAACGACACAGGAGCAGCCCGGCTTCCACTTCAGATTTACCTGATCCAGTGTGCCATCGATGCAGGCATCCACCAGTTCCATCAGGTCATTCTCCATACGCGGGAGGATCGCCTGGCATTCCGGGTCACCGAAACGCGCGTTATACTCAACTACTTTCGCTCCGTCTTTTGTAAGCATGAGGCCGAAGTAAATAACACCCTTGAATGGACGACCTTCCGCCGCCAGTGCCTTGATCGTCGGCTCCACGATCTTATCGTAGATCGCCTTATCTTCTTCAGGAGTCAAATCTGCACCAGGAGTTACTGCGCCCATTCCGCCGGTATTCAGACCTTCGTCATGGTCATAAGCACGCTTGTGGTCACGGGATGTGATCATCGGAATGACAGTCTTTCCGTCAGCAAAAGCAAGAAGCGTCATTTCCGGACCTACCATGCATTCTTCGATAACGACAACGCTGCCGGACTTTCCGAACACACCCTCGCTCATCATGGAGACGACAGCCTTCTTCGCTTCATCCAGCGTCTGGGCAATAATAACACCCTTACCAAGAGCAAGGCCGTCTGCCTTGATTACGATCGGCATATCCTGCGTCTCAAGATAAGCAAGCGCTTCGTCCTGATTATCAAACGTCTGATACTTCGCCGTCGGGATATTGTATTTCTTCATCAGTTCTTTTGAAAAGGCCTTGGATGCTTCCACGATCGCAGCATTTGCATGCGGACCGAAAGCACGAAGTCCTGCGGCTTCCATGGCATCAACCATACCGAGTGCAAGCGGATCATCCGGAGCTACGAAAACGAGATCAAACTGCTCTTTCTTCGCATATTCTACCATCGCCTCAACATCTGTCGCCTTGATTGGCACGCAGGTCGCGATCTCAGCAATACCGCCGTTACCCGGCGCGCAAAAGAGCTCCGTGACTCTTGGGCTCTGCTTCAGTTTCCAACAGATTGCATGTTCACGGCCACCGCCGCCTACTACTAAAACCTTCATGAATTACCTCCGGGCATCTTGCTTCATTATCGGTCCGCGACTAATACAATCAGACCGACAATTCATTATATCAAACCCATCTGAAAATACCACCACTAAGTCTTTTAGATTGTATTCTGCGGAATCAAATATTGCGGAGTTGTCTTGACACAAGTGATCTGGTTGACGACCCAGTTTTCTTCAATCAGAGAATACTCCGCGCCACAGTACGGGCACGTACTGATATGGATCGCATCAAAAGAACCGGCGCACTTCTTGCAATTAACCGCGTGGATCGAGAAACCATAGTCTTCTTTCTTCACTTTTTTTGCAAGGATCATTTGATAGACCTGCTTATTAAAATCTACGCTCCCGGTCGAATTGTCATAATACGCGCTGACAACATAGGCTTTGGCACTTACGCGAAGAACATTATCGACAACACTGCTTCCTACATATTCGAGCGTGCCACAATACTCTACATCTACGATATTATCCATATACTGAAGCGGATCCTGACCATCATAGATCGTCAATGAGTTTCGATTCTCCGAAAAAGCGATGCCTCGAAACAACGACAGCACCTTTTCTTCAAAGTATTCATAAGAAAAACCTTCATCGTACTTCTTCAGATCCGCTTCCATTCTTGCCTTAGTCTGTGCACCTGCCTGGTTCTCTTTTAATTCTTTACTAACCTGCGTTGCTTTTTTGGCAGCCAGAAGCGGTCCCAGCAGCAGATGAAAAAAAAGAAAACCAAAAAGCAGAAGACCTCCGCCAAAAACCAAGATCATAAAGAGGGTCATCGCGATTGTTCCTCCGACACCATACCCTTCTTCGTCGGCAATCGCCAGTCCTGCTAAAAGACCAAAGATGATACCAAGAAGGCCAAAATACCAGAAACCGCCCTTCATCATCCCTTTATAGAGTTTCTTGCTTATTAGCGTTGGTCTTGTGTAGTAGCCGGAAATACAAGGATAGATTTGTGGCATCTCGTATGTAGTACCGCACATCGGACAGCCGGAAGTAAACTTGGAAAGAAGATCCGTATGTCCGCAGTTTTTGCATGTATACTGTTCCTGACTCTGTGTCTGTTTATCCAGTATTCCTGTATATAGGGTCTCTTCTGTTATATCCGAACGGCCCACTTGTTTTCCGTTCTTGTAAAAGTCTGTTTCGTAATCACAGTTGTTTTTCGTAAGCGTATAGGTATACGGATACTGGACATGCTCGAAGATCTTCTCGTTTTCTGCGCCGTCCTTATCAAACTTCTTCTGCATCGTCAGGCCAAACTTTGCGACCCTTCTTCTCTGACAATCCAAGGCGAAGCGCAGATCTGCAGAAGCTCTCTGCGGGAAAGCACCTCCCTGGTAGAAATTCGTCAGTTCAGCCGTGTACTGTTTTCTTATACTTGAATAATCCATTTTCCTTCTCCCAAAAACCAATTTTCAAACATTGCCATTATACCACTTCTCTCAAAATTCTTTTCATAGAAAAAAAAACCCTCAGCGGACCGTAATTCCCTCCTGAGCTGCAAATGAAGGCACCTAAATGCATCAGAAGCGGAATGGCTCTCCCGGCATCATACAGCTCGCTTTGCGCAACAAACCCTAGCAAATACAGAAGCCCCGGTGATGGGGTCGCCTCGAACGGCAAGTTTCGCGTTAGCGATTGTTTGACGCCGTGAGAGCCGATCCCAACACCGGGGCTCTTAGTTACTAAAATGATCTATTAATGTCTAAAGTGACGTACACCTGTAAAGAGCATCGCAATGCCGTACTTGTCGCAAGCATCGATGGACTCCTGGTCACGGATGGATCCGCCTGGCTGTACGATAGCTGTGATGCCATACTCGTGAGCTGTCTCCACGCAGTCAGAGAACGGGAAGAAAGCGTCGGAACCAAGGATTGCACCCTTTGCCTTCTCACCTGCAAAATCCAGAGCGATCTTAGCAGCGCCGACACGATTTGTCTGACCAGGTCCAACACCGAGTGTCTGCTTGTTCTTAACAACAACGATACCGTTGGACTTTACATGCTTAACAACCTTCATGGCAAAGAGCATGTCGTCCTTGAGAGCCGGATCGATCTCTGTCTTGGTAACTGTCTTAAGCTCAGCCTCGTCATAGATTCCACGGTCGTGATCCTGAACGAGAAGTCCGCCGTTAACACGCTTGTAGTTGTACTCACCCTCCGGGATCGGAGCAGAGATATCCGGCAGAACGAGAACACGGAGGTTCTTCTTTGCGCAGAGGATATCCAGGGCTTCCTGCGTATAAGACGGAGCCACGATGACCTCGAGGAAGATCTTCGCCATCTCTTCAGCTGTCTTTCCATCGATCTCACGGTTAGCAGCTACGATACCGCCGAAGATGGAAACGGAGTCAGCCTCATAAGCCTTCACCCATGCATCATAGATATTGTCCGCAGAACCGACGCCACACGGATTTGCGTGCTTAACAGCAACAACAGTCGGCTCGTCGAATTCCTTAAGGCAGTTGATAGTAGCATCAGTATCAGAAATATTGTTATAGGAAAGTTCTTTTCCATTAAGCTGCTTTGCTTCTGCAAGGGAACCCTTGACCGGCAAAGCATTCTGGAAGAAAGTCGCCTTCTGGTGCGGGTTCTCGCCGTAACGCATCTCAGATACCTTGTCAAAAGTAACGGTGTACTGCTTCGGCAGTGTCTTGTCTTCAGATACGGAAAGGAAGTAGTTGGCGATAAGAGCATCGTAAGCAGCAGTGTGCTCGAATACTTTCTTAGCGAGCTTGAAACGTGTCTCGTAAGTTGTATCGCCTGTAGCTCTCATCTCAGAAAGAACCTGCTCGTAATCTTCCGGATCTGTGATTACGGTTACGTCCTTATGGTTCTTTGCAGCGGCTCTCAGCATGGACGGGCCACCGATGTCGATGTTCTCGACGCACTCTTCAAAAGCAACGCCCGGCTTCTGGATGGTTGCCTTGAAAGGATAAAGATTAACAACGATCATGTCGATCAGGCCGATGCCCAGTTCTTCTACTCTCTTCATGTGTTCCGGGTTACCACGCATAGCGAGGATACCACCATGGATAAGAGGATGCAGTGTCTTTACACGTCCGTCGAGGCACTCCGGGAATCCTGTAACTTCAGATACTTCCTTGCAAGGAATACCTTCCTTCTCGAGAAGTTTTGCAGTTCCGCCTGTAGAGAGGATCTCCACATTCAGTTCTACGAGTTTTCTGGCAAAATCGGCAATGCCTGTCTTGTCGGATACACTGATAATCGCTCTTTTAATCATAATGTTGTCCTTTCCGAGCCGTTACTGCACGACTCTAACCAAATTATTAACTACCTCGATTTTACCGTCAGCGATGAGCTGGATCGCCTTCGGAAGAATAACCTGTTCACATTCCACCATGATCCTCTTCTGCAGAGTCTCAGGTGTATCATCCGGGAGCACATCCACAGCTTTTTGAAGGATGATCGGACCCTCGTCGTAGTGTTCATTTACAAAATGCACTGTCGCGCCGGAGACTTTCACTCCTTTTGCCAGAACCGCTTCATGCGGACGGATGCCGTACATGCCCTGTCCACAGAACGACGGGATCAATGCCGGATGGATATTGATAATGCGGTTGGCATAGGCCTGCACTGTCTTCGGACCAAGCATGGACAGGAAACCGGCCAGAACGACCAGGTCCACACCCAGACCGTTCAACTCCTGAAGTGTCGCCTCGTCATAGGCATCGCCGAGTTCTTTTTTCGAAATCACCTTACTCGGGATCCCGGCTATCTTCGCTCTCTCAATGGCATAGGCCTTATTGTTGCTGGCGATAACTTCAGCGATTTCCACATTCCGGATCTCGCCGGATGCGATCTTATCAATGATTGCCTGAAGGTTCGTCCCGCCTCCGCTGACAAATACTGCAATCTTCATGTGCCGTACCTCAGATACGATGTGGCGAATCTTCGCCGCTCTCTTCCGGTACACCTGCCGGGAAATTACCATCGAAGCAAGCTGCACAATGACCGCAAAGTGCGCCCTCTGTGGAAGCACGCAGACCCTCAAGGCTGACATAACCAAGAGAATCGGCTCCGAGCATATCACGGATCTCTTCCACGCTCATGGAACGTGCCGGAAGCATTTCTGCCTCAGATGCGGATACACCGTAGTAGCACGGGAACTTTACCGGCGGAGAAGCAACACGGAGATGTACTTCTTTTGCGCCTTCCTCACGCAGGAAGGAAATAATATGCTTCGTTGTGGTACCACGAACGACAGAGTCGTCGATGATAACGATCTTCTTGCCTTTTACCGCAGTCTTTAAAACGGAGAACTTCAGTCTTACCGCCATCTCACGTGCAGCCTGTGTACCTTCGATAAATGTACGGCCGACGTAACGGTTCTTCAAAAGAGCTTGTCCGTAAGTAATTCCGCTCTCCTGGGCATATCCGATCGCCGCTGCAATACCGGAGTCCGGAGCCGCAACGACGAGATCTGCATCACACGGGCATTCTCTTGCCAGTGCACGACCTGTATTCACACGGGACTCATATACGCTTGTTCCATCGATAAAGCTGTCCGGACGAGCCAGGTAAACGAATTCGAAGATACAGAGCTTACCGTTCTTGTGAGCGCAATCTTCCGGAACTGTATAGATGGAAGAATAACCGTCTTCCTTGATGGTGATGATCTCACCTGGCAGAACGTCACGGATCGTTTCCGCGCCGATTGCGTCAAAAGCACAGTTCTCGGAAGCAAGCATATACATGCCGTCTTTCTTACCAAGTACGAGCGGACGGAGTCCGAGCGGATCGCGGGCACCGATGATACGGTCTTCGCTCATGACAAGAAGTGCATATGCGCCCTTGAGTTCGCTCATCATCTTCTGGATCGCTTCCTCAAGTGAATTGGTTGATACGCGGTTTCTCGCGATCAGGGAAAGCAAAACTTCAAAGTCAGCTGTGGTCTGGAAAATCGCACCGATTTCCTTCAACGATTCACGGAGCTGCTCAGCATTCAGGATCGAGCCGTTGATTGAGATTGCGATCTGACCGGAATGGGACTTGATCTGCATCGGCTGAACCACATCGTAACCGCTCTCATTCGGAGCCGGTGTTCTTACGTGGCCGAGTGCCGCATGGCCGGTAAGTGTTCCGAGATGAAGATCATCAAAAACATCGGCTACCAGTCCGTGGGCCTTGTGGCAGAGGAACTGTCCATCGTGGTTCACGACGATACCTGCGGATGCCTGGCCTCTGTGCTGAAGCGAGAAAATACCGTAGTACGTCAGTTTGGAGATGTCGGGATTTGTCTTCGTGGTATCGAAAACGCCGAAAACTCCGCATTCTTCTTGTAACTTTCTGCTCATAGTGTTACTCTCCCATATTATTTATTTTTTCTTGTAGACGAGCATCGCGGTCGGCAACAGAATCAGCCAGACCCTTCTTATATTCTGCAAGCTTCTCAGAAAGACTCTCATCTGAGATGGCAAGCATCTGTGCAGCCAGGATCGCTGCATTACTTCCTCCGTCGATGGCCACCGTTGCTACCGGAATACCGGTCGGCATCTGTACCACAGCATAAAGCGCGTCTACGCCATGCAGTGCACCACCTTTACAAGGAACACCAATCACAGGAAGCACCGTATGTGCTGCGATCACACCTGCAAGATGTGCCGCCAGGCCTGCCGCCGCAATGATCACGCTGTAGCCGTTTTCCTTGGCCGAGCTTGCGATCTTCGCTGCCAGTTCCGGCGTTCTGTGTGCCGAGCACACTCTCGCGTCGAAAGGAATATCGAATTTTTTAAGTAACTTGAAACACCCCTCCATTACGGGGAAATCGGAATCACTGCCCATAACGACAAGAACTCTCGAATCTGCCATGTTCTTCTCCTCCGTTAAACAAATTGGCTAACAAGTTCTTCCCAAGGACATACCTTCCCTTATAAAAGAACAAAACCTATTATAAAACAAAAATGGCGCTCTGCACCATCCATTTTTGAATTTTGACAGAATCACCATTTTTTTCGTTTTTATTCGTTGTCGTCCGCCCAGTGAAGCTTACTGAAGACCCGCTCATACGCCTCGCTTCCTTTTTCATAAGGTCGCGGGCAGTAATCGTTGCCCGAATCGGAAGAGCGCATGGAAAACGGGATGCACTCCATCCGAGACTCTTTCACACGTCCGTCCTCGATAATAAAAGTACACTGGAAGATCGCCGTATCCGTGTCACTCAGCCACGGCTGGCCGCCAAAGCAGAAATTCGATTCACTATATATAATGTATTTACTTTTATAGAATTCGATCGGCTGCAGACGATGCGGATGGGATCCGACAAAAATATCTGCACCATAATCAATGATATCATGCGCCAGTGAGACCGCTTTGTCTTCCGGCTCATACATCTTCTCCACACCAAGATGAGCGGAGATGATCACGATCTCGCAGCCCTTTTCGCGCAGATAATCAATGGCATCATAGTACTGTTTTCTTTCATAGACGAAATTAAACCCGGCCATGCCGATCTTCACGCCTTTTACTTCGTATATGGAAAAAGATGACGAGTCACTCCACTTGATCCCCGCCTCTTCCAGCGTTTTCCGGGTTTCGCTCAAACCCGCCTCCAGGTAATCGCGCGTATGGTTGTTTGCAAGATTCACGCACTCCACACTGCCCTGCTTCAACACTTCTACAAAACGAGGATCACCTTTCAGGTGGATCTCACGCTCCGGACGCTGTTCTGTCGCAGTCGTCAACGGACCTTCCAGATTACAAAGCGTCATGTCATCGTTCTCGAGATATGGCAGTGCTTTTGAAAAAGGACGGGCGTAATCCGTTCCCACTGTTTTGGTGAATGAGAATGATTCGCCTGCATGGATATCCTGCTCACCCAAAGTTGTATCACCTATGAAACTGACCAGGACCGCAAGCGGCGTAGGCGTGGGGGACGGAGATGGAGTCGGAGTCGGGGTATCTGTCGGCGTCGGCTCCGGAGTTGGTGAGACCGTGATCTCCGACGCGGTCGTAGTTGTGATCTTGGAAGAAAGATCTGCCGATTCCGAAGTTCTTGTTGTAACCTTGCCAAAAGAACTGCAGGATGCAAGAAACAGACACCCTATTAGTATGGCCCAGGCACTTCTCCTTCTCACGACACTTCCTCCTTTTTTCACACGAAATCAGTTTACCAAACCTATTAATAATATAAAACAACAGGCAGATTACATTTTCACATTTTCGCCCCATTTGGCTGTCTAAATCGGTTTCAACTCTTTCCCAGAATAAACCAAACCCATGGAATCAAGCCTTTTTAATACCGTGCCGTTCTGTTTACAATTTGGAAACATTTTTTTTAGAACTTATTAGCAATTACCTCTAGCGCAAATTGTAAAAGAAGTGCATAATCTAAATAGAAACTACAGACTTGAAAAGAAAGGGGCGATCCGGATGGCAAAAATTGATAGACTTACTGAAAAGATCGAAAAGCTTGGCAAGAAACAGAATCTGGGTGCGCTGTTAAAGATGGCTGAGGATCCGGAAGACGAGATCCGAGTAGCAGTGGCAAAGGCAATGGGACAGATTAGTACTTATGAATCAGGTATGCATTTGATTCCCCTTTTCCGCGACCCTTCACCTTTGGTACGCGCAGCAGCTGCTGAATCTGCCGGCAACATTAATGCCAAGCATTGTGAAGAGTATCTGAAGAAGCTGGCTTTCGCAGACTCCGATCCGAGTGTTCGGGCAATTGCAAGAGAAGCTTATGACAAGATGAAAACTCCAGTAGTGTGATGATATAAGATGGCATGAAAGAACCGCTATGTGAATAGCGGTTCTTTTTTTGTGTCTTGAATGAAATTGTAAGATGAATTAAGCGAAAATGAACTCCATCAGCTTCTCTTTTGTCTGGAAACCAACAGTCGTCTTCACCTTCTCACCGTTTTTGAACAGAAGCAATGCCGGAATGCTGGAAATGTGATATGCAAGAGCGAGATTCGGCTCCTCATCTACATTGACCTTGGCAACCGTAACTTTGCCCTCGTTCTCCATCGCGATCTTTTCCAGTACAGGACCCAGCATCTGGCACGGTCCGCACCACGGCGCCCAGAAGTCAACCAGAACCGGGATGTCCGACTTCAATACGATCTCTTCAAAATTGTTGCTGTCTACTTTGATCTCTGCCATTTTTCTTCCCTCTTCTCATTCTTTAGATTTGTAGTAGAGCATACAGTGACAGAAACCTTCAAATTCCGGGTCCGCAATCTGGTCACGGAATTCTTTGCACATGCATTTATTCTCAGGAATGCGTTCCAGTCTGCACGGACAATAACCATCCTTCTGCTTCAAGCCCTCTCGAATCGTCTCAACAACCTTTGTATCAGGATTCAATGTAACTGCCATAGGCTTTCCCTCCTGTCATAATCTACTGATTAGAATATACCTGAATCAATAAAAATATGCAAAACATTTCTTTCATTCCGCTGTTCCATTTACGTCAAAGGTTTTGCTTTTTCCGCCCTATGGATTATAATCATTCCCATAACGCAAGTAAAAACAGGAGCGGCAGCATGTCCAGACCAGAAAATAAGACAAAAACCATTTCCAGTGAAAAGGAAAAGAAAAAGAATGCGATCCTGATCATGACCATCATCGAGATCGTCGTGATTGCCATATTATCAGTTTTGAATATTTACGGTGTAAAAGAACTTGTGCCTTTCGATCCGTATTACAAGATGTACTATGGCTATGCCATCATCGGCGCCGTCATGATCGTGGTCCTGATCATCGCCTATTTCCGGAAGTGGCTGGCCATCCAGCTCCTGTCGATCATTGTGGTCATACTGTGGGGTTCCTACTGTCTCATGTCCTTTTACAGTTGCCGTCTTCTCACCTATGTCAAGAAACTCGAAGAACCCTACACCAAATCCGAAATGTACGTCATGTACGAGGGAAAACTCTATACCTGGGAGGGCAAAACAATCATCTATGGTCTTCCTCCGGAATGGACGGAACTAAATAACCGTGCCACGATCAAATCCCGCGACGATTCGAAGCTCCCGACAGAAGAGCTGACCAGCAAAGGAATCGATGCCGGCCGCATCATCTTCTATCAGAATGGCTTCAAATATATTCTCGTCGAAGTCGTAGACGGAAGTCTCTTCGAGTTCATCGACCCGAACGACCCGCCGGAAGATACGATCTCCACCGCCACAACCGCAATCGGATTCGGCTGATTTTAGATCGTTCCCCGTTCAATACCATACGCCTTACAGATGTTCGTAAACTCGGGCGACGAAGCAAAACCACTCAGGACTTCTGCACGAGTCTTCCTATTTGCAGCAAGTTCGCCGACCCAGTACGAAAGACCGTCTGCCTCCGGATCTCTATCCATAAATGTCTTATAGAGTCGTGTAACGTATTCTGTATTCGAAGTTTTCAGGTTCTTGAACTCTTCCGATTCAAAGAAGAGCTTCGCCGCCTGGGAACCGGTCTGTTCACGGTTTGTCAGTGCCAGACTCCAGTAATCCAGTCCTTTTTTCTCCGGATCACGCTTCAGGCAGCAAGTATAAAGACGTGTAGCAAATCCGCTTGCCGCCTGGGAAGCTTTGTTTGCTTTGGCACTTGGGGCACCTGAAAGCACGCCATATTCCGCACAGATATTGCACCACTCCGTCGAATCAATAAAACCACGGATTACATCTTCCCGGCTCTTTCGGTTATTATTCAATTCACCTACCCAGTATGCTTTACCGCTTGCCTCAGAAGCGCGTCCAAAGAATGTCTGGTAAAGTGTCTCTACAAACTCCTCTGTACTCAAGCCTCTTCCCTTGAATTCAGGTCCCGTCAGGAAGAACAGCGCACTATCCGCACCGGTCTTCTTTCCATTCTTGATCTCTGATACCCAGTAGTCCTTGCCATCTTTTTCCGCACTACGTCCAAGCGCAACCGTGTACAGACGCTCGGCAAAATCACCGATCGACGCGTTTCCGGAAGATGCAGGCGTTGGTGACGGTATTGCTGTTGGCGTCGGCGCCTCACCATCTATGATCAGTTTTAGATCCTCATCAAAAACGTAGAACCCATACGGATCAGTTCCCGAATAGAACTCTCCACATTTACCTCCCGACTTCTTGACTAATTGGATCATAATAGTACAACCGCGAAGATCAAGTTCTTTGAACTGATTATCATAACATACTATTCTACACAGAGCATCGCATCCGCAGATATTCAACTCTTTCAAGTTACAGCTAGAACAATCTAGTCTCTGAAGATTTGTAAAATTCCCTACATCAAGAGAAGTAATAGTATTTCCTGTACACCCTATTCGTGTAAGTTCTTTATTGTTGCTTACGTCCAGTGTTTGAATCTCATTATTCGAGCAATCAAATTCAGTAAGCTTTATGTTTTTGCCAACATCTATTGTTGAAAGATCATTACTACCGCAAAATAGTTTCTTTAACTCAGTATTGTTACTTGTATCCAGACTCTTCAAACTATTACCTTCACAACTGAGCTCTTTTAATGCAAGATTACTGCTTACGTTCAGTTTAGACAGATTCGCATATTCACATTCCAATACCGTCAGGTTCGTAAAATTCTCTATGCCCTGCAAAGATGATATAGGATAGAGTGAACAACGAATTGCCTTGATTCTTCCAAGCTCTTCCGTATCCAGATACCAGTCATCATTCAAATCAAATCTTTCCAGGTATTCTCTGAAGAATTCATCCGGAAAATTATTCTCAGAAAGTTCAACTGCTCCCTCTACTGGCGTCGTTCCAGGTTCTTTAGGATTCTTATAAATGATCTTGGTTGTAGTTGTATATACGATTGATCGCCACGAGGAAACAAGATCCTTTCCAGAATCATTTGGGTAGTATAATGTATCCATTGTTTCGATAGAACATGTATACTTGTTGTTATAGAAGCTATATTTTCGATCAGCCGTTTTGATAAGATTTACTATTTCAGGAAGATTACGTACATCTACAGAAGCAAGCGCATCGTTATCAGAAACATTCAACTGAATGATCTTAGTATTATTACTTACATCCAGTGCTGTTAGTTTATTACTACTGCAACCAAAGATTTCAAGATTCTCACATTTACTTATATCAATACTCTCAAGGTGATTCCCTCCACATTGCAGTTCCCTCAGATTACTATTGTTTCCAACAATCAGTTGTTTCAATTCGTTTCCGGTGCAAGAGCACTTTGTCAGCTTGACGTTTTTACTAAGATCCAAGATTTCGATTTTAGTACGATCACAACGAAGATGTTCGAGCTCTGGATTTGAAGACAGATCCAATGTAGTTATATCGATCTGGTATATATCTAATTGTTTAAGGTTTGGAAATGCACTCAGATCAGGAAACTCAACATCAGATTCATATACTGTCAGTCTCTCCAGACAGTTGAAGAATTCAATTCCTTTAATGGAAGAATATTCCTGCAAAGGAGAGACACGTATGTATTTGATGTTCTTAATCTCATCCTTAGACAATACGTTATCCCTTAGATTATCGAATGTTGAAGATATAAACGACCGGAAATGATCATCCGGAAAATTCGTTTCATTGATTTCTATTCCCGCTGGTTCCGTGCCGTCATTATCGTTATCTGCACGAAGCGCGGCACCTCCAAATATACCTGCTGCACAAACCGCAAAAGCGGCGGCGCCAATCCACGTTGCAAGACTCTTCCCCAATTTCATACCTATGCCCTCCTACGCATTGATAAATGAATCTATGCCACATTCTATATAAAATAATTTTAGCACTCCCGCCTATGCGTCTCTACCGCAAAACCGAGAATTCACACATTCGTTACAAACAAAAGGGCTAACTTCTAAAGCAAGTTTCTGCTTATTAAAGAAGGCAATATAAAAAGCAAGTCGCATCTGGCGAAACAGCCAGATACGACTTATCTTGCATTTTGTGTTGTTCTCAGGTCCGTCGGAATGCCTTCCCGAGGCAAACTCGAATCAGATTTCCCCACGCTCGATCCCGTATGTCTTACAGATGTTGGTAAACTCTTCACTGCTTCCAAAGAACTGCATCACCGATTTTTTCGTCTGCGTGCCTTTAGCAATCTCCCCTACCCAGTACGCAATCTCACTGGTTTCCGGTTCACGGCCCATAAAGGTGGTGTAGAGTCTTCTAACATACTCATCATTCTTTAGTCCGAAGCCGGCAAACTCGTCACCGGTGAAGAAGAATGTAGCGGATTCACAGCCGGTCTTCTCAAGATTTGTGAGAGCCAATGACCAGTACTTCAAGCCACCGTTTTCCGGTTCACGTCCTAGGCAGCAGGTGTACAATCGTGTTGCAAACCCGATAGCATTATTCGAAGCAAACTCCGCTTTGGCATTTGGCGCGCCTGATCGTACTCCATAGGTTGCGCAGACATTGCACCACTCCTTTGAGTCGATGAATCCGGCGATGACATCCTGTCTGGACATACGTTTACTCTTCAGTTCACCAACCCAGAAAGCCTTGCCTGCCGGCTCGGATAAACGATCGAAGAAAGTGCGGTACAGAGTTTCAACGAAGTCCGCATCGTTTAAACCACGGTTCAGGAATTCCGGCGCTTCGATCAGGAAGAAATGCGCACAGTCGCCGCCGGTTCTATTGCCACTTACGATCTCATTGACCCAGAAATCTTTTCCTGCCTTTTCGGATTCGCGGTTCAAGGCTATAGTGTAGAGTCGCTCCACAAAGTCTGCAATCGTTGGTTCCTTCTCCTTTGAAGGTGTCGGTGTCGGGTCGCCCGGCTTACTTGTCGGAGTGGGCTGGACCGGAGTGCTTGTTGGTTGGCCTGGAGGAGTCGTCGGTGTCGTTTGTCCCGGTTTAGTTGTCGGTGTCGGATTACCAGGTTTCGTGGTAGGCGTCAAAGTCAGTGAACTTATTGGCGTAACACTTGGTGTAACCGTAGCCGGACCCGTAGTTGGTTTTCCACTAGGGGCTTTAGTTGGAACGGTCGTCGGGCTCTTTGTAGGTGTTACCGTTTTTGTCGGCGTTAACGTGGTTGTCTTTGAAGGTGTAGGTGTTGGCGTATCCGATCCTGTAGGAACAGCCGTCGGTTTCTTTGTCACGGTCGGAGTTGCCGGAGCATTCTTCCAAACAGCTGAAACTGTAATCGTACTCATCACTTGATACTTCTCTTCAGGGTTTCCAACTGACCACTTATCGAAAACCTTCCCGACAGGTGCGGCAAATCGGTTCACAGGGAGAGTGATCGACGTACCTTTTTCTACAGTCATCGTTTCCATCACTCCGGTGCCGCCATTTGCGTCAAATATCACACTACAAGTTGACAGTTTCAAAATCGTGTTCTCAGGTATTGAAACATAATCGGAGCCATAGTCTGTGAGAGAATAATCTAAACCCGCATTGCCATATACATAACAACTGACCATATAATGTGAATCATGAGAATAAAAAGTTTTAGTACGAAGCTCTTTCGTATTCCGAATTACAGTATTTTCAAGCAAAGGACAAAACTGCAAATCAAGTTCAGATATATCATTTCCTCCACAAAGCAGATAATCAAGATTGGGACAGTTACTAAGGTCTAACTCTGTCAGTAGATTATTGCAACAGATCAAATCGCTGAGTTTACTGTTATTACTCAGATCCAAGGATGTCAGTTTATTGCATGAACAATTCAAAAGAACTAGCGACTTGTTATTGCTTACGTCTAAAGAAGTTAAGTTAAGTGATGAACAATCGAGGGTCTTTAGATTATAGTTTTTACTAACATCAAGTGATGATATTCTTGTACCATCGCAAGCCAGGATTTCAAGATATGAGAAAAACCCAATTCCCTGCAAGGATCCGATTCTATCTGGAAAATCAGGGTCCGGGCTATCAGAGTCCGCTTCTTCATATCTTAAGATGAGTTTTTTCAAAGTGGTGATCTCATCAGCACTGAGCTCTAGGTTACGATCGTCGTCAATAAATATCTTAACGTATTTTCTAAAATAGCAATCTGGGAAATTCAGATTATTTACTAAGATACCGCCTATAGAATCGATTTTCACAGTTGAATCTACACTGAACTGGTAGTTCAAACCTGAAAAGGAGTGCGAACTGGTTTTCTTGTTTCCATCGGACGTCAAAGGGTATTCTTTCAAAAAATCCTTCAAGCCGAAACACCCGGCGATGCTCAATTGTGAAACAGGATTATCATGACATATAAGAACATAAAGTCTTGGGAAACTCAAGCGCAATTCTGTTATCTGATTATTCGAACAATTCAGTTTGGACAGGTTCACAAAATATTCGATTCCAGACAGATCAGTAATAGACAGTCCTGCCACGTCAATGGAATCAACAGATGAAATTTCATCATCGTCTAGTAATCCGTCTCCGTTAGTATCTATTTTTCCAGATACATATTTACGGAATTTCTCATCCGGGAAACTCAACGCATCAACAGGAACATGATTGATCAATTCCGTAGTCTCAGAGAAACAGAGCCGAAAATCTTTATCTTCGAAATCTTCGAAAAAATATCCCATAGTTTTTCTCAATGTATCATACCAATACAACCCGCTTTCAACTGCATTTTTCAACAAATGATTTTTCGAAATATCGATTGTCGACAGTTTGCTTCTTTCACAGAACAATTTTTCCAGCACGCTAAGTTCACTTATATCCAAAGCCGTTAACGCAGTGCCACTAACGTCAAGATACTTGAGTGCAGTAAGCCCACTTACATCTAAAGTCGTTAATGCTGTACCACTAACATCAAGATACTCAAGTGAAGCAAGCTCACTTACATCTAAAGTCGTTAATGCTGTACCACTAACATCAAGATACTCAAGTGAAACAAGCTCACTTACGGTGATCGATTTAATAGAAGAAGAGCTTATGCCTAGATGCTTAAGTGCCTTATTCATGCTAACAAAAGCACTTATATCAACAGATGCAAGCGGATTACCACTGATGTCAAGATAAGAAAGATCGGCACTTTCACACAGAGTCAAATTCGCAATCTGATTAAACTTTTTATCGGGATCAGGACATCCAGAGAAGCTTGATTTTCTGTTGTTACTACAATCTAAATGCTTCAATTCAGCATTATTCGCGACATTAAGTTTCGTCAGGGAATTGTTTCTGCAAATCAGGGTTTCAAGAGATGCATTCTTACTTACATCTAACTTCGTTAACAGATTTCCACTGCAATTCAAATACTTCAGAGATGTGTTTTTACTCACATCCAATACTTGGTGAGAATACCTGTCAAGATAATATTCGAGATAATCATCGTCACCGTACTCAAGATAATCATTCCAATATTCCCATTCGTTCATACTGCAATCCAGATACTCCAGATTAGGAAAATAAGCAATTCCGGTAAAATCATGAATCTCCTTATGAGAAACATCGATTGACGTTACTGACAATCTCTCACTTTCCGTTAACTTGCCGTCACTGTCTTTATCGATTTCAGAAGAAATATATTCCCTGAAGTTGGTATCCGGGAAAGAGTATACTGAAACAGTACTCTCATCCGCATTTACGTTCGGACACAAAGCAACAAAGTATCCTCCTAAGAGAACTACTGGAATCATTGTAGAAAGCGTTACCAAAATTGCGGATGTTCTCTTCATCTCATTCACTCCCTTTTCATTTGATCAGATCGCTCCGCGCTCGATCCCATACGACTTACAGATATTGGTAAACTCTTCACTGCTTCCAAAGAACTGCATCACCGATTTTTTCGTCTGTGTTCCTTTGGCGATCTCCCCTACCCAGTACGCGATCTCGCTTGCTTCGGGGTCACGTCCCATGAAGGTCGTGTAGAGTCTTCTCACATACTCGTCGTTCTTCAGTCCGAAGCCGACAAACTCGTCGCCGTTGAAGAAGAACTTCGCGGCGGAGCATCCCGTCTGTTCGAGATTAGTTAGAGCTAACGACCAGTACTTCAATCCGCCTTCTTCCGGCTCTCGGCTGAGGCAGCAAGTGTAAAGACGTGTCGCAAAAGCAATCGAATTCTTAGATGCAAACTCCGCTTTGGCATTTGGCGCGCCTGACCGTACTCCATAGGTTGCGCAGACATTGCACCACTCCTTTGAATCGATGAATCCTGCGATGACATCCTGTCTGGACATACGTTTACTCTTCAGTTCACCAACCCAGAAAGCCTTGCCTGCCGGCTCGGATAAACGATCGAAGAAAGTGCGGTACAGAGTTTCAACGAAGTCCGCATCGTTTAAACCACGGTTAAGGAATTCCGGCGCTTCGATCAGGAAGAAATGCGCACAGTCGCCGCCGGTTCTATTGCCACTTACGATCTCATTGACCCAGAAATCTTTTCCCGCCTTCTCCGACGGTCGGAACAGAGCGATCGTATACAAACGCTCGACAAAGTCCTCGATGGAAGGTTCTTTCACCCCATAAGGCGTCGGGGTCGGCTGTCCTGGGGCGGTTGTCACAGTCGGCACACCAGGAATCGGTGTAGTTGTAGACGAACCCGGCCCAGGAGTAGTTGCAGGCTGTCCAGGCATCGTTGTCGGTGTAGGCGCGCCTGGAATTGCTGTCGGCGTAGGAGCACCTGGAACCGTCGTCACCGTCGGCGAACCCGGAACCGGAGTTGTTGTAGGACTTCCCGGAATCGGTGTTGCCGTCTTTACTGGCGTGACAGTTGGTTTTGGGGTTGGCGTTGCGGTAGGTGTTGGAGTCGCAACCTTCGACCAGACCGCATAAAGAACAGTATCCTGATCTTTGGAGAACGAATCTCCCGGCGTATACGAAGGGCGTGTTGCCCCTTTCTCTTCTGCCCAGCCTTCAAACTTATATCCCGCGCGAGAAGGTACGACACTCGAAAGTGTAAGTGCTTTTCCCAGACACTTGATCTGCTCCGATGGAGCCGAGTTGCCGCCATTGGCATTGTACTGGATCGTATATTCTACCGGCGTGATGGTAAGGGATACCACTTCAGACACGAGGTCCTCAAAATATGGATCATCATAAGCTGTTGCCCGAACATAGTATGTTCCTGCAAGTACCGGCGCCCCGCCAACTGTAAGTGCTTCCGAGTTGGCCGGTGTCGTCTTGTTTTTGCAATTCGAATCCACGAAGTACTCATATTTCACTTTGCCGGAGAAGAGCTCGAGCGTAGCTTCCTGAATTTCAACCGGCTTGCCTGTATATGCGGTCGTCAAAGGAACGATCGTGATCGATGGATGCTTCACCGAAAGCCCCATGGCATTTGCATATTCTTCGGCAAAAGAACCGGTATCGCAATATACTGTCACAGGAGACAGGACCGGATCTCCGGAACCGACCCAATACCACCCTGTCCGGAACACATCTTCCGGAATGTTCTTCACCGAACTGGGGATCTGGATCTTCTTCAATCCACGAATCCCGTGGAAAGCCGAGCTTTGTATTTCGGTCACACCTTTGGGAATGACTATCTCAGTGAGTGCACTGCAACCTGAAAAACACGATTTTCCAATCGTTTTTAACGTATCAGGAAGCTCCACGTCAGTTAACGAAGACAAACCGGCAAAAGAACTCTCGCCCAATGTCGTTATTCCTTCGCCGACAACAATACCGGTCACTTTATCCTTCATCAGCGCAATTCCGTTTTCAGCAAAATTATCGTAGATCGTGCCGCTTCCCGTGATCGTGATGACTCCGTCTTTAAAATTCCATCTCGCGGAATCCCCTGCCAATCTGTCCACATGCCTGCTGAACGCACCCGTTGTTCCATCTATCGTATAGAAACTTACACAGGATCCGTCCGAAGCACACAGCACAACATTCCCATCGAAAAGAACTGGCTTGCATTGGGAAAGCGAAGCATGTGCTTTGTACTCCTTACTTACGATCTTACCTGTTCCGTCCAGGAACAGATAGTGGATCACGTAAGAACTCAGAGGATCCGAGTTATTGGTGATTTCTTCGGTTTCGTCATTGTTCTGCCATGAAAGAAGGAAACGGTCATTGCTGATCTTGGTTAAATAGACGAAACGGAACTCTCGACTGCTGTTTACGGAAGTCACCCATTGCAATGTTGATGAATCCGTACTGAAATCTCCTATAGGTGTTGACGTGAGGTAGACGTTGTAAGTTTTGGTATAATCCTCATCTTCGTAACGGGTCTGATCGATCGAGCTTCCTGCCGCGAGAACATGTGTGTCTGATACTTCGATCGTATCCGCAGACGCATACGTCGGCACGGCCCAGGCACTTGTCCTTGAACCGCCATAAGCCAGCACCTGAATGGTCGTAATACTGCTTCCAGATCCGGAATACCTGGTGATTTGTGTCCGCTCGCTGCCTTCACTCTCCTCAAGCACATAGATATTCGATGCATCGGACACGATATGCTGCGAGAAAGAATGCCACAGATCCGCATCGAAAATCGAACCGGTCATCGTCTCTTCGTCGACTCTGATCATGAGAAAACCTTGATGCCCCTGGTTATACTGAGGATCCACATATCCTTCATGGCCGGTAACCAGATAAAGGTCATTTCCGAATTCGGTCATTTCTACATTTCCATAATCGAACGGATACCGGATCTCATGCGCAAATTTGCTATCCCCTTTGATTACTGCAGCACCAATGCGGTTCCAATCCTTGTCGTACTTAACGATACGAATGACCTCGGTGTCGTAATCTTCTTCCGTGTTATTCTGTCCGAACACAAAGAAGTAAGCATCTCTTCCACTGAAGAAACCGCCATACTCAGACAGTTCAACAGGAATGAGACGCTTACTCTGGATTTTAAAATCACTATCATATTCTTCGCAGTAGATACCGTCCGAAGTCGGCGTAACTCTTACGAAACTGTTCTCTTTTACTGCGATACGTGCATTTCCATGCATTTTCGCTCTGATATCTGAATTTGCCTTTGGAAACAAAGACTGGTCCGCGTGAAGATCCTGCCGGACAGAGAATAGAGAACCTATCACCAACACGGCCGAGAAGAAAACCGATAAAGCTGCACAACCCCATTTTTTCATATGCAATCCTCCTACGGAAAACACCATAAAAGGCGTTTTCATCCAAGAATTCTCATCTTACTTCAATGATAGCGAAGCCCTATCTGTTATTCAATCAAAGCACCGGACATTTAACAGAAAGTTCATAGCGGATCAACCGATGAATTCATCGATCAGCTTCATGGTCGACTCTTTCGAGTTACCATACATTCTCTCGACATCTGCCATCTCCTGGATCTTCGGCATGACGTCGTTTTTGAAATCCAGCGGAAGGTTATCAATACGTTTCAAATACGCATGAATCTGGGCAGAAGTCTTGCAGGCTCTGATCTTGTCCATATGAATGCTCCAGTTAAAAGCCGGTTTTTCTTCTTCCTGCCAGGATTCGCCCTGCACATCGATGATCGTTCCATCCGAAAGAAGTACTTTTTTGATGGAAACATCCACATGACGGATGACCGAGGACTGAAGATCTACATCTTCTTCTCCAAAAGCATCGCCGTTCTTGGCTTCAAAATCAAGATACTGGTGATCCGGGAGATCTGTGAGTACATTTCCAAAAGCATCTGTCCCGCTAAATCCGGCCAACACAGCCGTGATCGTGTTGGGAGACTTATTTACAAATACAAACTTAGCAACGACTTTTCCGTCTTTCTTCTGCAGTTTCTTCTCAACCAGTTCGATATTTACGGAAGGAAGGATCAGCGCAGTATTCTCTCTGTAGATAGCAGACTGCTTCACCTCCACCTTTCCCTTTGCCGGAGCTTTGGGAGCGGAAGGCTTCTTAGTCTCGCTGGAAAGATTGGAAAACGAAGAGTGGTTGCTCCCTCCTGACGGAACAACATAATCGGGACGATCAAGTAATTCACCCATTCCGATCGCCATACAGCCGCTTACCGCCGCACTAAACGCCGTCGACAAGCCGGAAATAATGCCAACACCGCCGCCTTCAAACATCAGAAAGAATCCGGCAACGACACCGACAAGAATCAAAACAGCACCTGCGAATCTCAAAAATCCACTCATAACACACCTCCTGAACTCGCGTTGAAATGATATTCATCAAATCAATAATATTTTATCACGAGCACAGAATAAATGCTTTCGAGTGGAATAAATGAAACCTTATTCTTGCTGATATCAGGCTTTAGGGCGGGCTACCCGCGTATATGTCTCTCCACCATACTGTTCGAAGAGCTTGACCATCTCCTCATCGGAGATCACGGTAATACGGCCTTCTTCGTACTGCTTATCGATCCACTCCTTCATCTTCGCGATGAACGGATCTTTCTTGCTGACAACACTTTCGCCTGCGAGACGATAATAGTTGTTGATCCAGCAGGCAATACCAGCCAGACCAGAAACATTGCTGACTGCAACAAGCGGTGGACGGTCAAGAAGTGCTTCTGTATCGAAGATATTGTAGATCTCCGGGTCTTTCAGGAGACCATCCGCATGAATACCTGCTTTGGTTACGTTGAAGTTTTTACCAACAAAAGGTGTCATCGGCGGGAGTTCGTAGTTCGTTTCTTTGGCGATATAATCTGCAATCTCGGTGATCACACGGGAATCCATACCATCCAGCGTTCCGCGGAGCTGTGCATACTCAAACACCATGGCCTCAAGCGGAACATTACCTGTTCTCTCACCAATACCCAGGAGCGAGCAGTTAACAGCCTGAGCGCCGTAGAGCCATGCAGTAGAAGCGTTGACGACACCCTTATAGAAATCGTTGTGGCCATGCCACTCAAGCATCTCGGACGGCACACCGGCGTAGTGCTGGAGACCATAGATGATACCAGAAACAGAACGTGGAAGTGCAACACCCGGGAATGGTACGCCGTAACCCATCGTATCGCAGGCACGGATCTTGACTGGGATACCGCTTTCTTCCGAAAGTCTCATAAGTGCCGATGCAAAAGGAACGACGAAGCCGTAGAAGTCGGCACGTGTGATATCTTCAAAATGGCAGCGCGGACGAAGCCCTGCATCGATCGCATCGGTAACAATACCAATGTACTTATCCAGCGCCTGCTTACGGGTCAGGCCCATTTTATTGAAAATGTGGTAGTCCGAGCAGCTTACAAGGATACCTGTCTCCTTAATACCAATATTTCTGACCAATGCGAAGTCCGACTTGGTCGCACGGATCCATGTCGTGATCTCCGGGAACTTATAGCCAAGCGCCATACACTGTTCCAGAGCCTGACGATCCTTCTCCGAATATACGAAAAACTCAGTCTGGCGGATGATGCCCTTCGGTCCGCCAAGGCGGTGCAGCATCTTATAGATCTCCACCATCTGCTCTGTGGTATATGGCGCACGGGACTGCTGGCCGTCACGGAATGTCGTGTCGGTAATATAGATGTTCTCCGGCATGTTCATCGGTACTTTTCTATAGTTATAGGCGATCTTCGGGACCTCAGCATACGGGAACATCTCACGGAAAAGCTCCGGCTTCTCCACATCCTGCAGTGCATACTGATACGGATCCTGCTCGAGAAGATTGCTCTTGTCGCTAAACGTGATATTTTTCATGTGATGTTCCTCCTACTTGCAAAATTTGCTTTAAGTACCTATATAGTAAAATCGTTTCTGATACGCTTGTCAACGCTAAAAACGATTTTTCTACTTTTTCATTTCACCACTTCAGTTTTGCAAGTTTTTTTTGGCGAGATTGCATGAACAAGTGCTTTTCATTTTGCAAAAGCACTTGCCCCGGGGGATCAGAAGAACAGTCTTCCGCTTCCCTGGTCTTTCAGAAGAGCCTGGACGCGCTTGGGCATGATCGGATGCGTACTAAGCAGGTTATAGAGGAAAACGAAGAAACCGCGGGTTTCATGGCAATGCTCGACATAGTCCTCGATATCTACCTTCTTGTAGAGATGCTTTCCTACAATAAGTGCGAGCATCGGCTCGATACCGCTGCAGCCGACAAGATGCTGGGCCACACGGTCGCAGGAATACTCACGGGCACGGGAAAGCGCGGTGGAAATAATTGGAATATAGTTGGCAAACAGAATACTGATCTGGTAGGAATACGTGGCATGACGAAGACGGATATGTGCCATCTCATGGGCCAGGATAAACTTGATGCTCTCCATATCGTGATGCTCACGATAGGCAACCTCGAAAAGGTCAGCAAGCATAACGACATACTGACGGCGTAGTATGAAGGTCGAAAAGGCATTGAGCGTACCATTTTCCTGTGTCAGATAGACCTTCGGAACTTTCTTTAGGCCAAGACGCTGCGAATACTCTTCAATAACCGCATAGATTTCAGGGAAATTCTTCTCGGTAATACGTACTGAACGCGCACGATACTGGGCATAGACAAAATACACGCTCGCAATCAGAACAAACGGGATCAGGACAACAACGATCACATACGCAAGAGCATTGCTTTCATCGCCGGAAACACCGAGTACCAGTTCGGAAATACGGTCTCCAAGTTCGCCGGCAAGAGGGCCCTGCCCTAGCGCCCCGAGGATACCAAACACAATGACCGCAAGAACGATCAGGATGTTCATGATCACCATCGTGACGTACAAAGGCATCTCCAGTTTATGGCGGTAAGATTTTAATTCCGATTCATCAAAAGGAGCTTTGTCCATGTCTTTCACCTCATTCTTCAAGAATTAAAATTACCACAAACACGCCATATCTTCAACGCTCACTTACCAGCGGCAGTGCTTTTCATGAATGATACATGACTTTGTGAGGTACGCTTTTCCTGTTTTCTTGAAAAATATCTTATATATTTATATACTGAATGCGACATTCTGCATGACACAAAAAGAGGGAAAAGAAAAATATGTCTAAGCCAAAATCAATCATGAAGCAAGTGCGTTCCTACAATATGCGCAATCGTCTGATCATCGGACTCGTCCTACTTGCGATCGCCTTCGTTCTTTGCTTTATTACCATGCCCAAAACAACAAAGTATCTGCTGGCAACGAAGAACGTGTTTTCCGAGCCGTATACAAGACTGGGCAACGACAAGTTTTACCGCGGAAACACGAATTACATGTATGACTGGTTTGCAGATAACGATGATGGACGTTTCTATCTTGCTCCGGTTGAGGATGCAGTCGGTAATCCTGGTTACTTAGTCGTCTATGTACCGAATTCTCTTGTAGATGATGCTGAAGCTGTCGCCGACCAGACACTGGAATACCGTATCAGCGGTGATGCAAGTGTAGCCAAAAAGACGATCTCATGCCGCGGTTATACAACAGAAACGACCAGCAAGATCAGAATGTATCTGGATCAGTTCTTGTCTTCTGTACAGGCAACAAATGATATGCGTGAAAACATTGCCGACTACATGTTTGTTATGGTTCCGGCCAAGCAAGTCTTCTTTGGAAACGGTGACACATTAATTTCATTGCTCCTGTTCGTTTTCATTGGCGGTATCGGTCTTTACCTTTTGATCGCTGCATTTGCAGGCGGATACATGCGCAAGTTCAAGAAGAGTCTGCAAACGAATAACATTTCCGTTGAAGAACTCGATGCCGATATGGAAAACTCCATGAATATCAGCCGGCTTCTGGTCGGTGACAAGTATCTTGTTGAATCCAACATGTCGCCGAGAGTACGCAAGATTGAAGATATTGTCTGGGTCTATCCGCAGCGAACGAACACCAATGGTTCCCAAACCACATATCAGGTCGTAGCCTACACCAGAAACCGCGAATGCCTGAAGTATGCCATGCACTCCCAGGCAGAATCCGAGAGTCTTTGCAAACATATCCTGAGCCGGCAGCCACGCGCTCTTTACGGCTATGTGATCGAGAACTCCACGATGTACTTCAGTCGTTTTGGCGAACTGATCGACAGGATCTATAACCAGCCTGAAAGCCCTGCACCGGAGCAGTCATCCGAAGATGCTTCCGCAAACGGGAATACCGTAACAGATCAGAACCTTTCCTCAGAAGAAGCGCAGATTTCTTCTGAAACAGTACTTCCGGATCCGTCTACGATGTATCCACCGCCGCCTTCCGACGATGATCCGTTCTCGGATGCTTCGCTGCAAGCGCTTTCCAACGAATCCGGAACGCCGATGGGTTCACCTTTTAAGCCGTCTTACGACAAACCGGATTACAGCAAAAACGACGATAACAATAACGATATCCTGCGTCCGGGCATCTGATCCATTCTTGTCACGGACAATCTGAAACCCGGGCTCTTGAGCCCAAATCGAAAAGACCGGAAAAGGTCTATGAAACGGAGGAGCAAACTATGAAAGATGGATTTTTACGAGTAGGTGCAATCACCCCGAAACTTCGTGTGGCAGACATTGACTATAACGCCAGTGTGATCATTGCCAGCGTGAACCATGCAGATCCGGATTGTTCTCTTCTGGTCTTCCCGGAACTCTCCATTACCGGTGCGACCTGCGGAGATCTTTTCCGCCAGCAGTCTTTCATTGACGCCGCCTGGCAGGCACTGTACAGGATCGCAGACGAGACATCAGAAGCTCCGAGCGTATTCATAGTCGGTCTTCCGGCCCACATTGAAGGAAAACTCCTGAATCTAGCTGTCGTCATGCATAAGGGAGAGATTCTCGGCTGTAACGTCAAGCTGACCTTAAGCGAATCCGAAGCAAGATACTTCTCCCCTTACGAGATCGCAGGTTCTTTTTACGACGAATACTTTGACGAAGAAATTCCTTTCGGCCAGCCTCTCTACTTCTGTGAGAATGACCTCTTCTCTTTTGCTGTCATGTTCCACGATGACCTTGTTGCTCCAATCTCTGACGACGTAGATGCCGCTCTGGCCGGATGCCACATCATCGCAACTTTAAGCTGTGCCCCGAAGACGATTGGTTCTTCGGAGAAGACCGCTTCCCTTCTGGCTGCGCAGAGCAGAAAACTCCATGCGGCTTACATCTATGCCAATGCTGGAATAGGCGAATCAACTACCGATCTTGTCTTCTCCGGTGAAAACTTCATTTACGAAAACGGACGCGAACTTGTGAAAAGCAAGAGCTTTTCGAGCAGTGCGATCTATACGGATCTCGACCTTCAGCTTCTCTTCCTGGAAAGACAGAGAGATACATCCTGGAGATCCGATTTTGCCAACAGTACAGCTGACAGCGACTTCGACATGATCAGTTTTGAGATGGATCTGAATGAGGAACTCACCCTGATCCGCAAGGTGCAGAAAAATCCGTTCATACCGGAAGATAAGGAAGAGATCGACCATCGCTGTGCCCAGATTCTCGATATGCAGGCGATGGCACTTGTGACCCGCCTCACCCACATCAAAAATGACAAGATGATACTGGGTCTTTCCGGCGGTCTGGATTCTACTCTGGCTTTCCTCGTATGCGCCCGTGCGTGTGAGATCATGGAAGTTCCGAAGACCAACATCCACGCCATCACCATGCCTTGCTTCGGCACCACATCCCGTACGAAGAACAACTCGATTGAACTTGCCAAAGCCTACGGTGCAAGGATCGATGAGATCTCGATCAAGGACAGCGTCATCCAGCATTTCAAGGATATCGGACACGACATCGATAATCACAATGTTGCTTTCGAAAATGCGCAGGCAAGAGAACGCACCCAGCTTCTGATGGATCTGGGAAATGACGAGAATTCACTGGTTGTCGGCACAGGCGATCTCAGCGAGCTCGCTCTTGGCTGGGCAACATATAACGGCGACCACATGTCCATGTACGCCGTAAATGGCTCTGTTCCGAAAACACTGATCCGTCATATCGTTGCTTACGAAGCAGCCCGTGTGAAAGATGAAGATCCGAAGCTTTCCGCTGTTCTTCTGGACATCCTGGACACTCCGGTTTCCCCGGAACTTCTGCCACCATCTGAAGACGGCACGATCGCACAGAAGACGGAAGATCTTGTCGGTCCGTATGAACTTCACGACTTCTTCCTGTACTATTTTACCAGACTCGGCTTTGCCCCATCGAAGATCTACCGTCTCGCGAAAATCGCGTTTGACGGCGAATACGATGACGAAACAATCTATAAGTGGGAGCAGAACTTCCTTCGTCGTTTCATCTCTCAGCAGTTCAAGCGTTCCTGTATGCCGGATGGCCCGAAGATCGGTTCGGTCGACCTCTCTCCTCGCGGAGATCTGAGACTACCTTCGGATGCTGCATCGAAGGTCTTCCTCGATGAACTCGCTACAGTTTTGGAGTAAAGACAAACGATGAAGCAGACAAGATCTTTTCCAGCAGCACGAGTCACAGAAAAAGCGGAAGCCGCAATCAAGCGTGGTCATCCATGGGTATATGACGCAGAAGTCCTCTCTCTTCAGGCCGCGCCTTCTAATCAGGAGGAGCAGACAGAGAGCAACGCAAATACAGAATCTTCCACAGCATCGGAAGACGCAGTTGAAAATGGCGCACTGGTCGATGTCCTTTCAGGCAAAGGACGTTACCTGGGTACAGGATTCTTAAGCAAAAGCAGCAAGATTCGCATCCGTATTCTCAGCAATAATCCGAACGAGGCCTTCAGCCCTGCTTTCTGGCAGCGCCGTGTTAAATATGCACTCGATATGCGAAGAACCGTCATGCAGGATGACTACTCCTGCTGTCGCCTGATTTTTGGCGAAGCAGACGGTATACCGGGTCTTACCGTAGACCGTTATGAGGACATTTTATCTACTGAGGTCCTCTCTTTCGGTACCGAAAATGTCAAGGACATCATTTACCGCGCACTGGTCGATGAACTGAAGAAAGACGGCGTTTCCGTACGGGGCATCTTTGAGAGAAACGAATCGAAGATCCGCGAACTGGAAGATCTCCCGCTTGAAAAGGGCTGGTACCGCAGCAATTTCGTCGGCGTTCCTTCTTCCCCGCAGGTCGAGATCTGTGAAAACGGCATCCGCTATACCGTGGACGTGGAAAACGGCCAGAAAACCGGATTCTTCCTCGATCAGAAATACAACCGCCTGGCAGTCAGCAAACTGGCCCGAGGCATGAAAGTCCTCGACTGCTTCACACACACCGGTTCTTTTGCCATGAATGCGGCAAAAGGCGGAGCCGAGCATGTTACGGCGGTCGATATTTCGCAACTGGCTGTCGATACCGCCGCTGAGAATGCTCGTATCAACGGTCTCTCCGACCGCATGGATTTTCTGTGTGCTGACGTTTTTGACCTTCTGCCGAAACTAGAAAAAGAGCATGCCGGATACAACTTCATTATTCTGGATCCACCCGCATTTACCAAGAGCAGGAAAACGACCGAGAATGCCAAACGCGGCTATAAGGAGATCAATTACCGTGCCATGAAGATGCTTCCGCGCGGTGGTTATCTGGCTACCTGTTCATGCTCACATTTCATGCCAAACGAACTGTTCAGGAAGATGCTTATCGAAGCCGCACATGATGCAGGTGTCAGCCTGCGACTCATCGAAGAACGAAGAGCCGCACCGGATCATCCGGTTGCGATGACTATTCCGGAGACGGATTATCTGAAGTTTTATCTACTGCAGATCGTTTAAGCAGGATTACTCGAATTTAAAGCCTTCCAGACTCTTCACATAACGGAACGTAAGACTCTTTATGGCCAGTCCGCGCTTACCGATATGCAGACGGAAGATCGAGTGCTTATTGAAAAGCGGCCACTCCGTTTTCTTGCTCACTTCTTCTCCTTCGGTGCCGTTATATGTGATCACGCGGACAGGAATGCTCGTGTAGTACACCGTTACCGGAAGCTGTGCAAGAGGCTCCAGTTCCGAAGAAGCAACCATATCGCATTCATAGATACCCGGCTTGTCACAGGTAAGACCGAACAGAAAATCTTTTCCATCCGTCGTATCTACGGTGACAGTAATGACCGGATTCTTATTGATCTCATAGTAGACGTCGACCTTGGCCTCGATCGTATCTTCTGCAAACGGACAATCGATGTGCTTCACGGTCGGTTTGTCACCCATAACCGCATCCATCGCCGGCGTATTCATCGCAAAACGAAGAATGTTGTCTGCATTTCTCTGCAATTCTGAACGCGTGATCAGATCCGTCTTTCCTTCAGAAAGATTCACGAAAACATCTGTCTTATCCAGATCCTCCTTCTCAACCGAAGAGCACACCATATATACATCGCACTGGGATCTGGCCATCGCGGAATGCGAGCGGAGTACATGGTCATGCGGATTCTCCGGAATACCATCGATATATGCCCACCAGTCCGTCATCAGGAGACCGGTATAGCCCCACTGCTCACGCAGGATCGTCGTATTCAATTCGTAATTTGACGTGCCAAACGTACCATTGATCATGTTATATACTGACATGATGCTTCGTGCCGCACCTTCTTTGACCGCGATCTCATAACCCTTGAGATAGATCTCACGGAGTGCTCTCTCTGAAACGATTGAATCCATGAAACGGCGGCGCGTCTCTCGGTTATTACAGCAGTAATGCTTAATGGTCGCAGTCACGCCGTGCTTCTCAAGACCTCGGATCTGTGCCGATGCCATACGTCCGGTCAGAAGCGGATCTTCAGAAAAATACTCGAAGTTTCTTCCGTTTAGCGGATGACGGTGAATGTTGATGCCCGGACCCAGGATCGAGTCGACTTCGTTACTTACCATCTCGATACCAAACCAGTCGAAAAGCGCTTCGTTCAGTTCTTCGTTAAACGTACATGCCAGGCAGGTTCCGTTCGGAAGAGAAAAAGCTTTCTTACCACTATCGATACGCATACCGGAAGGGCCGTCGTCGCAGCAAAGTGTCGGCACGCCGAAAGCCTTCAGTTCGCGTGAGACACCACCATAAGCTGCCGCTGTACCGGTCGTGACTTTCGGGCTGCCCATACCTTCACCACGGATGATCAAAGAAAGATCTTCATCGGACAGCTGCGCGATAAACTCTTTCATCGAATACTTTCCAAGCTTTACGTCAGCCAGCTTGATGCCCTTGTCCCCCGTGTACGGGATTTCTTTCGGAACTCGCTTCAATCTTGTATCAACATGTTCGACTTCCCGAAGCGGTACCGGTTCATATTTTCCGCCGATTGACAAACGCTCAAATGCCTGAATTGGTTTTCCCGCCGACTCGAGTTTTTCGAGCATCGTATCTTCAACTACCTCTATTTCGCCCGCAAAAGCACTTTCCACGACGTTCTCGCCGGCAAAGAAGGAGTACGTTCCCTTCGGCAACACCCAGCCCGTCTGGCCCATAATACGGCCGTCATCGTCAAAGGAAGCAAAGCGGTGACTTTCTGCCTTCAAAACCAGTTCCTGTTCCTCGCCTGGTGCAAGTTCTCTCGTCTTGGCAAAATCTACGAGCACTCTTGCCGGCGTTGCAATTCGGTCAGAAGGCGCCTGCGCAAAAAGCATCACGACCTTCTTTCCTTTTCGTGAACCAACATTTTTCACTTTCACCTTCACCGAAACATCCGTTCCCGATGAAGCCAAATCAGAAAGTGCAATATCAAACTTTGTATAAGAAAGACCGAAGCCAAACGGATACAGCACCTTCTCCGGCGCAAAGGTCGAGAAATAACGGTATCCGACGAAAATATCTTCTGCATAGAAATCCTTCGAAAGATCCTCTCCACCGAAGTTTGGTGTCGAAGGATAATCGGCAAGTTCTTTTGCAATCGTATCCGTAAGACAACCGGAAGGATTGGCTTTACCTGTAACGATATCCGCTGCCGCCGTACCGCCGATCATGCCGGCCTGCCAGATGTATACCACCGCAGCTGGATCATATTTACCGACAAAGGACATGTCGATGATGTTACCGACATTTAGAAGCACGACTGTCTTTTCAAAAGCACTGCACACTTTCTTCAGCATCTCTTCTTCTCCGTCGCTCAGGAAGAAAGAACCTTTCTGTGCAGTATTATCTCTATCTTCGCCTGCAGTTCTCGCAATGACCAGAACTGCAGCATCGTTTCTCTTCGCCGCAGAAGCTACGACCTCATCCGAAAGAGGCATTTCCGGCTGCGACCAGTTTTCTTTTCCCCAGCCGACTCCCGGATCAACAGGATTTTTGCTTTCCCACTCTTCGTAGATGCCAATCAAATCCTGATCCAGAACGATCTCATCGGAATTTTGAAGTCCTTCGAGGATCGATACTACATGCTTGACGTTAACCATACCGCCGGAACCGGTACCGCTCTTATAGTAGTTCTTCTGCATTCTACCGAAGACTGCCACCTTCGCTCCGCCACATAACGGTAGCGCTTCACGGTCGTTCTTCAGAAGCACGGAACCTTCCTGTGCGACCTGGATCGCCGTGTCCGTGTATTTGTTCCAGTCAAGTATATATTCAGGCATAAAAAACCTCCGGTAAGTCGAACAGATTAATTGCATTCTACATTACCGGAGGGGGAAAGTGTATCAATTTTGTGCTATATTATGTTGATTTACGTCTTATAAAACGATTTCTCAAATTACTGTTTGGCACCACTGACCAGTTTCAGATACGTCCTTCTTGTGAAGAAATACGCGATCGTATAAACCACAGCAAAAACGGCAACACAAGCACCCAGGATGATGAGGAATTGTTGTGGTTTACATCCGCCAAGAAGCATCAGGATGCGGTTGACCATCGGGAATGCAGCCATCGTATGGATCACGGCTACCAGAAGCGGCAAAAGGAACACGATGACGATCTGGGAGTTGATGGACTTTCTGATTTCTTTCCGGCTCAATCCCACTTTTCTCATGATCGCAAAACGCTTCGTATCTTCATATCCCTGCAGAAGCTGGCTGAAGTACATGTTCAGGATCGTGATCGTCAGGAACGCAATGCTCAGGAATATACCCAGGAAGAACAGACCACCATAGATCCCGATCACTTCGTGGAGATCCTCCAGGCGGCTATAGGCATACATAAACCCATAGTCTTTCTGATTCGTATTGATTTCATCGTAATAGCGCTGCTGTGTCTCTTCATCAGCATCCGTATTCACAAGAACACGTATTCTTGCATCTTCGTACTCAACGATCGACTGGCTGAAATAAGCACGGAGAGAATCGAGTGTTTCCTGATCTGGAGCAACGAAGAAATATGTCCCTTCTGTCAAGGTAATGGAGGCACCATAACTGAACTGCGGTGCTTCATCGAGTTCCACAAGCGTGAAGGCTTTCGATTTTTCTGAGTATTGGTCATACGCCGCATTTACGGTCTGGTACGAGATCTCCCCGGAAATCTTTGGGCCATTCATGACAAAGTAACCGATCTGGTCCTTCTCAAGAGTCACATCACTCTTGTTTACGAGATTATATAGATCCAGCGAAAGCGTAAAGGTTTCGATCACGCTCGTATTCGGATAAGCAGGATATGTAAGAAGTACACCATCCTTGAAATTTGCGTATGCATTGTAGTACTTGTACGGAATGATCTGATCGATATTCATTCCGATCTTCTCCGCGCCTTTTTTCAGTTTCTCGATGTTCTCCTGCATCTGCTCGTCACTGCATGTTTCATAAACGACATCGAAATCCACTCGATACCATTCCTCGGCACGTGTCCTGATCGTGCTGTACAACGTCATAACCGAAGAGATGGTGACCAGCACCATTGTGGCAAAAATACAGATCGTTGCCAACGTCGACGCGTTTCTTTTCATTCTGTAGAGCATACCGGATACCGAGATGAAATGCCCGGTCTTGTAATAGTAATCCTTCTTTTTCTTTAATGTATTCAGAAGCGTGATCGAGCCTGCAGTAAACAGGCAGATCGTGCCGAGAATAACTAGCGAAACAGCGAAGAAGAAAAAGCTGAATGCATCCAAAGCACTCTGGGAACGGATCGCCAATGCGTAGCCACCGCCAAGAAGAAGGATACCCACGATAGCCAGAAACCAGTTGGACTTCGGCTTCTTCTCACCTTTCGCCTCTTCCTTCATGTACTCCAGCGAATTGGTACGAAGAATACTAATACAATTGATCAGGAAGAAAAGGAGATAGAAGAATCCAAAAACAGCGATGTTGATCAGAATTGGGATCCAGTTGATTTCCCATCCGAAATCGGCTTCACAGTTATAGATCTTCAGGACCATCAGCTGAAGGATCTTCGAGATCACCACACCGATGATCGTACCTGGGATCGCGCTGAGAATATATACATACAGATTCTCGATAAACTGTACACGCATGATGTGCTTTTTCTGCATACCGAGAACACTGTAAAGACCCAGTTCTTTTTTCCTTTGCTTGATCACGAAACGGCTGACGCTGTTAAGGAAAAAGAAGCTGATCATGTACATGATGATTATACCGAACCCCATCATCATCTGAAGAGAAGCACCACCGTTGATACCCCCGATCACCTTATCCACGGCAAGGTTAAATATGATGAATGAAATCGTGATCATCATGATGCTCGATATGATATACGGAACATAAACGATCTTATTCTTGCTGAGTGCATTGCGCGCAAGATTTTTGTAAATGCTTTTCATCGTGTTCTCCTCCGGTTCAATCCTTCACGGCCTGCACGCCGTCGCCCATGAGGGCCGTCAGAGAATCTGAGATTCTTCTATAGAACTCGCTGTTGCTTTCATTTCCGCGATAGATCTGGTGATACACGATACCGTCCTTTATGAAAAGGACTCGCCCTGAGGTGGATGCGGCCTTGATGGAGTGGGTAACCATCAATATGGTCTGCCCTTCCTTATTGATGTTGGCAAACTGCTCAAGAAGCTCATCCGTTGAACGGGAATCCAGCGCGCCCGTCGGCTCATCGGCCAGGACCAGTTCCGGCTTAGTAATGATCGCGCGGGCTACCGCCACACGTTGTTTCTGTCCGCCGGAGATCTCATACGGGAACTTTTCGAGAAGTTCCGTGATCCCGAGTTTTTCGGCAATCGGCTTGATACGTTCTTCCATCTCGGAATGATGCAGTCCCGCCAGAACGAGTGGCAGGTAGATATTGTCACGGACAGAGAAATTATCCAGAAGATTGAACTCCTGGAAGACAAAACCCAGGCGCTCACGACGGAACTGCGCCAGTGCTTTTTCCTTAATGGAACTCATACGCGTTCCTTCAAGAAGCACCTCACCTTCCGTCGGCTTATCCAGTGTAGCAATAATATTCAGAAGCGTCGTCTTACCAGATCCAGATTCACCCATGATCGCGACGAATTCACCCTTCTCGACCGTGAGATTCACGTTCTGCAGCGCCGTGACTTTGTTGCCGCCAAAACGCGTGGTGTACACTTTCTTCAGATTATTTACCTCTAACATTGACATGTAATGTCTCCTCTCTTGGACGGCTACCCTTAACCCGCCCGCTTTTCTATTTCATGACAATCTTACACTTCCGGAGATCTTCCCTGCCATCGATTTACCTTACATAAAAATCCCCAATCTTACATTTTCGTAAGATTGGGATATGTCTTTTTGAAAGATCACTTGTTTCCGAAGCGTATCGTTACTTTCGTTCCTTTTCCCACTTCCGAATCAACCATCACTTCTGCTGAGATCAAATCCGCCGCTCTCTTGACCAGATAAAGTCCCAGCCCCGTGGACTTCTTCTCATTATGTCCGTTGTATCCGGTATAGCCCTTTTCAAAAATACGAGGAAGGTCCTCTTTTGCAATGCCGATACCTTCATCCTCAATTGTCACAGAAGTCTCATTCACGTCACCATAGAAATGGATCGTCCCTTTCTTCTGGTACTTGACCGCGTTCGAAATCAGCTGGCCGATAATGAAACCAAGCCACTTCTTATCAGTCGTCACTTCCAGATCGGATGGTTTGAAATCTACCGAAAGGCCACTGGTCGTAAACATGGTCATAGCTCGCTTGATCTCTGTACGGACCACCTCATCCACTTTCACTTTAGCAAACTGAAGATCGTTACTCTCTGAACCAAGACGCAGATAGTTGAGAGCCATATCCGCATAGTTCTCTATATGGATCAGCTGCGAACGAAGGCGGCACGCTGTCTCCTGGTCTTCCATATTCTGAATGATCAGAGAAAGCGCGGAAATCGGGGTCTTGATCTGATGGACCCACATCGTATAGTAATCCAGCATGGCATTATAGCTGGATGCATTTTCTTCCTTCACTCGGGACAATTCATCGGAAAGTTTCACCAGAAGATCACGGTAATCCTGTTCGATCAGGTCTACCTTCTCCTCGACACTACCAAGCGAATCCTCGGACTCGCTAAACTCGGAAGCCATCGCTTGCGGAAATGCTTTTGCCTTATCCAGATCCTGATGCTTTTTCCCATATTTCCTGCATCCCAAAGCACCGAAGATCCCGCCAAGAAGCAAAAGCGTAGCCACCGACAAGATCACCGGCATCAAGGAAATGTTGTAAACCCAGCATACGAGAAGCATCACCAGCACACAGGCAATACCGCTGACAATTACGCCGATACGGCTTTTGACATAGGCAAGAACAACTCTTTTATTCAATGATATAGCCCTGTCCTTTCTTGGTCACGATAAAGTCGGCGAGCCCAGCTGCTTCCAGTTTCTTACGAAGACGGTTCATGTTCACGGACAGTGTATTTTCATCTACGAAACAATCGTCATCCCAGAGTTGCTGCATTAATGTATTTCTGGATACGATCGAGCCTCTCGACTGAAGGAGCGAGCTCATGATCCGGTTCTCGTTCTTTGTCAGATCGATCTTCTGACCATTTACCACCACACTTGAATCAGAAGCATTATATGTTGCTCCACGATACTCGATCACATCACTCTTTTCTTCTGCAAAAGCATAGGCGCGGCGTAGCACTGCCATGATTTTTGCGGTCAGTACGCTGAAGTCAAAGGGCTTGGCTACAAAATCATCGGCGCCCATATTGATCGCCGTGACCAGATTGATATTATCCGAAGCAGAAGATAAGAAGATCACCGGTACCTTCGACACTTCACGGATCTTTGTGCATCGCACGAATCCGTTTGTAAATGGAAGACCAATGTCCATCAGGACCAGATGTGGCTGAAAAGCCGTAAACTCACCGAGAATATCTTCGAAGTTCTCCGTCAGCTTTACGTCATATCCCCATCCGGTCATCATGGTCTTGAGTTCCGAAGCAATCGTATGATCATCTTCTACGACCAGTATCTTATATACCATCTCTTCTTTTTTCCTCTCTCTTTCCTTTTCGTTCTCAGACATGACAGCGCGGCAGAAGAAAAACTTTCCCTGCCGCGACCGTATGTAGTTTTCTTGTTATCTTATGCCCAGGGATTCTGCGCATCCGGTACCCGGATACCTACAAGCAGGAACTGTTCCCAAAGGAACCATTCTCCTGTCGATGGCTTCGTGCGAAGACGGACGCTTCTCGGATTATCCGCGCCACCTGAAGTGATATAGATCGTCAGGTAGCCTTCGTTCAGGTTATCCCTGCTGTGCGGTGTCTCATAAACCGTTACCGAATACGGACGCTGCGGCATATAGTTGTTTTGCGGCGTCGCGCCGTTCAGATAAGAACGCGGTACATAGTCCGAATCCCTGAAACGGTCGGCGATAAAGGAAATCTCATATGGAGTCAGTGGCTGCGGTCCCTTCAGGTAATTCAGCATTTCCAGGGAAGCATCCTTATTAGATGGATAAACGCAGAGTGCTGCTACTGTCAAAGCGGCCACATCAAGCGGATTTTTGAGAGACGCTTCTGGAAGAGCTTTCAACTGTTCCAGATTCTCCGGCATCTCATTAAAGATCACCGTCTTTTTTGTCTCCTGTGCTCCTGCATTAAAAGCATTGCCAACATTTCCTGCGGCATTCTGAATATTATCAAATAGGCCCATAATATCGGCTCCTTATTCTTGTTTTCATCATGGACTGATCAAAATGATCAATACACATCCATCTTCATTTTCTGCTTATTTCTGTCTCTGAAGTTTATCGCACCCACGATACCCGTTATGATGACCGCGGCAGTAGCAGCAATAAAGATGTAATAGCTCATCTCTGCTCTATAGACCAGATCGATTCCCCACTGCTCTTCACTCAACTGATAGATACGTATCGAAGTTTCGTAGAAAGTATATGCAGCAGCTATACCACCCATTGCAATGACGAAAGCATTTCTTCCGGTAAGTGCGATCACAAATGTAATAGCAGCAATACCAAGGAAGATATATCCATCGATCTTTCCGAACAAAGACATTGACTGTCTTCCGTATGCTGTGTAAGCAGAGATATATGGAAGGAATACAGCAAAAGCCATGGCGAGTGCGGCGACTACCGCACCAACATTGATACGTCGTATCGCAGCAAGTTTATATCCACAGAAGCAGCATTCCTTGTCGTAAGGATAAGTTACCGCTCCACATCTCGGACATGGTTTTGTATTCTCAAGACCAGTCTTGTCTGTATTAAAAAGTGAATTGGAAGAAGAATTTGAAGACTTAAATGCCTGGTTTTGTGCCGGCACCTTTTTCTCAGCCTTCACTTCAGCTTCCATCTTGGCGATAGCACCCTTGTTCATCGGAGCAAATGGAGATCCGCCCGGAACCTGTGCCTCATGAGAAGCATATGCCGGAATCGGTGTAAAAGGTTCTCCCTCATCAGGAGCCAAACCTGCGTCCTGGATTGCACGTGAACGTGCTGCCGCTTCCATTTGTTCCATACTCTCTTCAGAGTTCATCGACTCCAAAGCCCTGCGACGGATACTCGGAGGTTGCGAAGGTTTTTTCTCAAACTCTCTCTTCGGTCTTTCCGGAACATGATGGGAGCCAGGCTCATTGGAATCCTGACCAACACGATGCGGCGGCATAGGATGCGGTTTCTTGACCGGCTGAACCTTTCTAGGAACAGGTCTTCTTGGAACATTCATCTGAGATGTTTTGGGTTGAGCACCAAGAAAAGAATGGTCCTCTTCCTGGGTCAGCTCGGGTGGAGTTCCCAGAAATGGTCGCTTCTCCTGCATCTCTTCGGACGAAGTATCTTGAAACTCATGCTCCTCCTTGAGAGGTTGAAAGTTATCACTATGATCAACAAAATCTAGCGGAGGCAGAACGGATGCAGATGACGAATCATCTGCATCCAGATCGTTATAATCCTCCTCAAACTGCACTTCATCCGGTTCTCCGTCCGGAAGCGGAGTGCCACATACACCACAAAATGTAAAAGTATCAGCCATAGTCTGATTACATTTGGGACATGTCTTCATTTACTATCTCCTCCAATGACTAAATACTATTCCCCGTAAAATCGCCAACCTAATGGTGAATAATATTACCTGATTAGATCGATCCGCGCTCGATACCATACTGAGCGCAGATATTCGTAAACTCTTTCGATGTCGAGAAACCAGACAATACAGACAATCTGGACTTACCAGCCTTCAGCTCGCCTACCCAATACTTGAGACCAGCAGCATCTGCATCTCTTCCCATGAATGTCTTATAAACACGTTTTACGAATTCTTCATTACTTGTCTTCTGGTTTACAAACTCAGGCAATGTGAAGAATGCCTTTGCAGCACCGGCACCAGTCTGTTCAAGATTTGTCAGCGCCAGGCTCCAGTACTTCAGACCATCTGCTTCCGGCTTACGGTTCAAGCAGCATGTATAAAGTCTTGTAGCAAAATTCTTCGCATTATCAGAAGCAATTTCTGCCTTGGCTGTCGGAGCACCGGATCTTACACCATACTTCGCACAGATGTTGCACCACTCTGTAGAGTTGATGAATCCGTTGATAACACCTTCACGAGTCTGTCTCTTTGCATCCAGTTCGCCAACCCAGTACTTCTTACCAGTAGCTTCAGAAGCACGACCGAAGAATGTCTGATACAGTGTTTCTACAAAATCAGCATTGCTCAAACCACGGTTCAGGAATTCCGGAGCTTCGATAAGCATGAAGTGTGCACATTCTCCACCGGTCTTTCTGCCTTCCTTGATCTCATTGACCCAGTAGATCTTACCATCCTTATCAGACGGACGGTTAAGAGCTACAGTATAAAGACGCTCTACGAAATCTGCTACAGTTGCGCTCTTGGAAGGCGTGATCTTTGGCGTAGGTGTAGCTGTGACTTTCTTTGTCGGAGCAGGAGTAGGTGTCACTACCTTACCTGCAGGCTTAATTGTTGTCTTCGTGCTATATGCAAGATACATATATTCCTGATTCTTGCTGTAATCATAATCTTGCTTGAAGTAAATGTAATCATATTCTCTGATTCCGTTTACTTTCTTTACCAACTTCACGAGTTCAGTACACTTCGAAATATCAAGTGTTTTGATCGGGTTATCATAAACGCTGAGGACAAGAAGTTTTGTATTCTTTGAAACATTCAAAGAAGTCAGCTTATTCATAGAAAGATGTAAATACTCAAGTTTAGTGTTCTTAGTAACATCAAGTTTTGTGAGGCTGTTGCCATCTGCGAACAAATCGACCAAAGCCGTATTCTTAGATACATCCAAAGCAGTCAACTTGTTAAAACCAACAGAAAGGTACTCAAGCTTTGTATTCTTGGAGAGATCCAACTTGGTAATGCTGTTCTCCATAGCCTGCAGTGATTTCAAACCAGTAAGATTACTAACGTTCAGTGCAGTCAGTTTGTTCTCTGTACAACCAATATCTTCCAAAACCGTAGATTTCGGCAGAGTAAGTGTAGTAATCTGATTTCTCGAGCAGTTCAAAGATTGTAAAGCAGTACAACCGCTAAGATTCAGCTTTGTCAATTTGTTATCCGGTACAGAAAGGTACTTGAGCTTAGGTGTTTTAGAAGCGAGAGTCAATGACGCCAAAACTTCATTTCCTCTTGCGTCAATGTCTTCGATATTAACACTCTTAGCCAGGTTCAAAGATGTGATCTTATTGTTTCCACAATAAACAGTTACCAACTTGGTGAGAGTACTGAGATTCAACTTTTTAATGGCATTATTCGGGCAGTAGAGTCTTTCCAGTTTTGCGCACTTGCTGACATCCAGTGCAGTCAGAAGGTTACCTGTCACATCCAATTGAGCAAGGTTCTTACAGTTAGCCACATTAATCTTTGTGAGCTGATTCTTACTAAGAGAAAGTCTTGTCAAAGCAGTACACTTGCTAACGTCCAAAGAAGTCAATTTGCACGCGTCACAATCCAGCTTCTCCAGTTTTGTACTCTTCAAAGCTCCAATTGTTGTCAGATCTTTGTTCAAGCTAAGATTAACCGTCACCAAAGCTGTGTTTTTGGAAAGATCCAATTTCGTTAATGCATTGCTGGATGCATAGAATGTTTCCAATTTCGTGTTTTTAACAAGACTAAGTGTAGTGAACTTACACTCATTGATATTCAATTCCTTCAATGCAACGTTAGTAGAAAGATCAAGTTTGGCAAGTTTTGCGTTAGCAGAACAGTTGAGTGTTTCCAAAGACTTCGCACCCTTTACAACCAAAGAAGTCAATTCATTACCCTGGCAATGAAGCTCCTTGAGAGCAGTGTTCTTGCTTACATTCAAACTCTTAAGCTTATTGTAGCTGACATCCAGGCTTTCCAGTTTAGTGTTCTTACTTACATCAACAGTAGTCAACTTAGATCTGGCTACGTTCAAAGATGTGAGTTCTGTCAAGAATTCAACGCCCTTCAAGCTCGTAACATCACCAGTATACAAACTCAAACGTGTGATATCGGCAATCTCTTTTGCAGACAGTTTCTTATCTCCGTCTCTGTCATAAAGACCACCCGAAAGCTTTTCACGGAAAGCTTTATCTGGGAAGTTCTTCTCACTGATGGCAACAGTAGTTGCCTCAGCATCTTCATCTGCTTTTACGATATTACTCGTAAAGCTCAGTGCCATCGGCACTGCGAGCGCAATCGCGCCCAAAAAAACGATCAGTTTCTTTTTCATAAGCCAAATTACCTCCAATGCTATATATTATACATTATATTGCGATAATGTCTATTAAATTTGCACATTTCCAAGCTCTTAGCAAATGTAGAATTGCACATTTTTACTAAAGTTTTTATCCATCCCCATCGCTATTACCACCTCGGTCACACTAAAAGGCCACCCAGCCGGGTGAGTCGTACTTGTCGATTACGCCACTTGCGGCTTGACATTCGCAGGTTGCGGACAAGTGCTTTTCGTGCGGATGATGCCTGCATGAGTGAAAAGCACTTGAGCCAATCAGCCATTACCGCAAAATCGGAAAAAACGGCAGAAATGGCGGTAATTTTCGACGTTTTGGGAGAGAATTTTTTGACATTTACCGCCTTAATGGAACTTTTTCTGAATTTGTGCGGTAATCGGTCTCGGGAAACTGCTGATTTTACCGCCTTTTAGACATTTTTAATAAGTTTTGGCGGTAATGCTGTGATTTGCTGGTCAATTCAGACCCGAACCATGTCGTCATTTATTCGACAGAAATCGCCCTCATCCACGGATCGTGCGGTCAAGTCCCTCTACTCAATGCCTGACCATCAGCAAACAAAAAAGAGGTGCCTCATTGTGATTCTCACTCTTGAGACACCTCCTCTAGTGCAAACTTTAACGAGTTTTAATTCTTCGGACCCTGATTAACGATACCGCCGTTATTCAGTTTCGAATCCTTCCACTCTCTTCTTGTGAACAGCTCATCGGCCGCTTTCTGCGCTGCAGCCGCATGATCCGCCGGAGTCTGTGCGCCAAAGGAATTTCCTGCAGGAGCTTCACTTGCGAACTGATTCGGGAACGCCGATTCGTTGTTGACCATGCCAGCAGCGTCAGCAGCTACCGGATTGACCGGTTCGCTTGCAGCAGGCTGGAATGGTGGTGGTTCCGGAAGTGCATCTTCCATTGCCGCCAATGGAGCTGCCGCAGCAGCTACAGGAGCTGCTTCAAAAGCAGATACTTCCGGCGCAGGTTCAAAAGCCGGAACGGGCTCAGCTACAGGAGCCGGTGCAGGTTCGAATGCCGGTGCTGGTTCTGCAACAGGAGCATCAAATACAGGTGCTTCAGCTGGAGCCGCAAAGGCAGGAGTTTCAACAGGTGCTACACCATCCGCCGGAACAAAGGATGCCGGAGACGGTTCTGCCGGAATATCTTCAACGATTGGTGCCGCTTCTTCAACAGGAGCAGAAAAAGCAGGAGCTGCGTCAGCCATCGGAGCTTCTGCAATCGGATCCGGAGTCGCGAACGCCGGAGCGGATTGTTCTACAGGCGCATCAAAGACAGGCGCTTCAGCGGGAGCCGCAAAGGCCGGAGTTTCAGCTGGTGCCGTACCATCAGCCGGGACAAAGGATGCCGGAGACGGTTCTGCCGGAATATCTTCAACGATTGGTGCCGCTTCAGCCACTGGAGCAAATGCCGGAGCCGCTTCTGCGACAGGAGCTTCCGCAACCGGAGCCGGTGCCTCAAACGCCTGAGCTGCCTCTTCCACAACTGGAGCGGCAGCAGCATCTGCCAGTTTAAAACCACAATTCATGCAAAAAACATCCCCGTCACGTACCGGGTTTCCGCAATTCGTACAATTCATAACATACCTCCTTCGATCGTAAGAATTCTTGTTCTATAACAAAATTTTATCTTTGCCATTTCGAAAATTCAAGCAGGCAGTCCGAGATCCTTGATTATCTCATTCAACTGCTCTTTGCTTTTTGTCGACGAATCAAATGTCTCAAAAAGATAATACGTATCTTGAATAGCAAAAAGCCGGCCATATAACTGCACTTTTCCAGACACATCGGCCGTAATTGTCATATTAAATGGTGTCCCTTCCGTCTTCACTTTCACAGTGTCGTCAAGTGTGGCTGTGTAAAGTTCCATATGGACGTAATTTCGGGCAGCTACGAGATCCTCCATTTTAATAATATTGATGATGATAGCGCCATCTTTACTTTGGAAATAAAGAGCATTCTCCGGATCGTCTTCGTACGAAACGGACTCAAAATCATCATTTTTGAGAAGTATTTCGTTCATCTCCAACATACTGTATTTCGCAGGTGACAAGGCTCTTACACAATCATCCAGTTCACCAGTCGATATACGTCCATTATTACAAGCGCTCTGGGCAGCTTTTTTAAATGCATCTGTATGTTCTTCAATCGGATAATTTAAGATATAGTGAAAGAAATCCGACTCAGGCATGACTGTACTCATATCCCCATCAAACTCATAATACAGTTCTCCAGCACTATTCTGGGTGATCGCACAAGGAATATCCAGTTTCACCGTCGGCGCCGAATCCAGAAGCGCTTCAAACTCCGGGATAAGTTTGTTCATTTCGAGATGTCTCTTGAGCTCGATATTCGACACACCCTTATCATTTTTCAAAAGCATGCAAACATAGTTTTCCAGGACCGGACAGAGTTTATCATCATCCTCCATGAGCTTAGACATTGCAGCAGCGCCCGATTTTTTCTCCAGATGAAGCATGACAGATACCCGGTTCACATTGGAACTCTGCTGAAGCTGACTGGAATAAGTCAACGTTTTCATTTCTGCCTGGTAAAAACCCGAATACATATTCGGATCATAAATACCCATGCTCAGATTTGTATTCTTGCTCAAATAGTCAACGTCAAACTTGACCAGTGCCTCCATGAGTTCATCGAAATTGGCATTATTCGCAGTGATGCCGGCAGGAGTTGGTGTAGCTTGCTTTTTCCCACTTTCATCATCGCTTGACTCAAGGTTTTTGTCCACGAAACCATAAAGTTTGGACGCCTGTTTATCCACCATCTTGAAGATCTCATCTGAAGAACAGATCCGATAATTCTTGGTCTCCTTATCGTATTCCAGATCAAGCACGATATCCTGGGATGTGGAAGCACTGATTTTATCAATAGCATTCCGGATCTCATCCACCTTTGGCGAATTGGCAAAAGCATCCTTTACTTCCTTTCCGCTTCGAACAGAAACATTGACCTTCACTTCCGCCTCTTTCTCATTAGCTTTTACATCGAAGATCTCATATTCGATCGATTCTTGAAAGGCAAGAAACACCATATCTTCAACAGTCTCTCTCAGCTGCTGGAAAAGATCGGCTTCCGGATCGATATATCGACTCAGTTTCTCATTCTTTCCCTGTTTCAGGTACTCCATATAATCTTCGACTGCGCCCTCGCATTTCCGCTTCAGCGCCGGGTCCTGCTTGTTACATGAAGTTAATGCAAATACAAAGGAACACGCCATCACCATACTTAACACGCGTGTCCGTAAACTACGAGTATTGATCATGTCCTTTCACCTTTCCTTTTCCTCCCTCATTATATAACAATGTTGAGCATTTCTCCATCTTCGCCTATACTGTTGATACGCGGGGAAGTTCTTTTTCCGCGTCAAAAGAACTGGCAACGAGGTACAAAAATGTCTTTATTGGGTTTTCTGCGTAAAAATGCAAATGGAGGATCAAGTGACCGTTCAGAGCTTGCATCGATCTACGAACAGAAAGGATGCTACTGTCAGGAATACCTGGATGCGTTCCATGCCCAGAATCCGAAGAAGAATAATGATTATTATTTCACACTCTGTGAGATCTATACGGAGATGGAGCGGTACGAAGATGCCAAGGATTGCCTTGCACCGATCACACCCAACTCGATCCTGGATGACATCACACGTGGACAGCTGCTCTTTTGCCGTATCATGATCAACATGGAGACTGGAAACATTAAGAAAGCAACCGAGATCTATTCGGATAAAGTCAAGTTTCTGGACCGTTTCATGATGAATCCGGCGCGCTCAAAGATCGCCGGTGATTACCATTCCTATTGCGCCGTCATGGCCGCCTGTTCCGGCGACGAAAAGACAGAAGACCGCTATATCCGCCGTCTCCGCGAGTGGTGTGACATCTTCCCGAAAAACCACGTTATGCTCGAGATCGCGCAAGTCAAAGTGCTTTTTGCCAGAAAAAGCGAAAAAGCCGAGGAAGCCTGGCAGCAGTGCCACCAGATGCTTCTCGACTTTTCAGGATTCCGTTATCCGTGGGAGCGCGATTACTTCCTGAAGAAGCTTGACCGCGCAAGAGACATTACGCACGAAGCGTAACGTCATATTTCTCTTTCAGGTTCGCAAGGATCGTAGAAACAAATCCATCGATCGTTTCCGGTTTGAACTCCTCATCCTTCGGTGTGAATACAACACTGAACGCGAGGCTCTTCTTGTTCTCGCCAAGCTGTGCGCCTTCGTAGATATCGAAGAGCTCGATCTTCGTAATATATTCGCAGGAAGCCTCGATCTCCTTCTCCACCATGGCACAAGTGATGTCCTTATCCATAACGAAGCAGAAGTCACGCTTTTCCTCGAGGAACTTCGGAAGCGGGATGAATTTTCTTTCCTTGCCATAGTATTTCGTCAAGGCACGCAAGTCGATCTCTGCCACATAAGCCGGAACACGCATATCGAGTTCCTCACAGATCTCATAGAGGACCTGTCCGAGATATCCGACCTCTTCCCCGTCGCAAAGCACTTTTGCCGTTCTTCCCGGGTGCAGGAATGTCTTTTCATCTTTCTCGTAATCGAACTTCACATCCAATGCATCTGCAATGACGGATACCAGTCCTTTTAGCGAATAGAAATCCTCATCGTCACCGAAAACACCGATGCTGATCGTCTCAAGCTCATCCGGATATTCCGTCAGCGGGAGGCTCTTCGGCAGGAACTTGTTACCCATCTCATAGATGCGGCCGGAAAGCGTTCCTTTTTTCTGGTTTCTTGCCATTGCTGTGATCATCTGCGGAGCAAGTGTTGTTCTCATCAACGAAAGATCGATATTGATCGGGTTCAGGATCTTGATGGCAACTCTCTCTTTTGCGTCCTCCGGAAGTTTCAGAAGATCCAGATCTGCCGGCGAGAAGAACGAATAATGTACGCCTTCCGATGCGCCAGCCGCACAGAGTGCCTGCTTGATCTTGAGTTCCGATCTCTGCTTGAGATTGTAACCGCCGCTGGTTACCTGGGCTGTCGGAATAAAAGTCGGCGTAATATGGTCATAACCATACATACGGATCACTTCTTCTGCTACATCCTGATAGGATTCCATATCTACACGATAACCCGGGATCGCGATAGTTAATTCATCACCATTCAGTTCCGGTGCGAAGTTAAGGTTTGTGAGAATGCGGACGATGTCCTCATCCGGCACTGAGATACCAAGTACACCGTTGACCTGCTTTACGCTGACAGTCATCTTCTTCGGTTCTACGGAGTTTCCTGTGTTGATGTCGAACTTCGTGGCGCTTACTTTACCGCAGTTGAGTTCTTCGATCAGGTGAAGTGCACGCTTCATGGCCATAACGGTCGTGTACTCATCGACGCCCTTCGAGAAGCGCATGCTGGAATCGGAAACCTGACCCAGAGCTTTGCTGCTCTTACGGATATTGTCGTGTGCGAACTTCGCTGCCTCAAACATTACTGCATTGGTCGTATCCAGGATCTCAGAATTGAGACCACCCATGATACCTGCCAGCGCTACCGGCTTCTTGCCATCGCAGATAACCAGGTTCTCTGTTGTCAGAGCAAACTCTTTTTCATCAAGTGTCACGATCTTCTCGCCTTCTTCAGCACGACGGACATGGATCTCTCCACCCTCAAGATAAGAGAAATCGAACGCATGCATCGGCTGGCCAAGTTCTTTTAGAACATAATTCGTAATATCAACTACATTGCTGATCGCAGAGCAGCCAACCAAAGCAAGACGGCGCTTCATCCAAAGCGGCGACTCCTCGATCTTAACATCCGAAACGTAGTGGCCGATATATCTCGGGCAAAGGTCCGGTGCAGATACGCGGATGTTGAAAGGAACAGTCACTTCCGACTCAGTATAGTCGAGTGCAGGCTCCTTGATCGACTTGCCAAGAACAGCTGCAACCTCACGTGCGATACCGAAAATGCTCTGGCAGTCCGGGCGGTTTGCCGTGATGGAAACGTCGAAGATATAGTCATCCAGACCCAGGATCGGCTTGACATCAGCACCTGGAACACTATCTTCCGGCAGAACCAGAAGTCCATTGTAACCGGCACCTGGGAACATATCCTCAGTCACGCCGATCTCGACGCCGGAGCAAAGCATACCGTAGGAATCGTATCCTCTGAGCTTGCCCTGACCGATCGTCATGACACCCTCAACTGTTACATGGTCTTTCGCCGTTGCATAAACCTGCGCACCGATCAAAGCGAGCGGGTACTTGCCGCCGGCCTGAACATTATCTGCACCGCAGCAGATCTGTAATGTGCCATGTTCACCAGCGTTCACCTGACAAAGATGCAGATGTGTGCCTTCAATGCCATCACAGCTTACGACTTCACCAACCACGACATTACTGATATCGTGACCAACTTCATATTTTTCTTCAACCTCGAATCCGCAGGAGAAAAGCTTTTCCTCCAGTTCATCCGGGGTAACATCTATATCTACATAATCTTTCAGCCAACTTAATGGTACTAACATCTTTCTTCCCTCCTATTCTCAATCGTCGATCTGGTCGAGGACGCGAAGGTCCGATTCGAAAAGCAGCTTAATGTTGTTAATGCCGTACTTGAGCATTGCGATACGGTCAATACCAATACCGAAAGCCAGACCACTGTATACGTTACTGTCAATACCGCAGCCCTCGAGTACTTTCTTATTGACAACGCCCGCACCGAGAACTTCGATCCAGCCCGTACCCTTGCAGAGCTTGCAGCCTTTGCCGCCGCACTGGAAGCAGCTGACATCAACTTCTACTGAAGGCTCTGTGAACGGGAAGTACGAAGGACGAAGACGTGTTCTCGTCTCTTCACCGAAGATCTTCTTTACGAATACATCAAGCATACCCTGCAGGTCGCAAAGAGTTATTCCCTTATCGACAACAAGTCCTTCCATCTGGGAGAACATCGGAGAGTGCGTCGCATCGTCATCCGAACGGAAAACCTTACCGGGAGAGATGATCTTGATCGGTGGTTTCTGTGCTTCCATAACATGGATCTGACCTGCAGATGTCTGTGTACGCAGCAGGAACTCAGGACTTAAGTAGAACGTATCCTGCATATCTCTTGCAGGGTGATCCTTCGGGATATTCAGCGCTGTGAAGTTATAGTAATCCGTCTCGATCTCGAAACCTTCATAGATCTCAAAGCCCATGGAACCGAAGATTTCCACGATCTGGTTTCTTACCTGCGTATTCGGATGGAGATAGCCCTTCTTCTGCTTCTTCTCCGGAAGCGTAATATCGATGGCTTCTGCAGCATAGCGTGCTTTTCTCTCCTGCTCCTTAAACTGTGCATCCAGCGCATCAAACTTCTCCTGCGCCCAGTTCTTGATCTCGTTGACCATCTTACCGTAATCGGCCTTCTGCTCCTTCGGGATCTTACCCATCTCTTTCATGAGCGAACCGATCTTACCTTCCTTGGCATCCATCACGCTCTTACGGTACTCATACACACCCTTTGAGCTGGTAATGCCGGAAAGATCGCTTTCGATCTCGCTACGGATCTGCGACAGTTTTTCATTCAATTCACTTAATCCCGCCATGCTTGCCTCCTGTAATCTTTTACTGTTCTTTTGCCTGAAATACAAAAATCCCATGGCAACATTTCCATTGCCATGGGACGAATTCGCTTTATTTCGCACCTTCGCGGTACCACCCATGTTCGAAAAGCACTTGTTTTCCAACCGCTTTCCGCTCTTTTTTGCGCCGTAATGCTGCGCATGCATCTGCTTAACTGTGAAAACTCACCTTCGTCAGAATGCTCCAGTGTTGAAATTCATCTTTCCCCTCTGTCATCGCGCTCTCAGCCGGTGACGCGACTCTCTTCTCACAGGTATAGGCAAAAACTACTTACGCACCTTCATTGCAGATTCTGATTGTACATTCGCCACCACGAAAAGTCAAGCACAACCGACTTATCCTCACTTTGCCGCGTTGCACCTCGCCCCGGCTACTCTGCCCCTCGCTTTGCCACTCCCTTGGACGTTTCGCACTGATTGGAGGAAAATGCTTTTCGCGCTGACAATACTTCAAAGTACATGTAAGTGTTTATGAAATCGGGCTTTACATAAACATTTACATGTACTTTCAGCTAAATCTCAGGAGAGAACAGGTCGCAAAGCGTGTTCTATGATCTGTTCTATAAAACCATGGCTCACATAGAACAACTATAGAACAACCTTGCATAAGTGCACGTGTTCTATGTTTTGTTCTATAAAAGCACGTCTTACATAGAACAACTATAGAACATCCGCACCATAATCAGAATGCTTGCAGAATCGAGGCCCACAGATGCAGTTTTCCGACATTTACAATTTGAAAAGCACTTGTGCCGCAACTGCCCAACCCGCCAGTGCAGTAAAAAGCCGCATCCGACGACAACGCCAGATACGGCTTATCTTTATTTTTGAAACTGTTCCAACGGATCAGATCGTGCCGCGGTCAATCCCGTACGTATTGCAGATATTGGTGAACTCTTCACTGCTGCCAAAGAACTGCATCACGGAGTCTTTCGTCTGCGTGCCTTTTTCGATCTCCCCTACCCAGTACGTAATCTCGCTAGCCTCAGGGTCACGTCCCATAAAGGTCGTGTACAGTCTTCTCACATACTCGTCATCCTTCAACCCGAAGCCGACAAATTCGTCGCCGGTAAAGAAGAATGTAGCGGCTTCACATCCGGTCTTTTCAAGATTAGTCAAAGCTAAACTCCAGTACTTCAAGCCGCCCTCTTCTGGCTCGCGCCCGAGGCAGCAGGTATACAATCGTGTCGCAAATTCGATAGAATTTTTCGAGGCGAACTCAGCCTTGGCATTCAGCGCGCCGGAGCGGACACCATAAGTCGCGCAGACATTGCACCACTCCTTCGAGTCGATGAATCCGACGATGACGTCCTGCCTGGACATTTGATTGCTCTTCAGTTTGCCCACCCAGAAAGCCTTGCCTTCCGGTTCGGACTCGCGGTCGAAGAATGTGCGGTAAAGTGTCTCAACAAATTCATCGTCGCTCAATCCACGGTTCAGGAATTCCGGAGCTTCGATCAGGAAGAAGTGCGCACAGTCACCTCCGGTCCTGTTTCCGCTCTCGATCTCGCTGATCCAGAAGTCTTTCCCTTCCTTCTCAGACGAACGGTTCAAAGCAATCGTGTAAAGACGCTCCACAAAGTCAGCAATCGAAGGATTTTTCACGTCAGCAGGTGTCGGAGTCGGACCCTCTGGCTTCGTTGTCGGTGTTGTACCAACCGGCTTCGTTGTAGGTGTCGAGCTGGCTGGGTTCGGCGTCAGCGTCGGTTGTCCAGGCTTAGGTGTCACTGTTGTCTTCACAGTTGGCTTAGGCGTCACTGGCTTCAAAGTCGGTGTAATTGTCACACTCTTCGTCGGAGCTTTGGTCGGTGTATTATTCGGCGTAGGTGATACCGTCTTGATTGGTGTAGGCGACACCTTCTTCGTCGGCATATTTGACGGCTTTGACACTGTTGTAGGCGACGGTTCCTTCGTAGGCATGACTGTCACCTTCTTTGTAGGCGTAACCGTCTTGACCGGTGTCGGTGTTACCTTCTTGGTTGGTGTAGGCGTTGACGTTTTGACTGTTGGTACAGGAGTATTGCTCGGCTTTGGAGTTGGCGTGGCCTTAAAGTAATTAAATACAGAATACGTCGTACCTTCATGTGTTACCGTTTTCACATCGACTTTTTCTGCGCTCAGGCAATACACCTGTTTTCCATATTGATCATCTGCTATATCATCAATGATGAAAAAAACATTACCTTCTTCAGCAAAATACCTCGGAGTATAACCAACAAGAGTATCTCCTTCGTCAAGTTCATCAAAACCACAAAGACTCGGACAATATAAAGCAAATCCAGGTTGATAATAATACATTCCCTCTTCATATGGATCGGCTTTGAAATTGTAATTATCATATGTAATATTGGGATAGAGATCGTCATTCGTAACATCAACAAAGTAATAAAAACCATGAAGATTAATTATATTCCAGGCATGGCAATCGCTGCCAACAAAAACACAGGGCACTGAGAGCCTGTTCATTAATGCCTCAAAAAGTAAAGCATATCCGTTACATACCGTTGTATTACCACAAAGAGCGCTGTACATGCTCTGGTCCAGTCCAACAGAATCACCGGTACTTGGTCTGAAGTCGTAGGTAATCTCCCTGCACATCTCATCATGAATAATCTTTTCTTTTTCTTCCGGCTTAGCATCCTCCGGAACCAAAGACAGATAATCATTCAAACGCTTTTTAATCTTTTTCTTTGCAAAAGCTCTTTTTTCTGCAGTTTTGAACTCATCATACGAGACGATACATATGTTTTCTATGTCACTATCGCTATCCGGTGCATATTCATATCCAAGACCATAAACCTGAGGAAGGAAAAAATACTGAGGGTTAGCTGCATAGAAAACATCTATAACATGCCGGATCATGTCACCATGTTCGTTTTCATTATATCCAAGCCCGCCAATATTCCATTTAGAGACCCCTGAATCAAGATCATAATCATCATGCAACAAAACATACATACAGGCCTGATCGAAAATATCGTAAATTGCTCTTTCTTTCTCATTCATCACACTATAATAATAGTCTGACGAAAGAGATCTCCAGAAAGCTTCCTCGTCCTCATCAGCATGAACTCGTCCTGTGTTTTTCGAGCAAACGACTCCACTTAACCCTAATACAACAACTATAGCTAAAAAATGTCCAATAAACCTACGCATCAAATCCTCCTGAAATAGAACCAAGTGGCAAACAATTGCAGACAAATCAAAAGTATAAAGATTCACCTAAAAATCGCTCGTTTTCTTTGGGGCGAGCTGCGCTCTGGCATTTGGCGCGCCAAAGCAACCAGTGTCATCACACCAATATCAATACAAGAATTATAAACTGTTCAGGAATTCTCCCAACACAACCAACAAACCAGCTCAAGTATATTTCAGAAATGTTTTCAGGTCAAGGTTCAACTAATCTTTCATGATCCATCGAAATGTGATTATAAAAAGGATCAATTTAATCAGTTTTTTCATTGGCATCCTCCATTCATGTTTGAATCAAAGCTATTCGTACATAAGAACGTAGACAGCTGGGATAGTCACTGTTTCTCCCATGATTGTCTCGTAAGTAATCAGTCCATAAGCTGTTCCGTAAATGGTAATCTTATCTCCTTCAAGTATCCGTTCATTTGATTTCGATGTATCAATGTACGCATATATCACATTATCATAGCTGCCACTAGTAGCAAGACGATATGTTGCAGGCTTGCTATACTCATTACAGATCTGTAAAACTTTGCATGAGAATTTTACATACATACCATCGCACTCATCCGGAGTACGTTCCATTTTCTTATACATACCTGTCTTACAGTTTTTCTTAAGCCAGGAAAGTTTTTCCTTATCTGTCATCGAATACCTTTCTCTGGTGATTTCCTGATCACAGACCTTACACTTCTTATACCGTTCTCCTTGGTCAAAGTATGTTGCTTCTTTCTCTATGATCCAATCCGTCTCTTTGTGATCCAGCTTAGGAATAGCACGGCTTTCAGGAAGACCACACATTTTGCATTCACGTCTTTCCGTTCCTGCCTTACGACAAGTTGCTTTTTCCTTCACTTCCCATTCAGTAAAATTATGCGAAATTTTGGAAATATCACGCATCTGTTCTTGTCCACATACCGTACAGATACCTTTTTCAACGCCGAAATTTGTGCAAGTCGGGTCCTTTTCGACCGTCCACTCATCAACTTGATGTTCGAGCGCCTCACCTTCCGTAATTCCACACAATGTGCAAGTCTTCGGAGCCTCACATGTTGCTTCTTTCCAAATATGTTCGAGAGGTTTACCTTCTGTCGCTCCACACAAAGAACAGGTTTTGGGTTTCTCGCAAGTTGCCGCCTGCCATTCATGACTACGTTTTTCACCGTCTGTAGCACCACAAACCGTGCAAGTCTTAGGCCTTGAACAGGTCGCATCGATCCATTCATGTTCCTTTGTCGTTCCTTCTGTCGCTCCACATACTGAACATGTTTTAGGAACTGTACATGTGGCGTCCTTCCACGTGTGCGCTATTGGTTTTCCTTCAGTTTCTCCACACACTTTGCATGTTTTAGGCGCGGTACATGTCGCATCCAGCCACGAGTGTCCAAGAGGTTTTCCTCGAGTAGCTCCACATAAAGAACATGTTTTGGGCGTTGTACAATCTGCATCTTTCCATTGATGCTCCAGCTTTTCGCCTTCCGTCTCATCACATTCAGCACAGTGCTTGGGTTCCTTACAATCCGCTTCGATCCATGTATGTACATGCTTTTTGCATGCTGTTGCATTTAACATCAGGCAAGCACACATCAGCAGAACCAACGTCTTTTTCATGTTCTTCACCCCATTTCGAATCAGTATTCTAATTCGAGTATAGAGTTCAAATTTTTACCAATTCAACAAAAACGGGACATCTTTTGTCCCGTTTTTCAAATCAACTTTTGGTTCAATAGATAACGGACGAAATCCGGAATTGATCAGCTGCTCATCCACCTGTTGAAGCGAACAGCTCTGCTTTTTCGAGTTGCAGCAGATCATCATTCGTGAGAGGATTCGGTCTCGATCCACCTCTTCTCCGGATAATTTTCTCTGGTCCTCAAGCTCGGGCATATCGTAAAGGCGCAAGGCTTCAGATACCTCCCCTGGAAGAAGTTCCAGAATAATGCCGATGGCAATGATCACATCCCGGTGCTTAGTAGGCCTTTCACGATTTAATACTTTAGGAAAAGAACTTTCACTCATACCAAGGATGTTTGCGATTTTTCTTGTACTCAGCTGTTGCTGGTGCAGCTCATTATATTCTCGTCTTTTTTCCCGAATGAATCTTGCAAAATCATTCTTCTGAATCATGTCGTTCTCCCCAAACTGGATCTGCTCCGCCTGACCCGTTTTGCTTCTCTTTTCTTGACTCATATAAGTCACCTCCGATACGTTTTTCTATAACGTGATCGGATTCTGTCGCGAGGCAGAGACTATTCGAATAAAGTATAGTTTTCGAACGACTTTAGTGACAAACAAAACGGGACACAAAGCGTCCCGTTTTATTTTGATTCAGGATTCAGTTAGAGCGAACTATTACCTACTTCGCCGGTGTAGGTGTTGCCTTCTTTGTCGGCGTAGGCGTTGCCTTCTTCGTCGGCGTAGGCGTTGCCTTCTTAGTTGGCGTAGGCGTTGCCTTCTTCGTCGGCGTAGGTGTTGCTTTCTTCGTCGGCGTAGGTGTTGCTTTCTTCGTCGGTGTAGGCGTTGCCTTCTTCGTCGGTGTAGGTGTTGCTTTCTTCGTCGGTGTAGGCGTTGCCTTCTTCGTCGGCGTAGGTGTCGCCTTCTTTGTTGGCGTAGGTGTTGCCTTCTTTGTTGGCGTAGGTGTTGCCTTCTTTGTTGGCGTAGGTGTTGCCTTCTTCGTTGGAGTCGGTGTTACCTTCTTCGTCGGAGTCGGTGTTACCTTCTTCGTCGGAGTCGGTGTTACCTTCTTCGTCGGAGTCGGTGTTACCTTCTTCGTAGGAGTCGGTGTTACCTTCTTCGTTGGTGTTACTGTCGCTTTCTTCGTTGGCGTTACCGTTGCCTTCTTAGTTGGTGTTACTGTCGCTTTCTTTGTCGGCGTAGGCGTATTCGTCGTACCCTTCACATTCACACTCACTACCTCGCTAAAAGCACCCGCACATTCCACATTGTTGTAAGTCACGAATCCCCGTACCTTGTAATAGTACGTACCCGATGCTGTGATTCTGTTTTCGAACGCAGTTACTTTTGCAGCGGTAGCAACACGGGTATAGGTTCCATTCTTGGACGTTGCACGCCAAACCTCATAACGGTCAGCAACATAACTGCTATTCCAGGTCAGTCTGGCTGTTCCTTCCGCCTTCTGCTTTGCGCTAAGATTGCTGATGACCGGGTTCTGTGGTTCAAACTTCAGATTCACCTGATCGTTGGGCATCTCCGGAGCATAGGAAAGGCAATTCATGCGCAGATCCACATAAAGAATCGGTGCAAACGGATTCAGGATAAACTCTCTGATTTCATTTTCCTGACAATAGATGTTTTTCAGCATATACAATTCGGAAAGATTCAATTCAGAAAGATGGTTATCATTGCATCGGAGCACGATCAAATCATAGAAATATTCAATTCCCTTCAAAGAATAGATATTCTTGGAACTGCAGTTCATCGCCTTAACACCGTCCAGTTCCTCAACAGAGAGTGCTCCATCCGAATCTTTATCGAAAGCTTTTACGAAGTTCCTGAAATTTGCATCCGGGAATTCTGTTTCACTGATCATTACGGCAGGCTCGAAAGATGCGATTTCAACAACATTACTCGCATAGTCTGTCTCATGCTCACCATTCATATCTTCTGCCACTATGTACAAATGGTAATCTTCACCAAGAAGCCCCCATATGTCTTCCGGAAGCGTAAAAGTTCCTCTTCCCTGCGTAGTAAAACTATCCCCGCAATCAAGAGGTCCATAATACAACAGTGTCGAATCATTAGCCACATACGAACCATCTGTGATGATTACAGAAAGTCTGGTCGCTTTTCCAGCATCGTTTCCACTGATTTTATAGGGAATATTCATCTTTCCATTAAACATGTAGACCGCTTCAGTTTCAGGCCGTGACAGCTGCATTTTCTCATCCAAAAGCGTAAGTTTGATTTCTGCACCTGCACCGGTATCTTCATCGCACCCTTCAACGATCGATGTAAAAAGAATACTCGACTTGTCAATCTTAAATGCCGGAGCCACGCCTAACTGGTTTTCCGCCACGATCGATCCATATTGATTGATTATTCCTGGAAAAGTCATGTATTTTGTCGGCGTACGCAAAAACCAGCTGCAGGGTTCACCTTGATAATTCTTCACCCTGCAGGCACATATTCCATCGTAGTAATAATATCCGTAATCCTTGTTAGATACATCTTCGGCATCCAAAATAAAAATACGCTCACCATAAAGTCCGGTAAACTCGGTAAAAGTATTTGCTGTCCACGCACTAACATTTCCGGCATCAGTCCCGACAGTAAACGCATGGTGTTCACAATAGCTAAACATGATTGCATCTCTTTCCGGCTCGGTAAATACCCCATTACGAGTCAGAAACAGCCCTCCGTTCAATTGGGACATAAGCGAACTGTCTCCCCAATAGAACATATCACTGTCGGTATCAAATGCCGTTTGGAAAAGCACTGTATCACAGTCCACAAGAATCGATGGTTTACTATTATTGGTATCGTTCGTATTAAGAACCCTGTACTTGACCGGTTCCCCGTTAACTTTTCCATAGTAAAGGTATGTGCCCCTCCATGGATCTGTCGTGCCGTTCGGTGCAAGTGGACGGGCAATCACATTCGCTCCGATCACCGTATTGCTCATGTCCTTTTGCCAGACATATTCTGTGTCATTTTCACTTGTATCTGCAATTACCTTTTTTGTCTCCAGCCCTATCTGTTTCGCCGGCAAACCAGACACAGCTATCATAAGTGCCATTGAAGCACTTGCAAAAGCCACTTTTCTCCGCATAAAATCTCTCCTTCTATTTTTTCTGCAGTTTTGCTAAATTACTTAGTCTTAGCAGATACCATCGGACTATAGGCACTATATATCCTGTGTTCCGTTCCGTCCGCATCTTTGAAATAATAGTATGCCCTTACCCGATAGTAATACGTCGTACCGGACTTAAGATTTGTGCTGACTTTGTTTGTGTCCGTATATCTGCCCAAACATGCACCTGGCGTGTTATTGGGATTATCCAGTCTCCAGACTTCGTAGAAGATGCTGGTTCCACTTACCTTGTTCCAACTCAGGCTGATGGAATCACTTGTGGTTGCCGTCACTTTCAGTCCGGTCGGCGCATCCACCTTCGGAGTTGCACTGACTACCGTACTATATCCGGAATAGACATTTGTCCCATTGCTCAGTTTCTTATAACTGCGCAGCTTGTAATAATATGTCTTGCCCGGTGTCAAAGACTTAGATACCGACTTTCCATCTGAAGCATAGTATGTTCCGAGAAGAACATAGTCGTTCTGCTCAGCATTGGCCTTATGCGTCCTCCACACCTGAACGAAATCTGTATTGGGTGCAGGTGTCCAGCTGATATCTACTGTCGTCGGTGAAGAAGATTTTGCTGAAACACCACTTGGTGCAGATACCTTCACCGTAGGCGTAGGTGTTGCCTTTTTTGTTGGCGTAGGTGTTGCCTTCTTCGTCGGCGTAGGCGTTGCCTTCTTGGTTGGCGTAGGTGTTGCCTTCTTCGTTGGCGTAGGTGTTGCCTTCTTCGTCGGTGTAGGCGTGGCCTTCTTTGTCGGTGTAGGTGTCGCCTTCTTCGTCGGCGTAGGTGTCGCCTTCTTCGTCGGTGTCGGTGTCGCCTTCTTGGTCGGTGTCGGTGTCGCCTTCTTCGTTGGTGTCGGTGTCGCCTTCTTCGTTGGTGTCGGTGTCGCCTTCTTTGTGGGCGTAGGTGTGGCCTTCTTTGTCGGCGTAGGTGTCGCCTTCTTTGTCGGTGTAGGCGTCGGTTTCGTTGTTGGCTTTGGCGTTGGTTTTTTCGTTGGCGAAGGGGTAGGTTTTGTCGTCGGCTTCGGCGTCGGTTTCTTCGTCGGAACAGGTGTCGGCGCCGTTGTATCAAAAGTCATATTCATGCTATACCGCAGGAATTCACCTTCATCTCCATCGTAATAGTATATCTCCGCCGAATAATTCGCCCCTCGTCTGTGATTCGTAATGAGTTCTACCAGATATGGACATGCGCCAATACGGAATGTCGTAAACGGATTATCGTCACACATCAGGACTCTCAATTGGGTATTCTTATCAATGTCCAGCGAGGTAAGCTGATTACTATTACACGTAAGTGCTAACAATTCAGTATTGGCACTCAGGTCTAGAGAAGTGAACTGATTCTCACTCACATCCAGCGTGAGCAGATGAGGAAAATGTGTCAGATCAATGGAAGAGAGATTGTTAGCCCCACAGTCCAAAAAAGTAATTTCCGTAAAATACTGCAGGCCTTCCAGAGACGAAACACCTGTCTCATACAGATTGATCGAGTCTACTGCCTTGAGTTCGCTCTTATCCAGCGCATCATTTCTGTTTTTGTCAAAAGCATGATTGATAATATATTTCCGTAAAACAGTATCCGGAAAATTATCCTCATTGATCAGAATATCATCAGGACGTGGTGTAGGAGGAACCGGTGTAACGGTTAGCTTGTTGGTAATAATATACGCCGTGCAGTCACATTCGATTTCAACATCGTTATTTTCGTAAACCGCCACCAGATAACTCGCATTGGAAACGCCCATCTCCATCTGCCGTCCTCCTGCATTATAACAATTAACAAGAAGAGTGGAGTTCTCTATTCTCAAGAGTTTCATACCGTTTCCGAAGCAATCCAAGGTTTCCAAAAGGGGAAGATTGGAAGCATCCAATTCTATTATTTTGTTATCTATGCATCTCAGGTCTGTCAGGCTGGAAGCACCGGTGATCTTCAAACTTGTGATAAGATTATACGAGCAAGACAGGTCTTCCAGATCTTTACATTGGGAAACATCCAGTTTTGAAAGCTGATTGGAATAACAGTGCAGTTTCTGCAAAGACTCAGCACCATTTACTTTCAAAGTCTTAAGTTTATTACTATGGCAGTACAGACTCTTCAGTTTTGTCAGATTGGATACATCCAGAGAAGTCAACTCATTATAATATGCTTCTACAGTACGTACATCTGAATGATCCCCAAACTTCAGGGAAGCCAGCTTATTATTCTGGCAATACAAGTAGCTCAGCCTCGGATTATTAGTAAAATCAAGAGAAGTAATCTGATTACCGGAACAGTAGACGGAATAAAGTGCAGAACAATCACCCGTGTTTAATTGTGTAAGCTTATTGGCAGTACAGTCTAGAGAACTCAATCTGGTTTTACCGGAAAGATCCAGCTCAGAAACATCATTGTATTTACAGTCGATACTGTATAATTTGTCAAGTCCGGAAATATTCAAGGTAACAAGCTTGGGCTTGGCTTTATCCTCATCAGATTGATAATTCTGATATGCATGCTGGCACTCTAATCTTGACAGATTTTTATTATTCGTAAGATCCAGGCTCACCAATTCATTGGCAGAACAGGCAAGATCTTCCAGCTGCGTATTATACGAAAGATCCAGTTCTTTGATTGAATTACCGTTACAACGCAACTCTTTAAGTGAAGTAAAATACTTGATCCCTTCAAGCGAGCGAATAGAAAGACTCGTCAGCGTCAGTTCTGTCAGGCCTTCTATTTCACTCTTCGTGAATACCCCGTCTTTTCCTTCATCCAAAGCCAGTAGCGCCTCCCGGAAATGTTCATCAGGGAAATTCGTCTCATTGATCGTTACCGACCCGTCCGAATTTGTACCTGCAAGCACATTCTCCGAAAAACCATTCGACGTCAAAAGCACTGCAGATGTGCATAAGATAGTCAGCCCGCATAAACCTGTCGCGAAAAGCTTTCTCATAGATTCAGCCCATTTGCCTCGTCACAGCCAAGATGGATATTCATACACTCGATGGCCGCGCCGGAAGCCCCTTTCCCTAGATTATCAAATTGCGAGGATACTACGATCCTTTCTTCATTTCCTGTTACATAGATCTTCATACCGTCCCATCCGGAGAATTGATTACCGGCAAGGAAACCACTTGCTGCAATCTCATCCTCATCCGCACTCACCTGGATAAATCTCTGTCCGGCGTAGTACTCGCGGAAAAAGGCAAGGAGTTCCGATGGCGTCTCCTTGATACCAAGCATATCCGTATAAAGCGGCACCGATACCACCATACCACTGTAGTAATCATCAATGATTGGAGAAAACAGAGGTGTACGTGTGATTCCCGTAATGGCTTTCATCTCTTTCAGGTGCTTGTGCTGCTGGGTCAGTGCATATATCCTGCCCGAAGAAAAAGTCTCCGGGCGGTCTTCACTCTCGTATACCGCGATGGTCTTCTTGCCTGCTCCGCTATATCCGGAAATGGCAAAGGCCGAAAGCGGGTAATCCTTCGGAAGGATTCCGCTGACAACGAGAGGATAAACAAGTGCGACAAAACCGGATGCGTAACAGCCGGGTACCGCAATTCTCCTTCCATTCCGGATCGCTTCCTTATGTGCGTCAGAAAGCTCCGGGAATCCATATGCCCAGTCATCCAATGTCCGGTGAGCAGTGGATGCATCGATGATCGTGACATGATCATTATCCGGATCGACCAGGCTGACTGCCTCGATTGCCGCTGCATCCGGCAGGCAAAGGAAAGTAATGTCGGAAGAATTGATCAGTTTTCTTCTTTCTTCCGGATCTTTCCTTAATTCCGGATCGATCTTCAGGATCTCGATATCCTCCCTTCCCTGGAATCTTTCAAATATCCGAAGACCCGTTGTGCCCTCACTACCATCAATAAATACTTTCGTCTTCATAATTGCTCCTTCACTTTAAGTTATCCAGATAAGCCAGGATAGTTTCTACTGATCCTTCCACATCTACCAGGTCGGAATGCACGCAAAGGTGGTATGTGGAACTGTTTCCCCACTTCTGATTCGTATAGTGGTTATAATAATTTGCACGTGCAGCGTTGACATCGTTGATGTAGCGCTCCATCTGTTCATCGGTATAGTCCGCCTTTTCAATAGCCACCTTCCGTTTTCGTGCTATCTTAAACGGCATGCTCGCCGCAATAAAGACATTGATGCTGCCTTCATTCCGGAGTACATAGTCCGCACACCGGCCTACGATCACACACGGGCCCTTTTCCGCCAGTTCTTTGATCACACGGCACTGTTGCAGGTAGATTGCATCGGAAAAATCCGGTGTATACGAAAACGAGAAAAACGACATCCGGCCTCTTCCCTTGTCCGAGATCCTATGCGCGCCCTCTTCGTTCCGCTCAATCAGCTTCGGATCGATTCCACCCGCTTTCGCCGCCAGTGTAATCAATTCTTTGTCATAGAAAGGCACACCAAGACGTCTGGCCAGTTCGATGCCGATCTCACGTCCGCCGGATCCAAATTCTCGTCCTATCGTAATAACACGGTTAACCATAAGTTTTCCTCCATCGTATATTGTATCAGATTAGCGGAAGAAGAACCACGCTGAAAGCCCCATTACAACTAGAAATATAATATTCATCAACGTGAACAGTCCAAGATACTTCTTGGTATGTCCCGGCCGCAGCGTCCGATAGTGGCTGAATGTGATCAGACTTGCCAGAGAAGAAATCAGGGTTCCTGTTCCGCCGATATTGACCCCGAGAAGCAATTCTCTGTAATTCTCTGTAAACCTCGAGAGCAGGATGGCGGATGGTACATTACTGATCACCTGACAAGAACCGATACTCACGGCTAAAGTGCTTTTGCCAAGGAGGTGGCTGACAAAGTCCTGCACTGCAGGGATCCTGGACATATTTCCCGAGAACACGAAGAAAAGCGAAAATGTCGCAAGAAGGCCCCAGTCGATTTCTCCGAAGACCTTCTTGTCTGCAAAGAAAAGAATGACCGGAATGATCAGGAGGCCTACCCAGTAAGGGATCAGGCGAAACACGATAAGCAGTGAAAAAGCAAAAAGAACCAGATATAGCGTTGTGCGTTTCTTGTTGAGTGTTCTTCCCGAATCATCTTTGATTTCAAGCGGCGTACGTGGAATCAGGAAGCACGCTGCCGTCAGCATAGCGATAGCCAGAAGAAAAGGCGGAAACATGATCTTTGTGAATTCGCCGGTTGGGATCTTGAAGTAGGAATACAGATACAGGTTTTGGGGATTGCCAAACGGGGTCAGCATCCCGCCCAGATTCGCCGAAATATTCTGCAGGATAAAGATATAGGCCATCTTTTCTTCATTTTTTGTAACAGAAAGTGCAAAGTACCCCAAAGGAAGAAAAGTAATGAGTGCCATGTCGTTGGCGATCAGCATCGATCCGATAAAAGTGATGTAGACTAAAGCTAATGCAAGGATCCTCAGGTTACCTGTCGTTACAACAATTCTCTGTGCCACAATACTAAAGAAACTGATGTCTTTCAAAGCGCAGATCACAGCCAGCGTCAGAAAAAGGCACGTCAGCGTACGAAGGTCAAAATACCCAAGATACGTCTTATCCGGTGGCACGAAACATGATGTCACGATAGCGAGAAGTGCAGCAATACAAACCACCGTATTCTTTTTAAAGAATGCGATGCACCAAGAAAACTTTGCTGTTTTCTGCTCTGTCTGGTCCATGGCCCTCCAGTTTTGTATTTGTAAGTAATCAGCTTCTCAAAAAAAACAAAGAGGAGGCGAAACTCGTCTTCCGCCCCCTCTCGCGCTCGCGTTATTATATCACTCCTGATTTATTAGTCAACCGGATTCCGAACAGGCCTCCGTCTAGGCTTCTTTCCAGCCACATTATCACCAGATAAGTCGGAAATGCAATAATCATGAAAAACGACTTACCATTTCGGCGACGCATAAGTCGGAAATTAGAAAAAAGCCGTTTACGACTGCTTTTTTGCCCAAAAAACGAGTGCTTTTAAGTCGGAAATCCAAGATTCCCGAAAAACGGCTTACTTTATCAAAGAAAATATTTGAAAATCAGAACAAATGTAAGTCGCATCTGTCAAAATCACCAAACACGACTTATCTTGCTTTTTATATTGTTCTCAGGGCTATCAGAGTTTCTTCTGTCAGATCAGATCGCACCTCGCTCGATCCCATACTCATTACAGATGTTCGTAAACTCTTCGCTCTGCGCAAAGGAAATGAGCACATCGTCGCGACTCTTGCCCTTCTTCAGTTCCCCTACCCAGTAGTTAAACCCATCTGTCTCCGGCTCACGGTCCATGAATGTCGTATACAGTCTTGTGATATATTCTTCATTGCTTGTCTTTAGATTCTTGAATTCATCGGATGTGAAGAAGAAATGTGCAGCTTCATATCCGCTCTTCTCATGATTTGTAAGTGCAAGCCCCCAGTACTTCAGACCGTCTGACTCCGGACCACGATTCAGGCAACAGGAATAAAGACGTATGGCAAAGCTCTTTACTTCATCTGTAGCCTTGTTTGCCTTGGCTGTCGGCGCACCAGATTTCACACCATATTCCGCACAGATATTACACCATTCGGCAGAATCGATGAATCCCCTGATGACATCTGCACGACTTTTTCTTGTGTTCTTTAATTCATCGACCCAGTATGCTTTTCCAGCCGGCTCGGAATCACGCTCAAAGAACGTCTTGTATAATGTCTCCACGAAGTCTTCAGTCTTTAATCCTCGATTTAAGAACTCCGGTGAATCAATCAGGAAGAAGTATGCACAGTCCGCACCTGTTTTTGAACCGGATTCAACTTCTTCAACCCAGTATTCTAACCCATCCTGATCAAACTCCCGATTCAGAGCAACACGATAAAGGCGCTGGATAAAGCCACCTACTCCATCCGAAGACGGCACTTCGCGATTACTATTTACAATTACTGTAGTGGAGTCAAAGTATAAATAATAATATCCATGACCCACATAACCAAGCTTGTAAAGTGGTTCAACAGTTCCGGCAGAAGACGAATATTGTTTCGATAAGCGGATAATGGTCTCGTCCTCATCTTCATAAGACGTTTTGAATGACTGAAACCACGACTGAAACACCAAACTTGGTGATACATCTAATACCTGAATCTCGTTACCATAGCAGAACAATTGCCCGACATTTTTACTAAGTTTTAACTCTGTTAGAAGATTATGCCGGCAGTCCACATATTCCAGATTTTCATTTTGACTAATATCCAGTGAAGTCAAAGCATTCTCACTACAGACCAACTTTCTGAGATTTATAAAGTTCTCTACACCTTTTAGACTTTGAATATTTCTCTTGGATAACTCGATTTCTCTTACAAAGTACAGTTCAAACTTACTCAAAACACCATCTTGATTCAAGTCATAATCTTTTACGAAGAGACGGAATTGCTCATCCGGAAAACTCTCCGCATCGATTTCCACTGCCTCCGGGCCTTCCATCTTATCAGTAAAAAACAGTTCCGTTGTTGTATCAATTGATAAAGTATCGCTCGCTTCTTCTACAGACAAATAATAATAACCATCAGAACACCATACCAACTGAGATATATCAAAGCTAAAAGACAAATACCCATCTTCCAATCTGCATGTTGACCAATGAATTAGTTTTTCTGGGAAACTACCACAGGAAGACAGATCCAATTGAGTCAAATTGTTTTTCTGACATTGCAAAACAAATAATTGATCATTTTGATTTACATCCAATTCAGATAATCGATTGTTCGAACAATCCAAAGCTCCAAGTACACTATTCTGGCTCACATCCAGTTCTTCAAGTTGATTTCCTGAACAAGACAGACTATAAAGATTTGTATTATTTCGAACGTCAAGTTTTGTAAGGCCTAGATCATTACAAACCAACATCTCCAATTCAGGAAAAAAACCAATTCCTTGAATGTCTGAAATCGAACTATCTATAGGGATTTCTAATTCTGTAACAGACTTCAGTTCTTCTTTTGACAGAATACCATCTTTGTTCTTATCAGTTTCTTTGGAGATAAATGTGCGGAATCCTTCATCCGGAAAGTTTGCCTCATCGATCGTAACTGATCCATCTTCGTTATAATCCGCATTGACTTGTTTACCGACGGCACAGATTCCCAAAGGTACAAGTACTGCCAAGGTTCCAAATGCAACCAACCAATTTCTTTTCATAAAACTCCTCCGGATACAAGCAATCAAATTATAGGCTTATATAAGTAAGTTTATCACTTACATGTATCCTTCGTGTATCCATCCATAAAACGTCCACGATTCAACAATAAGAATTCAGGCATTACCGTACAAATGCAAGGGAAACCGCATTTATACTGTAAAATCAGTACATATTTTAGAACAATTACAGTACAGGCAAATAAAAGGCACTCTCCATACTGTAATTGTCAAAGATTCAGCCCGAAAAGCACTTGATTTTACAGTTTTTTGCAAACTTTTTTAGTTCTGTACTGTAACTACTTTTTCATTACAGTATAGCAAGGAAAAATCGCGCTTTATACTGTAATGATTTCCGAATAATTCAGGCGCCTGTTCTTCTTATCCTCTAAAGAAAAACAGACGCCAGAAGGTTCATCGTTTTATTTTGTTTTTGCCGAGACGATCGTACTATAGCCGCTATAGTATTTATGCGTCTGTCCGTTCGCATCCTTGGTATAGTAGTAGGCTCTTACTCTGTAGTAGTAAGTTGTTCCGGATTTCAAGTTTGTACTTGTCTTCGTCGTACCGGTATAGATTCCAAGAAGTGCTCCCGGCGTCTTGGTTGGTGATTCGATTCTCCAGACTTCGTACAGGATATTCGATCCACTGATCTTATTCCAAGTCAGACTGATTGAGTCTTTCGTCGTCCCTGTCACTTTCAATCCAGTCGGTGCATCGACCTTCGGCGTAGCACTTACAATTGCGCTGTAGCCGGAGTAAACTTTCGAGCCATTGCTCAGTTTCTTGTAACTGCGCAGCTTGTAATAATATGTCTTGCCCGGTGTCAATGACTTCGAAACCGACTTTCCGTCAGAAGCATAATATGTCCCGAGCAATACATAATCACTTTGCTGGGCATTCGCTTTGTGTGTTCTCCAAACTTGCACGAAGTCTGTATTCGTCGCCGGTGTCCAACTGATGTCCACTGTCGATGGCGACGAGGCCTTGGCCTTCACGTTACTCGGTGCAGATACCTTCACAGTTGGCGTAGCTGTTGGCTTCTTTATCGGCGTAGCCGTCGGCTTTTTGATCGGTGTTGGCGTTGCCTTCTTGGTCGGTGTCGGCGTCACCTTCTTCGTAGGTGTTGGCGTCACCTTCTTCGTTGGCGTAGGCGTTGCCTTCTTCGTAGGTGTCGGTGTCACCTTCTTCGTTGGTGTAGGTGTCGCCTTTTTCGTTGGCGTAGGTGTTACCTTCTTGGTCGGTGTAGGTGTTACCTTCTTCGTCGGTGTCGGCGTCACCTTCTTGGTCGGTGTAGCCGTTGGCTTCGGCGGCGTAGGCGTCGCCGGTTTCTTAGTAGGAGTAACCGTCGGTTTCTTGGTCGGCGTCACTGTATTCGTCGGGGTCGGCTTTTTTGTCGGTGTCACTGTATTTGTAGGCGTCGGTTTCTTCGTCGGCGTAGGTGTATTTGTCGGAGGAGTCGTCAACGAATGCAATTTCGTACTATTATCACATTCGAGAGAACAATCCGAAAAAGGATCACTATAAACTGTTAAAGAACCATCAGGAATCATATACTGATCCCCTGCCAAAGTCATGTTCGTCAGATATGTGCAGCCACCAATGTTTAAGATCTCAATCTTGTTATTTTGACAACACAGCGTCTTAAGATTCGGGCAACCCGTAACATTCAAATTTTCAATATTGTTGCTCTGACAATCCAAATACGTGATGCTGCTGCGATTACTCAAATTCAGCTCTGTAAGTTTATTATTCGAGCAGAAGATTTTGGATACATTATTCACACCATTCAGAGACAACGTTTCCAATTCATTTGTTGAACAATTAATATACGTCAGTGTTGACGTTTCCGGAAGTATTAGTGATGTCAATTCACAGTTATTGCAATACAGACTCTTCAAAGTCTTGATCTCGCTAAGATCCAGTTCTCCTAACGGGTTTTCCGAACAGCTGAGAGATTCGACAAAAGGCAGAAGTTCAAGTCCTTTTAAAGACGAAATACTAAGATTCACTGCATACACACGATTCGCATACAAAAGCTCTTTTACCGAAAGGATCTGATCTTCGTTTCCATCAAAAGCACTTAAAACATAGCTGCGGAAGTTTTCATCCGGGAAAGTCGTCGCGTTCACTTCAAGCGATGAGAATTCGTAGATCCTCGGAATCGTTTCTGTGTCGGTAATCACCTCAGTATTAAGATCAACGATGACATGATCATAGTCTATAGCATATTCCACATATGATGCCAGATCGTCACTCCGATTCGTCAACTGAACGATTTCATTCAGCCTGTCGATACCTCTAATGTCCAGTGTGGCGATGTCATTAAAATAGCACTTCACTTTAACAAGCTCCTTACATCCACTGATATTCAGCGACGTAATGGAATTTCCAGAACAATCCAGGGACTCCAGTTTTCTGTTTTGGCTAAGATTCAGAGAAGTCAGCTTGCTGTTGATACATCTCAGATTGGAAAGCAGCGGAAAGTATTCCACTCCACTCATCGTGGTGAATTCCTTACTGTCAACACTTATATTTTTCACCAAAACACTTTCACGCCAAGAAATAACCTTATCGCCATCCGCATCGTATTCTTCCTCTACATATTTACGGAAAGCAGCATCTTTGAAGTTTTCGTCATTGATCTCAACCGGTGTATAGAAAGCCATCTCTGGCTCAATCACTCCGTTCACAGTATTTACAGACGTATAAAGGTCAAAAGATAACCAGCACGTAGTCGTACCAACTTGGGCACGGTATAAAACATATGTATTTTCATACTGAACACGATTATCATCTGAAATGATTCCACAAAGATCAGAAGAACCGGACAGATCCAGTTCCTGGAGCGGATTATAGTGACAATCCAGAGTCTTCAAAGAAGAGCACCCACTCAGATTCAGCGAAGAAATACCATTCTCATAACAATCGAGAGCTTTCAACTTGGGTTGCGTTCCAAGATTCAACGAAGTTAACCGATTCGAATCACAACTCAACACTTCGATATTACTGTTATCAGGAACCTTCAATTCCGTCAAACAATTTGATCCTGCATAGAGTAATCGTATATGCGTATTCTGGCTAAGGTCAAGTTTTGACAACTGATTATTCTTGCACGAAAGCGTACTCAGGGCCGTATTCTTACTTACATCCAGTTCAGATAATTCATTCTTATCGCACTTTAGTTCTGAAAGAGCAATGAAATGCTTAAGTCCAACTAACGACGCAATATTCTTATCTACTACATTCATGGATGTAACACGGAAAGACTCAGAAGGAGAGAGTTTTTCGTCATGATTCAAATCATAGTTTTCCAATACAAATGCTCGAAAAGCACTGTCCGGGAAGTTTTCTTCGTTGATTTCAACGACGGAAACCGTCAGCGCCGGTGGGATTGTGCCGTTAGAAGTTTTTAATCCGCTATAAAGATCATATTGCAGGACATACTGATCAGATCCGATCGTTGTTTTATACGAGATGCAATTTGTGACATCTGCTTCCAGATTCTCCGGGGTCACACAACTGCTTAACGCTGCATTGGAAGAAACATCCAGCGTAGTCAGATTATTGTTGTAACAGACCAATCTTCTGAGATTCGTATATTTACTCACATCAAGTGATGTCAGCTGGTTCTTCTCACATCTCAAGAGTTCCAGATTCGTATTGTTTCCAAGGTTCAAGGAAGAAATGTTGTTATTGTCGCAGAACACGCGTTCGAGTTTCGTATTCTGACTCAGATCCAGTTCTGTCAATTGATTGTTCTCACAGGAAAACATGGTCAAATTAACAAAGTATTCAACACCTTTTACAGTTGTTATTCCCAATCCTTCGGGCAGCATATTCGTGACACGATTGATCTCTTCAGCCGACAAACTGTCGTCATGATTTAGATCAAAATTGTTCTTTACATATGTTCTGAAGCTTTCGTCAGGAAATGTCGTTTCATCAATCACGACACCCTCCTGATCCGGCACTGCTGCCAGAACTTCCTTCAATGGTGCATAAAGAACAGAACCTAAGACAAGAAAAGAAATACCAAAAAGGCCGGCCAATACCCGATTCACCCGCATATAACGTCCTCCCCAACAAGACAAATAATATCGTGCTTCAAAAGCACTTGAAGTCATGCTTCTTCCAAATCTGAAAGCACATCATGAATATTTTAATATATTCCCCTGCTTTCTGTCGATAAAATCATCAATGATCAGACATAGAAAAAGGGCGTCCCCGTGACGGATCGTCACTGGAAGACGCCCCGGATAAGGCGTTACGACTTGCAACAGACGTTTTTACTTTGCTACGCTGTTATTGGAGAAGACAACTTTGTAATCGCTATGGAGCTTGGCAAGATTGTCTACGATGATCTTTCGGAACTGGGTCTCGGCTTTTTCATAAATACCATTGTTGATGGCATTCTGCAGTTGATCTGCCTTAACAGTAACAAGATGCTCATTCACCTCATCGGCACGGATCGGATTCAGGATGTTGTTGTCCTGAAGGACCTGTACATTCTCCTGCGGCAGGTTGTTGTCAACGATCGGCACCTTCGGCAATGTAATATAGATTTCTTTTCTCGCATCATTGACCATAACGTGGAGATCATTGAGATCGTAGCCGACCTTAATTGTACCAACATAGGAGATCTGGATCTGGTGCTGTGTACCCCAGATGTTCACATCTGTATACGGGATCTGACGGGAGTCGACAACTGTAGCGAGTCCGCTGTATGTCTCCGAATAGGTCATCAGTTCAGCGATGGCATTCAGTTCACTCTTTACCGTAGTGTTGGTAAGGATGATTTCGTGGAACTTTTCTTCTTCAGACTTGATCGCTTCTTTTGCACCGGTACGCTTGATCGTATTGGAGTTGAACCAGCCCCCAAAGAAAACACCGAACAAAACAACGGCTCCGGCAATTGCCAGCCCACCGATAACGTATTTCCCTATTTTCCCGAAAAAGCCACCCTGATTTGCATTGATGATGATCGGCTGGCCATTCTCTGCTTTAATTCTCTTCATGATCATACCCTCCTTCTAACAAGGACGCGATCCTCAGGATCCTCTCCCCAAAACCGCTTTTTATCTGCGCATGACTCCTTAATATAATAATATACGAAGAAAGCATGCAAAAATCTCTCAATTTTTTTAATTCTCCCGACTTTCTTTCGGGTTTGGGGTTTCCTTTTACTCTAACTATAGTTTATAATCTAGGTTGTCAAACAAAAACGTTGCGGATTTACTTTTAAGACCAGCTAATTTGTTTTGAACTTCAAAATAAAGTGGAGAGCATTATGGGTAGAAAATCGATCAAAGAAAACAAGAACATCTATCAGCTTAGCCGCGAGGCACAGAACCTCACTCGTGACGCTGCTTCCGAGTTACTTCAGTATATCTCGGCTGACCGTATCGAGAAGATAGAAAATGAGAAAACACTTCCTCACCCGGAAGAGATACTGGCCATGGCTGACTGTTACAAGAACCCATCTCTTTGCAACTACTTCTGCTCACACGAGTGCCCGATCGGTCAGGAATATGTGCCGGAAGTCGTCCCGAAGGAGCTTTCCCAGATCACTCTCGAAATGATCGCTACACTGAATTCCATCGACAAGAACAAGAATCGTCTGATTGAGATCACCGTAGACGGCAAGATTTCAAAAGAAGAAATGCCGGACTTCATTGAAATCAAAAACGAATTGGATAAGATGGCGCTTACCATCGACTCTCTCCGTCTCTGGATCGATAATGCCATCGCTGCCGGCCAGATTGAAAAGGATACTTTCAAATAATCAAACCAGGAACAGGTTTTATATAAAGAGAGCCCGCACTTCTCACATATGCGGGCTCTCTTCATTTTGAAAGTGAATCCTCAGGGGTGTCATTAATGATCCGGCCATGAAATGTAGAGGCATTTTCCAGTCCCATTCTCTTGCAAAAATCAGGATATTTCTCAAGTGCTTCTACAAGTCGGATCATCTTTCGTCGTTTGTCTAGTTCCATAAAATCACTTCCACTTACATTGAACGGTTATGGGTTATATGAAGTATTCTATCTTTCTGCTTATGAAAGAAACATATTCTTCAAAGGAAAATAGAACGCCGTATTTTTCTTTTCCGGCCCAAATAGCATCTCTTATGTCAAAGACGCGCATCCAGAAAGAAAAATGCTATACTGGAAGAGATAGATAATCCTGTGCCGCAGGCACCAGACCAATCCAAGGAGGCGTTGTTATGAAGTATGTCCTGATTTCTTTAGCTGAGTGTAGTAAACTTGATCTTTCCGGTTCTGAAAAGCTATCCAAGTTCGACCGGATCCTGTGTCTTTATGTCAAAGGCAAGAAGACTCTTTCCGCTAAAGTGAAGGAAGCTTTTAACGAGATCCCTGCAGAGATCGAATACTTCGAGATAGCGAGTACTTCTGAGCTCTGGCTTTATATGGCCTATCTGATTGGTGTGCACTCGCAGGCCAAACACGATGTCTATGTTATCACAGAAGACAAATCCAAAATTCCGGGGAAGATCGCCAAAGAAGCCAAGGTGCTGAGTTCTTTTAAATCAGTAGGCGGAACATCCTCTTCTGCTTCAGCGAAGAAATCCTCGGCGAAAAAGACCACTTCTTCGAGTACGAAGAAATCGTCTGCTTCAAAGAAAACGGCCGCTTCCAAGAAGACTACCACAAAAAAATCAACGTCGACAAAAAAGACCGCGTCTTCCAAGAAAAAAGACGACGGTCTGGATGTAGCCGATCTGCTCACAAAACAGCTGAGCAACCTTGCCGGACAATTCTTCAAATGAGGAGTCTATCCTCTTTCGACGGATGTCTTATGCGGATAGATAAACGTGTTCTCGTTCAAGCCCGGATCATTGGATTCGTATACGGCTAAACACGTAGTCCCGTCGCCCACGCACAAGGAAAGGACCACTGTCGTACCGGCATCGGAAGTTCCATAGAGCACAAGATTCGAAGGATCTCCGACAAACTGGCGGACGATCATGCGGTTATATACATTGGCCCCCTCGATACGGACATTAGCCACGACCTCACCGAGTTTTTCATCGTAGAAGACCTCGGCAGTTCCTTCGTCTGCCGTAAAGATGCCAAACCATCCACCTTCCATTTCTTCCTTTTTCGTCTTCTCGGTCGAAGGGAAAGTCGAGCGATAAATGATGAACGCCGTCCCATCGCTCGGGCTGTAAAGAACATAGTTAGAAAGATACTGCTCGTTTGGATAACTCAAAAACATTTCGACCCACTCGAGAGCTTCCTTGGGAAGTTCACTCATCGGTGTGTTAGGAAGGTACAGGATAAGCTCCTCGACCTTATCAAAGCCATATGGTTTGCAGCTTTTCACATGTGCTGTCTTTCCCTGATACTCCTCGTCTTTATCTTCAAATTCCAGATAACTGATCTTGTGGATTTTGGTCTTGTATGAGTAATCATTCGCACGTACAAATTCTTCAATCAGACCGGAAAACTCACCACGCTGGATATCATAGGAATCATCGTCCAGATTCGGCATGACGCTTTCGTACTGGCCAGACAGATTTCTTTTGGTCGTATTGATCCTGATCACCGTCTCCCAGGAAGCAGTTCCACCACTCAAGCCTCCGATCAGACTCTCCGGAATCTGATATGCTGCAGACTTATAAAAATCGATCGGGTCGTCATCGTAGCTAAGTACCATTGGGGCAGGCGCCGTTTCTGCGATTGTTGTTTCTTTCATCGTTGTACTCTCTGAAGATTCTGTGGAAGTTGTCTCCGACTCGGTTGGTGCCTCTGTCTCGGTTTCTGAACTGCTCGGCTCTTCCGTTTCCGATGTCGTCGTAGATTTGGATGTCTTGTACGTCGTTCTCGTCTCAGAAGACTTCGCCCTACAGCCAGACATGACCAAAGCGCCCGCTAACGCTAGCGCCGCGATTGCATTTCTCTTCATTTCTTTTCCTCTTTTCCTTTTCTTATTCCTTCTCTTTTCAGCGTTTCCATAAAGAACACTCTGTTCATCTTACTACAGAAACACCATCTTCGCCAGTTAATGGAACGAAAGCTTTTCGAGCACTTCGATTATCTCAATCGATAAGATAGTTCTGGAGTGGATCTCTTTTTCACTGAACTGTTCGAGCAATTCCTCACTTTTCCTCTCCTGCCATACCTCCAGGTTGGTATCACCGTGTTCCAGTTCTGCCACCTCAATCGGAATATCACCAAAATGCATCAGCCCGAAGCCTTTTGTACGGATCACGCATTGCGGCTCGCCGTCCCAGTTTGTCAGCACGTTGATATCACCGCACTGCGGATACATGTCACGTCTTTCTTCCAGAAGGCTCTGAAGCTGATCGTTATCATACTCAAAAAGCACTTCATCTTCGATAATGTCGCTGACAGTCTCGAAATACGGCTCAAAATAGGAGATGATCGCAGTTCTTTTGCCATCCATGATCTCAGATACGATCTGATCGGCTTCTTCCTTCGTCTCGCCATAATGCCACTGCATCAGTTCATCCAGATTGTAGTCAGCCATACTCTATTTCTCCTCGTACACTTACTAAAGCCGTCGCTTCGGCCTGATAAAAACTCACGTCCATTGTACTAGATCTTAATACGCTGATAGTAGAAGCACGCAAGCTGCGTACGATCCCGCAGATCCAGTTTGGACAACACCGCGCTGATCATGTTTCTCACCGTTCCTTCTCCGAGAAACATTTTCTGTGCGATTTCTTTATTTGAAAGCCCTTCTGCAACCAGTTCCACAAGTTCTCTTTCTTTCGGCGTAATATCGTAATCTTCCCAACGGAAGGATTCACTTCGGTTCAGAAGATCCGGCAGACGCTCAACGATTTTGCCGCCGAAAACAGTCTGTCCGCCAAATACCGCATGTACAGCTGTAGATAGCGAGGCACAGTCCTGTTTCAGGATATACCCCTTTGCGCCGACTTTCAGCGCACGGTTGATATATTCATCATCGAGAAAGGTAGTAAGCAGGATCACCTTGGCCGTCGGATCAATCTTCAGGATTTCTTCTGTTGCAGTCAGACCGTCCGTCTCTTCCATTCGGATGTCCGACAGCACCACATCGGGCCTACATTCCGGGTAAGAATCCACCGCCTCTTTTCCACTACTGCACATCTTGATTACTTCGATGTCCTGATCCTGCTCCAGGATGATCTTCAGTGACTGGTTAACGAGTGGATCGTCATCCACGATCATGATCTTCATTTTTGCTCCTCCGTTTTTCTCGGTATCGTTACTGTGATATGAAAGCCGTCTTCCCCCCCGCGGATCGAAGTTCTTCCTCCGCAGGAAACAGCTCTTGAATTGATGTTATAAAGTCCGATGCCATGCTCCCCTTCCAAAGCCGCGAAATCAGCCGGACGTGACAATTCCATAGGTTTGCATTTACCATCATCAGAAACGAGTATGCGCCAGAAAGTTACGTTCTCGACAACTTCCATCCGAACCTTCTTACCATTACTATGTTTGGCAATATTGGTAACCCCTTCCTTGAAAATGCCAAGGATCGCATTCTTCACATTTGTCGGAATCGGTGATTCGATCGATGTTGACACTGTCACATCAAAACGGTCCTTGATCGTGGATGCGATCTCATGGATGCCGATGGAAAGATCGATGGAATCATCATGCAATTCATGGACACTTCTTCTTATATTAGTCATCGCCTCATTGACCGTGCCGGTGACCGATTCCAGAAGTGGCTTGGTCTTCTCATCCTGGTTTATGACATTGATCGCCTGAAGCTGTACGACCGCCCTCGTCAACATATGTCCGACATTGTCATGGATCTCCCTTGCAATACGGTTTCTCTCGGACAGGGTCGCATTACGGACCTGCATATCCATGTTATTCGATATCTCATCCTTCAAGCGGAGAGATTTCTGCGCATCGTAACGCACATCATCAAACTTATCCGTCAGAAACGATTCATACTGATGCACATATACAGTCTTAACTGCAAGAAGCGCAGAAGGGATCACAAGATAGACCAGATACGTCGGTACCGAGACCACACATGCTCCGACAACAAGAATGAACTTCAGCCAAAGTGCTTTTTGCGATGCAAGAGACCAGTCGGGATTCTTCGCTGCTTTCTCCACATGAAATTGCCGGAGAAGCTCCTCCATCTTCTTATCTGACAAAAGACCGTATACACAAGCCGGAAGAGCCGTGGTCGTCTCCGGAATAAAATACGAAAGCACACCCACACCGATCAGGATCACTGTACTGACATACTGATTCCGAAGCACCTCCGTCGCCAGGCAAACGATCACGATCAGAAGGATACACGCAATCGTATACTCATTTCTCTGAAACATACTCTGACCACCCGCACCGTTCCCGGAAAGCAGAAAAAGCGCCGCGACCGAAAGCCCGATCAGTATTAACTTGTCGATCAATCTATATAACATGTATTCATTATATCGCATAAAGTGAACCGTGACATACAAGCCTAAGCGCTGGTCCTCGGACTTCGTCCTGCGGAATCGCGCTACGGCTTGATGCTCACGGTTCACTTCTCTCCGAAAAAGACTTTATGTTGAGCAGCGTTTCCTCCCGACGCAACCCGTTCACTCACAAAAAGCGTGACATCAAACCGATTCGCGATTCCGCAGACGCGAGGCGTCGAGGACCTAGCTGCGAGACATGCAGTCTTTTTTACTTATGCTGCCTTCCCTTGCTTGATCTTCTTGATCACTATTGCGATCATTACAAATGCAAGTCCGAAGAGGATCTGTACACCGAAGGATCCGAAGATGTTTCCTACGCTGAAAGTATAGTTCATGCCCGACCCCGAATAGATCGTATTGAATACTTTCGATGTCCAGAAGAACGGCAGGAAATGGGCAAATGTCTGTACACCGCTGCTCATGAAATAGAACGGGACGAAAATGCCGCAAAGGAAGCACATGGAAAGTCCGACTGCATTGCAGATGAGGCTGAGTGTTCCGGTCTTGAGATTGAATGAAGAAACCAGAAGAGTAAAACCACAAAGGTAAAACGTCGTAGTGATCAGATTCAGAACAACTACCCATCCGTATTGTCTCATCATGTCCGTAGAACCCGCATATACAAAGCTGAATATCACATAGACCGCCACCATACATGCTGCGCAGGTCATCAGTCCTGCCATCTGCGCAAGCGTTTTCTTGACGGGACGGACAGGTGCGGCATCCATACGTGCTGCAATCTCTTTTTTGTTACCGGTGATGATCACAGAAGCGACAGACATACCCAGTACCCAGAGGCAAATGAAGCAGAAATAATTCAGTACCATGTATGTGGCATACTCACGGGTATCCGTGTGGAGCGATTCTTTATTCTCGGAAACGACACCGAAAGTCACATCCGAAACCGCCGTCGAAAGTGCTTTTGAAACGGATGTCTCTGCATCCAGACCCATTGCACGATAGCTTCTGTAGATGTTTACGAAAGAATCGATATCATTGACGAAGCTGAATGTTTTACCGGAGACCTGGCTGTGGGAAGAATAGCTCAGGGAGATATCCTCACCTGCATCGATCTTCTCCTGGAAGTGCTCCGGCACCTCTACAAAGTAATCCGAGATGGCGAAGTACAGAATATCGTTGATGGATTCTTCGGAAGATGTCTTATCGTCTTCTACCGAACCATAGGACTCGAGCATTTTGCGGATACCCGCACTCAGTTCGCTCTCATCATTGTCACGGAAAAGCACGCCGAGGTTATTGTAGCTGACGCTTTTTTCACTCGCAGAATCTTCCCCGTTATCGACCTGATAAGGCGCAGAAACAATCATGGAGATCGCGTACACGATCATGACGATCACTGCGATAATGATCGATAAACGATAAGCTTTGACCAGTTTGAAGAAATTCTTATATAGCTGCATACTTTTCTCTCCTTAATTTCAGGATCGCAATCGTCAGGAACACCACTGTTGCTCCGGCAATTTTGATCAGGTTCATCCAGAAGCCATCCAATGTCGCATAATTGACCAGTCGGAAGAATGCGAAGTTCATGATCGTTGCCGGATTGATCCGGTTGATGATCGGACAGTATTTCTCGAAGAAACCGGGAAGCACTACGATCATCTCACCGCTCAGGAATACCGACAGCATGACCAAACCGGTTGCCTTGCCGTCGCGCTGGTTCTCGTCTCCTTTGGTAAAGAGGCCGAAAAGTGCACCAAGGCTCATGGAGAACAGGTTTCCGATCAGAACGAACAGGATGATTTCCAGTATGCGGTTTCCGACCGGGATCTTGAAGATGTACTTGAGTGCAAGCAGGTCAAAGAACGATACAAAGCAAGCCACTACATATCGTGCCAGGAAGGAAGAAAGAAGGATCGCACTCTTTTTCTTCGGGGATACGCTCGTTCTCATTCCGTATCCGCTCAGGTCACCCTGGATATCAAATACTGTATGCACGCCCGGAGTCACATTAAAGAACATGCCCATGACGATCGTAGAGTAGAAATACCAGGCATACACATTTGCCGAGGTGCCATCATCGCCGAGAAACGTTGACTTGGCTTTCATAACGGAGATCTGGTCCGAGAGACTGTCCATGACCAGCTGGATCTTGTCCGGCGCCGTCATCGCTGCATCCTTCATGATCTGGTAGTTTCTTCTATAGGATTCGACGATGGATCTGGCCACCATCAAAGTTGTCGTATCTACGGAATCGCCAACCTTCACTTCTATCGTCTCCGCTTTTCCATCGACCAGGAAAAGCACTTCGTTTTTTTTGTCAAGGATCAGTTTTTCCGCTTCTTCTTGTGAGTTCGCTGCGATCAATTCCACAATCTCGTGATTATAGCCCATATTGCTGTTTTTCACGGCCGCAGGGTCAGATAAGTTTTGTAATACATTTCCGAATTCTTCGGTAAAAGCACTTTCGTTTACATAGATCGCGCTGCATTTTACCGGTTCAAAATCCACTTCACCTTTTGCCGGTCCCATGAAAGTTACATGGAAACATGTCATCAGAAGAAGCGGGAAGGCTAATGCCCAGAAGACATAGGCTTTGTCGCGCAGTGCTTTGCGCAGATAATATGAAAACATCATTTCCCGTTCCTCCTATTAATCATCACGAAGTTCTTTTCCGGTCAGTTCAAGGAAGACATCGTTCAATGTCGGCTGCTCGGAATAGACACCCTTCATCTTGTAACCTTTCTCTTCGAGCACCTTGATCACTTCCACGACATTGTTTCCATGACCGGCCTCGACCTTCAGTTCTTTGCCATCGTAATTGACGCTGTACACGTTGTTCAGTTTCCTGATCTTCTCAACATCCTCTTCTGCTACGCCTTTTACGATGATGCGGATCAGTTCGCTCTTCTTGATCATGCTCTTCAGTGCATCAACGGTTCCCTCTGCTATCAGCTGGCCTTTGTCGATGATGATGATCCTGTCTGCGAGCTGTTCGACCTCTTCCATGTAGTGGGACGTGTAGATGATCGTTGCACCTTCATTGCGGAGCTGCTCGATACCCTCGAGGATCTTGTTTCGGCTCTGTGGGTCAACCGCTACTGTCGGCTCGTCAAAGAAAATGATCTTCGGTTTGTGGGCGATGCCGCATGCGATATTCAATCTTCTCTTCAAACCACCGGACAGTTTCTTCGGGCGGAACTTCTTGAACTCTTCGAGGCCGACGAAATCGATGGCTTCCTGCACTCTCTTTTTGCGCTCAGCCTTATCTTCGATATAAAGGCCACAGAAGAAATCAATATTCTCATACACGGTAAACTCTTCGAATACGGAAACTTCCTGTGGAACGACACCAATCTTACTCTTCAGATCGTAAGACTTGGGTGTCATCTCCTTGCCCATGATCGTGATCGAGCCTTTATCGTATTCCAGAAGAGACAGGATGCAGTTGATGGTCGTGGACTTACCGGAACCGTTCGGACCAAGAAGACCCAGGATCTCGCCCTCGTTGACCGTCATGCTGAAATTATCGACGGCGATCAATTCTTTGTAACGCTTTACCAAACCATCTACTTTAATGATTTCATTCATGTTCGTGACCTCATTTCTTTTTCGTTCTTTGTGTTTTTCTTTTGGGTCCGGCCGCTTGCGTAGCCCGCCCGCACTCTTTATGAGTCTATTATTCCATACCCGCTTTTCACGCAATAGTGAACAGCATCACTTCCGCACATGACATTTGTCATATCATAAAAAACCGGCAAACGTAAACCTTAATGCGCTGGCCAGAAACGATGTTCTGGTCCTCAGCGATGCTGGTCTACATTTGCCGGTTTTAACGAGGTAAATATGCGTTTGGCGCTTAAGCGGGGATTTCTTCGACTCTTACGTTTGTAATATAGATCGTATCTGTATAGCCTAATTTGCCCATATTAAACTCGAGGCGTCCGTTGTTATCGTCTTTATCTTTCATCTCGAATTCAAATTCGAATGTCTGCCATTCCGGGGAAAGCCAGATCGCCGTGTCTTTCAGATAGCGGATCCAGCCGGCATTCGGTGCCGAGACACAAACTACACAATTTCTCTTCGCGTCTGCCTTGATGTCAAAAGTAACTTTGTACTTGTGTCCTTTTCTCATCGGAAGATCCGGTTGAACGAGCTGGACAGAATATTCTTCTGTTCCGCAATTGGTGGAAGTGATCACGATCGCTCCATCTTTAATCTGCGCTTCACCTACGCCATCGTTAAACAGCAGGAACTTCCAGTCCAGATCATCGGTGAGGTCTTCCTGTTCTTCGAATTTACCGTTACGGATAAAGTTTCCATCAGGAAGCGGCTCACGGAACGTTTTCTCAGGCTTCTTAACATTTGTATCGTAAGAAGGTTTCTGGTAAACACGGACATAATCGATTTCAAACTCGGCTTTAGAAAAGTCTGTCGTCGAATCCGGGTTTCCCGGCCAGTTACCACCGACCGCCAGGTTCATCTGTACGAAGAAATCCTGGTCAAAAGGAGCCGGATACGGTAATTCATCAGAACCGGCGATTGCCGTGAACCAGTCATTACATGTAAGCACCAGTTCGTTGTCCGTATAAAAGCGCATCTCGCCAGGTTCCCATTCCACAGAGTATTCATGGAACTTCGCCGAGAAACTATCGGCGCCCTTCTTCTCAATCGTACCTTGCTGCTCCGCATGCGGCTCACCATAATGGATCGTCGAATACGAGATAGTCGTATCATTACCAAGCGACTCCATAATATCGATTTCACCGCACTTCGGCCACTGGCCATAGATGTTTTCGTTCTTCGGCATCATCCAGATTGCCGGCCACAAGCCTTGGCCTTCCGGAACTTTTGCCGAAACGACTACCTTTCCGTACATAAAGTCTGTCTTGTTCTGGCTGTTGACCTTTCCGGATGTATAGTAAGGATTTCCATCCTTTTCTGTCTTGATTGCCTTCAGGATCAGTTTTCCATCACGGACAAAAACATTCTCGGTCGTGTTGGTATATTCCTGAAGTTCATTGTTTGTCCAGCCCGGCTGACGGGTCTCACGGGTCCACTTGGTCGTATCCAGATCCTCGCCCTCGAATTCATCATTCCAAAGAAGCTTGTACCCATCCAGCTCCGGCGCTTCCGTTTTTGCCTGTGTCGTTTCTGCGGCAGTTGTCGTTGCTTCTGTTGTAGTCTGAGTCTGCGTAGAAGCTGCGGTCGTCTCATTCTTTTTACAGCCGACGATCGAAAACAACATACTTGCTGCCAAAGCACTGCAAACCAGTTTCATTTTCTTCATCTGATGTCCTCCCCAATGCCGTCGGACATGATGTATGTCCGATCGAATTCATTTTCTTAAACATAACAAGAAAGGAGTTTTCATTATTGCTTTTTAATGCTGTTTTTTACTTTTTCATGTTATAATCTTCTTGAAAAGCACTGTCATATCTTGATTCTTTGATTTCTTTCTGAAAATCATTCCAATGCACATGCTTAACTCATTTAAGAAAGGACAGGAATAATGCCGTCGCGGAAAAAGCAGATTTCTTATCAGGAATTTCTCAGTCGTGAATTTGAACTCTTTCATGCTCCCTATCAGGAGGAGACAGATTTTTTCCATGCAGTTAAGAATGGCGAGATCAAGAAGATCCAGGTACTCCTGCGCGATTCTTTTCATACAAAAGAAGGTCTTGGAACGCTCTCCAAAGACCCTCTTCAGAATTTGAAATATCATTTTACGATCACGACAGCTATGGTCGCCCGCTACTGCATTTCCGGCGGTATGGCGCAGGCAGAAGCTTTCAGCTTAAGCGATTACTATATCCGGCTTGCAGATGAAGCCACTTCGCCGGAAGAGATCTCAGACATCCATCACGATATGTGTCTGGCCTACACCACAAGAATGCGGGAACAGCTTCGTCAGGATCAGGTTTCCTCTTCGATCCGGATATGCATCAACTACATCTACGAACATCTGCACACCCGCATTACGATACTGACACTTGCTTCCGTCACCAATCTTTCCCAGACTTACCTTTCCCGTTTATTCAAGAAAGAGACCGGATTCAGTATCAGCGAATACATATTGAATAAAAAACTGGATACCGCAAAGTCGATGCTGGCCAATTCATCGTATTCGATAGCAGAGATCTCTGCCTCTCTCGCCTTTCCAAGCCAGAGTTATTTCTCGAATGTCCTGAAGAAAAACTGCGGTATGACTCCCAAACAATACCGGGATCAGAATATCGGAAAGATGGTACTTGATGAGATCATCCCATAAAAGCCGGTTTCGGAACGGATCAGCCTTCTGCAATCTGTTCAGCCAGCGCCTGATAAAAATCCGGATGATCCTTCTCTAATCGGATCGGCCGTCCTTCCTTATTAACAAAGCAGTGTTCGGATCGTGCCTCGCACACCGGCTTTCCTTCTTCATTTTTCATAACATATCCGATCTGCAGGCGGACGCCTTTACAAGCCAGGACAGATACTTCAATACTTATCTTGTCCGGAAACGACGTACTGCCTTTATATTTTACTTCGATACCGATCACAGGGGAAATGATTCCCTTCTCTTCCAGTTTATCGTAATCCCAGCCAAGCTGCGAAAGATAATCCACGCGCGCCTCTTCCATCCAACGTACGTAATTTGAATGATGGGTGATCCCCATCTTATCTGTCTCATAGTACTGTACTACATGTGAATATGCGTTGATCTTTTTCATAGCTTTATACTCCTGAATAATTAAACTCCTACCATTATACTAAATAAGTGGGCCATCTCGTAAGGAGATGACCCACTCTTCATTCTTGGATAATTCAGGATCTTAATTCAAGATCAGATATCGCCTCTCTCGAAACCATAGGACTTGCAGAGATTGGTATACTCCTGAGAAGAAACAAATCCGCGGAGGAGTTCACGACGTGAAGCACCATCCTTAAGTCTGGTGGTCCAGTAGTTGAAACCATCTGTCTCCGGTTCTCTGTCAAGGAATGTTCTATACAGAGCTGTTACATAATCTGCATTGGAAGACTTCTTGTTCATGTATTCTTCAGACTCGAAGAACTGCTTGCCAAGTTCTGCACCGGTGATGTCACGGTTTGTAAGTCTGAGAGACCAGTATCTGAGGCCTTTCTGCTCAGGCTCACGTCCGAGGCACTTGGTGTAAAGTCTTGTTGAGAATTCAACGGAAGATTCAGACGGCTCGGTAGCCTTAGCATTCGGAGCACCCGGATTTACACCGTACTTCGCGCAGAGGTTGCACCACTCAGCAGAATCAACAAAGCTTTCGATTACTTCCTGACGGGAATGGCCATTCTTCAGCCAGTCCTTCCAGAAGTCGAAACCGCCCTTTTCAGGCTCACGGTCAAAGAAAGTCTTATAGAGTGTTGTCAGGAATTCATCATCAGTAGTATTCTTCTGCAGGAACTCAGGACCTGTGAGGAAGAAGAGTGCGCAGTAACCACCTGTGAACTCGCCGTTGGTAACTTTCTCAACCCAGAAATCTTTTCCCTCTTTTTCGGACTCTCTTCCGAGAGCTACGTTGTAAAGACGCTCAACGAAGTCAGCAAAGGAAAGCTTATGAGTCTTCGGAGCTTCTTTCCACTTAGCAACAAGCTTCATGTCCTGTGTAACAATAATGGAGAAGTCAAACTTCACATCGCCATAGTACCAGCCTGCAAAGAAGAAACCCGCTTTGATCGGATCTGCCGGCTTGGTAGCTGTCTGTCCATAAACGACCTTCTGCTCCGGAACTCCGGGAATATCAAAAGATACAGTATAGAGGTTGCTGACAGTATACATCTTACCGTCATCTGTCTTTACTGAACGATAGCCTTCTTTCAAAGTCTTAACGGAAACTGCAGAAGAAAATGTACCGCCAGAGACAAACTTCTCGATTTTATTGTTTCCGGAACCATAAGCATATGTTCCGATCGGTTCTGCGTTTGCACTCTTAAATGTACCGCCTGTGACCTCAATCACCGGAGCACCATTCGGGTAACCGCAGTTATCTACTGCAAGCGCATCACCTGTAGAATAAGCGCCATTGTTGTAGTACTTGTAAGCAGCCTTCGCACCGGTTGCTTCCATCGTACCACCTGAAATCTTAAGATTACCGGACTTCATGTAAACAGCGGTTGCACCAGTGATCGTACCGCCGCCGATCGTCATAACACCGGAAGGCAGATAAACCGCGATGCTTTCGCTCTTTAATGTACCGCCTAAGATCTTCATTGTGCCGACTTTTTCGCTTGAGCCATTTGTTGTGAGAGCAAAGAGTTTGGAATTGATTGTACCAGCCGTCATGCTGAATGTAGCGGAGCAGTCTGCCAAAGCTACGCCGTAGCCCTGGGAATTGATAACACCGCCTGAAACATTGATGCTCGGCTGGTTCTTATTGAATGCATATACTGCATATCCCTTTGCATTGCCGGCATTGATCGTACCGCCCTTGATATCGATACTGCCGCTGTTAACGGAAACAGCACATTCAGCGGAAGTTTCGATCGAACCACTTTCCAGTACGAACTTTCCGGCAGATGCGTAGATACCATACTGTCCACTGTGAACAAATTTACCTGATGCACTCGAGGAACTGTCCTTAACGGTAACAACTGCATTACTTGTAATAGCAAACGGGTACATCTGCGAACTCGTGTTTTTATAAGTAAAACCGTTCAGATCCAATGTCAGGTTCTTGCTGATATTCGGCAGATCAGCAGAACTGCTGTCGGCGATGAGTGTGATCGTGTCACCCGCCTTGGCTGCTTTCACCGCATTTCCTAACGAGGAATATGTGTCTGAACCGATCTTAGCCACATCTGCGCTAGCACGTACCAGTGTACCTGCACCTGCGTACACACCCAAGAATAAGGACATCGAAACAATTGCGGATGCAATCGACAAGAGACGATGACCCTTCTTCGATTTTCCAAATAGCATAAAGGTTCCCTCCTTTAACCATGTAGTTAATGAAATCATACCCATCGGGCCACATGACCCCGACAAAGCTTGTACCCTGAAAAACCTCTTCTCCCCATAGATACATAATTCTATTCTACACATCAAATGCCTTATTTTCAACAAGATTTTCATTTTTATTTGAGACTTTTTATCCCGTGCAGATTATTACATTCCGAAGACAAAAGAACTGCCCCCGTTGCTGGGAATTCAGCAGCAGGGGCATATAAAATTACTTTTCCGTTACATCCGAAAAGATGTGCTTTTCATGGGGAATCCTGAACAAGAAATCAAACATTCACATGTGTGTTTTCTTAGAGGGTCCCTTTCTCAATTCCATAGGACAGACAGATCTCCGTAAACTCTTTCGAATCAACAAAGCCACGGAGGACATTTTCACGAGCTTCGCCCTGATCGAGCTGTCCTACCCAGTATTTCAGGCCATCTGCTTCCGGTTCACGATTCATGAACGTTCTGTAGAGTCGTGTGACGTATTCTTTGTTGTCCGTCTTGAAGTTCACAAACTCATCGGACTCGAAGAAGAACTTCGCACATCCGGCACCATCCTTTTCCAGGTTGGTAAGGGCCAGGCTCCAGTACTCCAGGCCTTCCGCTTCTGCTTCTCTACCGAGGCACTTGGTATACATTCTCTCTGCAAATCCTTTTGCCGAAACAGACGGGATCTCTGCTTTGGCTGTAGGTGCACCGGACTTAATTCCATACTTCGCACAAAGATTGCACCATTCCTTGGAGTCAACAAAAGACTTCACCACATCGGCACGTTCATGGCCTTCCTTCAAGAACTTCTGCCAGAAAGCAAAACCTTCCTTCTCAGGTTCACGGTCAAAGAACGTCTTATAAACTGTCTTCAGGAATTCGTCATCAGTAGTCTTCTTCTGGAGGAACTCCGGGCTAGTCAAAAAATATAACGCACATCCGCCACCTGTGTAGGCGTCGGTCTTCACCTGTTCAACCCAGAATTCTTTTCCTTCTGCATCCGATTCACGGTTAAAAGCAACACTGTAGAGCCTTTCCATGAAATCGCCGAATTCATATGTCGGCTCCGCCGCTTCTTCCCACACTGCAAAAAGAACTGTGTCTTCTTTGAGTTTTGTTTTGAAACTGAACGCCTTGCGCTCTTCTTTATCATTCGTGTCCAACGTCCAGTACTTGAACTCAAAACCTTCCTTCTTAGGATCCTCCGGTTTCACTACCGTTCCATTGAGCTTGACCATCTGTGCATCCACATCCGAACCACCCTCGGTTTCGAAATTCACGATCCACATATCTTCCTTAGCCCACTGTGCGTAGAACGACACATTCTCAGCGAAGAGATTTCCCGGAAGTTCGTGGTCCGCTCTGTAAAGATGTCCCAGATTCTCCTTGCCTGTAGACCATGCCACAAACTGATATTCTTCTTTTTCGAACGGGCACTTCAACAGTATCATGGGATCCAGAGCATTATGAATGCAGGACACAAGGCCCTCATCCTGCTCATTTATTCCGCCGTTACCGGCATAAACGATCTCGATCTCCCTGACTGTAACAGTCCAGTCTTCGATGATATATGTTTTTCTTCCTTCGTTATTCTCAATGGCAAACTTCTCCGGGTAGACCTCTACCAGAAACTTGGCCTGCGGATTCTCTGTATCATCTTTCTTGGCAAACCAGACATCCCAGGTCAGAGCAGACTTATCTTCCAGATGACTCTCGATCTCACTCAAATCCGCGCGGAACGGAACATGGGCATCGTAACGGCCTGCATCTCCCGGGTTTTCACGAGGATTCTCATCGGTATACTTGGAAAACGCTTCCCAGGTCTTACCTCCATCAAGGCTGATCACGTAAGCATCCCTCTCAATGTCTGCCGGAGATACAAACGATATCCACAATGAATATTCATCCTGCTCGATCACGGTAATGTGGTCGAATTTGATACCGTTGTCAGTTAATACGCCTTCGAACATCGGGAAGACATTCGGATCGATCTCCCAGCCATTGTTCAGAAGTTCCCATGTTGCTTTGATCATGATGTTCTTCGTGACCGGAGTCTTCAGATCATAAGGCTCGTCATACAAGGTCCAGCCTTTAAACTTGTGGCAGCTTCCCCAATCCGGATCCGGCACTTCCGTCACACTCGGATCCTGCTGTTTGGCAATGGCCAGAGCCGCATCATAAGCACTCTGTCCTTCCTCAACCGGAAGAATGATCGGTTCATCTCCATTCTGAAGATCGATGGTCACCGTGTACTTGGCCGCCTCCGCATCCTCATCGGCAAGTGCTTTTCCCGTATTACCAAAGATCAAAAACGCACTCAACAGCATGGCCGCTATGACGATCCACGCCCACTTTCTTGATTGAGTCTGATGTAAAACACTACTAACTGTCATTATTCATCCCTCCTTCGTAACAAGAAATGTTATTGCTTTTTTCTTCCTGAAAAGAACTTGCGCCTCAACTGATCGGTTCAAAGTCGGCGGCACCGTGTTTGCAGAGCGGACATACGATATCGTCCGGAAGCTCGTCGCCTTCGTAAACATATCCGCATACCTTGCAGACAAATCCCTTCTTGCCTTCCGTCTCCGGCTTCGGCTTCACGTTCTTCTGGTAGTACGTATACGTCATCGTCTCCTTGTCGCTGAGCACGCGTGCCTCGGTGACGGAGCAGATAAACATACCATGTGTATCGAGGTCCACATAATCTTCCACCTTCAAAGACATGAAAGAATTGATGTAACGGCTCAGGAAAATAAGTCCGTTATCGGAACGCAGGTTCTCGTCGGAACCGGCAAACTTATCCACATTGCGGCCACTCTGGAATCCATATGTTTCAAAAACCTTGAAAGGCGCTTCCACAGAGAGGCAGTTCACATTCATCACACCCGTCTGCTTGATGACGTGATGCGAATAGTTCTGCTTGTTGATCGTTACCGCGATGCGGTTCGGGGTATTGGTGACCTGCGTCACAGTATTCACGATTAGGCCGTTATCCTTCTTGCCGTCATTTGATGTGACGACATAGAGGCCATAACCGATATTGAAAAGCGCTGTCAAATCATTCTTGTTTGCCGTGTCTTCCTTCTGTGCAAGATAATCCTGGCAAAGCTCCTGCGCCATGGCTTCCAGCTGTGCTTTGGAGTCATCGTTCAAGGCCGACATGATCTTGACATTGTTCTCGGTATACGTAATATTCTTGGACTTCTCCAGCATCGCCTTCATCGTACGGATCGCCTGCGGTGCCCAGGAACCATTCTCGATCATACCGATCGTCTTGTTCTGGAACTGGCGTTCTGTCAGGTGATGAATGAATTCACGCATGAACGGGAACACATCCGCGTTATATGTCGTCGTCGCAAGGACAATTCTGCCATAGCGGAACGCATCCTCGACACACTCTGCCATATCCTCACGGGCAAGATCATTTACAACCACCTTCGGGCAGCCATTGCTCTTCAACTTCTCCGCAAGAAGCTCCACTGCTTTTTTCGTATTACCGTAAACAGACGTATAGAAGATCGCGATGCCATCGCTCTCCACGCCGTAACTGGACCATGTATCATAGAGCTTGAGATAAGGAGAAAGATCTCCTGTCAAAACCGGACCATGGAGCGGGCAGATCGTCTTGATCTCCAGAGCCGCCGCTTTTTTCAGGACAGCCTGTACCTGCGCACCATATTTTCCGACGATACCAATATAGTAACGTCTTGCTTCACACGCCCAATCTTCTTCCACATCCAGTGCGCCGAACTTTCCAAACCCGTCCGCCGAGAAAAGCACTTTATCATAAGCATCGTACGTCATCAGTACTTCCGGCCAGTGTACCATCGGCGCGGCTACAAAGTGCAGGACATGCTTTCCAAGAGGAAGAGTATCGCCTTCACCTACAACGATCCTGCGGTCTTCAAACTCCGTGCCAAAGAAGTTCTTCATCATGGTAAATGCTTTCGCGGAAGAGACGATCGTTGCCTCCGGATAATTCTTCATAAAGTTCACGATGTTGGCGGAATGATCCGGCTCCATGTGCTGTACGACCAGATAGTCCGGAGTCTTCCCGTCAAGTGCTTTTTCCAGGTTATCAAGCCACTCATGGGTGAAATTCCGGTCCACTGTATCCATGACCGCAACCTTATAATCTGCAACCACGTACGAATTGTATGCCATGCCGTTCGGGACCACATACTGTCCTTCAAAAAGATCGATCTGATGATCGTTTACGCCAACATACTTGATATCATTACTAATAAACATATTCATTTCCTCACATGTAATTTTTTTCGCCAGATCGGTCATTCTTTCTGGCCGTTGTCTTTCTTTCTAGTCTTCACAATGATGATCACTACCACTACTGCCACCACGACAATGATCGCAATCCAGATGAAGATGCAAAGACCAAGAGGCTGCGGGCAGAATCCGCAGAGTGAACACTTCTTTTCCTCTTTCTTTTCTTTTTCTGCTCTTCCGAATGCAGGGTGCTCGGTCGGAGTCGGTGTATCATCCGGCACTTCCGTCGGTGTCGGATCTTTCTTATCTTCGATCTTCGTCGTCTTGAACGTCAGCACATCGGAATATTCGGAGCTGAAGGCATCGATACCCTCAACGTTCTGCTCACAATAGTATCTGCAACGGATCTCCAGTTCGGAACCATCCGGGATCACTTTTCCATCATTGAGCCATGTGGTCAGTTCCCACAAATGTTCGCCCGGCTTGATGTCACGCTCGCCATTAAGCGGGATCCATTCATCGTCCCCCTTCAGTCTGGCCTCCGTTTCAATAAAAACATATCCACCGTTACCATGCACATTTGTAACTTTTGTAATAAACTCATCAGTAACAGCAAGCTTATATCCGGCATACGGCATATCGCTGTCAGAAGACGGTTCGATCAGACGAAGCTCGGAAATCTCCGGCTTAGGAAGATCTTTCTCAGAAATCGGCTCGTATGCTTTCACATCTTTACCGTAACCGCAAATTTCAGACCAGTCGGAATAGAAGAACTTATAGCCATCATCTATAGTAGAAGTATAAGTTTTAGCGATCAGTCTCGCGCGGAAATAAGCCGTATGCTTGGTAAAATCGATGTGTAAGGATTCTGTTTCCTCGTCATAAGTGTACTGGTCGGGATTCAACTGATCTTTCACTCCCGGAGTCTTTGTTTCCGGATTTCCGTACCAGCGTTCATTATTCGGCAAACCTCGCATGAGCCAGGCTTCATGGACTGTATCCGTCGAGTTACTCAAAGGTAATTCCACCACATCCCATTCACTGACCCGGCAAAACCCTGTCTCAGGATCATAACCAAAACTGCAATCCACATGGCCATCCCAGTATTCCGGCTTATAGTGCCAGCCGCTGACAGGATCATTGACATCATCGATTGCCCAGTCGACCTGCAGACATACATTCAGTTCTTCAAAATCATACGGTGCGAAAAATTCATCGCCCTTATCGTCGGCCCTTGCTTCCTCCATCTTCGAAATGAAGTCCATTATACCGTCATCCACACTTGCCGCGAACTGCATCGTCGTCGGGGAGTCATTTCCCTCGAGCCAGTTGACCGAAACCTTCGGTGCTTTCAAATCAAACGGAAGCTTCGAATTATCCGCTAAAACTGAGAATGCCAGAGTCGGCAGCAGCATCGCTCCTGCCAATAGCGTCGCTAAAAGCTTCTTCATAAATACCTCCCAAATCCAGTGTTCATCGGACCTTCGTCCATCGAACGGCCTCAACCCCAAAGAAACAAGAATCCTTCGCTGTGCGAAAAGAACTCAATACAATTTTATTATAGCATACACACCACCGTCGGTCTTCTTTTTTCCAACCCTAGGTGCGAAGCTTTATCCCCCTCCCGGATTTTTCCAACCCTAGGTCGGATTTCTGAAGAAGCGGCTTTATTTTTCCAACCCTAGGTTGGAAAAACTGAAAAGCACCAGGAAATATCCAACCTAAGGTTGGAAAAAAATGAAAGTACGAATGTGCCCCTCCAACCTAGGGTTGGAAAAAACTTGAAGCATACCGAAGCAGCGAACCTTAGGTTGGAAAAATCCAAAGGCACAAAAATGCATCCTGCTTAGGGTTGGAAAAATGTTCCCCTAAAAGGAGAGGCTGTCTCTCGCAACACCAGCCACGTGAGACAGCCTCTGTTTCTTTAGTGCCGTTATAAAGGATCAGCCGAAGTATCTGTCAAGCAGGCCCTTCAGTGCTTTTCCATGGCGAGCCTCGTCACGTGCCATCTCGTGTACTGTATCGTGGATCGCATCCAGGTTGTTCTTCTTCGCTAAGGTAGCCAGCTCTGTCTTACCAGCTGTAGCACCGAATTCGCAGTCAACGCGCCAAGCAAGATTTGCCTTTGTGGATGCCTTCATGTTCGGCTCGAGGTCCTCACCGAGAAGCTCTGCGAACTTTGCAGCGTGCTCGGCTTCTTCGTAAGCCGCTTTCTCCCAGTAGAGACCGATCTCCGGATAACCTTCACGGTAAGCAATACGAGCCATGCAGAGGTACATGCCAACTTCACTGCACTCACCTGTAAAATTCGCCTTGAGCTGTTCGAAGATGTACTTTTTATCTTCCTCAGAGATGTCCGGATTATTCTTTACAGTCTGAGCATATACACCATACTTGTGCTCTGCTGCCAGGTTAGCATTCTCTTCCATGATCTTGAACATTTCCTTCTTTGCCTTACAAACCGGGCACTGATCCGGAGCCTCGTCACCCTCATAAACGTAACCACATACTGAACAAACATACTTAGCCATACTCAATTCTCCTTGTATAAAAGATTTGGGGATATGCGCAGAAGCTTAGGCGCCACGCTCTTCCTCTAATTTTTGGCACTCCGGGCACAATCCGTCGAACTGAAGTGAGTAACCGGAGATCTGATAACCTGAAGTATCCTTCAGAAGTTCGACCAGGCTCTCGACCGGCATCTTTACATCCGCCACCTTGCCGCACTCGTTACAGTGCACATGGTAATGCGGGAAAGTCTGATGATCGAAATGGTCTGCGCCATTATTAATGCGGATACGCAATGCCTCGCCGGAATCGGCAAGCTTATTCAGAATACGGTACACAGTCGCACGGCTTACTGATGGGTAAGTGTTCTGCACCTCGGCCACCACTTCGTCCGCTGTCGGATGGCTGGCCATGGCGACCAGCGTCTCGTGCACGATCCTTTTTTGTAAAGTATTGCGTTCCTGCATCTTTTGGCTCCCCTTCAACAGATCTACAGAATCACTCGCTCGGGATATTCCCAAGTGCTTTTCTATTATTGATATTAAATCCTAATAGGGATTTTGTCAACATCGAAAATAGTTTTTCTTCACATAATCTGTTGTGACGGAAAAGCCGGAGTCACGACTCGGTTCCCTGATACTTCAAAGATGCGTATTTCTGGATCGACTGGGCAACACGCGCCTCGATCGTCTGCACCAGTTCTTTTTCCGGGCGCGAAGTGAAATAGCCCTGAATCAAGTCGACGCCGAGCATGATCACCGTCTTCAGTTCCGCTTCCGTTTCCACACCTTCCGCCAGCGCCAGAATTCCGTTATCGTGCGAGAATTCAATAATATCTCTTACAAAGTGCTGCTTCTGCGGACTTTCTTCGATCCTGTTCAAGAGCGAGCGGTCTATCTTTACAAAATCCGGTTTATACCGCAGGAGATTCGAAACATTCGAATAACCTGAGCCGTAATCATCTACTGCAGTTTTGATATTCATCCGCTGATATGTCTCTTTCATCGTGGCAAGCGCTTCATCGGACATCTCGGAACGTTCAGTTAATTCGACGACTACGGAATCCGGATGGTCCGCAACATATGCTTCAAGTACCAGAATATCCTGTTCATTCAGCATGTGCCCGGCAATCGAGTTGATAAAGATCTTCTTTCCACCGGAAAGCTTGGATTCATTCCGCTTCATGGAACGGATCACGTTAAAGAACGTTGCTCTTTCCACATCGTAGAGCCGGTCATAGTATTCCGCATAGCGCAATATCTCAACAGGCGACATATAAGGTGTCACATCGGCCCGCATCAAGGCCTCATACGCATAGATCTTTCCGGTTTTGACATCAACGATTGGCTGGAAGTGATACATGATCTTGTTATCGTCCAGGATCATGCTGACCACTTTCGCGTCATGCATTTCCTGCTCCGTGAGTTCTCTCTTCTTCAAAAGCTTCTGCGCATTTGCTTTGGCTACATTCTTTTTACTGATCGCAACATTGACCAGTCTTTCGATTTCTTCTGAAGATGCAGGACTTCCGCTTTGTACCCCATAGAATATCTCGACCGGATACTCGATCCCGGCTGCCTGCACACGTTTCTCGATCATGGACATGAGTTTGTCTTTTTCGGCAAGCATCTCATCATCGTCCGGACTTCTCGTGATACGAAGCGCAACCATCTCATCGTTTCCGATACGGACACAGATGCAGTTACGGGAAGAAAATACCGCCTCCAGAGAACTGGCTGTAAGGATGATCACATTGTCGCCTTCTTTACGGCCGTACTTTCCATTGATCTCCGCAAGGCCTTTGATATCGATCGCCAGTGCTCCCATATGCCCGCCGTTATTGTTCATAAGATGCAAAAGCGTGTCTGCCTGCTCCAGGAAACCACGGTAATTACGGAATCCTGTAAGGTTGTCCGTAGTAATACCCTTCTTAGCAATCCTGCTGCTTCCGATCAGCTTATCAGATCTGCGGTAACACTCGATACCACGGCATATACTCTTCAGCCATGCTCGGTATTCCGCACCGATCACTTTCTGATCATCGTCATAACTTACTGCCGCAAATCCAAAAATACTATCCTCGTAATGCAACGGCATGAAATAGAAAACAGCCGGTTTGTCCCGCTTTTCATACAATTCCGGAAGTATCTCATTCTTATCAAAGAACGCATCCGTGAGAATACGGTCGTTGTTTCTCTCCCCGCACTTGATCACATGCTTGATCTTTTGCTCAAAACCGGGACCCGACTCACCAAGAGAAGGATTCAGACACAGATCGAAGCTTCTGTATCCGCGGATATAATGCAACGACACGAAAATCGTATTCAGAAGTCCGGTCAAAGAAGACTGGGCCAAAAGATCCTCATCCAGCCGGCTTAGCGGAGAAAACATCGAACTGATGGATAGATCACTATCCCATGTACTTCTCTTGAAATATGTCGGAATAGCACTCTCACAGTTACATCCGCAGCTTCCTCCTATGAAGAGTTCCGGTTCACAAGGAATCTTCTCCGGTTCTTTATCCTGAATCATCGCATGGATCGTCACTGCCGCGTTCTGTCCCAGATTAAACGACTTCAGATGCGCAGAAGTGATCGGTAACGGAGCATGACGTCCCTCCGAGATGGAGTCACAGCCTACGATCGCGATATCGTCCGGAACCGACAAGCCTTTCTCTGTCAGTCTCTTAGCCAGACCGATGGCCATACAGTCGTTTGCGCAGGCTACTGCCTCCGGAAGCTTCCGGTCACTGCTGATCAGGCTGTCTGCCAGGCTTTCTCCGCTAGTATACCAGAAATCCCCGAAGAAGATTCTTTCCTCATCCACCTTGATACCGTGTTCAGTAAGCACATCTTTATATGCCTGCATGCGGATCGCACTGTGAGGATGCCACGATTTTCCTGCCAGAAAAGCAATGTCGCGCTTGCCATGTTTCTCGATCAGATGCTCCACGGCCAGTTTCTCCGGAAGATAATTATCGTTTAGTATCGACGGGAAAAACTCACTCTTCTTATCCACAAACAAGACCTTGCCCCGGAAACCGGAACACAGTTCTTTTTCGATACGCGAGACTTCTCCCTCTGTCTGAATGGTATCCGCGAGCACGACTACTGCATCGAACTTATCATAAGAAATCAGACGGAAGATCGATGTTTCCCCTATGCAACGCGCCGGCGTATTCTGGTACTTGATATACATCGCAAAAACGCAGACATCATAATCCCGCGCAACCGCCTCTTTCAGAAAGCCTTTGAGAAAACGCTCCTGATTATATTCTTCCGGCTGTCCTAATAAAACAGCTATTCTTTTCCGACATTCGTCTGACATATAATAGGTCCTTCCAAATCCGTCGTGTTATGGCAACTCTACCTTTTCTCCCGACTTCTTCACGCTACCTCTTCACCTGCTTTCAGCGGAAAAAGAACTATACTTTCAACTGATTTGGAAATGAGGGATTGATACCATTGCGGATTCTTCTCTTTCACAAATTCCCAGTCAGATGCGTTCTTGACGATCAGACAATTGCTTCCGCCAATCGTCTATCGCCGTACGTGCCGTCTTCTTTTGCCTCAACAGACATAATACAGGTCATCGGATCGATCATATCAACAAAAGCTTGCAAGTCCACGAACCCACCCCCTGAATCAAAAAAGTTTAATAAAATTTTACCACAAAAGCTACCGATGATACAAAGGTTTCTTAGGCCCGGTCTTCCTTGCAGACACGGTTACGTCCCGTTTCTTTAGCTATATAGAGACGACCATCGGCAACGCTGATGTTTTCTTCGATCGTCTTTTTCGGATCAAAAAGCGCACATCCGAAACTCAATGTGCATCGGATGATCGTACCATCTGCATCAATGTCCGACTCCATCAGTTTGACACGGACATTCTCTGCTTTCTGCGCGGCCTCCTCAAGATCCGTATCCCGCATGACCATAACGAATTCTTCTCCGCCCCAACGGTAGACACAATCCTTCTCCGTACATGTGGACTCGATAAGATGGGAAGTAAATGCAAGCACGTCGTCGCCGGCATTGTGGCCATATGTATCGTTGACCCGCTTGAATTTATCGATATCGCAGATGAAGACCGACATCGTCTTGCCGGAATCCGGAAGAAGATACTCTTTATATTTTCCACTAAAATCGAAATAGAATCCCATTCTGTTTTTTAGCCCTGTAAGCTTATCGTGATGTGACTCTTCCAGGAAAGTTTCTGACTCCAGTGCGATACCGCACACCAGCGCAGCAAGCGAAAGTTTTTTCGTATCCTCGGTCTCATCAAATCCCTTCTCGCTGTTTTTATTCAGCAGCTGCAAAGCACCGATAAAGTTACCGTTAATATCTGCAACAGGAAGGACGAGAACGGATTTTGTGACATATCCGGTCTTCAAATCGACTTCACGGTTAAAATCCGGATCGGAATATGGGTCGTTTGTGATCACGGTCTTCTTATTCCGGAGGGACTTTCCGACAAGTCCCGCGCTGTCCGGAATCACGATCCTGTCCACGCCGGTTGCCGACATCGTCCAGAGTTCACACTTTCTCTTATCCCATTTCCAGAAGCTTGCCCGGTCCGCATCGACCAGCGTCTTGGCCAGTTCGGTCAGATAAGAAAAAAGAAGCGCGTGATCTTTTCGATCATTCATGCACATATCCTTATAGAGACTGTCCGTGATATCGAAAATATTGTTCAGCAGTTTTCCCTGTTCGTCCATGGATACCTCTTCCTGAAGCGGCGCCAGTTTCGCACCACTTCCCTTCATTATGTTTACAATTTTATCTTCATCATCTATATGCATAAGATAGACTTCTACACCTTGTCCGGTCAAACCTGAGATCGTCTCCTTTATCTCTTCTGCGAAAAGATGCACAGGACTATTTACCGAAGAGACTTCCGTATAAAGGACCGATCCGGAATCAAGATACTTCGCAAATGGAGTAAGCGTACTCGTGTCACCTGTATAGATGACATTTTTCTCGCCGATCTTCAGCTGATATCCGAAACACTTGCCATCCAGCTCCTTGGTATGGCTCGTCGGAATGGCCTGCACCAGCCAGTCCTTTTGCAGATCGGATGCTTGCACCAGCGTATACCAGGAATCATCGCAGCCCTCTATTTTCGAAAGAAGATACAGCAAATCAGCAAACACTTCATCCGATGGTGCAACCACCGTGACTTTCACATGGCTCACGAAAAAACAGTAGTCTACGAGCATCGCAACACCGCCACTGTGATCGCCATGCGTATGTGTGACCAAAATATAAATATTCTCGTAAACAGATAAGTCTCTTTTTTTGAGTTTGAAAAAAGCACTCATCGGGCAGTCCAGAAGCACCAGATCTTTTCCCACGGTAAAATACGCGCAGTTATGTTCGTTTGCAAAAGCCGATCCTCTTCCCAAGAAACTAAGCATATTCACTCCTTCGGCCCGAGCAGTTTCAAAACTTCAAAGCCCTCGGCCTTTCCTTTCAGTTTGATCGATGCGCCCAACGACTCAAAATCCATGCGGCCTTCGAGTTTATCTGCCACGGCACGGCTGATGTAGACCGTTCCGCCAGGCGCATTGGCTTCGAGACGAGCCGCTGTATTGACCGTATCGCCGATCGCGGTGTAGTCCATTCTCTTTTCCGAACCCATGTTACCGACAACGGCCGGTCCGAAGTGGACGCCTACGCCGACATTGAGCTCCTCGTTGATTTCTTCTTTTAGTTTCTTCGACAGTGCTTTTGCCCCGTCAACAATATCCAGAGCGGTCTTTGCTGCACGCATGACTGGATCTTCCTCCGGAAGCGGCGCGCCCCAGAACGCCATGGTCGCATCACCGACAAACTTATCGAGCGTCCCCTTGTTTTTCTCGATGCAGGAACTGGTCATGGTCAGATACTGGTTGAGGATATTTACGACTTCTTCCGGCGACAGTCTCTCCGACATGGTCGTAAAGCCGCGGATATCAACGAAAAGCACTGCGATATCACACAATTTACCACCAAGTTTCAAGCTGTCCGTACCCTCCTTCAGGATCTCGCCGACAATACTCGGGGCAACGTATCTCTCGAAGGTCTTTGTGACATTCTGTCTCTCAATGGCAGCATGGACATAGCTTCCGGCAACATTGAAGATAAACAGGATCAACACACTTAACGGGATCCATACGGCATGCGTGATGGTTCCTGCCGAATAAAGCAGCAAGGAAGCGGCGATTCCCAAAAGGGAAAACACGATCAGTATCGGTACAGTGACCCGAAGTCGTCTTTCGTTAGTGAAATAGAAAAACGCAAACGAGACAAGTCCCAGAACGATCAGCTGGATATAGTCAGGAGCACTTTCCTTATAGTTTCCATCCAAGATGCACTGAATGACATTGGCCTGATACTCGACACCATACATATGCTCGGATTGATCGATTGCCGTAATAAACGAGTCCTGAAGTGCGGCTGCATGAGGTCCGATCAGGACCAGTTTCCCGGCAAAATAATCCGATGGCAAGTCTCCGCTGATCAACTTACTTACAGAAATGCCATCGTAGAAGTCCATCGGTTTTGCGGAAAAATCAACGTAGAACTGTCCTCGCGCATTGACCGGCGGTTCCGTGATCGTGATACCCTTCTGTTCTGCGTACAGTCTTGCACATTCATATGCCATGGAATAGACCCGACCGCTCTCAGGTTCGACATATAGCTGCGCGTGGCGCAAGACACCATCATCGTCAAGCATCGCATTGATATGACCTTCTGTTGTGACTTTCTTCAATTCCTCGAATGGTTCTTCGAATCCTACTACGGCAAAAGGATCTTCGATGACGCTTTTGACGCCGAACGTTCTCTTGATACCCATTTCCGCCGTGCAGGCCGTTACCATGTTCAAAGCGGCGGCGGCATCCACAAGCCTTTGATCCGCTTCCGGAGTCGTATGTCCGGTAAACATCACATCGACCGCGACAACAGCAGGCTTGTTCGCAGGATCTTGTGCCAGTGCTTCCAGTGCGGAAGCAAGGATCGTACGATTCCAGGAGTTATATGGTCCGAATTTATCAAGATCTGACTTCTCTATTCCGATGACGACAATGTCGCCAGGCACAGATCGAGGTCTCTGGAAAAGTGCATCCTGTACCCACAGATCAGGACGCTGAAACAGCCCGCTGCCACATAAAAACGTAACGATCAGCGCTCCTACAAGCGACAGTATCAGTTTTCTGTTCGTTTTATTCATAATACTATCCCACTAATTCAGTATAGTAATCGATCGTTTCCCCATCCAACTCGTAACTGTAGGTATAGATGTATCCGTCACTCGTCTCTTGTACATTCATCTCCAGAGGCAGCCAGTTGCCCTCTACATAGCCATAAAGGTTTTCGGATTCATCCATCATGATGAATATGTAATTCTCTTCATCCCAGACGAAAGGCTCTTCAAGGAATTCCGACGGGAATGTAGTAGGGATCAGTTCCGGCGGCGGATCAGTCTCTCCTGCAGCCTTTGTCGGCGTCGGAGTGTTTGTATTCGTTGGCTTGGCCGTCGGCGTAGAAGTTGCTGTTGGCTTCGAAGTCGGTGTATTTGTCGGAGTCGGCTTCGGAGTTGGTGTCTTCGTTAGCGTCGGCGTTGCTTTTTTAGTAGGCGACAAGGTCGGCGTAGCCGTTGGCGTTGGTGTCAACGTCGGGGTCGGTGTCGGAGCCTTTGTCGGCGTTGGTGTCAAACTCGGAGTCGGCCTCGGAGCAGGTGTCGGCGTAGATGTCGGTGTCACCGTCGGCACAGGAGAAGGCGTAGGCGAAGCAGTCGGCGTTGCCGTCGGTGTTTCTGCCGGCGTTTCTGTCGGGACAGTCGTTGGTGTAGATCCCGCTGCTTCAGTCGGTGTTGCAGCAGGAGTATTGGTCGGTGTCGGCGTCGCTTCTGTCGTCGGTGTCGGCGGCACTTCTGTCGGAGTCGCTTCCGGCGTAGCCGTCGGTGCGGCCGTCGAAGTTGGCGTTGCCACTGGTGTATTTGTCGGTGTATTTTCCGGTGTCGGAGCCTTAGTCGGCGTCGGTGCTTCTGTAGGCGAGTTTTCCGGCGCAGTCGTAGGTGTCGCAGCCGGCGTTTCTGTCGGTGTAACTGTCGCACCGGTTGTCGGTGTCGCACCCTTCGTTGGTGTCATCTCCGGAGTGACTGTTGGCGTCGCGGAAGGATCTGGTGTGGGTACCGGAGTCTCAGTCGGTATGGATGTCGGCGTCGGAGGAACCGTCGGGGTCTCCGCTGGTGTCGGGGTATGTTCCGGATTCGGGTTCGTTATGTTTTTCGCCAGTTCAAGGATCTTATTCTTATCCCAACCGGTATACTCGCAAACTTTATCAAGGAGCTTCGGGTTTTCCGCCAGCATCTTGATTGGGAAAGCCGGAATCTCATCTTCAGATAATTCATCCAGGAAGAAGTCTACTGTATCGACTGTTCTGTCGTTAAAGGTATAGACTTTGATCTTATAGCCGGCATAGACGTCTGTCTCCTTCACTTCACCCGTATCCGGGTTCGTGGCAACGATATGGACCTGTCCGTCGGTCAGAACCAATGCGATCCTTCCATCATCATCAAAGAAAACGTAACCGGAAGTACCACGGATACCAACGGTCATAGTGGAGGTCTTAATCTCGAAAGACTCATCACTTTGGAGCTTCTCGGTCACTTCAAAATAAACTGCACCCTTGGTCAGTTTCAGTTCCAGCTGTTTGTTCTTCTTGATGAATTCGGCACGGCTGTCCGACTGGAGTGTCACGATTTTAGTATCATCCAGGCCGACCGATGCCAGTCCGTCCGATCCCGTACTCAGGGCATCACCGCTCTGGAAACGTATATTATCAATAACGGGTTTTTGTCTTCCGCTTGCGTCTTCTATATTGACTGTGCCTTCTACACGCAGAAGACGCATCGTTGTCGCCCGCAGATCACTCTTAAAGAAAAAGACATAGAAGATAATGACAGCCGCGATCACCAGTACAAGTGCGCCCGAAATAATGATTTTCGTCTTTGTCGGCAAACCTTTGATCTTATCTATTAACACCATATGTGTAATCCATCCTACCCGTCAAACGTAGACATCTATATTTTAATATACTTACGTGGCGAAATAAAGACAGATATTATTTCCAACGGCCGATTGCTTTCAATTCATCGACTCTTTTTCTCTTACGGATATGCTCAAGCCCGAATATAACGAGTTTGATCACGATCATTTCCGCGATGGCAAAGCAGAAGAAGATCTTGACCTCAGACGGATCGATGTCGCTGACCATATAGATATTTCTTGTCAGAGGCAGTAGTAAGAAAAGGATAAAGCCCAGGAACATCAGATGGACCACGACCGAGCGGTAGATATTCAGCGGTCTGGAGATATGGACCAGAAGCATGAAAGCAGCTATGGCCAGAAGGTACATGCTGATCATACCGATACTCTCTGACGGGATATGATTCCGTTCACCGAAATTAGACAGAACCGCTATCGCAAAGAATGCGGTAAAAGCAGCCGGCCCGGCATTGGTCAGTATCCTTCGGAAGAATTCCTGTTTCTGTTTGCGGATATTCGGTTCCAAAGACAACAGGAAAGCTGGCACGCCCGTATTGAACAACGTGACCAGCGAAATATGGGACGGGATCAAAGGATACTTGAATGTCGCTATGATCGCACAGATTGCCAGGAGTGCAGAGAAAATGTTCTTGAACAGGAAAACCGTGGCCGATCTGGTAATGTTGTTGATAATCTGTCTTCCACGGGAAACGATATCTTCCATACGGGAAAAGTCCGAATCCAGAAGCACGACCTGCGCCGCCTGTCTGGCCGCGTCACTTCCTGTACCCATGGCGATGGAACAGTCTGCTTCCTTCATGGCAAGAATATCATTTACACCATCACCGGTCATCGCCACTTTCAGTCCGTTCTTCTTGATTGCGAGTACGATGCTCTTTTTCTGTTCAGGCTTGACTCGTCCGAAGATCGTATACTCCGAAACCGCTTTCTCGATGTCTTCCTCCGTCTCGAGCGTACTTGCATCGACGTAGCGGTCAGCGTTGCGGATACCAACCTGGGCAGCAACTCTGGAAACTGTCAGCGGGTTATCGCCCGAGATGACCTTTACTTCCACACCCTGATTATTGAAATACTCAAATGTCTTCTCGGCATTCTTACGGATGCCGTTCTTCAGCGCGATAAAGAAGATCGGAACAATATGCTCATCTTTCTCCATCTCGGCGAATACCAGGACACGAAGTCCCTGGTCGGCACGTTCCTCGATCAAAGCACGATTTCTCTCATAGTCATTCTTGGAAAGAAGAATATCCGGCGCACCAAGACGGTACGTCGCCTCCTTCAGCGTAACCTGGGAATACTTCAGTTTTGATGTAAACGGTATTACTTCCGCATCACGGAACACTTCACCTTTTCCGAAATACTCCACCAAAGCATTCATGGTAATATTGCCGTCATCGACCGTAGCAATATAACGTGACGCCAGTTTTTTCTCCGAATAAAGCGAGTCATTTTTCCTCTCGATCGGCGCAAAGATCTCGGTCACACTCATCTCATTCGATGTGATCGTACCGGTCTTGTCCACGCAGAGCACATCGACACGGGCCAACGTCTCGATACTTCTCATGTCGTGGAGAAGTACTTTTTTCTGGGCAAGATGCATCGCGCCCAGTGCCAGGGCAACCGTCAGGAGGAGGTAAAGTCCCTCCGGGATCATACCGATGATCGCGCCGACCATGGCAACGATCGATTCACTGACAGACATATGATTGATCGTCACGCCTTCAAAATAAAGCGCTGCGCCGATTGGAATAATGGCCACACCCGCGATCTTAATGATCAGCTCGATATTCTTGACCATCTCCGATTTTTTATTCTTGATCTCCCGCGCCTTGGTCGTCAGCTGTGCTGCATAACACTCTTCACCCACAGCTGTAAGACGCGCCGTACACTTGCCGGAAACGACGAAACTTCCGGACATGAGCGTACTACCAGTTATTTTCTCAATTTCATCTGCCTCACCGGTCAGAAGAGACTCATTCACATTCACAGTTCCTTCGACCAGTTCTCCATCCGCCGGGATCTGCTGCCCGCCCTCAAGATGGATCAAATCACCTGTCTCCAGTTCATCCATCGGAACCGTCACCGTCTGCCCGTCCCGATCCACCAGATAAGAAGCCTGGGCCAGAACATTTAAATTGTCGAGGACTTTCTTCGAACGAAGCTGCTGGAAAATACCGATACCGCAGTTTGCTATGATGATCGGCAGGAATGTTAAACTCCTGTACGATTTCGCAATAACAAGCAGCACCGCGATAATAGCAAATACCAGGTTAAAATAGGTGAATACGTTTTTACATACGATGGAAAGCACCGTATCCTGACTTGATGTCTTTTTCTTATTCTTCTTCTCTTTTTCCATATTTAGACATAACAGGGCCCTCTTGCTTCTACAAAAGAACTCCCACTTAAAATATCCTTTCTTACTGCATCCTACAACCACCCCGGTGAGATACGAGACATATTGTACCACAATATACTGAAGGTATACGGTGAATATGCAAAAAACATCCCTTTCCGATTGTATTTGACATTTACAAAATGATACAATTATTTTGTCATGCAGAAGAAATCAGTGAATAATACAGGAAAGAGAAGTATGTCTATGCGTGAAAAAACCACTCAAATCATAGAAGAAATTAAAAAGGTCATATGCGGCAAGGATGAAGTGATCCGTCTTATCCTGCAAAGCGTTCTTTCCGGAGGACATGTACTGATGGAAGATGTGCCCGGTGTAGGAAAAACTACAATGGCCGTTTCTTTTTCCAAGACCATGGGCCTGGATTACGGACGTGTACAGTTCACACCGGACGTCCTGCCTTCCGATCTCACAGGCTTTTCTCTTCTGGATCAGGAAACACATACCATGAAATACCAGAAAGGTGCCGTCTTTCACAATCTCTTCCTGGCAGACGAGTTGAACCGTGCTTCCGCACGTACCCAGTCCGCACTGCTGGAAGCAATGGAAGAAGGACAAGTCACCGTCGACGATAAGACCTATTCTTTGCCGAAACCTTTTGTCGTCATTGCTACGCAGAATCCTTCCGGCGCCTCCGGGACCACACTTCTTCCAGACTCACAGATGGACCGCTTTGCCGTACGCGTTTCGATGGGATATCCTTCCCAGGACAACGAGATTGAGATGCTCATGAACCGTCAAAACGGTGCCAATCCTCTTTCCGAACTAAAGCCGGTCTGCACGATCGAAGACATTCTTCAGATGCAGGACGAGACCAGCAAAATATACGTTAAATTGCGCGTAATGAAGTATATCGTCGCACTGATGGACCGGACCCGTACACACCGGATGCTTGCCCGTGGCGGCAGTCCCCGTGCGACACTTGCTCTGACCGCTATGGCCAAGGCGCACGCATACATGACCGATCGCGATTACGTGATCCCGGATGACGTCAAAGCCGTATTCCCGGCCGTCATGTGCCACCGTATGCTGCTCACTCCGGAAGCGGAGTTCAAAGAAATCAGCGAAGCTGAAATTGCAAGTGAGATCTTAAAGACAACAGTAATTCCAAAGGAATGATCTATGCTTCGAAGTTGGGTGATCTACATTCTTGCATTGCTTGGTGAAGCCATGTTCTTTCTCTGTTATCGGATGTGGTTCTCTTGGTTTGTCCTGGTCATGACGATAGCGATCCTCCCACTTGCCTTCGTGATCTGTTTCGCCTGCTCCCTTTTTTTTAAGATTGAATCCGATGCTTTTAGAAAAGTCATAAAGGGCGACGAAACACAGATCTCCTTCACCTCTTTCGGACTGGAATTCTTTCCTTTTGCACTATATTCGGTACGTATCCTGCTTACTGAGTCAATGACTGGCGAAGTAAGCATGATCCAGCTCTTTTCACAAGGCGATACGACGGACAGCGTGATCATCAACACCGATCACTGCGGCACGTACCGTTTTCAATCCGCCAAAGTCCGCGTTTACGACATGTTCGGTCTGTTTTTCATACCTAAGACATTCGAACTCGCCGGAGAGATCGTCGTGTTGCCCGTTCCGTGCATTCCGCAAGCGGTTCCCGATTTGAGCGGTTTCCGGGCCAAAGGACTGCGACGGTCCAATTCTTCCTCTTCTGAAATCTACGATGTGCGTGGTTACGTTCCCGGAGATCCGATCAAGAAGATCCACTGGAAGCTGTCGGCAAAGAAAAACTCTCTTATGATCAAAGAACCACAGGAAGAAACTTTCGGCCATTCCCGCCTCGTTCTCCCACTCACCCGCGATCGCGATAAGATGGACCGGACCCTGGGGGAAGTGCTTTTCACGTCGAGATATTTCCTTTCTCATGAGGTTGAGCACAAGATCCGTGTTCTGCCTCCTGTAAAGAAAGAGATTGGTTTTGATATCGCTTCGAAAGAAGACTTGGACAAGGCGATGATCTCGATCCTTCATATTCCGATCCCGGAGGACCTGGAAGATGAATGACCGTCGCTCGAAAAAGAAAACAAAGCAATTCACCGAGAACCGGCTTGAGAAAAAGCGCATTACTGTCGCCGAGCAGGAGAAGATCCGTGCCAAAGAGGAACAGAAGCGGCGCAAGCATTCCATGCATGTCGTCCGCGCAGTCAGAAAAACTTCTGAACCGACCTATCTCACAATGGTTTTTTCGGTGATCCTGAATCTGATTTTGGGGTCCGGGTTTACTCTTATGCTGACCTCGACCTACAATCTGCCGGTCAACGTATATATATTCGTCCCTCTCCTGGCCCTTCTTTCCCTTGGCATATCCTACTGTCATGGGCAGAAAGAAAAGCTGGCTTCCTTTCTTCTGGCAGGTCTTCTCGCATCGACCGTTTGGTGTTTTTTCATGACAGATCTGTTCCGCACCAACGCGCAGACGAGACTCGTGTATTCCACATTGCAGCAGCGTGTCTTTCATGCGTGGAAACCGATGTGGGAAGCAGAGCAGCTGATTGAGAGACGGCGTGATGTTACGATTCTGATGTGGCTTATCAACTTTGTCCCCACATACTTTACATCTCTTACGATTGAAAAGCGCCGGAGCATCTTTCTTTCGCTCATCTGGTACGTTCCGCTTCTTTTCTGTGCAACTGTCACTTCGCGCATGACACCGAAAGCCATTCCCTGCCAGCTCGCTGTAGCAGGTATATTACTGCTTCTCATCTTCCATTATGTCCGACGTCTCGGAGACAAAAGTACTGACAAACGTATGCTTTTGATCACGGCACCGGTGCTTTTGCTGAGTTTCCTGGTCGGCGGTCTCTTTCCGAAAGAAAGATATACGCTCGACAAGCTTGCTGCCTCCCATTTTCAGGAACTACGCGGATTCGTCCAAGATCTGGGAAGAAGAATGATGATCGGCGGAAAGCCTGACCCTGAAGAGGAAGAACAACAAGAAGAAGGCGCCAAGTACGAAGGCAGTATACTTTTTGACGAGTCCGAGACCATATTGTCCGCTAACTCTGTCGAAGACCTGAGCCGGATGGGTTATTTTGATCCGCCGGACCAGAAGATCATGTTCATCTCACGATACTACAACGACACGGAAAACCACTATGTCACGAGTACCACACGCCTGATCTATCTGCGCAGCACCTGCATGGAAGTTATGGAAGGGAACAGCTGGCGCACCTACTCTCCGCCGGAACTGAAAGAACCCGCCTACTATTACACGGAGGAGAACGACGTCCCGCAGAGGGAAGCCGACTTCGTGATCCGGATAAAATCGTATTTCCCGACCGACACGTTCCTTGTTCCGAGTTATACTGACCATTTCTATATTTCACAAGAAAGTAAATATGCCGATCTGGATATCGAAGCGCACACTTTCTGGAATCTTCAGGAGCGCATCCCCAGCAACGGCGTCACCAACTATGACTACGCTTTCAACCTGGTCCCACAGAAGGCCACACCGGAGTGGAACCCGGACTATCTTGAAAACGAAGTGTACGGGGTCTGTCTGGAAGTTCCGGAAAAGACCCGTGAAGGCATCCTGCAGAGCAAGAAGATTCCTGCCTGGTACAGAGAGGTACTGGACGGCACGCTTACGATGACCACATCAGAGAAGGTATACGGCGTAGTTGAATACGTAAAGAATCTTCACCCGTACGATCAGCATACTCCCTACCCACCGGAAGGATCTGACTTCGTGACCTGGTTCATCACGCAGGCCAAGAGCGGCTTCTGCGTCCATTATGCAACGACCGCGGCTGTTCTCCTTCGCATGATCGGTGTTCCGACCCGTTACGTAACCGGCTATCTGACCGGTAGTGATGTGTTCGTTTCCGGAAGTGAGATCTCCATGCGGGACGCCCACGCCTGGTTCGAGTTTTTCGATCCGGATTACGGCTGGATCCTCGATGACGCGACACCCGGAAATGCAATCACGGCAGGACACTTCAATGCCTACGCCATCGCTACGGAATACGGTGATATGCACTACAGTTTCCCGGCAACGCCGACACCGACACCGACGCCGAGTCCTACTCCTACTCCGACAAAAGCACCTGTCCAGGGAACCATTTACGGCCCGACTATGTCACCGACCCCGACTGTAACTCCGATTCCGGAATCGACATTCGGCCTGCCTTTTAAGATCCCGCCGGTCATTCTTGTCATCCTGCTCGTGCTCGTGATCGTTGCCGCCGTGCTTGCGCTTCTGCATCTTCTCTACGTCCTGTTCTGGAAGATACGGTTTAAGAAAGATTCTCTGAACCGCCGCGCGATCGAGTATACCCGTTACTTCAATATGCACCTGCACATCCTTGAAGCAGCAGATTCCCGCGTCGTCCGCTCGATCTTCACCAAAGCCGAATACAGCAATGAAAGCGTCACCGAAGAAGAACTCGAAAAACTGATCCGGTTTGGTCTTCACAACCTCGACAAACAGATCCCCGGACGAAATGTATTACGGAGAATGCTTTCCAAGATCTTACGCGTTTCTCTCTAAAGCAATATGTTCCGCATAAATCAAAAACCCGGTTTCCAAATCTATTATACAAATATATTAGTGCAACTGAGTTTATCCGACAAGTTTCCCTCTCTCGATATGGATCACTTCATCACAGCATAAAGCCAAGAGCTCAGGATCGTGAGTACTGACCAATATCGTGCTTCCTGACTTAGCCAGTTTTTTAAGCATATCTCCGACTTGCTTCATATGAGCATAATCAAGACCGGATGTCGGTTCGTCGAAAAGGAGGATCTTCGCCCCGGCTGCCATTGCCGAAGCAATGGCCACTCTTTGCTTCTGTCCACCGGAAAGTGCCATCGGATGCTTATCTTTAAATGGGAGAAGTCCCAGCCTATCCAGGATCTCGTCACAACGCTTCTCATCGTCTTCTTCCATCGAGAGCATCACTTCCGCTTTCACACTATCCGTAAAAAGCTGATGATTCACATCCTGCATGACCAAATAGGTTATTTTCAAACGTTCCTTGCCAGCATACTGCTTCCCGTCAACCTCAATCTTACCCGGGCAGCGCTTCTCAAGCCCGCAAACGCAACGCAAAAACGTGGATTTTCCTGTTCCGTTCCTGCCGATCACACCGACTACTTTTCCGGCAGGAAGAGTGATATTCGGAATACATAATTGCAGACCGTCACACTCGCCGGTTATTCCATTCTGTATACATTTCCGAAGGCGTCTGCCGCTGTGTTTCTTATCGTAAGAAAAGCAAAACTCGGAAAGTATCACTTTCTCCCCTATGTCAGATGCTTGAGTCAGATTTCCATTACACTTCGCTTTCTCCCTCGCAGGCATCTGTTTTGAAGTAATCTGACCCTTTTCATCTGTAAACGCATCGATGTATTTCTCTTCCAGCGAAATCGGTCGAAGCTTCAGTTCCGCCACTTCCGATTCAGAAAGAGTACGGAATTCTTCACCGCGCCACTCCTTCTTTACTGCTCCGTCAGAAAGATAAAGGACCCGGTCGATCAGGTCTTTCACATACCAGAGCCGGTGCTCTGAGATGATGATCGTCTTTCCTTCTTCTTTCCACCTGCGGATTGAATCCCGAAGATCGGAGATTGCATTCCAGTCAAGATTCGAAGATGGTTCATCAAGAAGAATGATTTCCGGAAGCAGTGCCGACACTGAGGCACAGGCGATTTTCTGCTTTTCCCCTCCTGAAAGCTCGAAAAGCGAGCGGTTCAGAAGTTTTTCGATTTTCATCTCCGAGACGGCCAAGTTTTTTCTCTTCACAATTTCCTTAGGAGAAAGTCCGATATTTTCCGGACCAAAAACGATCTCTCCATCCGTATCCACAGAGAAGAATTGGGATCTTGGATTCTGAAAGACCGTGCCCACTACTCCGGCCAGTTTATAAAGTTCCGTCTCCCGGATATTGTTTTCCGCCACGATCACATTCCCCGTCAGATCCCCGGAATAATAATGGGGGATCAGGCCATTGATCAGGCGTAGGATCGTCGTCTTTCCACATCCTGAAGCCCCGCAGAGCAGCACGGTTTCTCCTTTAGTAAAAGAGAGAGAAACATCTGAAAGAAACCCCTCCGTGCTCCCTTTATATTTGAAAGAGACATGATCGATCTTAATGATAGATTCTTGATTTTCCATTTATTTTCTGTCCATACGCGGATACATCTTCAAACATCCGCTCATCTGAAATATTTATAGTATACAAAGACCCCGAGCACTGCAGTAAATACCAGCATCAGAAGAATGTCCGCGGCATGAAGTTTCAGGTCTACAATACTGGTTCTTTTCACATTGCCGTCAAGGCCGCGCGTGATCGCTGCAGCCGAGAGCTCATCTCCGATATTGACACAAGAGAATAGTAGCGGGATCATGCGATATTCTACCATCTTCAGTACATTTCCACTTCCGAAAGTGATTCCTCTCATCTTCATGGCGTCTCTGATCGATCCGTATTCTTCTTTGATCGTTGGAAAGAAACGCATCACGACAGCAAGAGAGATAGCAATTCCGTTAGGAATATGGAGTTTTTGCATCGCAGACATAAACTCATCGATCTTCGTAGTCCTCACACAGTACCAGGCGGTGATCATGGACGGCATGAACTGCACGACGATTCCGCAGTAGCCGATCAGGATAGCGGTGAATATTCCTGAAGACTCCTCAGAAAGAAAGAAAAAAGTCAATACAAGCGCCACGCCATAGAAGATCAGGAACCGTATTGCACTCGCATATTTCTTTTCTATAAAAAGAAGCGTGATCGGCACCAACGTCATAAAAATGCGAACGCCCCATAGAAATGGCGTCGTGGCCGTCATGAGGACGACCATCGACACCACCAGGATCATATATAGCTTTGTTCGGGGGTCCAGTGCAACATGCATCAGACAATACCCGCCTTTTCGAAATGCTTCTTTACTACTTTCTTGCCGATCACTGCGCCGATACAACCGAATACGAAGCAAAGGATCAGAAGAACCGCAATCGTCTTTTCATTGATAGCCCGGAAAAGATCGTCACAATATTCCGCAGAGTAACCTCCGTCAAGAAGATCCTTTCTGTATGAGTCTGCAGTCACAATGACCGGGAAATAATTCGCACAGATCCACAGACAGAACACACCATAGCTTATGATCGTTTTCTTAAAACTCTTATATTTTCCGGACTTGGCAATCAGATCTGCGACTACACCGGCACACACAATGAGTGGAGCGCCGAGATATCCCATACCCAAAACAAACATGATGATTGCGATAAGTACTGACATGAGTGAGAGCATGCCGAACTTCTCCACCTTTGTGTAGAATAACATCATCGGGATCGCGCCCACCAACGGAATCATGATGACATACGATGCCACAATGTACGGATGAATGTATCCGAGCATACCGCACAAGAACTCCACCACGATCAGGATCGCTGTAAAAATGCCGACTGTTATAAAATCTTTTGCTTTCAACTTGTTACTGTTCATATAAACCCTCTACCTTCATTAGTTATCATTAGCTAACTTGCGATCGCTAATAGTTAGCGTTTGCTAACCAATAATAGAATATAAGAAGAGAAAAATCCAGTAGTAATTGAACACTTTTTTAGATTTGTTCAGTAAAATCGTCATATTTCACGAAAATCATGTTCCGGATTGCAGTGTTACCATACGTGCATACATACCGTTTTCCGAAAGTAATTCATCATGACTTCCCCGCTCTATGATATTTCCATCAGATACGACCAGTATCTGATCCGCATCTTTAATCGTCTTCAGGCGATGCGCAATGACCAGAAGTGTCTTATTCCGGCACAATTCCGATATAGCTTCCTGAATTGCCCTTTCATTGTCAGCATCTACACTGGCAGTTGCCTCATCCAGAATAACGATCGGTGCATCTTTTAATATACATCTGGCGATAGAGATACGCTGCTTCTCACCACCGGAAAGAGACGCTCCGCCCTCTCCGATCACGGTATCAAAGCCATCCGGAAGTGCCATGATGAAATCGTAGCAGCGTGCTTTTCGGGCAGCTTCGTAAACTTCCTCTTTCGAAGCATGCGGACGTGCCATCGCAATATTGTTATAGATCGTATCCTGAAAGAGATACACTCGCTGGAATACCATACTGATATGATCCATCAGATCTCCCATCGGCACATTCCTGATATCTTTACCGTTCACCAGGATCTTTCCTTCTCCGATATCCCAGAACCGTGCAAGAAGCGAAGCGATCGTTGACTTACCTCCGCCGGACGGGCCGACCAGAGCGCACATTTCACCATTTTTCACCTTGAAGGAGACATGCTTGAGTACATCTTTCTCAGTATATCCGAAAGTGACATCATCATACTCGATTGCCGCCACTTTTCCATTCTCAGAAGCTGAATCCGGAAGCTTCTCTTTTCCGGTATCTGGCATTTCTTTTTCCGCAAAAAGCGCTTCGATGCGGTCCAGACTGGCAGAAGTAACTGTGAGACGTGCCATCTGGGAATAATAACTTTTGACCGCACTGAAAAGGTCAAAGAGAAATTGTGCCATGCCGACCATATACACATTCGAGATCATTCCATTATGAAAAAGATAAGCACATGCAATAAGCACAAGCGAAGTACCGATTCCATAAGTAAGATGCAGAGCTCTTGACCAGGGAGTGTAATCCACTTCAAATGCGATGCTCTCCTGACAGTTTTTCTCAAACTCATCCGTTAGTTTCTTTGAGTTTTCTCCCAGAAGATTATAGGCCTTAATGATTCCCATTCCTTCTGCAAAATCCAGCACTTCGTTGGTCAATGATTCGCTATACTCCTGCTTCTTGCGGGAATGCTCCATAGTATGACGGAGCATAAGATTTCCGACAACAAAGAAAACCAGCACAACAAACAGAGACAAAAGCCCCAGCCGTATGTCCATATAGAACATCATGAGGATCATCAGCGCCTGGGAAATAATGAAGGAGACCAATTCCGAAAGGACACCCATGCAGTTTTCTTCTATAAAGACCATATCGGTGGATAAGATCGAACTGATCTTACCTATATTTCCTTCGGTGAAATACCCCATCGGGAGTTTTCTCAGATGGTCACCCAAACGGATACGCATATTCGCAAATACTTTATACCCAGCCGATGACTGAAGGATATTCGTCAGATGTTCGAATCCTGCCTGAAGGAGCACACTTGCAGCAAGAATGATACCGAAGATCAGGCAGGTCTTCTTATCCATGGTTCCTTCCATAAAATACTTGATCATCAGGAAACTCAGCATCAGCGGCATTTTCATCAGGCACCCTTTGAAAAAGGATGTTATATAGGATGCCCGGATCGATTTTTTATACTTTCCCGTCATACGGATCAGTCGATGCATGATCTTGATCATACGTTCTTTTCCTCCTTGATTCTCCAAGTGCTGGCGCTCACCGAGGCGTCCCACAGATTTTTATACTCAGGACATGAGAGCAGAAGCGCTTCGTGGCGATCCGACGCAATACATTCACCATCTTTCATTACACATATCGTATCGGCGTTCCTGATCGTAGATAAACGATGAGCAATGACCAGAACCGTTTTGTTCTTCATGATCTCATCGATCGCCCGATTCATCTTTTCTTCGTTTTCCGGATCCATAAATGCCGTAGCCTCATCCAGCACGATGATCGGAGCATTTTTCAAAATCGCTCGCGCAAGTGAGATCCTCTGTCGTTCTCCTCCGGACAACTGCTTTCCTCCATCTCCGGCAAGAGTCTCAATACCATTTGGAAGTCTTTCCAGAAATTCATCACACTGCGCCCGTGATGCGGCTTCAAGCACTTCTTCCTTGGTAGCTTCTGGATTTCCGATATGGATATTCTCATATAGAGAAGTATTGAAAAGAAACTGCTCCTGAGAAACAAATGCAACCTGATCATTCAGTGCACGGAGCGACATATCCGTAATATCCTGTCCGCCGATCGAGATATGTCCCGAAGAAAGATCGTAGTAATGGACCAGAAGTTTTGCCAGTGTGGATTTACCGGACCCGGATTCACCAACCAGCGCGGTGGTCGTTCCCTGTTTTAATGTAAGAGAAACACCATGGAGCACTTCTTTCTCGTCATATCCGAAGTGTATGTCTTCAAAGGTTACATCGGAATTATTCCCGGTAAAATCCGATGTTCCTTCCTTAAGCGGCGGAAATTCCATCATCTTTTCCAGAGCATCGATCTTAAAGTTCAGCTGAGGAAACTTTCCCGCGAAGTTCAGTGCTTTTAGCACGGAAGGACCCACCGCAAACGACATGCAGATGACCAGGACCAGTTTATCCAGTGCGATCACCTCGTTGATGACCAGGAGAGATCCGACAGGCAGTATCAGAAGTGCCAGACACGGCAATACACTTGCATAGATCGCCATCCACGGCCAGCAGACTTTGTACCAGGCAAGCGTAAAGTCTCTGTAGCTTCTAACGACTTCTCCGAACCGCTTATAGGAGTCACCGTCCTTATTAAACACTTTCACGACTTCCATTCCATTGACGTATTCGATGATCGTGTTGTTCATCTTCGTCGCGGATGCATAATAGTCGTTCATTTTCGACATGCCGGCTTTCATCATCATGCTCATGGCAATCATTCCGACTATAAGTGGTACCAGAGACAGCAGTCCTAATCTCCAATCCGCGACAAACATCAAAACCAGTATCAGAACCGGTATTGCCACATTCGCAATGCCTTCCGGGATTGCATGAGCCAACAGAAGTTCGATCTGATCGATATCATCTGTAAACACTTTCTTGATCCGTCCGGTCCCCATATCCTGGATATGGCCGAGAGGCTGTTTTTCCAGTTTTCCTTGAAGAGATACACGAAGATTTTTCAGCGTGTGATAGGCACTGTAATGCGAAAATGACAGGCCCTGCGTGTATAACACCGCGAAGAGGATCTTACAGACAGCAACTGCCGCCACCCGGTATAGAATATAGGAAGTACTGACGGATTCCCCACGGATCAGTGGAGAAATGATCTGAAACACAAAAAAATACGGAAGTACATTCGCAATGATACCCAGACTCATACAGATCACGGCCCAGATTGTGTACTTCTTGTATTTCCCGATATAGGGAGCAACTTTCTTAAACATAAGCTCGTCCTTTCCAAAAAGATAATCCACATAGTTAGCATTTGCTAACTATGTGGATTATACTCGTTTCACTATCCGATTCCACCATTTACAAATCGTTTTCTAACACTTTTCGCTCACGGTATTCTTTGGGACTCATTCCGAACCGTTCCCGGAAAGACTTGGAGAAATAACTCATATTGTTATACCCTGCACGTATTGCGGCTTCAGAAACATTCATCCGGGTCTCGCAAAGAAGAGATGCCGCATACTCCAGCCGCATCTCCTGCACGTATGCATGCAGGGATGTATCATACATCATCCGGAACAAACGGTTGAGCTTACTAAGACTCATGGCCAGGGACTTTGCGATATTGGGCGCGCTGTAGTCATCGTACGGGACCAGCTGGATCTTCTCTCGGAGATGCTCGACCGAAAGACGGTCCTGAGGATCGATATATACTTCCTTTTTCACGTTTGCACTCTCTCCATTAACAATACCGAAAAGCACCTGTGCCGTCAGTTCGATCATTTTTGTCTCCAGATAGACATCTTTAAACTCCGCATAGCGGTCGGCACTGTCGATCTCAGATAGGATCCTGGACATCTCCGGCGTAATACGTGTTTTCATTACCCGAGCAAAAACCAGCTTCTCGATCCGATCGCTCTCTCCCTTCGGAAAAAGCATATGAAGAAGTTCGGAAAAGCGCGATGTTTTCATCTGCAGGCTACGGAACTGATAATGCCGTCCGCTGGGGTAAAACATAGAGGTGCCGATGTTATCATTCCTGTAGATACACACCTCCCCCCGTTTCATGATCACCTTCTGAAAACGTGGCGAGGCGGGATCCTCTCCCACCTGCCACTCGATATCCTGATTAAGATTGAATATGATCTGCACTTCATCCATCCCTGCATTATCACATTTCTTTGCGTCCGTATCCTTGGTAAAGGACAGATCCCAGCGGTAGTACAGGACATCATTCCTGGACTTTTCCTTTCGGATCTTCGCCGTGCCGATCTCCTCAGGAAACCCGGCTGCGCCATCCATATACTGATACAGTTCTTCCGTGCTGATCATGTTTTTTCTTTCTTTACTCATTACTCCATCTTCCAGTTCTGTGAAAGCATCTGCTGCTCTGTCATATGACGGTAGAGACTGTCTTTTCCCATCAATTCCGAAGGGGTTCCTTCTTCTGCGACGACACCGTCCTTCAGCACAACGATATGATCCGCATTAGCGATCGTACGCATACGGTGGGCGATAATCATTACGGTTTTATTTCTGATCAGGCGGGAAAGCGCTTCCTGGATCACTGTCTCATTTTCAGCATCGAGAGAGGCTGTCGCTTCATCGAGAAGAATGATCGGTGCATCCTTCAGAAAAGCTCTTGCGATAGAGATACGCTGACGTTCTCCTCCGGAAAGTTCACTTCCGTTTTCTCCGATCCTTGTGTTGTATCCTTCCGGAAGGAGCGATACGAACTCTTCACAGTTGGCTAATCTCGCCGCTTCCTTTACTTCATCATCAGTAGCTCCTGCCTTACCGATGCGGATATTCTCCAATACACTGTTATTGAACAGCGTGACATCCTGGAACACAATGGAATACTTCTGCAAAAGAGTCTCCGGATCAATACCGGAAATATCCGTGCCTCCCAATGTGATCTTACCTTCCGTCGGATCCCAGAAACGGGCTGCCAGTCGGGAGATCGTCGTTTTTCCTCCACCGGAAGGACCGATCAATGCAGTCACCTCGCCCTGCTTAGCTGTAAAGCTTACATCCTTCAGGACCGTAGTATCATCCGAATACTGAAAACCTACATGATCGAAAGTAATATCATATCCGGTGTTCGACAGGTGATCCGTTCCAGTCTGGATCTTATGTGAAAGCACTTCATCCAGACGTTCACTCTGGATTCCGATGGAAATGATCGCAGCGAAATTCTGTAGTGTGATCTGCATCGGATCGTAAAGCCGCGAAACCAGCATAAGGAACATAAAGAAGGTAAGTATCGATATACTTCCATCAGCAAACAGAGCTCCTCCAACCAGAGCCGTCGTTCCGATACCGAGTTTCAGGATAATGGCTGCGGAATTGACATATACGGCCATTTTCAGTTCAGTGAAAAGAGCCATTTTTTCCACTTTCCGGATCTTGTTCTCCAGGCCGTCCATATATTTTCCCTCCGCATTATTCGCGCGCAGGTCACGGATCGATTCCAGGCACTCCTGGATCCCATCTGCCATATCCATTTTGATCGCTGTATTTTTCCGAATAGCTCTTTTTTCTGCACCGGAGCAACTGAGCACGATCAGGAACGCTATCGGGATCACCCAGAAACTGGCAAGTGCCATACGCCAATCAAAGAAGAAGAAGAGACTGATTCCGACCAGACTTGTAGAAATGAGTGCGCCGATCAGTTCAGGGATCCAGTGACTGGAAGCTGTTTCGATCGATGCACAGTCTCCCATGATATTGGTAGTAAGATCCGCAATATTCTTTTTTCCGAAATACGATAGCGGCAATTTACGGAGCTTCTCGGCAAGAGCCGTTCTTCGTACTCCGCTTTCCCGATATGTAGATAAGAATGTGGCATTATACTGAAGATAATTCGTAAAAGCGATCAGCGCGAGAATAACAGCGCTGGCTATCAAATAGATCCCCAGACGGTCACGGGAAAGATTATCTTCCAGAAGATCCTTAATAAGCATATAAAGCACACCCGAAGGCATCATCAGGCAGATATTGGTCAGCGCACAGAAAAAGCATGCTTTCACCATATCTTTAGCGCCTTGTTCTGAAAGCGCATATTTATGCATAAGTTTCTTTATCATTATTACGCACCTACCTTCCACTCGATCGACCGGCTGTATTCATCAACCATCCGCTTGTAGAGACCGTTCTGATCCATAAGATCTTTATGTGATCCGCTTTCTACGAGTTTTCCATCTGACAAAACAAAGATCCTGTCCGCGTCGGCCACGGTACTAAGACGATGTGCGATCATGATCACCGTCTTATCCTTTGCCATTTCCGAGAAAGCCGCCTGAACTTTCGTCTCGTTATCCGGATCGGCAAATGCCGTCGCCTCATCCAGGATCAGGATCGGCGCATCTTTTAAAACAGCACGGGCGATCGTGATCCGCTGCTGTTCTCCTCCGGACAGATAGGTTCCCTTTTCACCCAGGACCGTATGGATCCCGTTCGGAAGCTTATTGATAATGTCCATGCACTGTGCTTTTTCCAGAGCCGCCAGAACCTCTTCTTCCGTCGCGGAAGGTCTTCCCATCCGAACATTTTCCAGGATCGATGTCTTGATCAACCGGCTGTCCTGGAATACGAAGGACACCTGTCCCATCAGTTCCGACGAAGACATATCCTTGATATCCACTCCACCGATAGATATCTTTCCCTCACTCACATCGAAAAAGCGCACCAGAAGCTCCGCCAAAGTGGTTTTTCCTGATCCTGAAGGTCCGACCAGTGCAACATGTTCGCCGGGACGGATCGAAAGAGAAATATCCGATACCGCATCTCTTGTTGCATCTTTATAACGATAGCTGACATGTTCCAGTTCAATACTGCTGTCCTTGGCCGAAAGCGAGCATTTCGATTCCGGGAGAGGTTCAATAGCCAGGACCTGATCTACACGTTTCAGCGCATCGATCAACGTCATTTCCGCTTCGCCGGAATAAGCAACCTTGGTTAGTGCTACCGTGATCAGCGGTGTTACGATAATGTAGTACATGACATTCAGAATATCGGCATTAGCGATACCGTCGCCTGTAATAAGAAAAGCCGATACAACGAGTGCCAGAAAAATCGCATTTATACAAGTCATGAATGCGATCATGGGTTTACGAAGCATGAGCGTGTAGTCTGTCGACCATTTTCCGAAATCATCGATCGATTTTTTAAATCTTGCAAATGAATGCACGGTCTGACCGAAAGTCTTCACTACCGGAATTCCGCGTACGTACTCTGTTGCTTCACTGCTCATGACCTCAAGGGCACTCTGATACTCCCCCATTTTTTCCTGCATGTTCTTCCCCATCATAGTCATCATAAAGCAAAACCCAATGATTGCAGGGATCACGCAGATCAGACCGATCTTCCAGTTAAATGCAAGTACCAGAACAATAAGACCCACAGGGGTAACTGCCGCGACGGTCTTATCTGCCAGATTATGGGCGATATATGTTTCAGTTGCCGCGGTCGAATCATTCACGATACGGCGGATCTTGCCGGTTCCGTCTTCATCAAAAACGCCCAAAGGCAGCGTAATGATCCTTCTCATCAATGCGCTCCTCATATTCGCTTGAACCCGGAACGCAGCAATGTGCGTGCACAACAGCGCCAGAATATAAACCAGAAGCGCTCCGATGATCAATCCTACCGCCAGCCATGCGTGTCCGGTGATCAGATCCGGGTCCTGTCCCTCTACCGCGATCTTAATGATCTTCCATAACTCATAAAACGGGATAAGTGTCATAGCACCACTAACACCAGCCAGTGCCCTTCCTATCAGGATCAGGTTCTTGTGACCGCCTGCATAATTCCGTATGAGCTTCATGTGATCATACTTTTCAACTTTTGCCAAATTAAATCACTCCTTTTTTCTAGTTAGCTATCGCTAACCGTCAAACGATAACTTATACAATAAAAAAGAGCCTTGCGGCTCTCTTCTATTTCACACCCATGATCTTCAGCCATCCCGGCATGAAGAACTCTTCTAATGTATTCAGATAACTTAGGATCTTTTCGTCTTCCTCTTCATGAAGGATCGATTCAAAGCAAGCCGATAAATACGCAGTGAGCAGCATATGTAATTCTGTTTCACTGATTTCTTTTACTGGATAACCTTTCTCCTTAAAGTACTCCAAAGCACGCATGAATTCCTTCTGATTCTCGATGACGAAATCATGTACGAAATTCTCATATTTCGTTCCCTTCGACCCATTGAGCAAAAGGCGGAATTCTTCTTTTCTCGGAAGGATCACAGTCTTGATCAGATCCATGATCGTTTCATCAAAAAGCTTCTCTTCACTTTCCTTGCGTGCTGTCATTTCGTATTTGATCCGGATATGCCGTTTGGTCCAGTTTTCAATTTCTGAAACCAGAGGGGAAACAATTGCCTCAAACATGGATGCCTTGTCGGGATAATGCCGATAAAGTCCGGCGGAAGTCATGCCCGCACGGGAACCGATGCTACGGATCGATGCAGCTTCAAATCCTTTTTCAAGAAACTCTTCCTTGATCGCCCGGTTCACTTTGATGTGACTTGCAGACTTATCTCTCGGCATGAACAACAGACTTCCTTTCATTGTGATCATTGTTAGCTATCATCGATAACCTACATAATCATGCACCATAAAAGGAAGTCTGTCAAGTTCATGATCAAGCTTTTTTACCCTGATTTGCCACAGCTTCCATCTTCGCTTTCAAAGCTTCCTGATCACCGAGATAGTAGTGATTCAGAACACGGAAATCATCATCAAATTCATATACCAGCGGAACAGCTGTCGGAATATTGACGCCGATGATCTCTTCGGAAGACAGGTTATCAAAATACTTCACAAGAGCACGGAGCGAGTTACCGTGAGCCGCGATCACCACTCTCTTTCCCGCCTTCATTTCCGGCTTGATCACCTCTTCAAAATACGGGATCACGCGCTCTATCGTCGTTTCCAGACTTTCATTCTTCGGAAGAAGCGAAACATCCACATCCCGGAACATAGCCTGCTTTGTCGCAGAACGCTCATCGTCGTCAGAAAGCTCCGGCGGCTTTACGTCGAAAGAACGTCTCCAGATCTTCACCTGCTCCTCACCGTATTTTTCGGCAGTTTCAGACTTATTCAACCCCTGTAGCGCACCGTAGTGGCGTTCGTTCAGTTTCCATGACTTCACGACAGGGAGCCAGGCTCTGTCCATCTCATCCAGCGCAATATTCAGCGTATGGATCGCACGCTTCAGATAGGAAGTGAAACAAATATCAAAGTCATATCCTTCAGCAAGAAGCATCCGGCCTGCCGCCTTTGCCTCTTCTCTTCCCTTTTCGCTCAGATCCACATCTGTCCACCCGGTGAACAGGTTGAGCTTATTCCATTCACTTTCTCCATGTCGGATCAATACTAATTTCATCATGATTCATCTCTCCTTTATATATGATTCTATTAACCAAACAATCCGAAAAGTTTTTTCTCATAAGGAGCCGCCTGAACCGACAGGACCGTATATCCTGTCTCGCGGATCGCTTCTTTGAGTTGTTGCATATCCGGTCTTTCTTCCGCGACAAAAGAACTCTCCCCTTTGCTATGGGAGCTCTTGACCTTCTTGGCTCCCGGGATGGTTTTCCTTATCACTTCATTGATATGCGCCTCACACATACTGCATGCCATACCTTCAATTTTCATCGTGATCTGATACATATTGACTCCTTTACATAAACAAATCCGCTACATGATAAACAATGCAGGATAGGAGCAGTGCTGATCCGAAATAGAAGATGGCTACCCGTGCTGTCCACTTTAAGGAATGGGACTCACGATAGGTCGTAGAGAGAGCCATCACGCACGGAATATTGAACGTCACGGCAAACATGAATGCCAGAGCTTCTGCCGAAGAGACCGCATTACTCATGACCGTAGAAAGCGTACCTGCATCCGCTCCGCTTGTTTTAGCATTAAATGTCGCATTGAGGAGCGAATTATCACCTACAAATACAGAGTTCAGGACACCGAGAACTGCTTCTTTTGCAAAGGCCGAGCTTAAGAATGCCATAAAAGTACGCCATCCCATACCGAAGAACTTGGTCACCGGCTCGATCGCCGTACCGGCTTTATAAAGGATACTGTCTTCAACTTTTCCGCTTCCACTGTATGAAAGTGCCCAGAACAGAAGCGAGATCAAGGTCACCGTCCGAAGCGCACGGAAGAAGATATCGGAAGACTTAAAGAAGGATTCTTTCCAGATATGTTTCCAGTGAGCTTTGTGATACGGCGGAAGCTCCATGATCATACCGGTACGGTTCTCAATAGGTGCAAGTTTTTTACCGAAGATCTTGGATACAAGAAAGATCATCACAAAGATATAAAGAAGGATCCCGATACAGATCAGCAGCGTTCCCCATGCCGGGAAGAACATACCGGAAATGACCGGCACGATCGCCCAGATCGATGCACACGGGATGGCCCATACTGCTGCCATCGCCAGCATCTTCTGTCCCCAGTTATCCATGACACGGGTACCACAGGAACCTCCGATCGTACAGCCGAACCCCATAAGAAGCGGAGCGACCGCCTTGCCCTGAAGGCCGATCTTGCTTAATACGCCATCGAACTGATATGCGGCTCTTGCCAAAAAACCAACTTCTTCCAGGAAGCCGAAAACAAGATTTACACCAAGTACAAAAGCGGCCATAGAAAGAGAGAAATAGACTACATTCGGCAGCATCAGACTGAATATCGATACCAGCCACGGATGAACGTTCCATCCCGTCAAAGCATCTGCGATCGGCCCGCTGGTATACTGTGGAATCATGGATCCAATGCTCATAAACGGAATACAAATGATCATCGCCACCATGAAAGCCAGAAGAATAATACCGATAGTAACAACTTTTCCAAGGACCGGACGGATCGCGATACGGTCAAACTTAGATAAAGAATACTTTTCATCTTTGGTTTTCGTTACGCCATCGAGGATCTCCGAAACCCACTGGAATTTCGTTTCACTTTCTGCCTTCAACTGATCCGCGCTCACCTTATCTTTTGCTCCATTTCCCGAAGCCAGATAGGGAGCCGAGGAAAGTGTATGCGGAGCAGAGAGTTCCTTCACGATCAACTCTTTCAGTTTCCCATATTCTTTGCCTTCCGCCGCTGTGAACGGAAGGACCGGGATACCCAGACGCGAGGAAAGAAGGTCAGCATCAATGGTTTTGTTCTGCTTTTCCGCCACGTCCATCATGTTCAGGATCAGGATCGCAGGTTTCCCCATCGAGGCAAATTCCGATACCATATACATGCTTCTCTCAAGCTGGGAAGCATCGACCAGTATGCATACCAGATCAGCTTTCCCGCTCTTGATAAAATCCTCTGTGATGATCTCTTCATCCGAGTTTCCGGAAAGCGCGTAGCTGCCGGGAAGGTCAACCAGATTATATTTCGTTCCGTTATAAGAAAAAGAACCATCCTTCTTTTCGACAGTCTTACCAGGCCAGTTACCAACATGCTGACGGGCACCGGTCAATTGATTAAATACAGTGGACTTACCGGAGTTCGGCTGTCCCAGAAGTGCAATCGTGCTCATTATACCTTCACCTCCACTTCGATCCTCTCGCAATCCTTACGGTTCAAAGCCAGAAGTGTTTCCCGCGCATAAATCAGAAGCGGCATCTTCTTATCATTACGGACGACCTGTATACGAGTCCCTTCAGTTAATCCGATTGAAGTTATGCGTGACAGGAAATGCGTATCCGAACCCAGCGTCCTTATAGTCGCCATCTGATCCACGCTTACATCACTAAGTCTCATTCATTCATCCCCCTTGCATCGTTAGCTTATGCTAACCAGCATATGCTGATTAGCCATATTGAAAACGAAAGAAATATATTTTGCGGAATTTCGCAGTTAGTATATGCTAACCGCTGTACAAATGCAAGGGCATTTTAAAGATTTTCTTTCTCAATTTTCACAGAACGAAGCTTTGCGAAGAGTTATATATCTATTGTCTCCTTCCAGATAGGTATCAAATACTCCCCTCACCATACATTCTTCGCCGATATCCGGATAATCATCCGGGAAAGTTCCTTCTTTTTCCTTTCCAAAAGCGAAGCGCATAATGCGAATCATTCGCAATTATGCGCTACCGTAAAATCTCTGTCAAACCTGTTTTTCTATAATCTCACTTCTATTCCTGATTATTCTTCAGGCTCTCCACCATCTCTACCTTTTTCACCTTCGAAGACAGGAGGAACATGGAGATCACATAGGATGCAAGAGTGATTCCCACACAGATCAGGAGCGACTTGGGCGTGACATAGTTCTCAATAAAGGAATTATACTTCGCCGTCTGGGATTCAAAGTTCAGCCGGTTCAGAACCGTGCCCAGCCAGATACCCAGAGCGATACCGATCGGCAGAAGCAGATGATAAACATAGGTCACGATGCGGTTGATCTCCCCGTCCCTATAACCCAGCACCTTCAGCATCGAGATCACCGAAGTACTCTCATTGAGAAGGATATTTACCATCAGGTATGTCGTGATGACCGAGATAATGACTGCGATCACCGTGATCGGCATCAAAAGATCTTTCATGCCCTGATTGATCGTCTTATCCAGCGCTTCCGAAAGAGAAGATTTGCTCACTTCACGCAGAAGTTCCGAATCTCTGTATGGCAGTTTTTCCTTGCTCATGACCAGCGTATAGGCGTTCTCTGGCATAGAAAGGAGCCTGTTGACCGAGGATCGGGATGCAACCATCAAAGACTGCGAACCGTTGACAAAAACTCCATCCACATGAACCGGATACTCTTTAAGATCCGCGATATTTCTTATAGTAATGGTATCTCCGGCTTTCACGTGATATGCAAAAGCACTCATCTCGGAGATATAGAATTTGTCCTCATCAAGTGGGAACTCATTTCCATCCGAGTCTTTTACATGGATCATCGAAGTATCGTCGATTCCCATCAGGGTGATCAGGTCCGGGTTATCCTTGACTTCAAAGGAAGCTGCCATCACTGCCGCTCCCTTATCCGGAACTCCGGTCTTTACCGAAGAAAGAAAGTATTCGTATTCAAATTCACCTGTCTCTTTCACGCTGGTGTCGACATATCTCTGGATCGAGTCCACGCAGGCGAAGGTAAATGCCACCAGTGTGCCGCCCAGCGCGATGCCGCAGATGACCAGAAGGGTTCTGGGGAGATGGCCGAACACAGCGCGAAGCTTATACTTTGTTCTGAAACTTAACTTCGCCTTTCGAAGTCCCATCCTCTTCTTCTTATTCTTCTTAAGGCCTTTGATCATGTCGATCGCTGACCCGCGCATGTTGATAAGGGCAGTAATAAAAACTGCGATCACATAGCACGCGGTAGGAAGCACAAGTGCAATAAGAGAGGATTTCCAGGTGATGTGTGTCACTTTATAGAAGACTTCCATCTTATCCTCGATCAGCATATCTGAAAGAGGAGCAAGTGCCGGGATCGAAAAAAGAACACCCAGGATACCGCCAAGAATTCCCGGAATTGCGCCCAGCACACTGTAATGCAGAGCCAGTTCATACCGCTTATATCCCAAGGCATGGAGGACACCGATCATCTTTCTCTCGTTTTTGATCTTACGACCCAGCACGACCGCGATCAGAAGCACCATGAACACCATCGTTGTCGGCAGGATGATTTGCACGGTATAGCTTAATTCATCGAACTGGTCTTTCGGGCTCTGAATACGGGAGTTATTACTGACATCCACATAGGACAGCGTCCCGTACTTCTCGTTCAGTGCTTTTCGAAAAGCCGTCACGTCAGTCTTATCACTATATCGAACAGCATAAACTGTCGCCATATCCTTTTTCTCATATGTGACAAAAGCACTTTCCTTCACCACACCGATGCCAAACCGGTCGCTGTCGGAAAAGGTATCCGTGATGTTTTTCAGGCAGAAAAGATAGTCCGTGCGGATGACTTCGCCACAGATGTGATAGGTCCTTCCGTCAAGATCGATACTATCGCCGATCTTGAGGTTCTGGCGTTGCATAAAAAGCCCATTTAGAAGAATATCTGTATCGGACTCAAGATCCCTGCCATCCTGCACCTTGTATAGATTGATCGCTGAAGAGGGAGCAAAGATTCGGACCTCCGCTTCCGAGTTTTCCATATTAAGATCGATATAAGGCTGTGTTTCCACAGTAACGTGGTGCTTTTCTTCCAGTTCCTGTACATCATCGATCGGCAGCAGTGTCATAAACTGCGCGTCTTCCAGCTGTGCCTCATCCAGAAGCTTATTAAAACTTTCCTGTTGTACCCCGTAAGAGGAATCGAATGCCACATACAGACATACCACAAGTGCCGTCAGTATCGTTATACTCACGAAAAATGACAAATTACTTCGGAAATTCCGGATATATCTTTTATTCAGTACCATACTCCGTCACCTCAGATCTCAAGGTCCGAAACCGGAAGTTTCTTACTGTTCATGCTGTTCTCGACGATCTTTCCGTCATGGATCCGTATGATCCTGTCCGCCATTCCGGCGATACCTTCGTTGTGGGTAATAATCAGTATCGTCGTCTTAAATTCCCTGTTGATCTTCTCCAGCATCGTCAATACATCCCGTGACGATTTCGAATCCAGCGCGCCGGTCAATTCATCGCAAAGGAGGATCTGCGGATTCTTCACCAGCGCACGGGCAATTGCGCAGCGCTGCTGCTGACCGCCGGACAGTTCCCGTGGGAACTTATGTTTATGCTTGGCAAGATTCAACGTTTCCAGAAGATCGTCGATCGACAGAGGCTCCTTCGATATATCCGCCACCACTTCCACATTCTCCCGCACGGTCAGATCCGGGATCAGGTTATAGGATTGAAAAACAAATCCCACATGTTTTCTCCGATACTCCGAAAGGCCGCTCTTCCCTTGGGATGTGAGTTCCGTTTTTCCGATCCGTATCACACCGGAATCCGGTGAATCGATTCCACCCAGCATATTTAACAGCGTGGATTTTCCCGAACCGGAAGGTCCCAGGATCACTGTAATTTCTCCTTGTTCCGCGGAAAAGTCCACCCCGTCCATAGCACGGATCAGGCTTTCTCCGTTCCCATACTGTTTAACCGCATTTTTCACTTCAATAAACATCGCTTCTTCTCCTTTTTTTCGTGTTTTGGGACGTAGGAAACTCCACCCTTACATTCGTAAAGGCACTTGTTTCACTGAATGTCCATTCATTCTTAAATATGTAATCGACGATATTCGGTCGGTGTCACTCCATATGTCTTCTTAAAAAGCGCACAGAACTTACTCGGATTGCTGTATCCGGCTTCTTCTGCCAGATCCGCGATACTCTTTCTCGTTTTCCGAAGATCTTCTTCCGCTTTTTGCAGCCGGACATTCTGAAGAAATGTATAGATCGGAACACCATATACTTTCCGGAAATACATCTTCAGCGCCGGTGCTGTACAGCGAAGTTCTTCTGCCAGTTCTTCCGCCGTCAGATGAATGCTTGGATCCTGTAGTATCCGTTTTCTAGCATCTTCTGCGATCTTCCTTTGACCGGAAGTGGTATATTCGCTTTTCCGGAGCGGTTCCACATCTTCGTGAAGAAGAAGATAAAGAAGTCTCGTACTCTGCATCCTGGCCCGCGGAAGATCCATGGTCCGGTCATCGATTCCCTTCGCCAGATCCTCCACGATCTGGCGGAATTCCTGCGATGCATTTCCCACGAAGCATTCTTTATCCCTTTCGATCAGGTTCATACAGGCTTCTTTAGTGATGCCATAGTAAGAAAGCGTGGTCCGGTCACTGTCACTCATGAGTTCGAAATTAAAATACAGACCAAAACCTCGATAGTATTCTTTCCGGAAAGTCAGCATAACTTGAGGATCATTCTCATCGAAGCCGACCATTCCTTTATCCAGGTAGGCATACTTCCCCTTTCCCCTCATAAACACTTCGACGCGGCCGTCCATGCAATAGTTCAATTTAAAGAAACGGAGCCTGTCCGTAAGAACAGGTCTCCGTCCATCAATATGTGCACCAAATTCAAGTTCTCTCGGGATCGTGTAATAGAAGATCCCCATACCTTCGAAGGGCATCACCACATACGCCTCGACCGCTTCATCATCACGAGGTGATGCTTTTAGCTCCATCTTGGTAATCCATTCAGAAGCACGCGCAAAATGTACTACATCATCCAAAGGAACCGGGGAAACTTTTTTGACCAGATCTTCAAACATCTTCTGCTCCTTACTTCGTTATGATCGCATTGTAACACAGAAGTTAGCATATGTTTACTCCATTTGAACAAAAATAGCCCAAATGATATCACAATAGTGTACAGATCCATGCAAGGATCGCACATGCCGGGAAAAAGCAGATCACATGGGTAATATGTGTCTTTTTGTTGTATCCGAACAGGCTTCTGTTATAGACAGATCCGACCTTCGGATAGTAATGGGTAAAGAATCCGAACCCCTGATTACAAAGAAGCACCCAGTCAAAGAAGATCACATCAAATGCCTTAAGCAAAAGCAGCATGACCAGAAATCTTACGAAAAACTGCCAGAAGCTGTACTCGTGAATTATGCCATCCCATGCGCCAAGAATAACAGCACCGCCCATTAGAACCAGCGATAGCGCTGCCATAACATAGCCCACAGCGTGCTGTCCCTTAAACCGTTCCGGGACATAGTCAGGTGTCACCTCAATGGCTTCTTTGGGAGCGGAAGAGAAAAATTTCTTGTCTTGGATAAACCCGACGCCACTCCAGAGCATCAGAAAAAGCCCTGCCATCATCATAAGTGAAAGTAAAATCGTAACTAGCATTTTTAAAGCTCCTTTACTATTATCCGATACACTATGTTAGCATAAGCTAACCATTTGTGCTATAATCGGCAAGAAAAAAAGCGGGAAACAGTATAGAAAGGAACGGCACATGGGTAAGGATGGCTTTGCACAATCTTTCCTGATTCGTCGTGATGGGTTTCACGGTCACTTATTTCTTCCTCATCGGGATAAATACCCGGGACTGGCTCTTCTGGTCCTCGGTGGCGGCAGTATGCCATATTCATTCACGAGAAAGGAAGCGGATGCTTTTTCCGAAGAAGGCATCTCCTCACTCGCTGTCGGCTACTTCGGTGTAAAGGATGCACCGAAAACGATCGTCCATGTACCCATCGAGTATGTGGAAAAAGCTGCCGCCTATCTTCATGCTTTCGGATATACGAAGGTGATTGCAGTCGGGATCTCCAAAGGCTCGGAGCTGGCGCTGACCGCCGCCTCCTTTCTTCCTGACATAGACGGCGTCATTGCCTTTGCTCCATCTTGCCGGGTGTACATGGGCATCGGATCCGGAATATCCTGGGTAGATCGTTCTTCATGGACATTCCGCGGGGTCCCGCTCTCTTTTGCTTATCATCGGTCTTCCGGTATCAAGGCAGTTCTTCACAGCCTGAAAGCACGAGAACTGACCTTTCGTCCGGTATATGAAAAAGCAGATCAGGATGCAGAAGAGGGAACCATCATCCCTGTAGAAAGAATACATGGTCCCCTACTTCTTATTGCCTCTTCACAGGATTCCCTTTGGTCCAGCGAAAATGCCTGCCGCATGATTCGTCAGAGGCTTATTGCCCAGCCATTCCGGTATCCTGTAAAAACATTGATCTATCCGTACGCTTCCCACATACTTCTTCCGTTCGAGAGCGGCTTTGAAAGATTTTTCCGGGTCGCAAGGAAACATCCGGAAGAATGCCGTCAGACGATCCTTGATGTGAGACACGAAGTATTTACATGGCTAAGAGATCTTATTCCCGATTCTTAAGTGCTTCGGTCATATCGATCTTACGGACATGCTTAACATGGATCGCATTTGTAATCAGACAGGTTGCCGTACCAAGCACAACAATGATTGCAAGAACCAGTGGTGTCACCCGGAAGTAGAAGTATCCGCTCATCGAATTAAGCATACCCGGCCAGAGCTTGCCGATCAGAAAATACTGAAGAGGCAGGAACACGATCACAGATAGAATAATGATCCATTGTGTCTGAGACAGGTAAAGCTTATTCACTTCTTTATTCCGGTACCCAAAAACTTTCAAAAGCGAAATATTCAGTGCATTCTTTTCAATAACCATTTTGGTGAGCATGAACATAACGATAACATAGCAGATGATTCCTACCGCAGTCAGCATCACGATGAGTGATGCCATAAGCGTCTTCATCTGTTTCGCGCTGTCCGCCACCTTCTCTTTCGTGACAACAGTTGATATGAAACGTTCATCGATCCCCTGGATCTCACTGTCAGAAAAAACAGTATTATAATATCCTTCGCCTTTTTCAAGATACGCATTCAGCGTATCCTGTGAAGTAAAAGCATATACTCCCAGTTCGAAGTCAACGATTTTCACAACTTTAGCGTTCCATGTATGAAGTGTCAGTTTATTGCTGATTTCGATAGTATCTCCGGTATGTATACCGATTTTGGCTGCCATAATATCGGAAATGATGATCTCATCTTTCGAAAGCGAGGCGACATCTATACTTTGCAAATACTTTGAATCACTGCTGATACCAAGGACATTCACCGGAAGCATTCTGCCATTATACTCTGTCTCATAGGTGCTGATCGTATCTTTTTCCACATCGGACGGAAGGACAGACGGATCCGGAAGCGGTGATTTCAAAACATATTGATACTCCGCCACTGCGGAACCTGGAAGGGTATCGATGTATTTATCAAAGGAGGATCGCATGCCCAAGCCAAACATGCAAAGAAGTCCAGCGAGGAAAACACCAATGATCAGGGAAATATACTGTCCTTTGCTTCTTACGACTGTACGGACACGGAAACGGTTGAGGAAACCGAGTTTTTTCATCTCATGAGCATTCTTCACCCGCTTCTCTTTTTTCGTATCTTTTCGGATCAGGCGAAGCGGAGTAAGGTTGATTTTTTTCCCGAAAACGATCAGGTTAATAAGGATCACAGAAAGGATCGGGAACCCAATCATGAGGGCCATTCTGACCGGATCGATCGTATAGAGCATTTTCGGAACCACATAATAGGCATATACACTTTCCAGCGGGATCTTATAGACGAATGTTAAGGCAAGAAGAAGACCTATACCGGTAGAGATAAGGGTAACCAGAACCGGAATCGTCAGATAATGACGCAGGATCGATTTTTTCTTATATCCTGTGGCAATCAGAACTCCGACAAAAGAACACTCGTCTTCGAATGTATGGACCGATACAAGTGCGAAAAGGAAGGCAACGATCACCATTGAAAGGAGCATAAAATAGGTCGACATATTAATATTCAGTTCCAATTTGGAGATCAGATTATTCACTCTGTTGTTATCTCCGATTGCACAGAAGTCAGTCAGAATACCCTTATCCCCCAGTTTTTTGATGATTTCCCGGTTCTCCTGGTTGACTTCTTCTCTGGACAGTTCATTTTTGAACTTATATGCATACTGGTAGATCATGTTCTCTTCATCCAGTTTGGAGAAAAAACCGTCACTGACGATTGCGACACCGAAGACTTCACGGTCCGCCAGAAGATCTCCCAGTTCCCTGAAGCTGACGATATATTCAGGAAGTCCGATAATACCCGAAACTTCCATTTCCTCTGTTCCGACCTGAAAGTGGTCACCGAGTTTCAGATCATGCGTTTCTGCATAGAGACGATCCAGTGCAATCTCCTTATCACTGTCCGGAAAGCTTCCTTCCAACAGGAACGGAACATCAATGGAATTCCGCATCCGAAACACACGGATATCCGACTCTTCCACAGAAGGAAGATCAACATACGGCTGATATTCGAGTTCGAGAGTATCCCCTAACAGACCAGAAACCTCAGATTGATCCATCGGTACAGCAAGTGAGAAGAAACCGTCTTCCAGACCATTCTTATCTTTCATATCATGAAAAGCCGCCCGGATCCCCTGATTTCCGACCACATAGGCAGCACAAAGGCAGATCACAAGTATAATGAACAGTGCGATTCCCCCATAGATTCCGATGTTTCTTTTAAAGAAACGGGGAAGTCTTTTCTTAAGAACATTTCTCATAATGACACCTCTTCCCCCCTCTTACCAGACCAGATCCTTAGCACAGATCTTTGCATTATTCACTTCATCCTTCGTAATACGGCCGTCTTTTAAGTGGATGATCCGGTCAGACATCCGGCTGATCGCTTCGTTATGTGTTACGATCAGAATCGTCGTATTATATTCGTGATTAACTCTCTCAAGGAGCTCCAAGATCTCCTTGGATGTATCATAGTCCAGAGCTCCGGTCGGCTCATCACAAAGAAGCAGTGTCGGAGCCTTAACCAGTGCTCTTCCAATTGATGTTCTCTGTTGCTGACCTCCGGAAAGCTGTCTCGGATACTTATTCTGATGCTCTTTCAAGCCCAGATCCTTCAGTAGTTTCTGGATGTCCAGAGATTTCTTTCCCAGGAAACCGCAAACTTCGATATTCTCTTTGACTGTCAGATCCGGGATCAGGTTATAAAACTGGAACACAAAGCCCAAGTGATCTCTTCGGTACTCCAGAAGACCATCCTTATCATCCAGTTCGATTTTCTTGCCATTGATACGGATCTCTCCGGATGTGAGTGTATCGATACCGCCAATCAGATTAAGAAGTGTTGACTTACCTGCACCGGATGGTCCGAGGACCGTGCAGACCTCCCCTTTTTCAAGCTGAAAGTTCAGGCCCTTCAATACATGGACAACATTCTCACCAATCCCATAGTCCTTCTTTAAATCCTTTACTTCTACAAACATTTTCCGTACATCCTTTCTGTGTTTTTTCGCGCACTATACCCGGGGAAGGTTTTTTTCTCGTTGCCTTTCCCTGTATAGTGTTTCTTTATCTGTTTTTTCTTATTCGGCGATCTTCCAGGAAGCAGCCTCTTGCCTGTCGTTTATAAACTGCTTATAGATGCCCTCTTCTTTCGCAAGTTTCTCATGACTTCCATGCTGGGCGATCCGCCCGTCATCGATCACGAAGATCTGATCAGCGTGGCGCACAGTCTTTAGGCGGTGCGCAATCATGATGATCGTCTTCTCCCTTGTCAGTTCCTCGATGGCCGATGTGAGCTCTGCTTCATTTTCCGGATCCACATTCGCCGTTGCTTCATCGAGAATGATGATCGGTGAATCTTTCAGGATCGCTCTTGCAATGGAGATACGCTGCTTCTCACCTCCGGAAAGACTGGCTCCACCTTCTCCGATCACAGTATCGTATCCATCCGGCAGAGTTCTTATGAAATCATCGCAGCGGGCTTTTTTCGCAGCAGCAATCACTTCATCCATACTTGCATCGGGTTTGCCAAAACGGATGTTATTGGCGATCGTATCTTCGAAAAGATATACTCTCTGAAATACGAAACTGAAGTTTCTCATCAGCGAATCGAAACTATAGTCTTTCACGTTTCTTCCACCTAATTTGACTGCGCCTTCATCCACATCCCAGAAACGGGCAAGAAGATTGCACAGTGTCGTCTTTCCGCCTCCGGAAGGGCCGACGAATGCGGTAGTCGTCTTCTCCGGGATCGTAAGAGAAACATCGTTGATGATCTTCTTTTTGTCATATGAAAAACCGATATGCTCGACTGTGATCGAATGATCCTTCGGAGTGATCTCCTCCCCATCAATATCCATCGGCGGCATGTCCATGATCTCTTTTGCCTTGGTAACGGCAATGTTGATATTCCGCATCAGTGCAGAGAATATACCCATGATCTCAAGGCTTTCATATACCATAAAGGAAGAGATCATCATCATGATGCAGTAAAGAAGGGACATACTTCCATCAAAATAGAACTTCAACGATGCTATACACATCAAAACACCGGTGAGTTTAGTTGTTAACCCCTGAAGGAAGACATGAGGCATGACACAGAACTCCAGTTTAGTATCCGTCTTCACCTTGCCTGCTATGGCTTTTTCCAGTTTCTTTGCTGTCCTATCCGTGAGATTATAGCTTTTTACCTCTGCAATCCCCTGAACATATTCGATCACCGCGGTAACGATTGCTTCATCCGCTTCATGCTTCATCGGCGCTACGGTCTTCGTACTTCTCTGCATAAACGTATTCCAAAGAATAAATACCACGATACCGGCAAGAAGGATCAGGCCGATCCTCCAGTCGAAGGCAAATACAAAAGCAGCGATCACAGCAGTGGTAAGAATTCCCTGCGAGACGACCATTACGATACGTGTTGCAATATCCGAGAGGCTTTCCATGACATTGGTCGTTACATTCGTGATGGAACCAAGACTGTTATGATTGAAGAATCCCATCGGCAGATAGCGGAGATGTTCGGCAATCTCTATGCGTTTATGAGCACAGGAATGGTAGCCGGCCTCTGTCTGAAGCATCGTGATTTTCAGTCCGATCAGGATCTGACCGATCACGGATACCAGCATGATGCCTAAGGAAAGAAGGATCCTTCGGTTCGTCATGTCACCTTCAATCACCCCTTGTGCGAAAACGGCAACAGCAGAAATCCGAAGGGCCGCAAACACGGCTTTCACCACACTGAGAACAATGGCCAGATAAAGTTTCTTTCTATCTTCTTCATTACAAAAATCGAAGAATTTTCTAAGTGTCGAAAACATCTCATTCCACCTCCTTTGAAAGAATATGGGCATCCCACATCTTACGGTACAGTCCGCTTTCACTGAGAAGTTTTTCCTGTTTACCGCATGCTTCGATGCTGCCCTGGTTCACAAGGATGATATTGTCTGCCGAAGCGATCGTAGAAAGGCGGTGCGCGATAACGATCAGCGTTTTCCCCCGGACCAGTTTCGCTACGCTCTTTTGTACCAGTGCTTCATTCTCCGGGTCTGTATAGGCCGTTGCTTCGTCAAGTATCACGACTGGAGCATCTTTCAGCATCGCACGCGCGATGGAGATCCTCTGGCGCTCTCCGCCGGAAAGGTGAGATCCGGCGCCGCCGCATATCGTCTGATAGCCGTCTTCCAGGCGCATAATGAAATCATGGCATCCGCATCTTTTCGCAGCATCAATTACCTGCTCATCTGTCGCTCCGGGATGACCCATACGGATATTTTCCATGACTGTTTCATCAAAAAGATAGTTATCCTGTGAAACATACGCAATGTTCTGATTGTATACATCCAGCGGGATCTTACGGATATCTACTCCACCGAGAAGGATCGCGCCTTCATTTACATCCCAGAAAGAAGCGATGAGCTTGGCGATCGTCGACTTTCCCGATCCCGAAGGGCCGACCAGTGCATTGACTGTGCCTTCTTTGATCTGAAGGTTTACACCGTGAAGCACTTCTTCTTTTTCATAGGCAAAATGGACATTTTTCAGTTCGATATCATAACCTTCGGGAAGTTCGGATACTTTATCCGGACGTTCCAGTTCCGGTTTGACGATAATGGATGTCGCCTCGCCGATAATTACCTGACATTTCTTCAGATCATCCAGATAATTGGCAATGACCAGAAATGGTGATACCAGACCAAGGGCAAGAATGATCAGCATAAAAGCATCACTTCCGCTGACCCATCCGCGGCTATAGAACCATCCCGCAAAAGGAACCAGAGAAAGAAGCTGCGCAGGAAGCATCGTCAGCGCCACATTCTGATACACGTTGCAGCTTCTCATCCACTCTATAAAACAGTCCGCGCCTTCCTTCGCCGCCGTGACAAACTTGGCGTAAGAGGTCTTTGCTTTACCGAAAGCCTTGATTACTTCGATACCGTTTATATACTCGACGGCAGTATCATTCAGCGCTTTTGTCTTATCAATGGTATTCTGGAAACGCTCTCCGGCACCGATAAATTCAAAACTGAAGAAAAGAGCACCAATCGGAAGTGAAAGGAGAGAAAGAAGCGCGAGTTTCCAGTTGATCGTCAGCATATATACGAAGACGACGATCGGGATAAGGAGATTCGAGGTCACTTCCGGAAGAATATGTGCCATAGTTGTCTCCACTGAATCGACACGCTCGATAATGATGTTCTTATATGTTCCTGACGATTCAGAAAGAACGTCTCCGAGCGGCATCTTCGCCATATGCTTCGTGATCCTTCTTCGGATATTCCCGAGTACTTCAAAAGTCGCTCTATGAGAGAGCGCTGTTGAGATCGTATGCATCAGTCGGTTCAGTACCCAGCAGATCGCGACAAAGAGCAACTGACGATAGCAGAATGTGCTATCCGCATTTCCGGAAAGGAGTTCTTTGACGATCCTACCGATAAAAACATATGGCAAAAAGCCAAAAGCAACGCTGAGTATAGCAAGTACTATACTTGCGACATAATAACTTTTCTTTGTCCCGGCAAATTCCACGACCCAGCTTACCGTTGACCTTGGTTTTACCTTTGATGTGTTTTTTTCCATCACTCACCCCTCCTTATTTATTTCTCAACCGGCAGATGGAATACCGTAGAGAAAATCTGGTGAACATTATGTGGTTAGCGTACGCTAACTGCTATACAAAAAGAAAAGCGACTAGGCCGCTTCTTTTTTTCAGAAACCAAGCACCGCCCGCCATCCGGGGATGAAGAATTTCTCAAGAGTCTTCGCATAGTGCATCGCCTGCTCTTTGGTGAAATCATGTTCTACCGCCGCTACCACAGCATCGATATTCATGGTCACCAAAAGATGCAATTCCTCGTCTGAGACCTCATTGACAGAGAATCCGTTTTTCTTCGCATTCGCAATGTACTCATGTGTATTCTTTTCTTCCTTGAGTGCTATATCATGAACAAAATTGGCATACCTTGTCCCCTGGGAGGAACAGATGACCAGTTTAAATGCATCAAGGTGTGAATAGATATAATCCAGCATGATCGATGTTGAAGATGTATCTTCCCACGCGCGCTTTGTTTCCGGAAGATTCAAAGTCTCATTTTCTTTCTTTGCCAGATCGTCATAGAGATGCATCATGCCATCAATGGCCGGATCCACCAGTGCCGAGAACATCTCTTCTTTACTCTCAAAATGTTTGTAAAGACCGGATGCACTCATACCTGCAGCAGATGCGATCCTGCGCATGGAAGCATCAATAAAACCATACTTACGGAATTCATCATATGCTGCTTTCATGATCTGATCATGATGGGTTTTCTTATCGCGAACCATAACTCTTCCTTTCAAGAAGGTCAAAACAAATTTAGCGAACACTGTTTGCTAACATTAGTTAGAGTACACCGTTCGCTAATTATTGTCAACATGTTTTTTCTTCTTTCAGGAAAACATTGACGGAATTGGATGAACCCGATAAGATTGTAGTTAGCATACACTAACTTATTGTGTAAATTCACTATTATTAAATGGAGGTATCACTATGAGTGAAATCTTTAAAGGTATCCCTCAAATCAAGTATGAGGGACCAGAAAGCAAGAACCCGATGGCATTTAAGTACTATGATCCGGACAGAGTCGTTCTGGGTAAGAAAATGAGCGAGCAGCTTCCGTTTGCCATGGCATGGTGGCATAACCTTTGTGCCAATGGAGTGGATATGTTCGGACGCGGTACAGCAGACAAGCGCTTTGGTGCTGAAGCTGAAGGAACGATGGAACACGCCAAGGCAAAGGTAGATGCCGGTATCGAGTTTATGAAGAAACTCGGCATCAAATACTTCTGTTTCCACGATGTCGATCTCGTTCCGGAAGCAGATGACATTAACGAAACCAATAAAAGACTGGATGAGATCACGGATTATATTCTTGAAAAAACTGCCGGTACCGACATCAAATGTCTCTGGGGTACAGCCAATATGTTCAGTAATCCCCGTTTCATGAATGGCGCCGGTAGTACAAATGATCTGGATGTTTATTGCTTTGCCGCAGCACAGGTCAAGAAAGCCATCGAACTTACTGTAAAGCTCGGCGGACGAGGATACGTTTTCTGGGGTGGACGCGAAGGCTACGAGACCCTTCTGAATACCAAGGTCAAATTCGAGCAGGAGAACATCGCTAACCTGATGAAAATGGCCAGAGATTATGGAAGGAAAATCGGATTTACCGGGACTTTCCTGATCGAACCGAAGCCGAAAGAGCCGATGAAGCACCAGTATGACTTCGATGCGGCAACAGCGATCGGATTCCTGAAAGAATATGGTCTGGACAAGGACTTCATGATGAATATCGAAGCGAATCACGCAACTCTGGCAGGTCATACATTCCAGCATGAATTACGTATCAGCCGCATCAACAACATGCTCGGTTCCATCGATGCGAACCAGGGCGATATCATGCTGGGCTGGGATACGGACTGCTTCCCGAGCAACGTATATGACACGACACTTGCTATGTATGAGATCCTGAAGAATGGCGGTCTTCCGGTCGGCATCAACTTCGACTCGAAGAACAGACGGCCGAGCAACACCTACGAGGATATGTTCTATGCGTTTATCCTGGGTATGGATTCCTTTGCCTATGGTCTTCTGAAAGCAGCCGAGATGATCGAGGACGGACGTCTCGAGAAGAATATCGAAGAACGCTACGCTTCCTTCTCTTCCGAACTCGGACAGAAAGTAAGAGCCGGGGAATCCACACTTGAAGAACTGGCGGCAAGAGCTTCTGAACTGAAAGCTCCGAAGAATCCTGCATCCGGTAAACAGGAATACCTCGAGGGTGTTCTCAATAATATTATTCTTTCGAATAACTGATTGACAAAAGTACACCACGATGGTATAAATAGATAGTTAGCATACGCTAACTCATGTCTTAATTCTAAATTCCCTCCCGCGAGTGCTTTTCTGGAATGGGCACAGGGAGGGAATTAATTATTCTAAATAGTTTCACATCGATTCTTCGTCAAATATACGAAAGAAACGGTCCTGTCAGTGATATCCTCACCGCAGGACCGTTTCAGCGTATATCTTTTCCTAGAAGAGTTACTTCTTTACATGAAAGGCATCCATCTTCGGATAGACAGCAGATTCTCCCAGCATCTCTTCGATACGGAGTAGCTGATTATACTTCGCAACACGTTCGGAACGACTTGGAGCACCGGTCTTGATCTGACATGTATTCAGAGCTACAGCGAGATCTGCGATCGTTGTATCCGCTGTTTCTCCGGAACGATGGGAAGAGATTGCGGTATATCCTGCATTATGAGCCATCTTGATCGCTTCGAGTGTCTCGGACACAGAACCGATCTGATTGAGCTTGATGAGAATGGAGTTTCCGGCACCAAGCGAAATACCTTTGCTGAGGCGCTCAGTATTGGTAACAAAGAGATCATCACCGACGAGTTGTACTTTATGACCGATCTTCTCTGTCATCTTCTTCCAGCCTTCCCAATCCTCTTCGTCCAGTCCATCTTCGATAGAGATGATCGGATATTTATCAACGAGATTCTCCCAATGTGCGATCAGCTCATCAGATGTGAACTCTTTTCCGGACTTCGGCTGCTTGTAGAAACCTTTGCCTTTTTCACTCTTCCACTCGGAAGAAGCCGCATCCATTGCGATCATGAAATCTTTACCCGGTTCATAACCTGCAGCCTTCACAGCATCGAGGATCGTCTCAATGGTCTCTTCATCGGAAGAAAGATTCGGTGCAAAACCACCTTCGTCACCGACAGAAGTAGCAAGACCCTTGCCCTTTAGTATCTTAGCAAGAGCATGGAATACTTCAGCGCACCATCTGAGTGCTTCCTTAAATGTCGGTGCTCCGACCGGCATGATCATGAATTCCTGAACATCAACTGTATTTGTAGCATGCGCACCGCCATTTAAGATGTTCATCATAGGAACCGGAAGACGGTTTCCGGCAGCACCGCCAAGAAAACGGTAAAGCGGGATATCAAGAGACTTCGAAGCGGCTCTTGCTGCAGCAATAGATACCGCCAGGATCGCATTTGCACCAAGATTAGACTTATCCTTCGTTCCATCTGCCTTGATCATCGCTGCATCAACTGCATATGTATCCGAAGCATCAAGACCCTTGATCGCATCATTAATAGTAGTGTTGATATTATTTACGGCTTTCTGAACACCCTTTCCGAGATAACGGCTCTTATCTCCGTCACGGAGTTCAAGTGCTTCAAACTCACCTGTCGAAGCGCCACTCGGAGCTGTACCGCTTGCGATAGTTCCGTCTGCCAGATAGATTTCTGCTTCCACTGTCGGATTTCCTCTGGAATCGAGGATCTCTCTTCCGATTACTTTTTCAATTGTTAATTTTGCCATATTAAAGGCTCCTTTCATACATACTAATTCCTCCCCCGCGCCGGGAATTTGAAGAAGAGGCGCGTATAGAGAGGAATTAAAGATCAAGACACAGTTAGCCATTGCTAACTACGAATATTTATATCATGTGTGAATACTTCTGTCAACAGATCATCCACGAATACTTTTGGGAGCAGTAATGTCAAAAGGTTTGCCCCGGGAGCCCTTTGCCGACTCATCTATATGCGCGAAGATCTTCGGGGAATAATCCCAGATTCCGCTATGCCCGGTACATACTACTTTTACATTCGAGTGTTCGATCCTGCTTTTAAGGATCTGAAGTGACTTCTTGTTGAGAGTCGGATTCTGGGTAAAGAATTCAAATAGGCTGTACCCTCCCATAGCATTTACTGCCAGACAGTCTCCGCTGAAAAGAACCGTATCATCTACCAGATAACATACATGGCCGGCAGTATGTCCGGGAACTTCGATCACCTCTGCCTTAATACCATTAAGGTCTAAAATCTGGCCATTTGAAGAGGAACTGCTTTATCAAGGATGCGTCATCAACGGAAAACGAGAAGCATAATGACTGCAAACCCGATCACAAAGGTAAATGCACCACTGTCATTATCCTTTTTACTGATCATGACAGGGATCTCTTCAATAATAGAATAGATCATAGCGCCGCCGGCCACTGCCATGATATACGGAAGCGTATCCGGAAACAGCGTAACGATCACCAGTATAAATACAGCGATGAGAGGGATAGACACTCCGGATACCACACCCATAAAGAATGCTCTTCCTTTTCCGATACCTTTCTCCATGATCGGTAGTGATACGAACAGCGCTTCCGGGAAGTTCTGAACGGCGATAGCAATCGCCAGGAATAGCGGAGTAGAATCCGGAATCCATGAGGTCTGCATAAAATGTGCGGCGAAAATCGCTCCCAGTGCGATGCCTTCCGGTACATGATGGATAAGTTCCGCCAGCATCATTTTTGTTTCGGAGCGAAGGCTGCTCTTCGGACCCTCCGTGATGTTTACGTACGCATGCATATGAGGGACCAGGCTATCCAGTAGAAATTGCACGGCAACCCCTCCACAGAAGCACGGAAACAGAGGACTCATCCCAAGGATCGTCATACCGTCAAATCCACCGGCAGCAGGTTCGAGCATCGCCCACACGGAAATGGAAAACATGATTCCGCAGCTTGCTCCGGCCATGGCGACTCTGAATTTCTCAGAAAGTTTCCACCTTCTCGCATACACAAATGCCGCACCAAGGACTGTTCCCAGAAGCGGGATCAGCATGCCGAAGATCGTATCTGAATCCTTCATCGCACCGGATGTATCCAGTGCTTCGATAAGTGTCTTAATGCCGATAAAAATGAGGATCGTTCCACCTGCTACTTCCGCGCCTGATTTGTAGCGAATTCCGAATACACTGCCGATCCTGACTCCAATAAAAGAAATGATAAAAGTGATAATGGCAATGACGATCACAGCAAACAGCACATTTTGCAGCGGACCCATATCGAGGACCGAAACAGGGACCGCGACAAACGTGATGCCTACTGCCAGTGCGTCGATACTCGTAGCCACGGCCATCATGAACATAGTCTTTATGTCAAAACCTTCTTTTTCCTCTTCTTCCTCGGAAAAAGCTTCGCGGATCATATTAAATCCGATCAGTGAAAGAAGTACGAACGCCACCCATGGCGCAACTATATTGATCCATTTTTCAAAACGGGAACCGATGATATAGCCGATGAAAGGCATGATACCCTGAAAAGCACCAAACCAGACACCGCAGATCAGGCACTCTTTGACAGTTATTTTTTTCGAAGACAGACCCTTGCATACAGATACGGCGAAAGCATCCATCGCCAGGCCTACCGATAAAAGAAGCAGTTCAAAAATGCCCATTTTTTCTCCCCAATAAAAAACCAAGTACGATTTTCACTATACTTGGGTAATTTATCACGATAACTATCTGCAGTCAATTCAGTAGTTTCTATCAAAGACTAAGTTATCTCATTCGAACTCAGAGATGGAAACATGCTCTCCTTTCCGGATCCTGATCCTTGCCACCGGCTAAGGATCACTTCTTTCTTCTTTTCTTTTTATTGCTTTTCTTTACTTTTTCCCTATTAGGATCTTCGATCCGGAAAGTCCCATCCACATCGCTTCAAAAGGTGTCATGAACTTGCCCTTGGTGGTATCGATCAGTTCTACTTTCTCGTATCCCATGGATCGGAGTTTGGCAGCAAAGGCTTCCATGTCCCCGTACTTTGCTTTTGACATGATATCGTGGATGACAAATGTTCCGCCTTTTTTCAGAGTGCGAAGTGATTCAAGGAGGATCTTCTGGCGGTCGGACGAAGGAATATTATGGTACACATAATTACTGGTTACTGCGTCAAATCTTTCATCATCGAAATCCAGTTTCACCGCATCTCCTTTTCTAAACTCCGTATTCTCACTAACACCTTCTGCGATAGCATTCTTCTTACAAAGTGGAAGATTGAAAGAAGCATATTCCTTTCCCCAACGGTCGACGCCGACCATCGTAGCTTTGGGATTTCTTTTCGCACAGGCGATCGTTAAAGCGCCGCTTCCACATCCTACATCAAGACCGACTCCTCCATCCGGGATGTGAACATACCGGGCCAATCCTTCAATGATCTGTCTGGACATCTGCCGTTTCCCGTCATAGGAGAATGCACGGTACATCATGAACATCCATAGCGTTACAAAAACAAACAGAATCGTTAAGGCAGAAAAGACTATGGTCAGTCCTGCTTTCAATCCACCACTCGGTAGTAAAGGTGACAATCCAAAAACAATGAGTAGAACAAGGGAAACTCCTGCCCCGATTCCAAATCCTGCAACCATTCCTTTTGGCATCCAGTTTTTATAGTCCGCTTTCATACTCATACCCCTTTCCTGGCCAGAACAGATATCCACGGCTTATTCTCGTGATGATTGACTTGCACATCGGTAAAACCGGCATTTTTCAATGCCTCATCGATCTCATATGCTGTGTAACACCTCATCCCTTCGATGATCTTCTGGAACTTCAAACTGGTCTCATCTGTACCATCCGATTCATTGACGATCAGAAATGCCCCTCCGGGCTTTAATACTTTAAACACCTCTGAAAAGCATCTTTCCAGACCCGGCCAGAAATAAATCGTCTCAAAGGCTGTTGCCAGATCAAATTTTCCGGAAGGAATACGAAGCTGACTGACATCTCCTTGTTTTACCAGCATTCTTCCTTCTTCGATCCATTTGCGGTTGTATTCGGAAGCTTTTTCCACCGATACGGAAGAATAATCGATGGCGATCACATGCGAGTTCTGATACCTTTTTGCGAGTTCTCCTGCATTTCTTCCACCGCCACATCCGATATCAACAATATCTCCCGGGGTAAGCTTGGGGAGGAAGGACATGCCCCAGTCTGCCATCTTGGCATGTCCTCCGTTCATCCCGTTCACCATCAGTTTTCCTAAGACACCTTCCGGCTTTCGCGTCTGGTTTACAAACTTCTTATAAAGTCCCATAGCTATTTAATGCTCCTTTTTTCATCTGCAGAGCATTGTATCACATTTGGTTAGCTTGTGCTAACTATTTTCACTCTCTGTTCTTCAAAATTTCTGCAGGCGAGATTCGTTTGATCTTTCCGACAAGAAGTGAACTGACGACAAAATAGATCAGGATCACCCCGGCTGCGATCAGAAGATACAGATACCAAGAGTACGAAAGATTCATGGAGCAGGCCACATTGGCGATGAAATTCGGGTAGATCGCATCGATGATCTTCTTCGCGATCGGGAAAGCCAGGATCCCGCCGATAAGTACCACATAGAAATTGCCATTGAGATAAAGCTTTCTGATTTCTCCCGGACGGTATCCGAAGATTTTGATGAGTGAGATACCCATAGTCGAACGATCGATCATGACAGCCAGCATCAGATACATGACCACCATGAAGATCACCGATCCTGCAGAAAGAAGTGTTACTGTCAGAGGCGCCATTGTTTCCAGAAAGATAGATGAGCTTTTCTCGATATCCTGCTTACTCGTAACAGAATAGAGACGGCTTTTCTCAATGGAAAGAGCTGTATCGGAATATACGGCATTGAAGTAATCTTCCTTTTCTCCGAACAGTTCTCTCATGCTCGCCGTATCCATAAAGACAGTAAATCCGACTGAATATTCACTTATGCCGGTCACGGTAAAGCAGTAATCCATATCCTCTACAGAATCTGTCAGGATGATCTTATCTCCGACCTTATACCCGTATCTTTGCACCATGGAGCGGTTGATGACACACTTGCTCTTCCCTGCTTCAGGATGAGCATCGAAGAACCGGCTTTCCCCATCGATACCGATGACAGATACATCCAGTGTGTAGCCGAGGCAGTCGATAGAAAGATTCTTCACGAAAGTAGCTTCCCCGCCTTCCGGTGCCTTTTCATCCGGAAATTTATAAAGATACATGTATTCATATTTCGTATCTTCCGTATTCTTATCTTTGACGGATGAACAGAGTACATACGTATTGATGCCAAGGGAAATGATCATAAACGTGATCAGCATGCCGACCACGATCGTGATCGCAGAGCGCTTTTCACGAAGAAGCTGGCGGATACTGAAGAGTACCGTAAACTTCTTACACTTGAGATTCACCTGCTTATAACTTCCTGCCGTCTGTTCGTTTCGAAGAAGAGACAGCGCGGTCTTGGAAAGCTTGCGGTTCACTGTCCAGAGGTTTACGATCAGGCAGATAAAAGCCGGCAGCACCGCTCCGTAAATGATCAGGTAAGGAGCATATACGATCGGAAACTGTGGAATCGAAAAGTATTCATAATGGGTCCTTCCCATAAATCCGACACCTAATGGAGAGAATCCGGCCAGAAGACCGAGGAGTCCGCCCATAAGCGCAGTTACCGTCGGAAGGATCACATAATGCGCTAAAAGATTTCTCTTCTTGACTCCGAGAGCGTAAAGAGCACCGATCACAGGCTGTTCTCTTTCGATCTGGTGAACGACGAACACAGAGATCACATATGCGAATAGGAACAGGACGATCACACCGGCGATCAGACCCACTTTCTTATCCATGATGACATCGCCTGCCGCCCCCTCGATACGGATGTTGTCCGCATAGGTGACAAAAGAAGTCAGACCCTCGATCTGGTCTTTCAGCTCATCGGAGGTCTCATTTCCGAGGCGATACGCATAGGTATATGTCTCTACTTTCTCCGGAAGGTCTTCTGTCAGTTTTCTGTAGCCTTCCTTTGAAACGAACATGACGCCGAAACTCTCCGCATCTACGGCAGGTGAGGCAAATGTCTTCAGCATCTGGTCATAATCCGGTACGGATCCGGTCCCCACTACGCTAAAAGCACTGTTCTCGATCGTAATGCTGTCGCCGATAGACAGATCGTGGACTCGGGCATAGTTCTTTTCGAGTACCACTTCATTTTCAGAAGAAGGAAGGCAGCCTTCATCGAGCATGATCAGATCGATCTTTTCTCTTACGGCAAATACGCGAAGTTCCGATCCGTCGCTGGCACGAAGATCCATGGAAGACATCATCTCCACGCTTGTTCCCTTCGATGTGAGTTCCTTTTCTTGTTCTTCACTCAGAGGAAGGAAAACAGAGAATTGTCCGTCTTCCACCTGATTTTTCTCTTTCCATTTTTCTGTTCCGTCAATAATGATCTCAGCTGATCCAACTATTCCGACCACAATGTAAATCCCCAGGAAGATCATGAACATCAGCGCCAGATAGCGGCCTAAATTCGATTTCAGATCCCGAAGGAGTCTTTTATTCAATACACGATTCATCAGAGATCCTCCAGTTCCGCCGCAGGAGTCCGGACTTCGTTTTCGTAGTCTTTCCTGATCATGCCGTCTTTCAGAAGGATCACCTTATGCACCATATTCTTGATGGAATTGTTATGGGTGACGATCAGCATAGTGGTATTGTATTTTGCATTGATCTTCTCCAGAAGGACCAGAATGTCTCTGGAAGTCTTTGAATCCAGCGCGCCCGTCGGTTCATCGCAGAGGAGGAGCTTCGGATTCTTGATCAAGGCTCTTGCGATCGCGCATCTCTGCTGCTGACCGCCACTTAACTGGGACGGAAACTTATTCTGATGCTCCGTCAGTCCTAACGTATCCAGAAGCTCATCCATATCCAGCGGATCATCTGCAATATGCTGACAGATCTGGATATTCTCACGAACGGTCAGGTTCGGGACCAGATTATAGAACTGGAACACGAAGCCCAGATTCTCTCTTCTGTACTCAGATAGAGCCATCGGTTTCAATCCGAAAATCTCTTTTCCTTCAACTTTTACAGATCCGGAATCCATTGTATCCAGACCTCCGATACAGTTCAGAAGTGTCGATTTACCGGAACCACTGGTCCCTTGGATGACACACATCTGTCCTTTCTCCACTTCCGTACTGATTCCTTTCAGCACCTGAATATAACTTCCGTTTTCTCCGTAGCTTTTCTTCACATCTTGAATCGTCAAATACATGGCTGTCTCTTCTCCTTCGCTATTAATACCTCATAATAAGTTAGCATCTGCTAACCGTTGTATACTTTTTTTCAGTGATTTTGTTTCATCATGAAAATCTTCTCCTTTACTTATCCTTATCTTCGAGAATAAAGTTCATCCATCCCAGGATCAGATGCTCCATCGCAGGCTTCATGAACCGCAACGCCTTCTTCTCATCTTTAACGTGGGTCAAAAGATGAACGAAAGTCATGATCGAAAGATGCGAAAGCCAGTGGACCATCGGCCGGTTCAGCTGTTTTCCCGGAACCGACTTGGCATAGTTCTCCGCCAGTCCCATAAAGTTCTTCTCGATCATCTCGATAAACTCATCTACCACATGCTCATATTTCGAGCCGGTCGATTTCGAGATCAGGAGAGTCACCGCATCGTGGTTCTGATAAAGAACATGGATCAGTTCTTCGACAAAAGGATCGTGGTCACCGGGCTTATGTACATATTGAGCCAGGTCTTCCTCCATATCCTCTTGAAGGTGATGGATAAGCGCGCCCAACACGCCCTGATAGGTAGGTTCCACCAGGGCCGAAAAGAGCCCATCCTTATCCTTGAAGAAGAAATAGACTGCTCCGGTCGTCACACCTGCTTTACTGCAGATCTGACGCAGAGAGGCATTCTGAAAACCCTTCTCCATGAACTCTTCCTTTGCACAGGAAAGAAGCTTTTCTCTCGTTTCATTATCGTTTTTCATGATCATCCTCACAATTTGCGTCATTCACATAACGCCGTTACGTAACACCGTTATCTTACTTCGGTTATTCTGAATTGTCAACACCGTTTTCATCAATTTTTGTAAACCTTAAGGATATGACTCCCCGCCAGCTGTAGTATAATACTTATGCGCCGATCCTGATGACTTCCGTAGATACGGATAAGGAGCTCTGCACCGAAGAGCGGCAGGAGCTTTTCCATCGGCTGGGAACCGGGTCCTGGCAGATCTTCGGCGGACACGGTGGCAAGAAAGAGTATAATGTCTAAAAGCAGACAGGCAAGAAACGGAGAACACATATGGCACTGGACTATCGGCAGGAACTGGGCGGCACTTTTGATACAGCGGTATCCCTCTATGAGAAGATGCGTCCCGGCTATGTGGATGAACTATATAAAGCAATCTTCGATTATGTTTCCATCAACGAGAACAGCTCGGTGGTAGAAGTCGGAAGCGGAAGCGGACAGGCAACTCTCCCTATTCTTAAGACGGGCTGCGCCCTTACAGCTGTAGAATATGGCGAGAACTTCTCCACGCTTCTCAAGGACAAGTTTAAAGAGTTCAGTAAATTCAAAGTCCTCACCGGCAAATTCGAAGACGTGGAACTTGAAAAAGACGCTTACGATCTCATCTTCTCTGCCACCGCGTTTCACTGGGTGCCGGAAGAGATCGGATATCCCAAGGTATATTCACTTCTGAAAGAAGGCGGTGCTTTTGCCAGATTTGCCAACCGCCCACGAAACAGTAAAAACGATCCCGAACTTGCGCAGGAGATCGACGCGATCTATAACGATCACTATAACAAATACTATGGCGTCAAGCCCGGAACGAAAACCTGGTTTACCGAAGATACCGCACGGGAGATCTCGCAGATCCCAGGAAAATACGGATTCACCGATATCACGTATCACCTGTTCTACAGAGAAAGAGTCTTCACAGCAGAAGAATACATCCAGCTTCTCGGCACCTACTCGGATCACATTGCCATCGAAGAAAGCATCCGCAAAGTGTTTTTCAGTAGAATCGAGGAAGCGATCCTCCGCCACGGCGGCACGATCACGATTAGCGACACCCTGGACCTGGAGCTCGCCAGAAAACCGCACAAGTGATCCTTCAGGAAAGTTTCCAGTTTCCTGCTGACTGTTGCTCTTTCCAAAGTGCAGCATATCTTCCGTTTTTCAGAAGAAGTTCTTCATGATTTCCTTCTTCGATGATCCTACCGTCATCGAGAACGAGGATATCGTCGGCATTCATGACGGACTGCAGACGGTGGGCAATGACCAGGACTGTTTTATTCTTCACAAGCTCATCGATGGCTTTCTGAATAAGCACTTCATTTTCCGGATCAAGACTTGCTGTCGCTTCATCCAGAAATACGATAGGCGCATCGGAAAGGATCGCTCTTGCAATCGATATCCGCTGCTTCTCTCCTCCCGAAAGAGTGGAACCGCCTTCACCGACCATCGTGTCATAGCCGTCTGGAAGCGAAAGGATAAAGTCGTGGCAGGCAGCGGCTCTGGCCGCGGAATAGATCTCCTCATCCGTCGCATCCGGTTTACCGATGCGGATATTCTCCGCGATCGTATCCTTGAACAGATAGACATCCTGAAAAACCATGCTGATCTTCGACAGCAGATGTTCCTGTGTCATGGCATTTACAGGAACCCCACCAATACTGATTCTTCCTTGAGTAATATCCCAGAATCGCGCAAGAAGCCTTGCGACCGTTGTTTTTCCGGAACCGGAAGATCCGACCAGTGCGACGAAATTTCTCTCCGGAATTTCGAAACTGACTCCTTTGATCACGTCATTTTTCCCATCGTACGAAAAGTGTACATTCTGAAAGGAGATGTCACTGCGGTCTGTGGTTCTTGCCGGCTCTTCCACGCTTAATTCTTTTTCCTCTTCCAGCCGGATCAGCTTATCTACACACTGATTCATTCTTGCCATACTGATCACAAAGACAAACAGCTGCATGATCGGCTCATATACCTGAAGTGCCGCCAAAAGCGACATAATGTAGAAGAACGGGGAGATTTCTCTGGAGGACAGAAGATATGCACCGGAGCCCATGACGATACTGATCCCCAGAAACAATATCGCCCTGCCATACATGGATACGGCACCTCCGGCCTTTTCCTGCTTTTTCGAATCATCCCGAAGTTTGGCAAAGCTTTTTTGCAATCCTTCAAAAGCACTGCCGGCCCGGTCATAGGCCTGAAGAGTGGTGATACCGCCTGCATATTCGATCACATTCGCGGCGGTTTTCTGACGGATGGCGATCAGTTCCGAACTTGTATGTGCGATTCTTTTATAGCTGACCACGGCAAAGGGGATCGCAAGAGGAATGACAACAAACATCGCAAGCGTCATTTTCACACTGAATATACTGAGTACGATCAGGGCGATAAGAAGTCTCATCAGGATCACGGCGGCATTGGCCACAACGCTGGAGGACAGGTTTTCGATTTCTTCGTAATTGGCCATCAAAAGGGTGGAAAGTTCACCGGCATCGTGGTCAGCGAAAAATCCCATCGGAAGTCTTCGAAGCTTATCCCCCAGGCGTAGTTTTTCCCGCTGCTGAAGGGATACATGTCCTACACAGATATCGAGATAAGATTTTCTTCTCACGATCGCATAGATGATCGTCTGCGCCAGAAGGATTCCGACAAGGATCCAGAACGGTCTCTGCTCGAATGCTTTTGCCGTATCTAATACCGGAGCAAGAAACATATATACAGCAACCATAAGAATGCTGGAGGGGATCGAGGCCACAAAGCTGTCCAGGAAGAGCCATGCAATGAATTTCCCATACCGCTTCTTATCCCCGTAAGTGATTATATCCCACCATTTTGAGACGTGTTCGCGCTTAGTCATTTTCATTCCTCCTCATGATCCAACTATCACGATGATCGTTGGCATCGACCATATTCTTATAGAGTTCACATCGCTTCATGAGTTCATCATGCTTACCGATGTCTTCCAGTTTTCCCCCGTTCATCACAAGGATATTATCCACATTCTGAATGGTCTTCAGTCTATGTGCGATCATGATGACGGTCTTCCCTTCCGAAAGCTTAGAGAATGCCTTCTGTATCTTCGCTTCATTTTCTGCATCGGCATAGGCGGTCGCTTCATCGAGAACTACTATCGGTGCATCCTTAAGGATCGCCCTTGCAATGGCAATACGCTGTTTTTCACCTCCGGAAAGGCCGGTGCTATCTGATACGACTGTCTTATACCCGTTAGGAAGGGATTCGATCATCTCGTCGATATTGGCAGCTTGTGCGGCTGCTTTTACCTCTTCGAAAGTAGCCTTTTCATTCCCCATGCGGATGTTGTTCTCGATCGTATCGTTAAACAGAAACGAATCCTGAAACACATACGCGATATTCTTCACCAGATGAGAGTGGGTTACTTCTTTTATATCGACACCTCCGATTCGGACCGATCCGCTTCCGATCTCATAGAAATGAAGAAGCAATTGCGCGATCGTACTCTTTCCTCCTCCGGAAGGACCGACCAGCGCATTGCAGCTTCCCTGAGGGAGACGAAAACTAACATCATTACAGGCCTTCAGCTCATTTCCGGGATACGAGAAAACTACATGGTCGAATTCGATATCGAATGCCGGGAATGTTTTTCCTTCTCCATTAAGAACGATCTCCGGCTCATAAAGCATCTCATCGATCCTCTTCATGCCAACGTTGATCTTCATGCTGTCGATGGATACGTTCATCATGTTCTCGAGAGGTTCTTTTAGGCCTGAACATACGATAAGGAAAAAGAGCACCTTGGGAAGGACTTCCGCATAGTTTCCTGTACCATTCATCATCAGGATCGCCGCGGGAAGCAGGAAAAGCACCTGCGCTCCGAAAAAGGCATAATACAGTCCCATTCCGTTCGCGTTGTAATAAGCCGTATCATGGACGGCTTTTGTGAAAGAATTCATATCTGTTTCATACCGTTTAAACGCATTTCCCGTACCTCCGAATATCTTGATGACATTCATGCCGTGGATATATTCGACGATCGTTCCCTCCATTTTCGTCTTACTGTCTGCCATACCTTTCTGAAACGCAGCTCCTTCAGGCTTACGTAGCGCCATCGCCAGTATGATGAATGAACAGATGATCGGAATCAGCGAGACAAGTGTCAGACGCCAGTCCGTAATAAATAGCACGATGATCGTAAAAAGCGGTGTTGCGATGGCGGCAGCCACTTCACACATACTGTGGGCAATAAAGACTTCGATCTGTTCGACATCCTCAATAAGAAGTTTCTTGATACTGCCCTGCGTATTGGAAGTGTAATACCCCGAGGAGATCCTTCCCATCTTTTCCATCAGTTTCATACGAAGCGCATAGAGAATATCGAATGCGGCACCATGGGAGAGCATGGCCGAAGCATACGCACATATGCCATACAATACTGCACTTGCGGCGGTAATATACACTAGGACCTGCACGGAGCCGAAGGTAAACTCGGCGCCATCATGATAGGTATGGATCATTTTCTGCAGTATGGAATAGATCGTAAAAAACGGCACGATCTTAAAAAGACTCGATAAGACCGAAAGGGTGCAGGCAGCAGCGAGTTTTCCGCGGTTAGCATACGCTAACTCGAAGAGACGAGCGATTCCTTCCTTCTTTTTCTGTGATTTATTCATTCGTATCCTCCTTGAAAATACAGTCGAAAAGCACGCCAAACAGTTTTTCCTGGGTGCGTGTGTATCCACTTTCGTGAAGCATGGATCTGTTTTCTGCTGTCATAGCAAGAATCTTAAGCATATTCGCGATCACGGCAACATCAATGTCTTCGCGTACGTTCTCAAACATGGAAAATAATCTGCTAAGCGTTTCGGTCTCTTCACCGATATCCGCCTTTCCTTTATCCGGCGATGCTTGAGCAAGTTTCTCTTCATCTTCCGGTGTAAGATACTGATATACACTGTCCTGATTATTGATAATGGCAGTAAGAACTTTCTTGCTCTCGTCCACAGTCAACTTTTCCCGTCCGCCAAGCATATCCTTCACGGCTTTCCAGAAACGCATACGGTTAAACTCGATCAGCTGCAGGACAAAATCTTCTTTAGACAAAAAGAAGTTATAGAATGTACTCTTCCCGATACCGGCTTCCGAGGTGATTTTCTCTACGGACATGTGGGTCATGCCATACTCTTTCAGAAGCTTCAACCCGGCATGGAACATCTGCTCCTTCAGTCTTTCTTTCTCTTCTAACGTAAAGATCTTCGGTGACATACAATACCTTTCGCGACCATTCCTTAAATTTTTACCGACCATTTTATCTAAAATAGTCGCGAAATGATTCTAGAACAAAAAGACTCTACTGTCAACAACGAAGTTCATCTACAAAAACATAACCATATAATGCGGTATCGATAGTTTTCCATCTGCCTCACCAACATTACCACTTATAACTTTATAGGCTATGGACGGCTCGTACTTTACTATATAACGATTGAGAGATTTTGTAGCGGTGTTTCCGGCCTTTACTTCTATAGGCCGCACCTCTCCGTCTTTTTCAATGAGGAATTCCAATTCGGATTCTTCATCCGGCTTATAGTAATGAAGGAAGTAACCTTTTTTCACCAGCGCTTCAGCAACAAAATTCTCATAGATTCCGCCTTTTGCAAATCCAACAAGGGTATTATTCAAGACTGCTAGTTTTGTTTCAAATCCAAACAATCCCATCAAAAGACCGGTGTCATTCAAGTAAATCTTGAATTCATTATCTTTCTCGTTATATCGTAATGGCAATTGAGGCACACGTAGATTCTTACATGAAAATGCCATATTCGCATCCACAAGCCATTGAATACTATCACCATATTTCTTTGCTGTTGACTTCTTTTCTACTTCTGAATACTTAAATTTCTTGTTTTCTCTGGCTAATTGATTAGGAATAGAATCATAACACTTCCTAACTTTGGTTGTTTCTACCCCCCTCGCATGCTGCGCTATATCATCCTCATAATCAGCGATCAATCTAATCTGAATATCATGCACACGGTTGTAATCCTTATGTTCCACAAAATCAGCCACAACCTCAGGCATTCCGCCGACTACGATAAACTCCCTTACCAGATTCTCGTATTGCTGATGTATCCCATCTGGGACAGCGGTTCTCTTATCATAAAACTCCTTCAAATAAGAGATAGCATCTTCGGAATAACCGTGTGCCCAGAGGAACTCCTCAAAATCTAAAGAGTACATCATTACAGGTATCTCATACCCTACCGGGATAGACTCGACTTCTTCAACCTCTTTATCCGCGTCTTTACCATAAGATAACCCCAATAATGATCCTGATGCGATGACATCAAACCTGCCATCCTCTGCTAGGAATTTTAATGCTGTTCTTGCAGCTGCACATTTCTGGATCTCATCAAGAAAAACCAGTGTCTTTCCCGGGATCAATTTAATACCCGGCATACTCGCAGTCATTCTCTTATAGATTTCTTCTCCTGAAAGACCGCCGCTGAAGACCTGTTTTAATTCAGGCTGACGATAAAAGTTTATCTCTATGAAACTTTCGTACTCAGCTTCACCAAATGCGCGAATCACATATGTCTTTCCAACTTGCCTTGCCCCTTTAAGAATCAGACACTTCTTGTTGTTACTGTTTTTCCATTTTAGAAGTTGACTATATACTTTGCGTTTTAGCATAATGGCTCCTCCTAACTTTTCATATATTAAGAATAGCACAAAAACAGGGTCAATTAAACAATTTGCCGATTTTAGGATGTTTGTTTAGATCAAATTTGCCGATTTTAGTATGTTTATCCTGAGAAAAATTGCCGATTTTAGGATGTTTTCTCAAAAAAATCAAACGTCAAACTCCACGGTGCCGTCTTCGATCCGATAGATCGCGCCGACGACCTTCAGTCCGGTTTCCTCGTCTTTCTGGATCAGAAGACTGGACTTTATGATCTCCACACTTCTTCTCACATTGAGAAGTGCCGCCTGATAATCGTCGGTTTCACTTCCGATCGCCTGCTTGATCTCATCGGTGATGAACTTGATGTAGCCCTCCGGATCATGGTGGATCGCCGCCGTAACGGCACCACACTGGGTATGCCCGAGCACAACGATCAGATTCGTTCCCAGATGCCCTGCCGCATATTCGATACTTCCCAGCTGATGATCGTCGATCACATTTCCGGCCACACGTATCGTAAACAAATCTCCGATGGCCGCATGGAAGATTCTTTCCGGGATCACGCGTGAATCCGAGCATCCGATAATGATGGCATACGGTTCCTGCCCGTTTTTTGCAAAATGCTCCAGCGTCGTCGGAGATACATCCATCTGAAAGGTATCCGCAGCAACATATTGCTTATTTCCCTCTTTTAGACGTTTGATTGCCTCTTCTGCCGAGATCATTGGGATTCTCCTTCGCTGTCTTTGTTACTCTCTCTTTTCTCTCTTTTCTTTCTTCTCTGTTCCCGGTTATTCTTTTCGGATTCAAAGATTTCTACCGCAGCATCGGTCAGTTCATCCGGCCATACCCGGCCACTTGACTTCGCTTTCGCCCAGGGACAGAGTTTCTCGTAATCATCATCGAAAACGACCGTATACGGCGGACCGCACCGGTCATTGACATCCATATAGAGATGCCGGCCTTTAGTAATCAGCTTGTATGAGTCTTCATCGCGCATCCCATCCACAAGACCCTTAAAGATCTCTTCTGTTATTTCATAGAGGTCGTGATATCCACAGCCTTTGCGTTCGGCCGTGTATATCCCCGTCTTCTCATCATAGCAGGCTCTCCAGCCTGATCCTTCTTTAAATTGCATTTTTCACACACCTCATTCAAGCGTCCTGAACCAATCAGTGTTTTATAAAAACCACCTGGACTTCATTCCTGCTCAGTTTTTGTTTAGAAATCACCTCAAGGGATGTATCCTGAGACAATCTTATCAAGTTTTCCTTATTTTATACTTGCCATGCAAGTATTATATATCCAAGATACACAATATATTTCTCCAAATAATCTTAGTGCAATATATTCCTGATTTTCTATACTGATATAACATCTGTTTTAACGATTCCAAAACCTTCATTTTTATACATTTGAACAGCACTCCGATTCCATTCTGCAACATGTAATATCAATTCATCGTACCCTGATGATGCTATGTGATCCATAGCCCATATCAAGAGTTGTTTTCCATATCCCTTGTGACGGTATGCTCCTACTACGAAGAGATCATCGATCTCATTTCCGTAACAGGCAACTGAACCGATCAGCTCTTCCTCCTCAATAAGAATAAATATATCTGAGGACTTATCCAGTATCTTATTACTGTCATGATACCAGTCATATGGTTTAATGTTCAGCGCCTCTCTCATTGGACGGAAAGCCGCATTATAACCGGACTTGTATTGCTCCAGATACCGTCTGTCAAAAGGAATACACTGCATCCGGGCAGACGAGATATCTTTGCAGGAACGTCTCATCTCATAAACTCTGAAACTCATAATGCTTTGTCCCTGTCCTGCAAACCGTGTAAGATCCGACGAACTTCCATTATCGTCTTGTTCCTTCCGTTAGGAATAACAACATAGTAAATGACATAGTTCTTTGCATATATCCTGTAATACGGATTCTCACGTTTTTTTCTTGAATGATAAGGCTCGAAAGATTCTGCGACAGGAAGCCGGTCAAGAATAGCATTTTCAACATCGTTCAGTAATTCATTGGCAGCTTGAACATTCTTAAGAACATGTGAAATGTACATCACATGCTCTTCAAGATCAGTGTAAAAAGTTGGGAGATACTGAAGTGTGTATTTGACTTCAGCCATTTAACTGACTCCGCAATTGACCGAACACTTCCTCGTGAGTCATTCTCTCTCTGTTATTTCTTGCAAATTCATCAGCTTCGTCCAATGCCTGTTCAACATTTTGTGTCAGCCTGGAATAAGCATCAATGCTCATAACGACCATAGAACCATATCCGTTCTTAGTAAGAAAAACAGGTTCTCCATCGCTTACGGTTTTCTCAATATCAGAAAACTTATTTCTTAAATCTGAAACGGGTCTTATATTTATCATAATCGAATCCGCCTTATCATTTACTTATCATGATTATATCATAATTATGATATAGAAAACACAAGCTATTGGTTTATAAAACTGCTGATTATATGTTCCATTATACAATACGAGCCGGGTTACTCCTGGCTCGTATAATCAGGATAATACGTGCATATAAACCATCACGTCATAAATACCCGATTCAGAGTTTCATCAAAAAATTTACAACGGATGATCCTGTCGCCCCCATACTTTCTTTGAAAGTAATCCCGGTCAAGATTCTCTCTGAACTCGATAGATGAGCCACACCAGTTCTCCACACCATTCCGCTCGCGAAAACAGCCAACCGAACACATCTTGCTGTCCAAAAGATCCACCAGAACCTGACGGAATTCTCTCATGTCATGTATTTCATCAGTATAGTAATGTCCGTGCCAATCCCCTAAATAGATCGTATATGCGCCGGCAAGATCAAGCATAAGCTTAGTATCTCCGTGAAAAACTTCAATGTATGTAAAATGCTCTTCTTTCTGATTGTCAAAACCATCGTTGATCTGACTTTCGAGATTACGCCTATCGATGATTTCCTTAATCTCTTCTATTGTTACAATGGCATTATTTCTGTTTTTCATATATCTGCTTCCTGCCAGTCTGAACTGCTCTACTGCTGATTATCTCGACTATGGAATTTTCTCGTTCTTAAGTATTATATCATCGAAGTTTGACATTCCCAAAAATCCCGTATCTCAAATGGGCCTTCATCCGCAATGCATACTGGTTCATTCTGGCCAACCTTCTCATAAGGCAAATTGGACTGGATGAAATAATCAGGTAGTAAGTATAGTATATTTCTGATTTCCCTTTTTTATAATCTTGCTGCAATTTCAAATACTTTTCTCAGATGCTTACCGAAGTTTTCATTCCTGTTAGCATCATTGCCATGGCCTCTGGTCATCTCGTCAAAAGCATATACTTCGCAGGTTTTTGCTCTGTTCCTGATCCGGTCACCAACCATAACTGTCTTCATTGCTTCCAACTGAGTTCTTCTTACCTCATCTTTTAATGACCCGCCCATGGTAATCAAGAATAATGCTTTTTCCAGACATTTCATGGATGGTTGATCCCCATATGCAAATCCGTAAGTCCATACCCGTTGAAACCATCCCTCTAACATAGCGGGAGACGAAGTCCAAAAATCAGGGTAAATAAAGGCTATTGTATCTGCTTCATTTATCTTTTTCTGCTCAGAAAGAATGTCCTCCGCTACGGGACTATCCATATTATAAAATCCTTCTCTTATATACTCTTTCTCCGACATCACGGGATTGAAGCCATCAGCATACAGATCAGAAATTACATATGTATGCCCTGCACTCTTCAGCCCTTTGATAAAAGTCTCTTTCACTTCGTATGTGAAACTGTTTTTACTTGGATGACAATAAACAATTAGAACTTTCATTTTGATCTGATCACCTCTTATCTAATTGGAATCATAATCTTTTCTCAAACCGGAACATGCCTGCGGGGAACCGGTCATTCATATTGTTCTCACACTCATCAGGATCATTAGGATCCGGGTGATGGCTGTTAAAGAATTCAACTATGTGGAAACCGCAGCGGTTTACGTAGAAGTGGATATTCCTCTTCTCGAAATACGGCGTAACGGTCTCCCATATCTTTACTTCCGGATGCAGTTTCTCGACTTCACACCAGGCAGCGTATCCGATTCCTTTGCTGTGAACTCTGGGAGATACAAACAGTATCTCAAGATCGCCTCTGTCCCCTTCGGTTTTTATGATTACACCGCCTACTTTCTCCACGTCCTGAACGATCCGGTATGCTTCACCTGCGTCGATTGAATCTTCGATGGTCTTTCTGGAAATGATCTGCCCGTCTTTCTCGAAATGATCATCACGGCATCCAAATTCCTGAAGAGCTCCGTAATTGAAAGCCTCCTGATTATCCAGAATAAACTGTTCTCTGTCATCTTCCGATAAAGGTACAAGTCTAATATCCATAGTTGCGTTTCCTGATTATTTTCCGTACTAACCTCTGTTATTGATCCTTTTCTTCAAATGGTTTATTCCATGAACCTATCTCGATAGTCTCATATTTTTTCTCCTTTTAGGTTCTTTTCCTGATGTTTCTATAGTCATATCATATATTTTATCAAAGAAGAAGTTACTTTATAGCTTTCACCACTTCGATATCAGCAGGAAGCCAGTTCACTGAATCCAGTTCCTCGAAAGAGAGCCACTTCGCCGCTTCATGTTCCAGAAGTTTCATCTTCGAACCTTTTGCCAGTTCTGCCCAGAAGCAGTCCATGGAAAGATGAAATTCCGGATAATCATATTCCACCGTCACAAGAAGATCACCAACAACGATCTCTGCGTCCAGTTCTTCCCGAATCTCACGTCGGAGCGCTTCCTGCGGAGTCTCTCCTTCTTCGATTTTACCTCCGGGGAATTCCCATCCGTCTTTAAAAGCACCGTACCCGCGTTGTGTCGCGAAGATCCGGTCTCCATCGCGGATAATGGCAGCGACGACACGTACCGTTTTCTTTCTGTTTCCCAAAAGCCAGGAAAAAGCTTTCGCCGTGCGGATATCCGGTTCTTTGAAATGGTTTCCCTCATTCCATTCAAGCACACAGCGGATGCCACGATCTTTTAGCAAATCATAAGTCTCACGGATCCTCTCCCCCACAGTTGCCATCACCGGATTACGTGTCTTCTCTTCTTTGTCACCGAGACTGAGATACACAGAATCCGCCTGAATCTTCTTCTCTTTCATGTAATCAAGAAATCCCGGAAACCATATCGACGGAGATGCTGCAGCGACCCCGGTGAAGCGGTCAGTCCGGAAGGCGGCCCACAGAGCAAAAAGCCCTGCGAGCGAATACCCGCCGATATAGTAGGTCTTCCCTTCATCCGAACAGAGAGCAAGTATTTTCCGAAGAGTCTCTTCGGCACCATCTCCGAAGTCTTCTTTCCCGAAAACGGCAGGTGCTTTCCACGGAGAAAGATCTTTATTCCAGTCTTCGACCTGACAGGCGATCAGAAAGAAGTCTCTCCCACAGCTTTCGGCTATGACAGAAACCTCATTCTCTATTCCTTCCAGATCGTGATCATCGACCGGCTGGATCAATACTATGTCCGCATTCGGATTTCCAAATTTATACAGCTTCATCGTACACTACTTCGGTTTTTTACCTATATTCTTCAGACCCACACGCTATTTCTGTACTCAATTATATCATGCGTTTTCGCCTAATCTTGATTCATTATGAATTCGTTTTCACTCTCAGAAATAAATCTAAATTCTCTCTTGACTTGGAGTTAACTCCAAGTTGTAGAATAAACATATCAACTGATGGATCGGACGATCAGGAGGATGCATATGACCATTAAAGAAGTCTGTGAAAAGTACGATATTACAGCTGATACCCTCCGCTACTACGAGCGTGTCGGGGTGATCCCGGAAGTGACAAGAACACCGGGCGGAATACGGGATTATCAGGAAACGGATATCGCCTGGGTCGAAAATGCGATCTGTTTTCGCGATGCCGGTATGCCTGTCGAAATGCTCATCGAATATGTGAAGTTATTTCAGGAAGGAGACTCAACGATCGATGCCCGGACCAATCTTCTGAAAGAAGCACGCGAATCCATTCTCGAAGCCAGAAAGAAATACGATATCGCTCTGGAAAAACTGGACTATAAGATTGGCAGATATGAAATCGCCCAGAAGACCGGTGTTCTCACCTGGACAGAAGATGAAAAGGACGGTTGATCGAACATGAAAAAAAGAATATTGATCCTGCTTTTATCTTCTGCAATCTGTATGAGTGGATGTGCAGGGAAAGCAGAAACAACAGAAACAAGTGCTTTTACGGAAGCATCGGCGGAGAACACGACGATAGCCACCGAAGCAACAACTTCGGAAGACACCTCAATGGAAACTGCCGCATCTTCCGAAACGGAAACAACCGTATCAGAAACCACAGCGGAAACAGCAAAGGAGAAAACCATGGTACTGAAAATCAGAGATCAGCAAGTTCCTGTAATTTGGGAAGATAATGATTCCGTTTCTGATCTAAAAGCACTTGCGAAGGATAGTCTTACCATCGAGATGTCGATGTATGGTGGATTTGAGCAGGTCGGTCCGATCGGACAAAGCATCACAAGGAATGATTCCCAGACCACTACTTCATCCGGGGATATCGTTCTTTATTCGGGAGACCAGATCGTCATTTTCTACGGTTCCAATTCCTGGTCCTATACCCGTCTTGGCAGGATCGATCTGTCCGAAGACGAGATGACGGAGCTTCTTTCCAACGGCGATGTGACCATCACGCTCAGCATGGAGTGAACGAAGACGTAATCACGTCCATCCAAAAGTGATTTTAGCGGCAAACTCGCTCATATGGCACAAAGCCTGATATGTCAATATTTGTAACAATGTTAAACATAACAAAATAAAGCAAAATGCAAGGAGGAAAAGCAATGTTAGGTAATTTCAGCTACAAGAACGCAACCAAACTCTATTTCGGAGATGACTCTCTTTCGTATCTGAATGAAGAGCTTCCGAAGTATGGAAAGAACATCCAGCTCATTTATGGCGGCGGTTCCATCAAGAGAAACGGGATCTACGATCAGATCGTGAAGATCCTGAAAGACAACGGGAAGAACATCATTGAGGACGCAGGTGTCATGCCGAACCCGACTATCGAGAAACTTCGCGAAGGAGTAAAGATTGCACGTGACAATAATGTGGATCTCCTTCTGGCCGTGGGTGGCGGTTCCTGCTGCGACTATGCCAAGGCCGTATCCGTCTCCGTGCACTGCAACGAAGATCCATGGGACAAATACTACATCCGGTTCGAAGAGCCCACATGCGAGATCGTTCCTGTCGGCTGCATCCTGACCATGGCCGGAACCGGATCCGAAATGAATGCCGGATCTGTCATCACCAACCACGAACAGAAACTGAAGATCGGTCACGTTTTCGGCGAGGAAGTGATGCCAAAGTTCTCGATCCTGAATCCGAAGTTCACCTTCTCTCTTCCGAAGCGCCAGATGGTGGCAGGTATCTACGATATCTTTAACCACATCTGCGAACAGTACTTTTCCGGCGAAGACGACAACACCAGCGACTATCTCGCGGAAGCCCTCATGAAGTCTCTGATCCACAGTTCTCTCATCGCCATCGAGAATCCGGAAGACTACGAAGCAAGATCCAACATCATGTGGACAGCCACTTGGGCATTAAACACATTGATCTCCCGCGGCAAAAGCACTGATTGGATGGTCCACATGATCGGTCAGGCGGTCGGTGCTTATACAGATGCTACCCACGGCATGACCCTTTCCGCTGTCTCTCTCCCCTATTACCGCTATATCCTTCTTTACGGAGTCAAGAAGTTTAAGAGATTTGCAGAGGAAGTATGGAATGTTTCTTCTGAAGGAAAAACCGACGAGCAGGTAGCACTGGAAGGACTTTCCTCTATGGAAGTCTGGATGAAGAAGATCGGTGTTTCGCTCAACATCTCGGAGCTTGGGGCAACCGAGGACATGATCGACGGCATCACAGAAGCAACCCTTATTCTCGAAGGCGGCTACAAAGTCCTTTCCAAAGACGAGGTCCGCGAGATCCTGAAGCAATCGCTCTGATCTCATACGATATCGTCACGATAGTGTTACTCACATAAAACCTTGGAATCAACGATGGTTCCAAGGTTTTTCTTATGAAGATATTCCCCGGAATCTTTTTTGAATAATTGTTGACTTTTGCAACTATTGTATTTATCATCTATTCAAGTGAGGCAAATCGACAGAGAAAAAGGAGATACAAAATGGACAAAGTAAAACAGTTTCGTGAGTTGACCCGTGAACTGGAATGCCATCTGGAAAACATAAACCGCAGTGACTGCTGCCAATGCAGTGTAAACAAGTCCCAGTGCTTTTTGGTCGTAGAAATCGGACGGAACCCCGGTATATGCATCAAGGATCTGGCCAAGCAACTCCACCTCGATAAGAGCGGCATCAGCCGGAGTATCGAAGAACTTGTCCAGAAAGGCTATGTCGTAAGAGAGCCCTCGAAAAACGATCGGCGCTGTGTGGTATTGACTCTGACCGATGCGGGACAGTCAAGGTTTGAAAAGATCGAAAACGACATGAATGCAGCTTTTAAAAAGGTCTTCTCACGAATGAGCAAGACGGAGCAGGAGAAAGTCCTGGAAGCGCTGAAGATCTATAACGAAGCCTGCCGGAAGGAAGAAGAAAACGATGATTAACATACGTAATGCAAAGTTAGAAGATGCTCAGAGACTGGTGGAAATCTACTCCTACTATGTCCTCAATACCGCAGTCTCTTTTGAATACGAAGTCCCGACTGTTGCCGAGTTTCAGGAGCGCATGAAAAAGGTCATGGAAAAATACCCGTATCTGGTTGCGGAAGAGGACGGTCAGATCGTCGGCTATGCTTACTCTAGCCCGTATAGCTGCCGTGAAGCTTATGCCTGGTCTGTGGCCAACTCCATCTATCTGGATAAGGATTATCGAAGACAAGGGATCGGTTCCCTTCTCTATCAGGAGCTTGAAAAGCACTTGAAAGAGAATGGCATCATAAACCTATTGGCCGGCGTTGCTTTTAGCAAAGAAGAGGACGAATACCTGACGCACGGAAGCTACAACTTTCACACACGCATGGGCTACGAGAAAGTAGCCCACATGAAAGACATCGGCAAGAAATTCGACCGCTGGTATGACCTTTTGTGGCTACAGAAAAAGATTTAAAACCATGGCAAATGATTTCTACAGAAACGAAAAAAGGGGCTGTCTCAAAATGATGCAAATCACATTGAGACGCCTCGCTTTTTTGCAGCTTTTGAGAAGCGCATAAGTCGGAGATCCGAGTTTTAGAGGTATTCCCTCCGCTACAAAAGCACTTTCCCTTCGGCTTTTTCTTTTCGGAAAGTCTGACATCTGGTCTGATTTGTGTCTCTATCTGACCAACTATCAGACCCTGTTCTTTCCGCGTAAGTCGGGAAATGGGAAATACCGATTTCCGACTGCTTTTAAGTCGGA